>NZ_JBWPWD010000004.1:0-276251 GCF_056590455.1 Winkia sp. C0117E2 | reverse complement strand
CTGAAAAGACGACATAGAAAAACCCGTTGGCCTCGAAAGGAAAATGGCTAAAACGAAAAAAATAAAACCTTTTACTCTTTGATTTTTGCGCCCCTGAAAGCGCAGATAAAACGACCAATAATCGGGTTTTCTGTAATCTGCAATGATTTGCGGCGGACGCTGCCACTCGCTGCCCATCCCGGCAGTATTTTGCCCGAAACTAGAGAACCGCCCCGCGTGATTCGCCCTACAATAGCTTGCGTTTTTGTCTAATTTTGCTAACTTAGAAGAGCGGATAAATTTAGAAATGCGAGGAATAAACAGAAATTGGTTCGCATCCAAGAAGCAAATAGTAACGAACAGATTAGACAAGCCGCACAGATTTTCGCAGATGCCTTCGCTAACGACCCCTCGTGCAGGGCAATGTTTCCCAGCGAAGAAGCCTGCCGCAAACTTATGGCCGCAGACGTAACGCTAGGCCTAAAAATCGGCTACATCTCCACACTCGACGTGGCGATTGACGAGGAAACCGGCAAGGTGATCGGTGCCCTTACCTCCCAGTCTCCAGACGGGAAGGTGAACAAGATTCGCAACACCCTGCTGGACATTTTTGAACGCTTTACTCCAAGCGGGCGGCGCGAACGCTTCCACGAAAGCAAGGTGGAAGCATTCCGCCCTCAGGAAAAGCACTGGTACCTGCGCACGCTCGGGGCGGCCCCCGAAGCGCGTGGGCAGGGCATCGGCTCGAAGCTGTTGCAGTACCGGTTGGGCATCATCGATTCTGACCCGGCTCCGGCGTTCCTGGAATCGACCACCCCCGCTAGCCAGCGGCTATACAAACGCTTTGGCTTCGAGACGGTGGCGGACGTGGCTACGCTGCCCGGGATTACGGTCTACGCCATGATCCGGCCAGCTAAAGTCAAAGCGCTGGTCTGAGCCAACTAGCGGCACTAAATAGTCAACCTAAAGGGCGTCCCCACTACCGAAAGGGGCGCCCTTTAACCTGTGCTGGCAGCGAACATTGCCGCAAGGGGGCGCGCGAAGCCTCCATAATGGAAGCAGTTTTTGCAATCGCCAAAAGGGAGTTTCATGTTCGAGCGGTTTACAGATCGGGCCCGCCGCGTCATCGTGCTGGCGCAGGACGAGGCTCGAAACCTCAACCACAATTACATCGGCACTGAACACCTACTGTTGGGGCTCATCACTGAGGGTGAAGGGGTTGCCGCCAAAGCCCTAGAGATGATGGACGTATCCCGCGACAAGGTGCGCGACGAAGTAGTGACCATCATTGGTTCGGGCGATCAGCCTGTCCCCGGGCACATCCCGTTTACTCCGCGCGCCAAGAAGGTACTCGAGCTGTCTTTGCGCGAGGCTCTTCAGCTCGGCCACAACTACATTGGCACCGAACATATTCTGCTTGGCCTAATTCGCGAGGGCGAGGGCGTGGCCGCCCAGGTGCTAACCAACCTGGGGGCTGACCTACAGACTGTGCGCCACAACGTAGTCCAGTTGCTTTCTGGCTACCAGGGCGGGCAGGCCGAGGGCGGGGAAACCGTCGGCGTCGGAGGCTCCTCCTCGCCACAGGGGCAAAAGTCCGGCTCGGCCATCTTGGACCAGTTCGGGCGCAACCTGACCAAGGCGGCCCACGAACAGAAGCTGGACCCGGTTATTGGCAGGAAGAACGAAATGGAAAGGGTCATGCAGATCCTTTCCCGCCGCACCAAGAACAACCCGGTGCTTATTGGCGAACCCGGCGTGGGCAAAACCTCCGTTGTCGAAGGCTTGGCACAGGCGATTGTGGCTGGCGACGTCCCAGAAACCCTGAAGGACAAGCAGCTTTACAGTCTGGACATGGGCTCGCTGGTGGCCGGTTCGCGTTACCGTGGCGATTTCGAAGAGCGTCTGAAGAAGGTACTGAAGGAAATCCGCACTCGCGGCGACATTATTCTTTTCATTGACGAGATCCACACCCTGGTAGGTGCGGGTGCCGCCGAGGGCGCAATCGATGCGGCTTCCATCTTGAAGCCGATGCTTGCCCGCGGCGAGCTGCAGACCATTGGTGCCACCACTAACGACGAGTACCGCAAGCACATCGAAAAGGATGCCGCCCTCGAACGCCGTTTCCAGCCGGTTCGGGTGGAACAGCCCACGGTTGAAGAGACGGAATTGATCTTGAAGGGGCTGCGCGACCGGTACGAAGCGCACCACCGCGTCATCATCACCGACGAGGCCATCAAGGCAGCGGCAACACTTTCCGACCGCTACATTTCTGACCGGTTCCTGCCGGACAAGGCGATCGACTTGATCGACGAGGCCGGTGCCCGCCTGCGCATTCGCCGCATGACCGCGCCGCCGGAACTTCGCGAGATTGACGAGAAGATTGCCGACGTGCGCCGCAAGAAGGAATCGGCGATCGACGATCAGGACTTCGAAGCCGCTGCATCCCTGCGCGACCAGGAAAAGAAGCTGTCCGAGGAGCGGGCGTCGAAGGAATCCGAGTGGAAGTCCGGCGACATGGACCGCATCGCCGAGGTGACGGAGGAATCCATCGCCGAGGTGCTGGCAATGTCTACCGGCATCCCGGTGTTCAAGCTAACCGAGACCGAATCTGCCAAGCTGCTGCACATGGAGGACGCGCTGCACAAGCGCATCATTGGCCAGGATGAGGCCGTGAAGGCCCTGTCCAAGTCGATCCGCCGTACCAGGGCTGGCCTGAAGGATCCGAAGCGTCCTGGCGGCTCGTTCATCTTTGCTGGCCCTACTGGCGTCGGCAAGACCGAGCTGGCAAAGGCTCTGGCCGAATTCCTGTTCGGCGACGAGGACGCCCTGATCCAACTGGATATGTCCGAGTTCGGCGAGAAGCACACCTCTTCCCGCCTGTTCGGTGCCCCTCCGGGATACGTCGGCTTTGACGAGGGCGGCGAGCTAACCGAGAAGGTCCGTCGCAGGCCCTTCAGCGTCGTCCTCTTCGACGAGGTAGAGAAGGCCCACCCGGACATCTTCAACACCCTGTTGCAGATCCTGGAAGACGGCCGCCTGACCGATTCGCAGGGGCGCCTGGTCGACTTCAAGAACACGGTCATCATCATGACCACCAACTTGGGTACGCGCGACATCAATAAGGGAGTCATGACCGGTTTCCAGGCCGCTGGGGAACTGTCTACCGACTACGACCGCATGCGCTCGAAGGTCTCGGAAGAGCTGAAGCAGCACTTCCGCCCCGAGTTCCTAAACCGTGTGGACGAGGTTGTAGTGTTCCCGCCGCTGAAGCGCAACGAGATCGTGCGCATCGTGGACCTGATGATGGGCCAGCTTTCCGAGCGCATGGCCGATCGCAACATGAAGATCGAACTGACCGCCGATGCTCGCGAACTGCTAGCGGACAAGGGCTACGATCCGGTGCTCGGTGCCCGTCCGTTGCGCAGGGCTATTCAACGCGAGATCGAGGATCCGCTGTCCGAGAAGATCCTGTTTGGCGATTTCAAGGATGGCGAGTCCGTGCAGGTTGACGTCGATCCAGACAATCCGCTGGAATTCGTGTTCAACCACCTGGGCGAAACCGTCCTAGAAGGTCAGCAAGAGGGCCAGCAGGAAGAACAGGTAGAGGCCGAATAGGCATTACAAGCACATAAGAATGTGGGCGGGGCGAAGGCCCCGCCCACACGTGTTTTCTGACGAGTAAAATGCGCCTGTCAAAAACCCGAATTTAGGAGTGAGCGATGGCTCCCCACCCACATGCCCTCTCAACTGGAAAAACGCGTAAGCACCCGGTGGTTCGCCAGATTAGACACGACTTAACGAAAAAGCCATTTATTGCAATTTGGGAAGTGACGCGAGCCTGCGCCCTCGTCTGCAAACACTGCCGTGCCGAGGCGCAGCCGCACGCTGCCCCCGGACAGCTGAGCACTGAGCAGGGGAAGAACCTCCTGGAACAGCTGGCGGCATATGACAAGCCGCGGCCGCTAGTGGTGTTCACCGGCGGGGATTGCTTTGAACGCAAAGACCTGGTGGAACTTGTCCAATACGGCACTGATTTGGGCCTGTCCGTATCGATTTCGCCCTCGGTGACCCCGCTGTTCACCCGCGAACGGCTGCAGGCTCTGCGCGACGCGGGCGGCAAGGCCATGTCGGTATCGATGGACGGAGCCACCCCAGAAACCCACGACGCCTTTCGGGGCATTACGGGTACTTTCGAGAAGACGGTCGAAGCCACCCGCAGGATCAACGAGGTAGGTTTCCGCCTGCAAATAAACTCCACGCTTACCCGCGGCAACATTCACGAGGCACCGGCAATGCTGGCGAAGGCCATAGAGCTGGAAGCCTTCATGTGGTACGTGTTCTTCCTGGTGCCTACCGGGCGCGGATCCCAGCTGAACATGCTCAGTCCTGCCGAACGCGAGGACGTGCTGCACTGGTTGCATGACGTGTCGGACCGAATCGCCATCAAAACCACGGAGGCGCCCCAATACCGCCGCGTTGCCTTCCAGCGCGATGAAGCACAGCAAAAGGGCGAGGCTTTGCCCGAGCGCGGCGAGCTCTACCACTGGCTGAGCGAGGAGACGACGCGGCTGATAGGGGCGCACGCCCGCAAGCCGCGGCTGCCACGCACGCCCTTGGCTATCAATTCCGGCTCTGGCTTCGTATTCATTGACCACGTTGGGGGCGTCTACCCGTCAGGGTTCCTGCCCATTCACGTGGGCTCGGTAAAAGACACCCCCTTGGCTGACCTGTACGCCAACAGCCAGGTTATGCGCGACCTGCGCACGCCCTCGGCATTCCACGGCAAGTGCGGGGTGTGCAAGTACAACCACTTCTGTGGCGGTTCCAGGTCAACGGCATACGCACTTACCGGCGACCCCTTGGCTAGCGATCCCACCTGCGTCTATGTGCCAGACGGGTACGACGGGCCCATGCCTAAGGGGTGGTCTGCCGACTCGCGGCCGTTGCCCCCAGGCTGCAACTAAGAGCTGCCTGAGGGCGGAGGGCCGCTAGGCCAGACGGTTTAGCAGGTCGGTGTGGAAGGTGGCGTCCCCGGTTAGTTCCGGGTGGAAGGACAGGGCCACAATGTTGTTCCCACGGACGGCAACAATGTCGCCATCTTCTTCAAGGCCCCCCTGCTCGGGCATGCGCCTGGCGAGCACCTGCACGTCCTCACCCACGCGCACAATCTTCGGCGCCCTGATGAAGGCGCCTCGAACGGGCCCCAAGGTGGTATCCAAGGTTACTTCTGCCGAGGCAGTCTGCGAGCCGTAGACATTCCTAGAGACGGTCGTATCCAATACCCCCAGGCTGGTCTGGCCAGGGGCGGCATCTAGCACCTTCCTGGACACCAAAATCATGCCGGCACACGTAGCCAGGCAGGGCAGGCCGTCTGCCAACAGGTCGGCCAGCAGCTGCTTCATATTGAAGATCTTCAGCAGCCGGTCAATGGTAGAAGATTCCCCGCCGGGCAACACGATGCCATCCAGGTGGGATTCCAGGTCTGCTTCTTTCCGCACCAGGCGCACCGTGGCGCCCAGGTCAGAAAGCATCTGAGCGTGCTCGGCAACCCCGCCTTGCAGGGCCAAAACTCCAATAGTAGGCCCGGAACCCGACTGGCGGGTTCCGGGCAATACCTGTGCCTTCATTACCAGCCGCGCTCCGCTAGGCGGTGCGGGGCAGGAAGGTCGGCAACGTTGATGCCAACCATGGCCTCGCCCAGGCCACGAGAGACGTCGGCAACTACTGCCGGATCGTCGTACTGGGCAACGGCCTTCACGATCGCCTTTGCGCGTGCCTCGGGGTTGCCGGACTTGAAGATGCCGGAACCGACGAACACGCCCTCGGCGCCCAGCTGCATCATCATGGCCGCGTCTGCCGGGGTGGCTACACCGCCCGCAACGAAGAGGACGACGGGCAGCTTGCCCTCGCGTGCCACTTCCTCGACGATCTCGTAAGGAGCCTGCAGTTCCTTAGCGGCAACGTACAGTTCCTCGGGGTTGGCCTGGTAGGTGGCCTGCAGCTTCGCGATCTGCGCGCGAATGGTGCGAATATGGGTGGTTGCCTCCGACACGTCGCCGGTGCCGGCCTCGCCCTTGGAACGGATCATGGCCGCGCCCTCGGCAATACGACGGATCGCCTCACCCAGGTTGGTAGCACCGCAGACGAAGGGGACCTTGAAATCGTGCTTGTCGATGTGGTGGGCGTAGTCGGCGGGGGAGAGTACTTCGGACTCGTCAATGTAGTCGACGCCCAGGTGCTCCAGGACCTGTGCTTCAACAAAGTGGCCGATGCGGGCCTTTGCCATGACCGGAATGGACACTTCGTCGATGATGGAGTCAATCAGATCCGGATCGGACATGCGGGCCACGCCGCCCTGGGCGCGAATGTCGGCAGGAACGCGTTCCAGAGCCATTACGGCAACTGCGCCTGCGTCCTCGGCAATACGAGCCTGTTCGGGAGTGACCACGTCCATGATCACCCCGCCCTTCAGCATGTCAGCCAAGCCGCGCTTGACTAGAGGGGAACCGGTACGAACTTCTTTTTCTGCGTCGCCCTTAGCGACATTGTTTTTCGTCATGACTCAATCTTGGCGGTAATTCTGGTCTAGCGCAAGATCCAGAAAAAGCGAAAACCAATAGACCAGTATTCTAGGCTGAGGTAGTCCGCAGATGCGGGATAGGGGTAGCTAATTTGCCATTTATGATTGAATTTATGAAGAACCGCACTGGATTTGCGGAATGTTTATAGAAAGTAGATATACCAATGCGAACCTCTAGAATCCTGGCTGCACTGCTGCCGCTAGCGCTCGTGCCGGCATTGGCCGGCTGTGGAGAACAGGCCAAAAATACCGATGCGAAGACGTCTGCTTCCCAAAGTCAGCAGGCCTCTAAGGAACTGAAATTTACAGACCAGGCCGACCACCAGGTGTCGGTCAAAGTCCCCGTGAAGCGTATGGTTGTGCTGCAACACCACAGCGCGGACATCCTTGCCCAGCTGGGAGCCCAAAAACAGGTAGTGGGCATCGAACAGAAGTGGAAACGCAACCTTGGAGACTACATGGTCGATGTGTTCCCGGGAATCGAGAAGCTGCCCACTCCGGGGCAACTCGACTCCATGAACGTCGAGCAGGTTGCAGCGCTGAAACCTGACATCGTCATCGTCGCCTCCCAAGCCAATCCCGCAGACCTGAAGAAGCTCGACGGCCTAAAGATCCCCTACGCCACGGTGTCCCTGCGTGCCGAGGGCAAGCAGGAAGAAGCCCAGAACCCGCGGCTGGCAGATTCAGACAAGGCCTACACCGACGGGCTGGAATGGTCCGTAAAGACCTTGGGGAAGCTGACCGGTAAGGAAGAAAAGGCCAAGAAACTGTGGGACTTCACCACGCAGTCCCGCAAATATGTAGAAGACAAAGTTGGCAAGGTTGCCGAACCCAAGACGGTGCTAGTTGCTAACGAGGGCGAACAAACCTACGGCAACGACAAGTACGTGGGCGCCCAGATGGTGCGCGCAGGCGCAAAGAACGTGGCTGCCGACGACATCCAGGGGTACAAGCAGTACAACTTCGAACAGGCCCTTGCCTGGGACCCCGACTATGTAGTGGTGCAGGACCGCTACCCGGAGGTGTACAAGGAAGTGACCACCGCGCCGAAGTGGCAGGCGATGCGCGCGGTCAAGGAGGGCAACGTCATCAAGGCCCCATACTGGACCAAGCCGTGGGGTAACCCCGATACCGATTCGATGGCCCTGGGCGAACCCTACTTCGCCCACAAGTTCTACCCGAACCTGGTAAGCGCCGACTACGTCCAGAAGAGGGTGGAAGACTTCTACAAGACCTTCTACGGCGTCCTCTTCAAGGGCAAAGTCAGTGAGTAAAACTACCCGCCTGGCCAGCGCAATCGGATTCGTAGTAGTGCCGGTCGCGCTGGCCTTGGCAGCTGCGGCAATCGGGGCTTTCCCCATCCCGCTGTCGCAGGTATTAGCGGCATTGGTAGGCAAAGCCGACCCCCAGATGGCAACTGTGCTGTACACGGTTCGCCTGCCCCGCATCGGCGCTGCCATCCTAGTGGGGGCGGCGCTCGCGGGGGCCGGTGCCGTATACCAGGCCATCTTTCACAACCCGCTGTCTTCGCCCTACACGCTCGGGGTAGCTAACGGAGCCGGCTTTGGGGCTGGCTTGGCCATCATCTTCGGAGCCTCCTCCATCCTGATCCAGGCCAGTGCCGTGGGGTGGGCAATCGTATCGGTTGGGCTCACCTTCTTACTGGCTAATGCCTCCCGGTCTGGACCGGTCACGTTGATCCTGTCGGGCATGCTGGTAGGTGCCTTCTTCGCCTCCCTTGTGTCATTCCTGAAATTCGTTGCTGACCCGTACGAAAAACTGCCCCAGATTGTCTTTTGGCTGATGGGTTCCATCTCGGCCATCTCAACTGCGCAGCTGCTGTCTATCCTGCCCGCCCTCGCCGTGGCCGGGGTAGTGATAGCGGCGTTCCTGTGGCGGCTGAACGCTATCAGTTTTGACGACAGATTTGCCCGGTCAATCGGCATCAACGTGACTACAGAACGCGCCGTCGTTCTTTTTGCCGCATCCGTACTAGCGGCCGTCGTAATTTCGGTGGCCGGCATCGTCGGCTGGGTAGGGGTAGTGGTGCCCCACTTCGCTCGCATGATAGTAGGTAACGACATGCGCAAAGTATTTGCCGCCTCCCTGTCCATGGGAGCCACGATGCTGCTAGGAATCGATCTGTTGGCTCGGACTCTAACCTCTGGGGAACTGCCACTAGGGGTGCTTACCGGCATCGTGGGGGTACCCATTTTCCTATTCCTGATAGTGCGAGGGCGGGTGAGCTTCGAATGATCGAGGTTGCCCACCTAGATTTCTCCTACGGGTCCCACCAGGTGTTACACGATGTTTCTTTCCGCATCGAGGCGGGGCAAATATTGAGCCTGCTAGGCCCAAACGGCATCGGCAAATCCACCCTCTTGGAACTGTTAGTAGGGTCCCTGAAACCGGGTCGCGGCAAGGTCTTATTGCAGGGCAAGGAAGCAAGTGCGCTCACCCCCAAGCAGATTGCCCACCAGGTGGCATATGTGCCCCAGCAGCTGCGCGCCGCATTCAACTTCTCGGTGCTCGAGGTGGTCACTATGGCCCGCACTGGAAGGCAGGGGTACTTCGCTTCGCCCTCGAAAGCCGACCGCGAGGTGGCCCAGCAGTGTCTGCAAACAATGGGGATCACCCACCTGGCAGACAAAGGCTACTCCCAGATTTCGGGAGGCGAACGCCAACTTTGTTCCCTAGCAGGTGCGCTAGCCCAGGACACCAAGGTAATAGTGCTAGACGAACCGACCTCGCATCTAGATCCCGCCCGCGCCCATATGCTGCTAAAACAATTGCGCGAACTGAACCAGCAACTGGGCAAAACCATTGTTCTTACCACCCACGACCCAAACCACGCCTTCTACTTGGGCGGATCGGTGCTGGCCTTGGCACGCGGTCGAGTAGCCGCATTCGGGCCGGTAGCTGAAGTAGCCACTGAGAAGTGTCTTGCCAGCCTATACGGTTGCCCCTTCACCCTGGGGCGTGTTGCTGGATGCACTGTGGCCGTGATTGCTGACTAGGAACGGGCCACTACGGTTACGCCCTCGAATAGAGCAGGAGGCATCTTGCCCACCAGCGCTGCCGTGGAACAGACCTCGGCCCGCATCCCGTTCGCGCAAGTAACGCTAACCTGGCGGGTGCCACTCGCGGCGGGACGCCCGGTGGCCGGATCGATGATGTGGTGCACCACCTGCCCCGATACCAGCTCGGGCAAGCACTGCAAGTAGTCTCCGGAGGTCGACAGCGAAGTGTGGGAGGAAAGCTCTACCACCTGCGAAATGGAGTCGACCCCTGCACGGATCCCCACAGTCCAGGGGCCTCCCAGCGTGGCTATAGAGGAGGTGCCGATGTCTACCAGGGCCCGCTCTATTCCCTCCTGTTCGCACAGGTCCCTGACCCGATCTGCCGCGTACCCTTTTGCTACCCCGCCGAGGTCGAGCATGCTACCTTCGCGAAGCCGGAAACGGAGTCCGCCGCCGTGTTCTAGAAGGTCTGTGGAGCAACTTGCACGGGCCGCAGCGATGGCGTCCTCTGAGGGGAGAGTAGGCGTCGTTCCGGCAGCTAACGCGGCCAGGTAGGCTTTGACGTCCCATAACTGGGCCAGCCGACCGATCAGGGGAGAGAAGGCCCCCTGCGAGAGCGCAGCGAGGTCCATGGTGGCAACCAGTACCCGGCCGGTCATCGGGTGGACTTGTACCCACCCGCCCCGGTTCAACTTCGAGATGTCAGAATCGGGTAAAAACTTAGACAGCAGCTGTTCCAGGCGAAACAATTCGCCCGCCACCTTCTGCTTTACCGAGTCAGGTAGCGGGGTAGCGGTGGTAATTGTAGCTACCGTCCCCATGGTGGGGACGGCAAAACGGCTGCGGTCTGAAAGAGCTGCCTTAGTAGTCTTCGTCATCCAACTTCAACGACGGGACGTCGATGCTGTCTACCGCTCCGTCATCCTTGACTCCCTGCGACTTGTAAATGGCTCGAACCGCGGCCTGCAAGAACTGACTGTGGGCTACCGTTGCTCCCGAGATGACGTCTACCTTCGTGGGGTCGCCCACCTCGGTCAGCTTCTTCGAATACTGGTCGTAGGAATGGACCACCGCCTGGGCGCGTTCGTAGTATTCCTGGTTACCTACCTCGCCGCCCTTGGTCTTGCCGTATTCCTTGTCCTTGACCTGCCCGTCTGCGGTCTTGGTCTGGTATTTCGTGTCGGTGATCTTCCCGTCCTTGACGGTGATCTGCACGGTACCAACCGCGCCCTGTTCGTCGGGGTTAGAGGCGCCCTCGAAAGTGCCGTCCTTTAGCGGCTTGGACATGTCCACCAACTGTGGCGGGGTGCAGGCACTTAGTACTACGGCCCCCAACATGCCAAACGCTGCCAGTTGCAGCGACTTCTTTGCGCTCACTTTGCCTCCTTGAGGATTGACCCAATGCCGGTGCGGTCGAAGCCTTCGCCCAACTTGTGGTTAGCTTCGCCCACCACCTTGCCGTGGTCCAAGCGAATTTCGCGGGTACCCTGGCTGGCCACCGTGGTGTCGTGTGTCACCACGATCAGCGTGGTGCCGTCCTTGTGCAGCTGCTTGAAAATGTCGAGCACAATGCGCTCATTCTTTTCGTCGAGGTTGCCGGTTGGTTCATCCGCAAGCACCAGCTTGGGGTAGTTTATCAGCGCTCTAGCAACGCAAACACGCTGCTGCTCCCCACCGGACAGCTGCGAGGGCAGGTGGCCGGCACGCTCCGCCAGCCCCACCCGATCAAGGGCGGCTAGCGCCTCCTTCTCGTCGGGCAGCGAATGGTAGTACTGGGCCACCATCACATTTTCGAGGGCGGTCAGGTGCCCAATCAGGTGGAACTGCTGGAAAATTAGGCCGATGGTTTCGCGCCGCAATTGCGTCAGATCGTGTTTGCTGGCCTTGGAAATGTCGTGGCCATCCAGCGTAACCTGGCCCTTCGAGGCCGTGTCCATGCACCCAATAATGTTCATCATGGTGGTCTTGCCAGACCCGGACGGGCCTACGATCGACAACCAGTCTCCCTGCTTTACAGTCAGGTCGACGTTGTCCAGGGCGTGCAGGTCGCCGTAGATCTTCGATACGCCTTGCAGCTGCAAGAGGGCGTCTTCACTCACTTTGAACTCCTTACTCTCCGCGCAGTACCAGGGCGGGATCGACTTCAACGGCTCGGCGCACAGGAATGGCGCTGGCCAGCGTAGATACGATGATGGACAGGATGATCGTGCCGAAGATGACCGACCAGTGCAGGGCCACAGTGCGGTGGAAAACGTTCAGCGAGATCACCTGTGCCAGGCCGTAGCCTAGGGCCGCCCCGGCGACGCCACCGACCAGGCCTAGGACTACGCCCTCGCCCAAGAATTCGGTGACAATGGACTTATCTTCAGCGCCGAGTGCCTTGCGCAAACCAATTTCGTTGCGCCGCTCAGTCACTACCGCCATCATGGTGGTGGACACGCCGATCATGATCAGTGCCAGCACGATCACCGTGATGATGACCATCAGCGAGCGCAGCATGTCCAGCACGGATGCATCCGAGTGGGCCAGTCGCGCTACCGGGGTGGCGGTGTAGTCGGCGTTCTTGGACACCTTCTCCGACAGGCTTTGCAGCGAATCCGAAGAAGCCGCAATCGAGAATTCGGCTACGGTAAGCGCAAACGGGTGCCCGGTCAACTGTTGCATGTCCTGCGGGAACATGTAGACGAAGCCGTCTTCGGGGCCACCAGTTTCGACGATGCCGGCCACCTCAACTGTTAGCTTTTGCGTCTTCCCGCCAGCTCCCGGGGCAGACTTCGAATAGTCGATGCTGCCGTCCTTCGCGGTGGGGGAGGGCTGCTTGGGCTGCGAGCTTTGCTTTTCAGCCAGCTTGGTCAGTTCGATCTGCGAGCCGCGCTTTGCCTCTGTTGCGTTCGCAATCTGCTTGCCAAGAAGGACGCTACCGGCCTTCTTCGGCCAGGCACCATCTACGTACCAGTACGGGGACATTTTGCGGACCGCGTTCAGGTCTGCGCCCACCGACACGTAGGGGAGGTCGTTGATGGTGATGGGCTGGTATTCGTAGCCCACAGCGCCTACCAGCGAGCCGTCCGGCACCTGCTTGGACACGTCCTGGACGACTTTCTTGTCCAGCGTCTTGCCTTCGCCTTGTGGCAGCACCACCATGTTCGCGCCGTAAGAGCGCATCTCCCGGGCCATCTGCCGGGGCACGTCCACCGCAATCGTGGCGAGGGCGGACAGGGTAGTAGCGCCAATTGCTACAGCCAGCATCGCTACCAGCACGCGCGAGCGGCGGCGCACGATGGAGGCCATGACCATGCGCAGAAACATTTTGCGTTTGTTCACGATTTACCTCCCGTGGAGCACTTCGGTCGGACGCAGCTTCAGCAGGAAGCGCACTGCTGGGATGGACCCGCCTACCACTACCAGTAGGACGAGGGCGGCTACGATGCCTGCCACTGCGGGGATTACCGTGATGGACGAGCCGAAGACCAGGTGGCCGATCAGCTGGGCGAGTCCGATTCCCGCCCCATAGCCGACGAGCCCGCCGACTAAGCCGATCAGAACGATTTCGGTAAGTAGCAGCCCGGCCACGGCGCGGTCGCGTGCGCCCAGGGCCTTTAGGAGCCCAATTTCGCGGGCGCGTTCCATTACGTTAGCGGTCACTAGGTTGGCAATGGCGAGGGCGGATCCTGCCATTGACAGGACCGTCACCAAGACCATCAACAACTGGGTCTTTTCTAGTATTGTGCCTTCCGACTGGGCCACCGCGCGCACCGGCCTGGCTACCGAGTCGGGGATCGCCTCTTCAATCTGGTAGGCGATGGAAGAGACGTAGGCGGTGCAGTACCAGGTTTCCTTCTCGGAAATTGACAGGGACTTGGGGTCCTTCGCTGCCTTGCGGGCCAGTTCGTTGTCAGGGGTAGTAAGCGCCGAAACTTCTACCTGCCCCACGGCGCCGGGCTTCTTCAGCAACTGTTGTGGCACCGAAATGTCGGCGTACACCTGCCGGTCCTCTTCGCCTCCGGTATTTACGATCGCGCGAGCGGTCACGGCAGCGGAAGCGCCTTCCTCGGAAATGGTGAAAGTATCACCCACCTTGATGTTCGCATCCTTGGCCACCTTCGCACCTACGATGGCGCCCCTGGTGTCTCCCTTCACCGGCCAGTTGCCCTGCAGCTTCCACCAGCCCCGCAGATTTTCCAGGCCCGTGTCATACTTTTCGCCCGACGGTAGATCCATGTGCTTGTTGAACCAGGTGCCAACCACGCGCACAGTGTTACCGCCAACCTGCGCGTCAGTGTCCAGCAGGGGAGCGAAATCCAAAATGTTGTAGGTCCAGAAGATCGTCTTGATGTTGCCCAGAGAATCTTCCTTCAAGTAGGACTGCTGGCGTTGACTCTGCTTGAAGTTGTACAAGTCCTGAATCACCGCGGCGCCCTTGGGGCGAACCACAATATTTGCGCCGTAAGCCTTCAGTTCCTGGGAGACCTTGTCGCCAACGCCGAACATGACAGACAGCATTGCGGTAGCCACCGAGGCGCCCAGAGCTACCGTTGCCATGATCATGAGCCTTCGCCCACGTTGGCGGAATAGGGCTCCTTTTATCATTCGCAAAAACATATATTCCGCCTTACTTGAAAATCTTTACCGAACCTTCGAGGGCGGACTTGGGGACGGTAAGTTTGCCCTCAGTCACCGAGTACTCCAGTGGGATGGGGTTACATCCGCCCTTGAACCCGATGGTCGCAATGTTCATTGCTACTTCGCAAAGCTTGCAAATGACATGCCCATCTTTTTCGTAGTAGCCGGAGGCGCCGCAAATGTCGCAGGCATCCAAGCCTACGCCGTAGGCGCTGCCGGCCTTCTTGATGACGATGAAGCGTACCTTGGTGCCATCCTTGGTCGGGTACTCGAAGCGGTGCAGGTGTCCGTCGTCAATCTGCTTTAGCGGGATCACCACGTTGGTGCCCTCTTCCTGGAATGCCTCCGGAGGGGACAGCTGGATCTCGCCGCTAGCAAAGTGAGCGCCCACAGTCAGCACGATCAGCGAGATGACCATGGCAATTACGTTGGTCCAGCCTGCCCTGCGCATCGAGCGCGAGCGGGCCCTCTTGAGCCTCTTCGCAGCCGGGTTCGGCCCGGAAATCTTTAGTGCCCGTCCTCGTACGTATAGGTAGATGGCGGCGCAAACGGTAATAGCCACGGCTGCGAAAGTGAGCATCGGTTCGTGGTTTACCAGGAAAGTCAAAAATGCTACGCCGGCAGGAACCAGGTAGATCGCCCTGATCGAGTACAACAGGCGCAGCAGCAAAAACACGTGCCCGGAGCTAACGAGCAGCATGAACAGGGTAGTAATGATTAGCGCGAAGGTGGGACGCACGCGGCACATGCGGGCGACCCCCAGTCCGGCCACCAGCACCAGCGCTAGTCCCAGGCAGTAGCCCACAATGTTCAAGAAAGTGGGAGTGGAAAAGAAAGTGGCACCCACGGGAACGAAGGTGCGTGCCTGCATGTAAACCTGCTGGCTGGCCCTGAACACTGTTAGGACAACCCACAGGGAACCGCACAGCTGGGCTGCCAGCGCCCACGGGCGGCGGACCGGCCTATCAGAGGGCGAAAGCGGCATCGCCTTCAGCGTTTTCCGCCCATTGATCCAGATGAGCACCAGCGTTACCAGTCCCAAGCCAATAGTCGGCTCCAAGGTAGTCAGCGTTAGGTGCTGCCGGTCAAAACGAATAATGGAATACAGGTGCACAATGACCATCGCCAGCCCCAACAGGGCCCCCAGCACCGTGCCCCACAAGACAGGGCGGGAACCCGGACGAACCGGGTCCCCGCCACTTGCCAGTGCAAGGGTAGGCGACAGTGCTCCCAACGTTAGGGACACGAGTAGCAGTGAAGCGACTACTTGTACCAGTTGTTCGAGCACTATCTTTCCTACCTATCTAGATTGATTTACCACCACGGGGAGGTCGCGGGATCCCAGTGCCAATTCTTGAACTCAGCAACGATCGGCTTGGTCCAGAACCTGCCCGGAACGCCAGTTTCCTTGTCGGTGTGCAGCATCCAGCCGTTGGCCTCAGGCGATTCTACGCTGACGCGCAGGGTGTAGTCGCCGGCCTCCAGCTTAGGCAGGTTTAGGCCGTAGTGCGGGCCGTCGGAGGCGTTCATGGGCATGAAAGTGCCGTCCTGAACCTTGTTGCCGTCCTTGCCGAGGATCTCGTACTTGACGGTCAGGCCAGGAATGAAGTCACCTGCGCCGTAGCCAAGCTTGTTGTCCTTGACTGCTGCGATGTCTGCTTCAAGGTGCATGGAAGCTTCAGCAGCAGAGACACCCATCTTGGGTTCCATTTCGACGGGCTGGAAGTAGACGGCCGAGATCTTGATGGGGCCTTCGTAGACGTCATCGCCGATCGGCTGTTCCTTGAAGCCGCCCTCGTCGCCTCCATCCTTCTCCTCGTCAGCCTTGTCGTCAGCCTTCTGCGAGGTAGAGGAATCCTTAGCGGAGTCGGCACCCTTGTCATGGCCTGCCGAGCAAGCGGTCATCGAGCCCGCCAGAGCAAGCCCCGCCACCAGCGCGGTCAGACGCTTCAGAGAGGTTTTCATTTATATCTCCATGTTGTATTGAGACGGTACTATTTTGTTTCATCTAGCGCGCGTGCACGCCTCTGCTTGAGGTAGGCATACACGAACAGGCCGCCAATGATCACGAGAACTATAGCTTGTGCAAGCAGGTTCTCGACTCTGGGGTAAATTCCCAAGAGGTCTACGGTGGGCCAGCCATCAAGCGGGGTAGCAGGCAAGGCGTCTGCCTCCTGCAGTTCCTTGATGCCCGAGCCGGTGAAGGTGAACGCCATGATCGCAAGGAAAATGGAGGTCACGATGAAGAACGGGCGCAACGGGATGCGCACGCTGAAGATGCGGATGAGGGCGTAGATGATGACTAGGCAGACAACGCCCACTGCCAAGCCGATCCACACCAGGTGCATGTCGTCGCCTGCCATGGCGATAACGGGCTGGTAGAACAGGATGGTTTCTGCGCCCTCGCGGAGCACTGCCAAGAAGGCAACGAATGCCAGCGATATGAGCGAGCCGCGGGTAAGGGAAGTGTCCGTCTTGTCTTTGATGAACTTGTCCCACGCCTTCTGGTTGGATTTGCCCAACATCCAGTTAGAGACCCAGATCAGCATTGCCACGGCAACCAGTGCGGTTAGACCTTCCAGCAGCTCCTGGTTCTTGCCTGCCAGCGAGGCGAGTTCTGAGAAGGCTACTGCTAGGCCAATGGACATCAAAAGCGCGATAGCCGCGCCCATCCACACGTACTTGGTCTTGTTGGCGTGACCGGCCTTCACCAGATAGGCGATGACGGCAGCTACCACCAGGATTGCTTCCATGCCTTCGCGCAGGATCACTAGGAACGAGCCAAGGAAGATGGAAGTTGATCCGCCGGCGGACTTGCCAGAACCATCGAAGCCGTCAAGCTTGTTGGCATCTTCGATCAGCTGGGGCTTCAGCTGATCGATACGCTGGGCTACCTCGTCGGTCTTCTTTTCGGAAATAGCCTTCTTGATCAGCGAGAATTCAAGCTCGATAGAGGAAACGCGGGCGCCGTTGACGCGGGCGCCGGTCATTTTTTCAAAGCCGGTGGTCTCGTAGTGGCCGTAGTAGGCCTCGTTCACCTTGTCTTTAGCGGTGTCGGCATTGCCCTTCTTGGACTCCTTTACCGCCTGATCCAAGATGCCGTTCATGGTGGTGGCCACCTGGCCCCACTTGCCGTTGCTGACGCGCAGGTCCTTGGTCTTGACAGTGCCGCCGTCTAGCACCCTCGCGTTGTCGCTGATGTGGGATTTTAGACCGTCGATAATCCTCTTGGCCTCGGCGGTGTCGCCCTTCTTGATGGCCTGGCTGAGGGCGCCGAACTCCATGTCCGAATGGGACGCGTCTCCACCCGAGATCTTGCCGTTTACGGCAGACTCAAAGCCGGTGCGAACAAATTCGCCGTAGCGGGCCTCCTGCATGGCCTCTTTGGCGCCGTCCTTGTCGCCCTTGTCCAGGGCTTTCTGGGCCTTGTCTAGGTTGGTTCCTATTCGCTCTGCTACCTGGGTCCACTTTCCGCCCTCGTCGGCTAACGAGTTAGGAGCTAATGAGAATACTAGTAAAGCAACAAAAACTAGCAGTAGAAGACCGCGCAGTTGCGTCTTCGATGACCGCGTAGGGCTCACAGGATTTCACCTCTTATTAGATAGGATCAACAGTGCTCCATAAGGTAAGGCAACACTATCTAAGGGTGATCATAGGCATTTCAAATTACAGATCGCAAGAAAGCAAATTAGCGCAGTTTAACGTATTTTTGCGGAAAATAAGCTGTCTGTGCGCCGGCGCCCCTAAATTTTCAGATTAGGTTAGGTGGACCTAGTTTACGGCTTCGCGGTGGGGTTTACCCACCCGTTCGGAGTGCACTGGGTGACCATGCCGCCGGTCTGCTGCATCATCACTTTGGCAAGCCCGTCCTCGCGGCATTCAAAATCGTGCCCATGACCCAAAAAGTGGCCTACTTCATGCGAGACTAGATAGATTCTGTAATCGTCGTCGCTCTTACCCGCATTGCGCCACAGGTCAGCGGAGGCAGTCCACCGTTTCGCGTTGAGGGCGACGAAGTTGCCATTGTTGCAGCTGTATTCGCCATCTGTATCTAGCGGGGCACAAATGGAATCGATCAGGGTGGGCGAGCCGAGCACAATCCGCATCTGCGGGTTCTTGTCAGTGCGCGTAAACGATACTTGCCCTCCTTGGGACCAACCGCGCGGGTCGTTCAAGATCTGAAAAATCGAGTCGGCCGCCACCTGCTTGTCAATGGGGAGTCCGTCTTCGACCTCGACGCTAAAAGTGATCTGGCGGTCGGCGCTGAGGCCGGCGATAGTACCCGTTACCGCTGGGTGGGCGCCCGTACCCGACGCGGGGATGGCCTTGCCGTTCCAACCCGTGGGGACCTTATTTCCCTGTAAGTGATCCGAGGGCGTGAGGCTCATTTTGGGTCCGTCCTGAGCTTCCTTCTTCACGCTCTTCGAAATAGTGGTCGGAGGGTTGACGGAGGCTGCCCTCTTTTGCGCCGCCCCGGAATGGTTGCCCGCCAGCGCGCCAATGCCAACGCCCGCCACCAGTGTCAGCACGGCCGCAATTGGGAGGAGGCGGGGAATCGAGTGAGCGCGAGGAGCGCGGCCCGGGCGCGGGGGCGCTTTATGGGAAGTCGGCTTAGGCTTCGGCGAAGTGGCGCTACGCCGTAGACCGCTGTAAGGAGCGGGAGGAGTTCGCCGCTGCGGGGAGTGCCTTATTTCTACCTCTTCCGACATGCCCTCAGTATAGGGCTGTTATGTAAACGTGACCTAAATTCGCGACTGCGTAGCATGCCATACTACCGTTCGGTAAGGAATCGAGTGGGACGAACATCACAGAGTGGATGTGTTTGGGATGGGATGTTTATGCAGGTGAGACTGTTTGTTTTCAAAAATAGTGTCTTACGTCCCAAAGTTGCTAGAATCTACCCGGAAGAAGCGAATTGCATTTTTCATCAAAATTGAACCAATGGAGGCCAATTAACGATGGTCAAGTACGTCTACGACTTCTCTGAAGGCGACAAAGACATGAAAGACCTGCTGGGTGGCAAGGGCGCTAACCTGGCAGAAATGACGCGGCTAGGCTTGCCCGTTCCCCCGGGATTCACTATCACCACCGACGCTTGCCGCGCCTACCTGAAGGACGGCGAAGTCCCCGAATCTTTGGGTACTGAAGTAACCCGCTACCTGCGTGCAGTAGAAGACAAGCTGGGGCGCAAGCTGGGCGATGCCAAGGATCCGTTGCTGGTATCGGTCCGTTCCGGCGCAAAATTCTCGATGCCCGGCATGATGGAGACCGTCCTGGACGTTGGCCTAAACGACAAGTCGGTAGAAGGACTCGCCGAGGTAGCAGGGGATGCCCACTTCGCTTGGGATTCCTACCGCCGACTAGTGCAGATGTTCGGCAAGACAGTGCTGGACCTAGACGGGGACCTGTTCTCTGACGCCCTCGAGGCAATGAAGGAAAAGCGCGGCGTCAAGCTGGACATGGACCTCAGCACCGACGATCTGAAGGAACTGACCGAACAGTTTAAGGAGATCGTCAAGGAACAGACTGGCAAGCCCTTCCCGCAGGATCCGCGCGAACAGGTAGATCAGTGTATTGAGGCCGTGTTCCGTTCCTGGAACACCGAGCGCGCCCACATTTACCGCCGCCGCGAGCGCATCCCGCACACGCTGGGCACGGCGGTAAATATTTGCACCATGGTGTTTGGCAACATGGGCGAGACTTCCGGTACTGGTGTTTGCTTTACTCGCGACCCCTCTTCGGGGCACTCGGGCGTGTACGGCGACTACCTGATGAACGCTCAAGGCGAGGACGTGGTTGCCGGTATCCGCAATACGCACCCGCTGTCCGACCTCGAAACGCAGGACAAGAAGTCTTACGACGAGCTGCTGGGCATCATGCGTACGCTGGAGACGCACTACAAGGACATGTGTGACATCGAGTTCACCATCGAGCGCGGCAAGCTGTGGATGCTGCAGACCCGCGTGGGCAAGCGTACTGCTGCGGCGGCATTCCGGATTGCTACCCAGCTGGTAGACGAGAAGCTGATTACTAAGGACGAGGCGCTCGAGCGCGTCACCGGTGCGCAGCTGACTCAGCTGATGTTCCCGCAGTTCGACGTCAGTGCTGATCGCACCATGATCGCTAAGGGCATGGCTGCTTCGCCGGGTGCTGCCGTTGGCGGTGTCGTCTTTGATAATGACGAGGCCGAGGCATTTGCCGCCGAGGGTAAGAAGGCGATTTTGGTGCGCCGCGAGACTAACCCCGACGATCTGCCGGGCATGGTGGCGGCCGAGGGCGTACTCACCGCTCGTGGCGGAAAGACTTCGCACGCGGCAGTGGTTGCGCGCGGCATGGGCAAGACCTGTGTTTGTGGCGCCGAAGCCCTGCACATTGATGCCAAGGCGCGGGAGCTGCGCATTGGCGATAAGGTCTTCCACTCTGGCGACACCATTGCGATCGACGGCACTACCGGCGAAGTGTTTGAAGGGGAAGTGGCAGTCGAGGATTCCCCGGTTACCACTTACCTGACCCACGGTCTTGATGCCGGTCTGGAAGCTTGCAAGGGCAAGAAGGAAGACGAAGACCTGGTGCACGCGGTAGCACGCATCATGGAACATGCTGATTCGCGGCGCGCCCTGGATGTGCGTGCCAACGCGGATACTCCCGAGGACGCGCAGCGAAGCGTAGACTTCGGCGCACAGGGAATCGGCCTGTGCCGTACCGAGCACATGTTCCTTGGCAAGCGGCGCAAGCTGATTGAGCGCGCTATTCTTTCCGAGCCCAATTCGCAGGCACGCCAGGATGCCCTGGACGAACTGGAAAAGTTGCAGACTGGCGACTTTGAGCAGATGCTGCCGATCATGGATGGCAAGGCTATGACCGTGCGTCTGATTGACCCGCCGCTCCATGAATTCCTGCCTGACCTGGTCGACCTCGAAGTGAAGGTGGCCGTGGCAGAAGCGAAGGGTGAACAGTGCGAAGAAGATAAGAAGATGCTGCTGGCAGTGCGGCGCATGCACGAAGCTAACCCGATGCTGGGACTTCGTGGCGTCCGCCTCGGCCTCTACTTCGACGGCCTATTCGAACTGCAGATCCGCGCGCTCATCGGCGCTGCCGCCAGGCTAAAGAAGGAAGGCAAGGATCCGCGTCCAGAAATCATGGTGCCGCTAGTCGGGTCCGTGAACGAACTGCGCTATGTACGCGAGGAAGCCGAGAAGATCATCGCTTCCATCGAGGAGGAATACGATGTGAAACTCGATATTCCAATCGGTGCCATGATCGAGCTGCCGCGCGCCGCCCTCACTGCGGAAGCGCTTGCCGAAGAGGCCGACTTCTTCAGCTTCGGCACTAACGATCTGACCCAGACCACTTGGGGCTTCAGCCGTGACGACGTCGAGGGCGTGTTCTTCCCCGAGTATCTAGAAAAGGGCATTTTGGGTGTCTCCCCGTTCGAAACGATCGACCGCCGCGGTGTTGGCCGCATGGTCGAAATGGGTGCGCAGAACGCCCGCTCTACAAAGCCGAACATCAAGCTTGGGGTTTGTGGCGAGCACGGCGGCGACCCCGAATCGGTGCGCTTCTTCGACGAACTGGGCATGGCTTACGTGTCCTGTTCGCCGTTCCGTGTTCCGGTAGCCCGGCTCGAAGCGGGCCGCGCCACCGCAATGCGTGAACACGCCTAAATAAAAGCGCTAAAGGAGGGCGGTCCTTGCCGGGGCCGCCCTCCTTTTTGCTTTCGGCAGCTTTCGCGAGCCTTGGTCTAGTTTCGTAAACCTTGGTCGACAATGCCATGTTTCGCGTGTTCGACTTGGTTTCGTGAAGAAGCGCCAAGCCTAGCGGCACAACACCAAACATTGCGGCAGGTGCCCCAAATGCAAATAAGTAGTAGCTTAGGCTACCCTAAGTAGGTCTTATTTGTTTCTTGGAAAGGACCTTGCGTGGAATTTGCAAGATTCCGCAGGGGAAGCGCAGGCATCGCTGCCGCACTCCTTTGCGCAACCATTATCCCTGCGGCAAATGCTGCAGAGAAACCTGCAACCGGAGCAGACTCAAACCTGCCTAAGTGGTCAGCCGTAGACGGCACCCGCTTCAACGACGTGGCTCGCCGCACCGATAGGGTTACCTACCCCGACGCTGGTCACGTGCCCGCGGTAGGGTGCGATATTACCGGTGACGACCTGGCAGACATGATTTTCACCAACCCGCAAAAGCGTAAAACCTACGCGGTTCCATATATTCCGTACGGGTCTGACAATGACGAAGTAACTCGTAGTATCGAAGAACAGAATGCGGTGAAGACTGTCTCAGAAGAGGCGGAAGGGTACGGCCTTGCAGCAGCCTGCCTACCAGATTCGACTCGTCTTGCCGTGGCAGCGAAAAATAAAATCTTCATCTACAGTGCCGGACTGAAGAAGGCCGCAGAAGTCGAGGTCGCGGGCATCCGCGCCATGGCCAGCAGTGGAAATAGGTTGGCAGTAGCATCCGGACACAAGCTCTACTTCTACGATGCCACCGGCGAGCGCCAAGGAAAGCCCCTCGATCTGGGCGCAAATATTGAAGTGGTAGTTGCACTAAGTGACGGCACGTTCGCGCTCGGAATGTCTGAGGTGGGAAAAGTACAAATTGTAGAACCGCGCTCAGGCGCGATCACCATGACCGCAACTGGGGACGCAGACGCTCGTTTCGGGGCCGCCATCACCTCTACCGGTGACCTAAATGGGGACGAAGACGACGACTTGGCAATTGGCGCACCCCTGGCCAACAATGAAACCGGGGCGGTAGCACTAATTACTGACCTAAATAACGATGTCAAGGTAGACGTCACCTCGACTGATGACAGCCCGGTCACGGCAGATGGGAAATCAGTAGGGTACCTGCTGCGGGCACCATTGCGCGCTCACCTTGGGGCATCCCTCGCCTGGGTGGACGGCGGCGACAAACCCGGTGCGCTGGTGGTAGGCAAACCGGTGGACGAAGAACACACGGGCGCCCTCGTTATATCTGCGCAAGCCCTAAACAAGAACTACAACAACGGGCTCGGTATCGACGGCATTGGCGAAAAATACAAGCTGTGGCTGGCCGGTGGTGACGAAAAAGATGATGCAGGAGTGGAAGTGGGCGTGATGCCCCGCCGCGGAGAAGACACTCTAAACGGTATCTTCACAGTGAACTCCACTGGCAAAGTGGACGTGTGGACCATCGATCTGACTCATCAGGGCGAACCGAAGAAACAAAAGATAGACCCGCCATATCCGGCGCCGGAGCCCGAAAAGCGCGAATCGGCCGTGCAATCGCTAGATACGCCAGAGAAGAAAATCTGGAAGGGAGAGTTCTCTTCCGGTCTTGGCTCGTCGCTGGTCAAGGGCCAATGCGACGTGACCGGTGACGGCAAGGCAGACATTATCGCTGGCATGCCTACCCGTTCGGAATGGAAATTTGACCCCTTCTATCTGGACTCGACCTCGACCCATGGATGGCTTCCCAATGTAACTGGCGGAGTGCAAATCATTCCCGGTGGCACCAAGGGCAAAGACGTGCCGGCAGCAGACACGATCGCGCTTAACGGTCCGAAAGAGACAACCGACCCCGGCACGGATTCTTCTGTTGGATTGTCGGTAGCCTGCCTTGGCGACACGAATGGTGATGGTATCGCCGACCTGGCGGTCAACTCGCACACGATGGCACGAGCCTGGGTCATCTACGGCGGGCCTCACCTTGCCAAAGTGGACCTGAACAACCTGCATCCGGATCAGGGGTGGTGGATTGATCTGCCCGAATATGGTTCCTCTCCGGTGCAAATATCCAGGGCCGGCGATGTGAACGAGGACGGATTGGCCGACATTGCCGTAACGCTAGGCGACGCCAATCTAGCCAGGGGCGAGAAGGGGCACAAGGGCGCCCTCTACATTTTTGCGGGCAAGAAGCATGCGGCCAATGTGGATATGAAAAAGATGACCCCGCCCGAGGGCGCGGTAGTGAGAACCGTCTTTGCTCCCGAAGGGCATTTCCTTAGCCAGTCCGTTCCCGTCGGCGACGTAAACGGTGACGGTGTGGTCGACTGGGTGTTGACGGACTTCCAAGCTGAGCAAGGCGGTGGCATATATCCGGGCAAAGCTTGGTTGGTCTACGGGTCTACCGAGAAGGAGGTGCAAGTTGCCCCCGGTAATTCCTTTGAGCTGACCATGTCTCCTGATGCGTCGCACCGGCTAGGCGCGGGAGCCTCGGTGGCGCCCGTTGGCGATGTGAACTCCGATGGTTACAACGATTTTGTCATTGGCTACGATGGCGGCCAGATTATGCACCAAAGCGAGGGCGGGCTGCTACTTGTTTACGGGCACAAGGGACAACGCACGAAGGTGAGCGTTTCCGTTGCAGATGGTGCTCGAAATGAGGGCGTACGAGTGGTGCGCGGTCCGGCAAAAAACAGCGGTTTCGGCTGGGCAGTAGATGCCCTCCCGGGGAAGAAGAAGGCGCTCATTGCGGTCGGTGCCCCCACCATGGAAAAGGATGGACGCGTTTTCCTCTTTGACACTTCGGTGTTTAAAGAGACTCCGACCACTCTGCCGGAATCGGTGAGCGTGATTCGCTCCCCCGGCGAGCAGGCACGCTTCGGGCGCGCCCTCGCCTTTGTAGGCAACGTGCTAGAGGGGCCAACCCTTGCCATTGGTGCGGACGGGGTCATTTCGGAAGAGGGCGAAGGCCGCGAAGGGTTTGCCAATTCAGCGCATGTGCTGGCAATGCGCATAAACCCGTGGGAGGAAGAGGAGTCCTCTGACTCTTCGGAAAGCTCGGAGCCGGCAGATGCCGAAAAACCTGCAGAAACCGATCAGGAAGGTAAGGGCCATCTTCCCGCCGGTGCAGAGCAGGCAGACGAAAGTAAGAATGATGCTGCTCCCAAGCAAACCGGCGGCAACAAGCTAGGTGCTGTGAACACTCATGCGCAGGAGAGAAGGCCAGGCGTGGGGAGTACTGTCATAGTAAAACAGGGGCAGCTAGCTCATTCGGGCAGTGTCGCGTTACTGGCTGGTGCGATGGCGCTAACGCTGCTTGCTGTAGGGACGGGAATATACATGCTAAGGCGAGAGCACTGATTTGGCCTGTGTGGGTGTAGTCGAGGGCGGCTTAAGCCGCCCTCGACTACATTCTCGAAGAATACGGGTGATGCAGGTGGAACAAAACTGGTTGGTAGTGCAACATTGGGGCCACAAACAGTGAGAGCATTGAAACATGGGATCATCGGGGACGGCGCAGGCAATGGCACAGCATCTGCCAGTCCAAATGCGCTCGCAATTGGACACTAGTCGGCTTACGCGCGGCATGTACTCGACCGATGCCGGCATCTACCGGGTTATTCCCGCAGCCGTCTATTTTCCCCGCAACAAGCAAGAAGCCATCGCTGGAATAAAAGCCGCCCTGAAAGCAAAACTGCCATTGACCAGCAGGGGAGCGGGCACTTCCTGTGCCGGCAACGCCATAGGGCCCGGAGTGGTAATCGACTTTAACAAGCACATGAACCAGGTGCTGGATATTGATCCGCAACGGTGCACCGCCCGCGTGCAACCAGGATGTGTAGAAGCAACGTTGCAGGCGCGTGCCGCCCAATACGGATTGCGTTTTGGGCCTGATCCCTCTAGCCAGAACCGGTGCACTATCGGCGGAATGGTAGGAAATAACGCCTGCGGGCCGCATGCAACAGCGTGGGGCAGGACGGCGGTAAACATTGTGTCGCTGGAGTGCGTGGACGGGGTTGGCAATATCTTTACTGCCCGAAACGACTCGCTCGCCCCGCGAGAAGACTTGCAAGCGCTGATTGACCAGAACCTGGCCACCATCCGCAAGGAATTCGGTAAATTCTCTAGGCAAGTCTCGGGTTACCAATTGGATATGGCCCTACCAGAATCGGGGCGGAATCTGGCCGGGTTTTTGGCGGGTAGCGAGGGCACTCTGGTGACTGTACTCGAAATAGAAGTAAAACTTGTGCCCATACCTGCTTCTCCGGTGCTCATGGCGTTGGGCTATGCGGACATGATCGAAGCGGCCAGGGACGTTCCCACCGTGTTGGCGTTTCGGCCTCTTTCTGTCGAGGGGCTCGACCGCAACCTGGTAGAGGTAGTCAAACAAAACCGCGGCCAGGTTCCCGCACTGCCCAAGGGCGGCGGCTGGCTAATGTGCGAAGTGTCGGCAGCAGATGAGCCGCAATCTTTAGCACTGGCGAAAAAAATAGCCGGCGCCGCGCACACGGATCAGGTAGCCATCTATCCTCCCGGCGAGGACGCAGCCGCCCTCTGGCGCATCAGGGCCGACGGGGCCGGCCTGGGCGGGCGCACCCCAATTGTCCGAGACGAGCATGGCAACGTAACTGGCGGCGAGCAGGCGTGGGCAGGTTTTGAAGATGCTGCCGTCCCTCCGCAAAAATTAGCCGACTACTTAGAAGACTTCACCACCTGTATGAACAGGCGCGGCATCAACGGCCTCCTCTACGGGCACTTCGGGGACGGCTGCGTGCACGTGCGCCTAGACTTTCCCCTGACCGAGCCGCAAGGCGTCGCCCGTACCCGCGCCTTCTTAGAAGAAGCAGCGGACATCGTTGCCCGACACGGCGGTTCCATCTCGGGCGAGCACGGGGACGGGAGGGCCCGCTCAGAACTGCTCGCCCGCATGTATTCGCCCTCGGCGCTAGCACTATTTAGCCAGGTAAAAGGCATCTTTGACCCGGATGGGTTACTAAATCCCGGCGTGCTGGTAGATCCCGAACCGATAGATGCACACCTACGCCGCCCAGCAGCAAAAGCCATTCCTGCTCGCGGCGGATATGCTTTCGGCGCCGACCACGGCGACTTCACCACCGCAGTGCACCGCTGCACCGGCATTGGCAAATGTCGAGCCCAAAGCAAAGGCGTATTCATGTGCCCGTCCTATGCTGCTACCGGCAACGAAAAGGACTCCACTCGCGGGCGGGCTCGCATCCTAGAAGAAGCGGCAAACGGAAACCTGATTGAATCCTTCGCTTCCCCAGAAGTACTGGAAGTGCTCGACCTGTGTCTGGCCTGCAAAGCCTGCAGCGCCGACTGCCCAGCCGGGGTGGACATGGCAAAATATCGCAGCGAGGCCTACTACCGCATTTACCGAGGGCGACTTCGCCCACCCAGCCACTACCTGCTGGGCGCCCTCCCAAGGTGGGTGGGGCTGGCAACGCGCCTGCCCGGCCTCGCTAAAGTCATAAACGCCGCGATGGCCACCCCGCTACGTAAAATCGCCTTCAAAGTTGCCGGCCTAGATACGCGCCGGCAAGCACCCCGCCTAGTCACTGAACGATTCAGCAAATGGGCAAAGCGGGTAGGAATAGAGCAGGCGCTCGCGGGAGCGCGCCCGCAGGATAGGTACGTCGCACTCTGGGCAGACTCCTTCAGTGAAACACTCGATTCGGTGGGCGCAAAGGCCACTGTGAAGGTTCTGCACGAGGCCGGATACAAGGTGCTGCTCGCGCCCCCTAGCTGCTGCGGGCTGACTTGGATTTCCACGGGGCAGCTTCCCGCTGCAAAGAAGCGCCTCCGCCAGCTGCTAGAAAACCTGGCCCCACTGGCCGCAGCGGGGATCCCGATCGTAGGGGTGGAACCGTCCTGCAGTGCCGTCCTCCGCGACGATCTTCCAGAACTACTGCACCAGGACAGGCGGGCGCACCTGGTGGCGAAGAACGTTTACACATTGGCAGAACTGCTTAGCACTCCCGCGCCCATAGGCCCAACTAACTGGAAGCTACCTGACTTGCACGGCCTAAAGGTGGTTGCTCAGCCACACTGCCACCACTATTCGGTGATGGGGTGGCAGCGGGATCGGCAGCTGCTGCGCCGCGCTGGAGCCCAGGTGATAGAGGTTTCTGGCTGCTGCGGGCTGGCAGGAAACTTCGGCATGGAAAAGGGTCACTACGACGTGTCGGTAAAGGTGGCAGAAAACGACCTGCTGCCCTCGCTGAGGGCGAACCCCGATGCGGTGTTGTTAGCCGACGGATTCTCTTGCCGCACGCAGGCGCTGCAACTGGCGGGACGCAAAGGTATACACCTGGCTACGCTGCTTGCAAACGGAAGCGCACACCCCGAAACAACTGCACTAAACTGAGCTGATCCGTGGAAGAATAGAAGACACGTGTGCCAGCAGCAGGAGGAACGATAATGCCACTTTTTGAACTTGATCAGGGCCGGCTAGTCCCAGCACAGTTCGGTCGTCCCGTGGAACGCGGATTTAGTGCAGATGTTCTGGAGTCCGTGCGGGCACAAGTCCTAGAAGTGATATCCCGTCCCCTGTTTCCCGTTGCCTGGGATCATGACGAGGCCGACGAGGTTTCCGGCCCGCACCGCCTTACCGCCCTGGACGCGTCCGGGCAGGTAGTGGCCGTGGAAGTGCTGGGCCGTCTGGATGCCATTTCTCTTATTGCGGCACTGTCTAGGTTGGGCGACATCTCCTCGATGGGGTGGCTGGACCTTGCCCACATGTATCCCGGTGGGGCCGAACGTTTCCGTTCCGGTTGGACCGAGTTCCGCGAATCCATGCCCCCGGATGCCAAGCCGGGCCCACGCATGATCATTGTTGCTGCGGACATCGACCCCTCTGTGCGCCCCTCCCTGGACGTACTCTTCTCCTCGGGCCTAGAGGTACACGAGATCGCAATGCGCGCCATGGCGAACGGGCGCCGCTTCCTAGACGTGCAACCGGTTGGGCCTAGCTACTGGTCGCCGAACCCGGCACTGATGCGCGCCCGGCATTCGCGCCGCCCTCGACTGTCGCAGTATTCAACAGACGATGGTCGTATCGAAGGCCCATCCGCTCCCGGGTCCACGGCCCCCGAGCCGCAGCAGGACGAATCGGATGTACCCGCGCAGCCGGCCGCCCCCAAGGTGGAAGAACAGCAGATGCGTTCCCCGAAACAGGAGGATCGCATTGTTGGTGGCATCCATTACCCGCAGGTCTACGCGGTGGGTGACACGGTGGTGGCCCAGGGCTTCGACAAGAAGCAAGAAGAGGAACCGCCGGCTACTACCGGCGAACACGAGGCCGTGCAAAAAGAGGTCCCGGCGGTGCTTGGACACGACGCCGAAGGGCTGGCAGCTATTGCTTCCGTGCTGGGTTCTGACACCCCAATCGTGGCGGTGGGAGCCGATTCGTTCAAGGAAGCTACTTTGCTGGCAGGTGGGCAGATCAGCTACAACGGCGGCCAGCAGACCACCGATGCTGATCAGGCAATTGAAGAACTGCTGGGTATCAGCGCCGACGGCTGGGTACACTTCCGCCTAGGCCACGCGGAAGGCCCGTCTTTGGCCGAAGCAATCCTCGAGATAAATGAGGAGATTGACCGCGAATCCAAGGCCCGCTAGGGGCAAATCTGGGTGCAGGCCGCCTCGCCTAATATCGAGGGCGGGTTGGCGGCCTGCGGCAGAGCCATAGGCAGCCAGGCGTGGAAGGAAGCCCACGCGCTCTGGCGCACGTCCGGGTCAGACAAGATTACGTCGTGCAGCGATTCAAACCGGCGCAAGGTTACGTTGGTAGAAAGCTTGTGCGCGGTAGCAGCTACCTTGTCCGCATCCAAGACGGCATCGCGGCGGCGGGCCAGTAGGTTCCATTTGCCGCCAAAAGATCCCACAGATGCCCACACCAGGGTCGGGCAAGTAAGCTGCAATCCCTTAGCTATCTCCGTGTGCCCAGCTAGGATGGCCTGGAGCCAGCCCGGCCTGATGGGGGCAGATTTAGACGTCTTCCACTGCGGGATCAGATTCCAGCCGCGCACGGAAGGATCCTCCCTCCACGGACGCAAGTAGTCCGGAAGAGGCCCGTCCTCGCTGTCCCAACCCGCCAGCGAGCGGGCGTAGATGTTTTCGCCCTCGGGCATGGGCACCACCTGGCGGGGGGCCCGCCAAGACCACGCGCGCACCAGTGGGGTAACCACCGTTTTCGAAGTGTTGTCGTACTGCCAGGTGATCCAAGGCGAATTTAGGAGCAGGGCAGAAACCTGGTCGCGGTGCCGGTTCGCCCACAGCGCCGCCGACAATCCGCCGGTGGAGTGGCCCATCAGGAGTAAAGGCAGGTGGGGGTGTTCCGAGCGAATCAGCCGCAGCGCCGCATCCAAATCCTCGTCGTAAGTGTCTAGCGAATCGACATACCCGAAGGACTGGTACAGCCGCCACGACCTGCCGTACTTGCGCAGGTCGATCGCGTAGAAAGCGCCCCCCGCAGCGGCCACGTGGCGGGCCTGCTCGCGCTGGAAAAAGTAGTCATTCCACCCGTGAATGTAGAGCGCCACGAACCCCGGTTCTTTAGGAGTACCCGCGATGGCCTGGGGATCGGCCTCGGCGCGGTGCGCGACCAGGGTAGCCATGACGGGCCCCTCGGAATCGGCATGCAAAGAGAGCGTTTGCGCCTCGAATCCGGGCCCTAAAATGTCGGGGCCCCACTTGCCTTGCGGCGGTGCCTCATCGGGGACTTCCGTGGGCAGAGGGCGAAAATCGGTCATTCTAGTTCTTCCATAAACTCCGCGAGGATGGCATTGACTTGGGCAAATTCTATCAAGAAGCCGTCGTGGCCAAAGGGGGTGTGAATCTGGGCGAAGCGGCCACCCGGAAGTGCCTTCGCCATCTTTTCGCAGTCGCGGGCGTAGAACAGCCGATCCGAATTTACTCCAACCACTAAGGCTGGTCCGGAAAAACGAGCGAGCGCTTCGGCCACGCCGCCCCGTCCTCGGCCCACGTCGTGGGTGATCATTGCCTTAGAGAGGATCCGGTAGCTGCCCGCATCAAAGCGGGCCGCCAATTTGCGGGCGTGGTAGTCCAAATAGGACTGCACCGCTAATCTACCGCCGGCCAGTGGTTCCTCGTCGCCCTGGCGGTTTCGCCCGAATCGCTCGTCCAGTTCCAGTGGGGTGCGGTAGGTGGTATGGGCGATCTCGCGCGCAAGCCCTAACCCGCGCACCGGTCCTTCGTCGCTGTGGTAGTAGTCGCCACCGTTGAAATGCGGATCCAGCTCGATGGCGGCAATCTGCGCGTGGGCCCATGCCGCCTGCTCGGCGGTGGTGCATGCTGCCGTTGCCACCAAGATCAGCGTGCGGGTCCGTTCCGGGTAGGTGACAGCCCATTCGACTGCCCGATGCCCGCCCGCAGAAGGGCCCACGATAGCTGCGAACTGGTCAATGCCCAGCAGATCTGCCAAGCGGGCCTCCGCCCTGACCATGTCGCGCGTGGACAGCTGCGGGAAACGCGACCCCCACTCGCGCCCATCCGGGGCTAGCGAGGAAGGACCGGTAGAACCCATGCACCCGCCCAGCACGTTTGGTGCCACGATGAAGTACTTGTCGGTATCGAGCGGGAGCTTCGGCCCCACCGCCTGCGCCCACCAGCCGGGAGTGGGTTGACCCGGCCCGGCTGGGCCGGCGACGTGGGAATCCCCAGTCAGAGCGTGAAGGATCAAAATGGCGTTGTTCCTGGCCGGGTTTAACTTGCCCCACGTTTCATAGGCAAGACGAACCGCGGGCAGCTTCCCGCCGCCCTCTAAAGGCAGCGGCCCTAATTCGGCGTACATGCGGGGGCCGCGAGCCTCGTCCTCGCGCCAAGCCCCGGTTACAGGCAGAGCGTCGCCCTTGGCAACGGCGGAAGCATCAGTTGCTGGTGCGCTGGCCCAGTCACCTTTGGGGGGTTTCAGTAAAGAAGCAAAGGGGAGGGGAGTGTTGGTTCTGGAAATGCCGGGAGCTGCCCGGTCGGATGCACCGTGCCGGGCAGCTCTTTGGGCAAGCACCGTAAGGGGTGGAAGGTCATCCCACCCCTTACAACACGCCTCGTTGCTCACAGGCCCACAGCCTTGAACGCGGTTTCGAGGGCGTCGATCAGGTCTTCGACGTTTTCGATGCCAACCGCAAGTCGGATCGTGCCGCCGGTGATGCCGGCCTTCTTCAGCCCTTCCTCTTCCAACTGCGAGTGGGTGGTGGAGGCAGGGTGGGCTACTAGCGAACGCACGTCGCCGATGTTTGCCAGGTTCGAGAAGAGCGGCAGGTTGTCGACGAACTTCTCGCCTACCTCGCGGCCACCGGTGATGTCGAAGCTGACCAGGGCGCCCGCACCGCGCGGGGTGTACTTCTTGGCGAGCTCGTAGTAGGGGCTCGACTCCAGGCCGGAGTAGCTGATCGCGTCCACGCCGCGGCCCTCGTTCTTGCGCTTTTCTAGGTACTGCGCGATCTTGAGGGCGTTGTCCACGTGCCGTTCAATGCGCAGCGAGAGCGTTTCGATGCCCTGTTCAATTAGGAAGGCATTGAACGGGGAGGCGCTGAAGCCTAGATCTCGCAACCCCTGGGCGCGTGCCTTCAGGATGAAGGCCTGATTGCCCAGGTCGGGGCCGTAGGTGAGGCCGTGGTATGACGGGTCGGGCTGGTTGAACTGGACGAAGCGTTCCGGTTCCTTGGTCCAATCGAAGTTGCCCGAATCGACGATGACGCCTAGCACGGAGGTGCCGTGTCCGCCCAGGTACTTCGTGGCCGAGTGCACCACAATGTCTGCACCCCATTCGATCGGACGCAGCAGGTACGGGGTCGGCACGGTGTTGTCGACGATTAGCGGTACGCCAACTTCGTGCGCCGCCTTGGCTAGCGGTTCTAGATCCAGAATGTCTCCGGCCGGGTTGGGAATGGTTTCCCCATAGAAAGCCACGGTGCGTTCGTCAGCGAGGGCCTTCCACGATTCGATGTCGTGGGGATCTTCGACCAGGCGGGTCTCGATACCGTACTTGGGCAGGGTGTGTACGAACAGGTTCGTGGTGCCGCCATATAGCGAGGGCGAAGCCACAATGTTGTCTCCGGCCTGGGCGATCGTCAGAATCGACAGGCTGATTGCGCCCGCGCCAGAAGACGTGAGCAGGGCGCCGACGCCGCCCTCCAGAGTTGCCAGTCGTGCCTCGACCACATCCCAGGTGGGGTTCGTCAGGCGCGAGTAGATGGGGCCTTGATCTTTGAGGGCGAAGCGGTCAGCCGCCTGCTGGGCGGACTCGAACACGTAAGAGGTGGTCTGGTAGATCGGCAACGCCCTCGCCCCGGTGGTGGGGTCGGGCTGCTGGCCGGCGTGGATCTGGTTAGTTTCAAAATTCCAAGACATGAGGGTTCCTTATAGGTTCAGATGGTATTAGGGGCCCCATGAAAATACAGAAAAGCCGTGCAAGGCCCCTTGAGGACTGCACGGCAGACACGATGTATGGCTTCTTGAGCTTTGGCTGACGCGCAGTCAGCTGAACATTCGTGTAAACATGCCAAAACCATACACCGACCGTGATCGGGGATGGCAAGTCCAATTCGGAAAATGTCCGAGCTGTGGGATTTACGCATGAATTTTTGGGGTGATGCTGCGGAAGAGGTGTCTGTGCAAATTAAGGAAGAGTTCCCCCTCCTCGGCGTGTTGAGTGGAAGTTGACTTATAAAAGCTAGCCAAAGCTTGGCCAGCCAGTGTATGTTGTTACTGTGAAAATTGTTGTTGCTGTGTAACGTGTGGCTAGTGTGTCTAATGAGTCGCACCATTCTGGGCTGCAACAACACCCTTTTTCAGGAGACGAAACGTGAGTTCAAAGAAATTCTCTTTGCGCGGGCGCGCACTTGTAAGCAGCCTGATCATAGGCGGAATCGCGCTGTCCGGACTAGGCGGTACCTTCGCCCTGGCTGCGCCCTCGGATGACGACATTGCCCGGGCAAAGCAGGCCGAAAAGGCGGCGGCAGGATCGGTCGCTGACATCGAAGTAAAGCTGGCACAGAACACTGCCAAGTCAGAAGAGGCACTAACTGCGGCTCAGCGTGCAGGCGAACGCTTCGCCCAGGCGTCTGTGAAGGCGGATGCGGCTTCAAGGGCGGCAGATAAGGCCCGCAAGGACGCCGACCAAGCCAAGAAGAAGGTAGAAGAAGCCCGCAAGTCCCTAGGGGATGTGGCCACCACCGTTTACCGGCAGTCCGGTTCACTCTCGTCTGCGGTGCCCTACCTAAATGCCGACGGGCTCGAAACTATTGAAATGCGCCGCGTTGCCATCGAACTATTCGGTGGTAAGGCCGATCAGAAGATGCAGACCTTCTCGGCCATGCAGCAGGTCGCCAACGTCATTGAAGAGCGCGCTACGAAGGCGGAAGCCACCCAGAAGGCCGCCGCCTCCGCAATGGAATCGCGCGCGAGTGCTGCCCAGCAGGCTGCAAGTGCCGCCGAAGCTGCCCAGCGTTCCACCGCGCAGCGCCGCAGTGAGCTCATTGCTCAGCTGGCTGCTGCCCGCGGTACTACCAAGGAACTGGAAACCAAGAGGCAGGAAGAGCTAGAACGCCAGCGGCGCGCCCGCGAGGCAGAAGCCGCCCGCCGCGCCCTGGCCACTCAACGGGCGCAAGAGGAAGCGCGTCGCAAGGCTGCCGAAGCGGCGGCCGCTCAGCAGGCGGAAGCGCAGCGACAGGCAGCAGCCCAGGCGCAGGCCCAAGCTCAGGCGCAGGCTCAGGCGAACGATTCCAGTGCCGAGGACGAAACTCCCGCACCCGCACCCGCTCCCGCACCTGCTCCCGCACCGGCCCCGGCCCCAGCTCCCGCTCCCTCGGGTGGCGGCGGCAATGCCGTGGTAGCTGCAGCAGCTAGCCAGATTGGCGTTCCCTACGTGTGGGGTGGTGCGGCACGGTATGCGGGCCTGGATTGCTCTGGCCTGTCCATGACTTCGTGGGCTCAAGTGGGTGTCGACCTGCCGCGTACTGCCGAGCAGCAGTACCTGTGGGGCGTAAATTCCGGACGCGGTGTCTCAATCAATAACCTTCGCGCTGGTGACTTGGTATTCTGGGGCGATGCAAGCGGCGTCTACCACGTGGCGGTTTATGCCGGGGGCGGGGAAATTATTGAAGCCCCTTATCCCGGAGCTACAGTGAGGCGAACCGGCCTGTACTATGGCAACTTGATGGCGCTTGGGGTTCGCCCAGCGTAGTCGCCACAAATCGTCTTGCCCGCTAAGGAGGAAAAATGACTGCAAGTCCGCGCGTGCTGTGCGTCGGAGAGGCCCTGATGGACCGCATCGAACGCGACGGTTCCGCAAAGGAATACGTGGGCGGATCGCTGCTGAATGTGGCCCGCGGAATCGCCCAGCTGGGCCATGACACGACCTTGGCCTCGTGGTGGGGCGAGGACGAGCGGGGCCAGCAGCTGGCCAAGGCGCTAGCCGAGGGCGACGTGCATGTCTTGCCAGGTACTTCGGGTGCAGATCACACCACCGTGGCCTACGCGCACGTCGATTCTGAGGGGCGCGCTACCTACGAGTTCGATCTGTTGTGGGACCTGCCGGAACAGGCTCGTACCGACACTTACGATCACCTGCACACCGGCTCGTTTGCGGCAACGGTGGAACCGGGTGGCAAGAAGGTGCTGCGGCTGGTGAAGGAAGCGGCTCTTACCGGGACTGTTTCCTACGATCCGAACATTAGGCCGTCCGTGATGGGTAGCCCGGAACAGGTGCGCAGCCGGATTGAAGAGATCATTTCCTTCTGCGACATTGTGAAGGCCTCCGACGAGGATATTTCCTGGCTATACCCTGACCGCGCGGTGGAAGATGTCATGCGCTCCTGGCTGGCCATGGGGCCCGCCATGGTCATTACGACTCGTGGCCCGTGGGGTGCTTACGCACGGCTAGCCGGCGAACGCGACATGCTGGTCATTGACCCGTTGAATGTGGAACTGGGTGACACCGTGGGCGCCGGTGATTCCTTCATGGCCGGGCTGATCTCGGCACTGCTGGATGCCGGTCTTGCCGGTAGTGGGCAGGCTCGCAGGAAGCTGCGCGAGGCAAAGTGGGCGGATGTGCTTTCCGCGCTGCACCGCGCCACCGTCACCTCGGGCCTGACCGTTTCCAAGCTTGGCGCTTTCTCTCCGAACCGCGCCGACGTAGCTCGGGTAACTGACGGGCATCCGGAATTGAAGTAGGACTTTCCCATCTCATGCCCCTTTGGCGGCCACTCGGCCCCAAAGGGGCTCCCCATTTAAGACGCCTCTTCCCTTGACACCAGCTCGAAGACGCCAGCTTGAGGGCGGCCGGTGGGCGGGGAAAAGAAATGGTCCACGCCGGCGGCGTGGACCAAAACTCTTTTTAGGTGAAGCTTACTGCTCGGGCTCGATCACCGGAACCGGATTTACTGCGTGCCCGCCGGCAGCAATGCGATCCTGTTCGCGCTTGATAGAGACGCGAATTTCTTCTTCCGCCTCTTCGCGGCCAACCCAGTGTGCGCCCTCGACCGATTTGCCGGGTTCTAGATCCTTGTACACCTCGAAGAAGTGCTGGATTTCCAGGCGGTGGAACTCAGAGACGTCCTCGAGCTCGGTACGCCATGCCATGCGCTGATCAGCGGTGGGAACTGCAACAACCTTGTCGTCGCCGCCCTTCTCGTCGCGCATGCGGAACATTCCCAAGGCACGGCAGCGGATGACGCAGCCGGGGAAAGTTGGCTCTTCAAGAAGCACCAGAACGTCGAGCGGGTCGCCGTCCTCGCCTAGCGTGCCGTCGATAAACCCGTAATCGTCTGGGTAACGGGTAGAAGTGAACAGCATACGGTCCAAGCGGATGCGACCAGTTTCGTGGTCGACCTCGTACTTGTTCCTATTCCCTTTCGGGATTTCGATGGTTACATCAAACTCCATTTAAGAGCCCTTTCAACAGTTGGGTCGATGCGATAATAACCCAATGGTACCGGTACAGTTAGACTGGTCGTTACACAAAACAGGACTGTGAGGCGGAATAGATGCGAAAGACAGTAGCGGCAGCCACTATTGGCACGCTTCTGCTAGTGGGCGGTTCAATCACCTACGGCGCCCTGGACGCTTACGACGTAGTTCCGGGCGTGTTTACGCTTTCACCAGCGCCGCCATCGCCGCAACCAGTTCCTACCGCTGCCGCCGTGGCTGCCGAACCGACGCCGGCTCAGGCCGATGCGGCCAAGGGGGAGTTACCGAACTCGGAGCAGGTCCAACAGATCGCAGCTTCCCTGTCGGGAAAGATCAAGAAGGCGGCTACCGACGCGCGGGCCGCGGCTAAAGCGCAGGCCGATGCCGAGGACGCCCAAGAGAAGCCGAATGCGGACCAGGACAAGGGCGAGGTCGAGCCCTCCCTGCGCGTGGGCGTGTCTGTTCTGGACGTGGCCACTGGCAAGGAATTGGCAAATGTGGCCGCAGGTACTCCGCTCACCCCTGCTTCTTCAACGAAGGTGCTTTCGGCGGTGGCTGCTCTGCAGACGTTGCCGGCAGACACCACGTTCAAAACTAAGGCGGTCTTTGCCGGGGACACGGTGACCTTGGTAGCGGGCGGCGACGAAATGCTCGCGGCGGGCTCATCGAATCCCGCCGTCGTCAACGGGCGGGCTGGACTGGCAGATTTGGCGGCCCAGACCGCGCAGGCGCTGAATAAACAGGGCATCGGCTCTGTGAAGCTGACCTATGACACTTCTGCTTTCGGTACCGATCAGGTCAACGCGGACTGGGACGGGTACATGCAGTTTGTTACCAAGATCCAAGGTCTTGGCATGAACGCGGGCCAGGATTCCTCCAAGAATGACTTGCAGACTGATCCGGCGCAACGGGCAGCAGCGGCCTTCAAAGAAAAATTAGCCGCCCAGGGCATCAGCGTGAACGGGCCTACCCCTGGCAAGGCCGCCAAAGCGGCCACGGTCGTGGGCCAGGTAAGCAGCGCTCCCGTTACCGATGTGCTGCGCCACACCTTGAAGCCTTCCGACAACACGATGGCTGAAACGGTTTGCCGAGCAGCGCTGGTATACGCGGGCAAGGAACCCAGCTTCGAAAGCGCCGTCACCATGGTGCGCGAGGCGGTGGGCAAGCTGGGAGTGGATCCCTCCGAGGTCCTCCTGCGGGATTGCTCCGGACTGTCAGACAAGGGGAAGATCTCCCCGCACGCCCTGGCCAAGGTGCTCCAGCAGGCGGCCGTATCAAAGAACCCCACCTTGCGGTCACTGCCGTCGATGCTGCCCGTGGCTGGGCTGGACGGCACCCTGCACAATCGGATGGTTTCGGGTGCGGGCACCGGAAATGTGCGCTCCAAGACTGGCACGCTCGATTCGGCCCGCTCCCTTAGCGGCTACGTACACACCGCTTCGGGGCGTCCACTGGCATTTTCGATCATTGTAAACGGCTACGACGACGAGGCAGCCGGCGGGGTAGTTGAGGCCATCGATTCGGTAGCTACCGAATTCGCAGAACTGAAGTGAGGGGAATGAAGAAGGCAAGCGAACTTGTAGGAGCCACTCCGTCCGCCCAGGTGCGGCCTGTGTCATTGGCGCTGCGGCGGGCAGTAGCTACCTTCGACGCGCTCGCCCCCTCGCTACCCATTGTCGTGGGCTGTTCCGGAGGCGCCGACTCGCTAGCGCTTGCCACCTGCCTGATTGACGCCGGTTCACGAGCCGGGCACGACGTGTACACGATCACCGTCGACCACGGTATCCGCCCCGAATCCACCGCCGAGGCCGAAGAAGTAGTACGCAAACTTACCTGGTTGGGAGCCGACAAGGCAGTGCGCGAGCAGGTGCAGGTCGGCTCTGCCGGAGGCCCCGAAGCTGCCGCCCGCGACGCCCGCTACGAAGGACTAGCCCGAGCGGCAGCCGAACTTTCTGCCGCGGGCGCGCCCATCTGGCTCGGCCACACCCTAGACGACCAGGCCGAGGGCGTCCTCCTCTCGTTAGCGCGCGGCTCCGGCACCCATTCGTTGGCGGGCATGCGCCAGGGCTTCGAGGGCGGCCACGTGCACTCGCGGATTCGCCCCCTTCTAGGGTTGCGGCGGGCAGACACGGAAGCCTGCTGCAACGGGCTTGGGCTCCAATACGTCGTGGATCCGTCCAACAAGGCGGACGGGCCGTGGAAAACTGCCGACGGGCAGGCGCTGCGCCGGGCTGCCTTGCGAGAGCGCGCCCTGCCCGCCCTAGCCCAAGCGCTGGGCAAAGACGCCGCGCCCGCACTAGCCAAATCCGCCCTCCTGGCCCGGCAAGACGACGAGGCCCTGGAAGCGATGGCCCAGACCATCCTCGCCGAGGTAGCGACCGACGAGGACGGGCAGATACTTCTACAAGCAAACGCGCTGGCCAGCCACCTACCAGCCCTGCGCAGACGCGTGCTTCGCCTAGCGGGCGCCCGGGTGGGTCTTACGGAACTTACCGCCACGCACCTGCAGGCGCTCGACGCCCTCGTCAGCAACTGGCACGGCCAGGGCCCGGTAGATCTGCCGGCAGGGCAGGCATTGCGCGAGGCAAAGACGGGCCGGATGTGGCTGCGGGCCACTTCAGAAAGGTGATCTTGTTCTAGTCCGGTACTGCTCGGGCCCACTGGTAGGTATTTATGCCTATTATTAGGAGAGTGGATGCAAAAGATATGGGCACGGACCTAGAAGAAATTCTTATCTCCGAAGAACAGATGCAGGCTCGGCTAGCCGAAATGGCAGCGGAAATCGACAAGGATTACCAGGGCAAGCGCCCGATCGTGGTGGGAGTCCTGAAGGGCGCCGTCATGGTGGTAGCTGATCTGCTGCGCAAGATGCACACCGAAACTCTGATGGATTGGATGGCCGTATCCTCTTACGGTTCCGGCACTAAGTCTTCTGGCGTGGTGCGTATTCTGAAGGACCTGGATTCTGACATTCAGGGTAGGGACGTGCTCATTGTCGAGGACATTATCGATTCCGGTCTTACCCTGTCGTGGCTGGTCACGAACCTGAAGGCAAGGGGTGCGGCTACCGTGCAGATCGCGGCTGCGCTGCGCAAGAAGGAAGCCATGAAGGCTGACCTGGACGTGCGCTACGTCGGCTTCGACATTCCAAATAAGTTTGTGGTCGGGTATGGGCTCGATTTTGCGGAGCAGTACCGCAACCTCCCCTTTGTGGCCACTTTGGCCCCGCACGTATACGCTTAGTGTTCACCGCTAGCGCATAACCGGTAGGGGCAGTTCTACTTCCCGCTAGGCTTTTGTTCATAGTCTCAACTTGAAGGGATCCCATTAATGGCGACGGCTAAGAAAAAGGCGCCCAAGCGTAACTATCTCGCATGGTTTTTGCCGTTTTTGATTATTGCGTTGATTATTTGGGCGGCGACGCGTCTTTTTGCTCCTGCCGAGGTCGACACGTCCGAGGGCGTGGACCTGCTGAAGGGGGACACGGTTGCTCGCGCCGTGGTCAATGATGGATCGCATCTGGTTACCCTGAATCTGAAGAAGGAATACAAGCCGAAGGTTCGCACTGAAGAGAAGTCGTTCTTGGCGTCTGCTCCGAAGCCGACTAAGAAGGTGCAGTTCCAGTACACCGATGGGCAGGCCAAGGATTTGGCGAAGCTCATTTCCGATGCGAAGCTCGACAAGGGCTACAACTCGCTGTACCCGGTGCCGTCTTGGTGGCAGGGCATCGTGCAGATGTTGCTGATGATTGCCGTGTTTGTGGGCATTTTCTGGTTCCTCACCTCGCGGATGCAGGGCGGGGCCGGCAAGATCATGAACTTTGGCAAGTCCAAGGCTCGCATGAAGGATGCCGATGCGCCGAAGGTGCGTTTCACTGACGTGGCGGGGGTCGACGAGGCCGTTGAGGAACTGCAAGAGATCCGCGAATTCTTGTCCACTCCGGGCAAGTTCCACCAGCTGGGTGCCAAGATTCCGAAGGGCGTGCTGCTGTATGGCCCTCCGGGCACCGGTAAGACTCTACTTGCTAAGGCTGTTGCTGGCGAGGCCGGGGTGCCCTTCTACACCATGTCCGGTTCCGAGTTCGTAGAAATGTACGTGGGCGTGGGCGCTTCGCGTGTGCGTGACCTGTTTGATCAGGCTAAGCAGAACGCTCCGGCGATTATCTTTGTTGACGAGATCGACGCGGTGGGCCGTCACCGCGGCACCGGTATGGGCGGCGGCAATGACGAACGCGAACAGACTTTGAACCAGCTGCTCGTCGAGATGGATGGTTTTGACGAGAACACGAACGTAATCATGATCGCCGCTACTAACCGTCCGGACGTGCTGGATCCGGCGCTGCTGCGGCCGGGCAGGTTCGACCGGCAGATTTCCGTTGAGGCTCCCGACATCAATGGCCGCTTCGAAATCTTGAAGGTACATGCCAAGAACAAGCCCATGGTGGATTCCGTGGATCTGCGCCAGATTGCTAAGCGCACCCCGGGCTTTGCCGGTGCTGATCTGGCGAACGTTCTGAACGAGGCCGCGCTGCTGACGGCCCGTTCTAATGCGGACCTAATCGACGAGCGCGCCCTCGACGAAGCTATCGACAGGGTGATCGCGGGACCGCAGAAGCGCACGCGCGTAATGCTGGCGCACGACAAGCTGGTCACTGCGTATCACGAGGGCGGGCACGCGGTTGCGGCCGCTGCGTTGCGGTACACCGATCCGGTCACCAAGGTGACTATCTTGCCGCGTGGGCGCGCATTGGGATACACGATGGTGATGCCGAACGAGGACCGCTATTCGAAGACCCGCAACCAGCTGCTCGACGAACTTGTCTACGCGATGGGCGGGCGAGTCGCCGAGGAATTAATCTTCCAGGATCCGTCTACGGGCGCCTCTAACGACATTGATAAGGCCACCCAGACGGCACGCAAGATGGTTACCGACTACGGCATGTCCGACAAAGTGGGCACCATCAAGCTGGGCTCAGAGGACACCCAGCCGTTCCTGGGCCGCGAGATGGCTTCGGGCTCGGGCATGTCCGGCGAGTTCGCCGCCCTCGTCGACCACGAGGTGCAGGCACTGCTAGAACGCGCCAACAGGGAAGCGTGGCAGGTGCTGTCCGCTAACCGGCACGTGCTGGACCGGCTCGCCGAACGGCTGCTGGCAAAGGAAACGGTACTCGAAAACGAGCTAAACGAGATCTTTGCCGACGTGCACAAGCAGCCAGAGCGGGCCGTGTGGGCTTACAACGCGGACGCCGCGGTGGAGGGTACTACCTTTGGTGACCCAATCGGTAACGACGCGGATGCGCAGACTCCGTCCCAACCCGTTCCCCCGCAGATTGATTCCGCTACCGAATAAAATCCATGAGTAACAATTTCGATTACGAGCGCGCCCGCCAGGCCGCTTATGACCTGCTGTGTGCCATTGGCGAGGACCCGTCCCGGCCGGGACTCGAGGAAACCCCTGACAGGGTGGCGCGCGCCTGGCGCGAACTGTCGGTGGGTCTGCACGAAGATCCGGGCGCCCATTTGGAAAAGCAGTTCGAGGTCGGCACTGACGAGATCGTGCTGATCCGCGATATCCCGTTCTATTCAGTGTGCGAACACCACCTGCTGCCGTTCTTTGGCATGGCGAACGTGGCGTATTTGCCCTCGCACGGCAAGGTCACTGGGCTGTCGAAGATCGCCCGTTGCGTCGAGGGCTTTGCCCGCAAGCCGCAGGTGCAGGAACGCCTTACGGCTCAGATTGCAGACGCCATTGCGGACAAACTGCATGCCGCTGGGGTGGCAGTAGTTCTAGAGGGCGAGCACCTGTGCATGACGATGCGGGGCATCAAGAAGCCGGGGGCAAAAACGGTTACCTCGGCACTGCGCGGGCAGATGCGAAGGAATCAGGCTACTCGTGCCGAGGTATTGCGCCTAATTACGCACTAGGCGTCGAGCTAACCGAGTACTTCTTTGCCTTGCGGGCCGAGGATAATTCCGAGGCGATAATCGCCGCTACGATCAGCCCGCCGCCCAGAAGCAGACGCATCGTTACTGATTCGCCGCCGAATATGACTGCGGTGATCGCTGCGAAGACCGGTTCGGTGGTCATGATGATGGCCACCCTGGTCTGACTAATACGTGATTGTGCCCAGGTTTGCAGCAGCATTGCCAGCGAGCCGCCCAGTAGCGCCATGTAGAACAGGGCGAACCAGGAAAAGGCGGTGTGGGGGATAGTGATGCCGCCCGGCGCCGCTAGCCCCAGCGACAGCAGCCCCATCATGATGAGCTGGGTAGATGCCAGTGTCGAGGAGTCGGCCCGCTTCGAAAAACGGCCGAGCATTACGATATGCAGCGAATAGCAGATGGAGCCCGCAAGGGTGTAGATCTCGCCGATGCCAAAAGAGAATCCGCGCAGCGAGAGGATCGCCAGTCCCAGCGTTGCAACCACAGAGGCGTATATGACGGTTGGGCGGGGAGGCTGTCGGTAGATGACCAGCAGCAAAATTGGGGTCATCACCGCGTACATGCCGGTAATAAAGCCCGAAATGGAAGCATCTACGGTAGCTAGACCGATCGATTCAAGGTATTGCGCGCCCACGTATAGGATCGCCAGAATAAAGCCGTAGAACCAGGCTTTTTTGCTCGCCCTCAATACCTGCTTGTGGAAGATGAGCGCCGTGAAGATGGCGGTGAGCCCGAACCGCCACCCCAGAAAGTCCAGTACCGGGATCTCGGTGGTGACTTTCTTGATCATGAAGAACATGGACCCCCAGATAGTCGTAGCCAGTATCAGGCCCAGGCTGGGGAGCAGAGTGCCGACTGACTTGGTGGGGGAGGAAAACATGGCTAAGAGCTTTCGTTGACTGTTAGAAGAGGGGAACTTTAGTAGTTATTTGTGCTGGTCGCACATAGAAGTGTGGCGCAGCAGCCGAAGCTGCCACGCCACACCTTTTTGGTTCAGGAGCATCCTATAGGGCTTCTGCGCCACCTTCTACCTTGGAAGAACCTTCTGTGAGTAGATCGTCCTTCTTGGGGTCGTAGTGGTCAGAGAGCCTGGAGTTCTCGTCTACCTCGTGCTTGTAGCCCTTCAGGTCCATGACCTTGGGAGCTGCAAGACCGAACAGCAAGAAGCTGAAGAAGAAGACGAGGGCGCCGCCCATCATCGCAGATTCGCCTGCAGTGTAGAGCGCGTAGCACGAGTAAATACCAGCAATAATTGCGACGATATTGGTGATGCGCGCTTCGCGACGAGGAACGTTGGAGACCTTCTGCATTACCATCAACGAGCCCATGCAGAGGATGTACGGGACCACGTTGGTGATAACCGCCAGGTTGACCAACACCTCGAACTGCTCGGACAAACTTGGGCTGATTGTCATCAGCGACAGCAGCGTCTGAGCGATGGTAATGATTACCATGCCAACGATAGGTGCGTTTGCCTTGGTGACCTTGGTGAAGGCCTTCGGCATCATGCCTTCCAGAGCCAGCGAACGGGCCACCTGGGCGATGGTGAACTGCCAGCCCAGCAGGGAGCCGAAGCAGGAGATAACCATCATTGCCAGCACGATCTTGCCGATGGTCGGGTTGAACATCTGCGAGAACGCTAGGCCGAACGGGCCGTTGGAGTTAGCAAGGGCCTTGTAATCGACAATACCGAACATGACGTTAGTGGAAACGATGTACATGGCAGCTGCACCCAAGCAGCCACCCATAACCGCTAGCGGTACGTTCTTCTCGGGGTTCTCGACGGAGTCCGAGTTTGCGGACGCCGACTCGATGCCCAGGAAGCCCCACAGGGTCATTGCAATAGATGCGCTGATAGCGGGGAAAGTACCCATGTGGTGCGGGTTCCATGCGTTTACCCACATGTGGCCGCTGAACCAGAACCAGCCGATGATCGAGATACCTGCGACGGGAATGATCACGCCCCAGATAGTGAAGGTCGACAGCTGGCCGGTAATGCGAGCGCCACCGAAGTTGAGCACGGTAGCTAGCCACAGGGTCACAATGGTAAGAACGCCAACCAACAGCGGGCCGTTGCTCATCTTGTCGGTGTCAACCTGGAAAAGGCTGAGGGCGTAGCCAACCGCCGAGATCGCAATTGCGATGTTAGCGATAACCAACGAGATGAAGTAGGCGAAGTTGGTTAGGAAGTTACCGGACTTGCCGAATGTGTATTCTGCATAGCCGCCCATGCCGCCCGGCTTCTTGGTGTAACGTCCGGCTTTTGCGAATGCGTACGCCAACAAAGTCGCGCCACCAGCGGTGATGATCCACGACAGAATCGAGATCGTACCGACTTGGGCTAGCTTGGTGGGGAGCATAATGATGCCCGAGCCCATCATGTTAACCATGGTGAGCACCGTGAGCTGCACTACGCTCATGCGCTTCTTATCAGGAGCGCTCTTAGTGTCTGACATATCTTTCCTTGTATCTGCGAGATGAGATTACTAAGGGGCTACCTTAGTTTTCCTTGAGCGCTTCTTCCTTCAGCACGTAGCCGTAGGCGCGCTGGCGGCCGTCTTCCTCGGTGACCATGTGGACACCCTGGAGCTCGGGAGCGAATCCGGGCAGAACGTTGATGCCTTCCTCAAGTGCCATGAAGTACTTGAGCTGGGAGTCTCCCCAAACCTCGCCCGGAGCAACACAGATGATGCCCGGAGGGTAGGGCAGAGCGCCCTCGGCAGCGACGCGGCCTTCGGCCTCTTCGATCGGAATGAAGTCGATCTGGCCACGCAGGAAGGCGAAGTTTGCCTTCTGCGGGGAGGTAGCTGCCTTCGGGAAGTGCTCCTCGCGGAACATGTCCTTCTGCAGCTGGGCCACGGTGCGGTCCTTGTAGAAGTCGTGCATCTCCTGGCACAGCTGACGGATGGTGTAGCCCTCGTAACGGTCGCGGTTGGCGGCGTAAATGTCGGGCAGAACCTCCGAAAGCGGAGCGTCCTCTTCCACGAGCTTTTCGAAGCGAACCAGAGCAGCAACCAAGTCCTCCATCTTAGAGAGGGTCTCGGCCGGAGTCATCAGGAACAGAATCGAGTTGAGGTCGTTCTTCTCCGGGATGAAGTTCTGGGTGCGCAGGTAGTAGCAGAGGATATTGGCAGGAATGCCGAAGTCCTCGTACTCGAAGCCGCCGGTCTTGTTGATCAGGCCGGGAGTGGTCAGCAGCAGCTTCATCGGGTCAACGAAGTACTGGCCCTCTTCATAGGAATCGAAGCCGTGCCAGGACTCGCCGGGAACGAACTCGAAGTACTTGCGTTCCTTCGCGATCTCCTCGGTATCTGCATCTTCCCAAGCCTTGCCGTCCACAGTCGGCGGCACGAACGGCTTTATCAGGTGGCAGTTCCGCAAAATCATCTTGCGGGTCTCGATACCGACGCGAATAGCGTCTGCCCAGAGCTTCTCGCCGTTGCCGTTGGCGTGCATCTGAGCGTTCACGTCCAAGGAGGCGAAGAGCGGGTAGTAGGGGCTGGTCGAGGCGTGCATCATGTAGGACGCGTTGAACTGGTCGAAGTTGACGTAACGATCCTGGTCCTTGATGTGCGAATCCTTCTTGTGGATCTGCGAGGCCTGCGAGAAGCCGGCCTGCTGCTTGTGCACAGACTGGGTGACGATGATGCCCGGATCCTCCGGTCCAAGCTCCAGTTTCATCGGTGAGCACGGAGCCATCATTGGGATCCACTGCTCGTATCCGACCCATGCGGAGTCGAACAGGATGTAATCGCACAGGTGACCAATGCGGTCAACTACCTGACGTGCGTTGTAGATGGTGCCGTCGTAGGTGCCTAGCTGGATGACAGCGAGGCGGAACGGACGCTTCGCATCCTTCTTTTCGGGGTTAACCTTGGCGATGCGCTCGCGCAGGTAATCCTCTTCGAAGCAGTGCGAATCGATGCCACCGATCAGGCCGAAGGCGTTACGGCCGGTCTCTAGGTAAACGGGGTCTGCGCCAGCCTGGGTCAGTGCACCAAGGTGAACCGACTTGTGGTTGTTGCGGTCGAACAGTACCAGATCACCGGGGGTGAGCAGGGCGTTCAGCACAACCTGGTTAGAAGCAGAAGTACCGTTCAGAATGAACCAAGTATTGTCAGCGTTGAAAATCTTGGCAGCATTCTGGGTTGCAGCAGCCGGCGGGCCATCGTGGATCAGCAGGTCACCCATTGAAACGTCAGCGTTGCAAAGGTCGGTGCGGAACACGTTGTCGCCGTAGAAGTCGAAGAAACGGCGTCCGGCAGGGTGCTTGCGGTAGAACTGGCCGCCCTGGTGGCCGGGGCAGTCAAATGCGGTGAAGCCCTTCTCGTGGTACTTCACTAGGGAGCCGAAGAACGGGGGCAGGATCTTGTCCTCGTACTTACGGGCCGCTTCTTCAACCTTGCGGCCGTAGAAAGCGGACTGGCCGGCGTCGGCAGAGATAGCCCCATAAATGCCTTCGAAAGACTCTGGAGACTTGTTACCGGCGACAGTGAATACGGGAATGCCCCATCCGGTCTCTGTGATCTCTTGTAGAGTCCCGTTGGTTAGGTCTTCACCTTCCAAAATGACTACGGATACATCGGTGTAGTCGGTGTCCTCGACACGTACCACTTCGCGGTCGGTCGGAACGAATTCATTCTCTTTCTCAAACAGTGTCGAGCTAAGCGCTACTTTGCCCTGTTTGGCCAAAGAACTCACCCCTTCTGAAGTAAGTATTCATATTTCTGGCAACGCCTGAGTCACCAGAGCGTGCACGGATAAATCTCCAAGCTACGCCGCATCTAGTTTTACACTTGTGCATCAATCATGAAAGGACTTAAGTCTAGGAGGCGAGATGGCCAATTTCTGGCTAAATTTCGCCTAATTTGATTAAAAAATACGCAAAGGTAGCAGGTGGCACGGGGTTGCCAGTGTCCTGTACGCCACTTTTTTTTAAAATCTATTAAAAAAGATGTTGTTATGCATATTCTTGTCATTTTCAACTGTTTTTCAGTGTGAGGTTGTATGTACAGCTGCGTTGTTTCCCGGGAACCGGGTTTGTCTTTGTGGGGAAAAATAGTTGCGCAGAAAAGTAAAAAGTGCGATATCGCATGAAGTGCTGGGGCGGCTATTTGTGAGATAAATTGCCATAAATTGCCAAAACCTTCCGGGTGGAATTCTCGCAGGTCTTCCGCGTCAACACTCGTTAAAGGGTTCCTTTTCGCTAGGATTAAAGGGTGAGCAACTCCAGCATGAAAACCCTGTTGATGGCCGTCTGTAACGTCACCCCCGATTCCTTCTCGGACGGGGGCGATCACCAAGATCCTGCTCAGGCGATCGAATACTCCTTGAATGCCATATCCGCCGGGGCGGATCTGATTGACGTCGGTGGGGAATCGACACGGCCGGGTTCCACCCGCATCCCTGCTTCCGAAGAGATCAGACGGATCGGGCAGGTTGTGCAGGAACTAGTGAACAAGAATATTAAGGTTTCGGTCGACACTATTCACGCTGCCACTGCCGAATATGTGCTTTCGCTGGGGGCTTCCATAATTAATGACGTCTCTGGGGGCGCCTACGACCCGGACATGATGTCAGTCATCGCCGATGCAGATTGCGATTACGTGCTCCAGCACATGCGCGGCACTCCGGACACCATGGATCAGCTCACTGATTACCCAGACGGGCTAGTGTCTACCGTGATCACAGAGCTGACGCGCTCTACTGAAAAGTTTGTTGCCGCTGGGGTTTCGCCCTCGCGCATCATCTGGGACCCGGGGCTTGGCTTTGCGAAGACCTCGGCTCAGTCCTGGGCACTCTTGGGGGCAACTGGCGAATTAGTGAAGGCAAGCCCATCAGGAAAAGTGTTGATCGGTACCTCGCGCAAACGCTTCCTGCAGAGCGCAGTAGCTCAGGGGAGACGCCCTCTTCCTGACTGGGACGGAATCCACGCGCACGAGCGTGACCTGGTTACCGCAGCCACCTCCGCCCTCGCCGCTACCTCCGGCGCTTGGGGAGTGAGGGTGCACGATGTGGCCCGCACTAAGTCAGCTTTAGAAATGGCAAAACGGTGGGAGGAAGACGCATGAGCGACCCCAAGGACTGCATTAGCCTGGTTGGCATCACCGGCTACGGCAAACACGGTGTGTACGACTTTGAACGTGAAGAGGGGCAAACCTTCACCGCCGACGTCGACCTGTACACCGACACCCGTACGGCAGCGAGCACTGACAATCTGGAAAACACCATCGACTACTCCGTGCTAGCAGAAGATATTCGTTCCATCCTGGCAGGCCCGCCCTCCAATCTGATCGAACAGGTAGCCGAGCACGTCGCCCGCGTCGCGTTAGAAACCGGAGCCGTTGCTACCCGCGTATGCATTCATAAGCCCGACGCTCCGATCGAGGCCAAGGCCAAAGACGTAACAGTAACCATTTGGCGGGGTGCAGAGGTCGTTCAGACTGTCTCTGACCTGCTGGCTGCTAATAGTGGGGACCTGCCGAACGGTAGCAAAGCGGCTCCGGTTCCGGACTTGGACGAGGCCGCAGCGCGGCTGCCCGCCTCGGGGCAGACGACCCTGGACATCCCTGCAACGCGTACCGCGGTGTTGGCGTTGGGTGCCAATCTTGCCGATCCCATCGTGACTTTGCGTCGAGCGGTTGCCGACCTGGACAAGGTAGAAGGCATTACCGTCCGGCAGGTTTCCCCCCTGGTGCGTTCGGCAGCGGTACTGGAAAAAGACCAGCAGGGACAACCCGACTACCTCGACGCAGTGCTGCAGGTAGAAACCTCCCTGGCTCCGCTGGAACTGCTGCACGAATGCAACAGGATCGAAGACGCTCATGGGCGCATCCGCACCGAGCATTGGGGCCCGCGGACCCTGGACATCGACATCATCACCATAGAGGGAGTCCACAGCCAAACGGAGGAACTAACCCTGCCTCATCCGCGGGCAAGGGAACGAGCCTTCGTGCTGGTGCCGTGGGCACGCATGGATCCGAGCGCCAAGTTGGGCACCGAAGCTATCAGTGACCTGGCCGAAGTCGCTCCTGACCGGGCGGGCATCAAGCGCACGTGGGAAAACTGGTTGGACGTAGTAGAGGCCGCCCGCGAGGACGGTGAACCGGCACCCTTCACCGGTACGCTGCCGCTACCTTCCTGGGAGGCTGTGGTTCGGGGCAACCAAACCATCCGCGTTGTAGACGACGACGGCGGATTCAGCCCGGTAGGGGCAATCCCGAAGATTCCGCAGCCGGCTCCAAAGAAGCGCGGCGTGTTCGGGCGAATGTGGGATTTCCTGCGGCGGGAGCCCACGCCATCGCCAGAGCCGAAAGATGAGCGCTAGTGGTACACCTGAAGTGGTGGGCGTATGCCCTATTAGTGGTTGCTGGAGCCGGAATTAACCTGGTTCTTTCAGCGGTGCTGTTGGCTCTGGGGGAACTGCCCCCAACCCTGCATCCGATAGTGGGGGGCTTGATCGCAATAATGGCGCTGGCGCTGCTGTGGGCTGGGCGGCGGGTGGTTGCCTACCGCAAAAAGAAGAGTTCGATGAGCCCGATTGCTGCGGCCAACATCGCTTTGCTTGCCCAGAGCGCTTCAATTTTTGGGGCGTTCCTGGCGGGCTTTGCCGCCACCGGAATAGCGGTTGCTTTGACCCAGTTGGGGGCGCATCGTGAAAGCGCCGCCGTATCGGGTGGGGTGGCACTTCTAGCAGCAATATTTTTCCTAATAATCGGGTTGCTAGTACAGCACTGGTGCCGCATCGACGATGACGATGACGAGGGCGAAGATGGCCCGCCCCGCACCGCCCAACCTGCTTAAATAAGTCTTCCCGGCGTGCCAGCTCCCGCCTGCCCGCCCCGGCCGGTACGGTCGGTTATATGAGCCCAACTAATCGCAACCGCCCTAAAGCAAAACAAACAAATCGGTCGCGACCAGGTTCAACGCGCCCAAAAAAGACTAGAAAAAGACCCACTAAGGGCCAGTTCTGGGTGCGGCGGATAGTAGCTCTAGCGATCCTTATCGGACTGGTCTGCTTTGCGGTATATGTAGTCAACTGGGCAAAGGGCAAACTGGCTGAGGATCAACAGGTTGCCGCTCACAAGGCTAAGCAAGAGGCGCAAATTGAAATGCCGAAGGATTGCAAAGCGGGAAACCTAGAAATATCGGTTAGCCCTGAACAAACCGTCTACCCAGTAGGCGGGCAAGTAGGGTTGGTACTTTCCCTGAAAAATACCGGGGGTGCGCCCTGCACTGCGGATGGGTCTTTTGCGCAACTGGGCGTGCACATCAAGAGCGGCGATCAGAACGTTTATTATTCCATCCCTTGTAATAAAGATCTGCCCGCCAAGCCACTCCTGCTAGATAAGAATCAGACCTGGCAGGATACCCTGGAATGGGACACTTCCACTGCGGACAACAAATGTCAAGCCACCGGTAAGGCAGCGGCCGGGACATACAAACTTATCCCGGTACAAAACGGCAAAGAATTCCCAGGCCGGCAGGCCATAGTGAACTTGGAAGGCGAATCGGAAAAGGCCCCGTCCGAGGGCGAGGACAACTAGTCCTTCTTCTGCCTGGGCAACCCAGCCCCGACTGCCTGGGCAACGTTGGATACCGGCAGCAGCTGCATGCCCTCTGGAGCCGTAAGCTCGTCGGCGCCCTGGGAGGGCACGATTGCCACCTTGAAACCAAGGCGGGCTGCTTCCCCTAGGCGTCTTTGCAGGCCAACGCATGCGCGCAATTCGCCGGTAAGGGATACCTCGCCGCAAGCAATCCAATGCGGGTCGGCCACCCGGCCCGTAGCGGCAGAAACCACCGCCAGCGCGGTAGGCAAATCTATAGCCGGCTCAACGGCCTTCGCACCGCCGACCGTGGAAACGTACACATCCTGGTGAGTCAGATCCAGCCCCAGCCGGGCCTGCAACACGGCCAAAGTCATTGCCACCCTAGAGCGGTCTAATCCGACGGCTGCCCGCCGCGGCGAGCCGCCCGAGACCGCGGGAGCCACCAGCGCCTGCACCTCGGTTGGCATGGGGCGCCGCCCCGCCAAACTGACCGTGGCACATGTGCCCGGAACGGCCTGGCGATCTTGCGACAGGAACAATCCGGAAGGATCCTCTAGACCGATGATCCCCTTTTCCCCTAGCTCAAAGCAGCCCACCTCGTCAGTGGGGCCGTAGCGGTTCTTGACCGCCCGCAACAGCCGCAGCCGCGAGTGGCGGTCGCCCTCGAACTGGCACACGACGTCAACTAGATGCTCCAAAATGCGGGGACCGGCGATGCCCCCGTCTTTAGTTACATGCCCTACCAGCAACACCGGGATAGAGCGAGATTTGGCTGCCTGGATAAGTGCGCCCGCTACCTCGCGCACCTGCGCGACGCCGCCTGGGGAGCCTTCTACCTGCGCTGACGCGAAAGTCTGGACGGAGTCGGCCACTACCAGCGAGGGCGAATTGGCCTCGATATGACCTAGCACGGTACCCAGGTCTGTTTCGGAAGCAAGCAACAAAGAAGGATCCAGTGCGCCGATCCGCTGGGCGCGCAGGCGCACCTGCGAAGCCGATTCCTCGCCGGTCAGGTACAGGACTTTACCCATGCCCTCCTTGCGTGCCTCCGCTGCCGCCTTGGCCGCCACATCTAGCAGCAGAGTTGATTTTCCAACGCCCGGTTCCCCGGCTAACAACACTACTGCGCCGGGCACTATGCCGCCGCCGAGTACGCGGTCCAATTCGCTAACCCCGGTGGGGCGGGCGGTAGCAGCATCGCCGTCTACCTGCGCAATTGGCAGCGCCTGCTTTACCGGGGTGGTAGCGGCAGATTTGGTGCCAGCCGGGCCGGCCCCGACCTCGTCAACCGTTCCCCACTGCTGACACTGCCGGCACTGCCCCACCCACTTGGGTGAAGTCCATCCGCATTCACTGCACCTGAAAAGCGTCTTTTGTTTGGCCATATTCCCAACCTAGCCGCTGCCACCGACAGATGGCGCTAGGGGCGTTCGGCGAAGCGCTCAAGTAGTTCGGCGTCGCCAGAAACAATAATGATGTCGTTCTTGTCGATGCGCGTATGGGGGGTGGCGTATTCGAAGGGCTGGCCGGGGCTCATTACCCCTAGGATGACCACGCCAAAACGGGCCCTGATGTCCAATTCATCCAGTGTGAAGCCGTAGCATTCCTGCGGCGGCCTCATCTTCACAATCGAGAAGCCCTTGCGGTCCATCTCGATGTAGTCGAGCATGCGCCCGCTTACCAGGTGAGCGGTACGCTGGCCCGCGTCGAATTCAGGGTAAACCACGTGGTGGGCACCGATGCGCTTCAGGATTCGACCGTGTTCACGGCTAGTGGCTTTTGCCCAGATGGAAGGCATGCCTATGTCCACTAAGTTGGCGGTGATCAGCACGGAAGCTTCTAGCGAGGTGCCAACGCCTACCACGGCGTTTTGGAATTCGCGGGCCCCAAGCTGCTCCAGCGCTTCCATGTTGGAGGCGTCGGCCTCGACCAGGGGAAGGCGTCCCTGCCACCGCTGCACAATCGTGGGGTCCTTCTCTACCGCCAGGATTTCGCGCCCCAGCGAATCGAGTGTTGCCGACACTGCGGAGCCGAAGCGGCCTAGACCGATTACCAAAGTTGCGGATGCCTCGGGGGCGTCTTTCTTAGCCATAGGCCAATCCTAAACCGATTTGCCGCCGGCTTCTTAACCAATCGCTGGCCGCTCTTCGGGCATCCGGATCACGCGGCGACGCTCGCGCAGGGCGAGGGCGGCGGCCACGGTCATGGTGCCCATGCGGCCAGAGAACATTAGCGCGGTAAGCAAGTATTTGCCGGCTGCAGGTAGAAGCGGAGTAATGCCCGTGGATAATCCGACGGTAGCGAAGGCCGAGATTACTTCGAAGCTGATTTCGTCAAGTGAAAACTCAGTGAATACCAGCAGCCCGAAGATGGACACCGCAACAAGTAGTGAGCCGATCGATACTACGGCAACAGACAGGCGCACGGTCTGGGGTGGAATCCGCCGCCCGAAAGCTTCGATGTCGCGATCGCCGCGGGCCTCGGCGATAATCGCCAGCACCATCACTGCCAGCGTGGTGACTTTGATGCCGCCCGCAGTGGATGCGGAGCCGCCGCCGATGAACATCAAAATGTCTTGCAAGAACCAGGTGGCGCTTGTTTCGTCGCCGACGTTAATAGTAGAGATGCCCAGGGAACGGGAATTGACGCCCATCAGTATGGACGTGAGCATTTTCGCGTGGGCGGGCATGGGCGAAAGCGTCTTGGGGTTGTCCCATTCGGAGGCGCCCAGAATGGCTGCGGCGCCGATAGTAAGAAGCACGTAGGTGGTTAGCGTCATCTTCGTGTGCAGCGTCCACAGGCGGGGATTGCGCCACCGCCTGGCTATGTCCAAGGTGACGGGGAAGCCGAGGGCGCCCACGAACATGCCCACGATGATCGGCATCATGATCCACCAGTCAGAGAAATAGGCGGTCATGGAATTGGGGAGGACGACGAAGCCCGCGTTGTTGAACGCCGAGATGGCCATGAAGAAGGCGTGCCACACCGCCGTACCAATGGATTCGCCCAGCATGATGAAGCGGGGCAGCATGATTACGAAGAGCAGTCCTTCCATGGTGAAGGACGTGACGATGACGGCTTTGATCAGGGAGCCTACTGCGCCCAGCGAGTCGGTTTTTGTTTCCGTTGCTGCCAGCATGCGCTGGGTTAGCCCAATGTGGCGCGAGACAGCTAGAGCCAGGATGGATGCCAGCGTCATTACGCCCAGGCCGCCGACCTTGATGGCTGCCAAGATCACTGCCTGCCCGAATACTGACCAATAAGAGGCAGTATTCACAGTAGTCAGCCCTGTCACACACACCGCTGAGGTGCCGGTAAAGAGGGCGTCGACGAAGGGGGCGCGTTGGCCAGATTGCGTGGCAAATGGCATCTCTAGCGCAATTGTGACCAACGCAATAATGGTTAGGAAGGTAAGGATTGCGAGCCGGGCGGGGGACTGCTTTGCCACCTTGTCCGCATACAGTTTTACCCGTCCAAACGGGGTGGTGGCGTCCGCGGAAGTGACGTGGTCGCCACGGGTGAAGTCCAGCGTGGGCGGCTCCGCAATTGCGTCTTTAGGGACTTCAAGTGCACTGATGTGTCCAGCGGGCCTAGAGATTGCGCGACGCGGCATAGGTGCCGGCCTCCTTGAAGTGGGAAGACTGGTAAGTGGCGCCCAGCAGAGCGCAATATCAAGAGTACCTACAATAATGCGTTACTTGCCAACAAAGTATGAAACGGGTGGGCAGAGCGAACAAAATGCCATAGAATAACCCTGTGCCGTCACACCGTCGGTAGTTTTTCCAGTCCAAGGTGGAGTTTAAATGTCGCAGCAGCTACCCCGCTTCGTAACCGTAGCCGAGCTAGCTGACCTTATGCGCGTCTCCAAAATGACCGTCTATCGCATGATTCACAACGGCGATATTCCCGCAGTTAGGGTTGGAAAGTCCTACCGAGTGCCACAGGTGGCTGTGAAACAGCTCATTGATGCCAGCATTGGTGACTGGTCTGATAGTGGCAATGCGGCAATTGGCGGGTAGAATCTTTTAGGTTACGTGCCGAAGGGCATGTGAAGCTGTACGAATCCGATTATTTAGGAGGCACCTATGGGCTCCGTTATTAAGAAGCGCCGTAAGCGCATGGCAAAGAAGAAGCACCGCAAGCTTCTGCGCAAGACTCGTCACCAGCGTCGTAACAAGAAGTAGACGCCTCAGGCCCGGGAATTTCCCCGGGCCTTGCCATTTAACGAGGGCGCTCGGGGCGCGGCATTAGCGGAGGATGCGGCGAAGCTGCCGCACGACCAGGCGCGTAAGCCAGATGGCGGCTGCGACCTTAGCGGATCGTTTGGCCGTCTTCTTGGCACTGTTGGAAAGATCGCCGCGTTTGCGCCAGCGCATGTCGTAGATGCGCCAGCCGGATGCCAGTGCGGCTAGGCGCAACTTCGGATCGGGATTGATGGCTGCTGGGTGGCCCACCGCGCGCAAGAGGGGTAGGTCGTTTGCCGAATCTGAGTAGGCGTAAGACAGAGACAGGTCGATGTTGCGTTTGCGGGCTAGCCAGTGAACTGCCCCGACTTTGCCGGCGCCGTGCATGAGCGGAGAGATGAGACGCGGCAGGCACCTGCCGTTTTCATCTAAGGCGACTCGCGTGCCGATGCCTCCGGTGGCTCCGAGCCGGCGGGCGAGAAGGTCGGTGATTTGCGAGGGGGTAGCAGAGATGAGCCACACGTCGTGGCCGCGGCCTCGGTGGTCTTCCAGTAGTTCTTTTGCTCTGGGGAAGATTCGGGACGCGAAGAACTGGTCGTATATCTCTTCGCCAATGGCAATGATTTCGGCCTCTGAGTGCCCTTCAAGGCATTTGAGCGCGCGCTGTACCAGCGCGTCTATTTCTTCTTTGTCCTCGCCAAACAGGACATATTTCCAGGCTCCTTTAGCCGCTGCCGCGATGTCGGCCCAGCCAACTATGCCGCGGCGCCAAAGTTCTTGGGCGAGGATGAATGAGGATGACCCGCGGATTAGGGTTTCGTCGACATCGAAAAATGCTGCGACACGATTAGGGGACGTGCCCTTGGCCGCCAATGCATCATTTTCGGTGTATGTCACGACTTAACCCTACATGGCCAGTTAGGGTTGTTCCATGACCAAAACTATTGTGCACGTTATGCGACACGGAGAAGTGGATAACCCGCAGGGGATTCTATACGGTCGGCGGCCAGGTTTTTCGCTTACTGACCACGGCAAGAAGATGACTGCCGCGGTGGCTGACCATTTCAAGCAGATCGGTGCTGATATTCGCGCCGTGGTGGCTTCTCCATTGCTGCGGGCACAAGAGTCCGCCGCTCCTACAGCGAAGGCCTACGGCTTACCCGTGCTGAATGACAAACGGTTGGTGGAGGCCGGCAATTCTTTTGAGGGCGTCGCGGTAAACGCCAACCGCAAGTCTCTAGCTCAGCCGAAATACTGGTGGCGCTACCGGAACGTATTCGAGCCGAGCTGGGGTGAGCCGTATACCGAGATTGCCCGCCGCATGGTGGCCGGGGTAGCCCATGCGAAGGCAATGGCCGATGGCGGGGAAGCCCTGGTCGTGTCCCACCAGCTGCCAATATGGACGCTGCGGCGTTTTGTGGAAGGGCACCGGCTGTGGCACGATCCGCGCAAACGGCAGTGCTCTTTGGCCTCACTTACCTCATTTACCTTTGAGGATGACACTCTGGTGGCCCTTACCTATTCAGAGCCAGTGGGCTACATGCTTTCGGAAGCTGCCGACATGGTCCCGGGCGAATCCGAGGCGAAGCTGGCCTAGGCGTCGCCCTCTTCTTCTTGGTCGCGCCGTTTTTGTAGGTCGCGCTTCAGCTTGAACAGGAATTCCGGATCGTCATCGGGGGCCATGGTGCGTGGGCGCGTCCCCGGAGCGTTGTGCCGGAAGTTTAGCGGTTCTGCCGAAGACCACATGGTGGCGTCGATCTTGCCGTCGTTGGCCTCTGCCGCCAGCACCCTAGAAATAACGATCCAAGCTAGTGCCCCTAGTGGTGGAAGCAGGATGATAAGTAACAACCAGATGGCCTTTGGGAGGCGTGCCGGTAGTTTGTCTGAGGGAGTGCGCGCGCAGTCTGCAGCCGCATAAATGGTTACTGCCAGCGTCAAGATTGCCATTACTACCCGTGCCATATAGCCAAGTGTAATGGCCGCCTAGGGGAGTCGGCCGGTACTACGCGCGGGGCGAACTGTACTGTCTGTACTGCTGCCTATGCGAATCTTTTTCCTTGTCGATCTTGTTGGTTCGGAAATACCAGCCGAGTCCTGCTACCAAGGTTGTTAGCAGGACTATTACAAGTGCCCAGATTGCCCAATACATGTGTTCCTTCCGTACCCCGGTCATTGAACCAGGGAGAGGTTTACGGTCGGTTAACAGGTGGTGTCTATAGGGAAAGTGGATCCTGGCCGGGTACGTAGGTGATGTTGTCCATTGGGCCCCAACCGCTGTAGTGGTCGCTGATTTTGCCGTCGCAGAATTGGGCGTGCACTTCCAGATAGTGGGCCAAAGTGAGGACGTAGTGGCGTTGACAGTAGGTCAGGGGCGTGACGTTGCCGCTGCCTTCGCGCGTCAGGATCACGTGGGTGGGGCTTTCCGAGCAGTACCCCTCCTCGTAGCAGCACCTAGAGAGGTTGCCGGAAGAGCCCAATATCTGATCGACGTTTACGTCGTCCATTGTGCGCGTGGCCATTATTTTTCCGCTTCCGCTAGTTTGTCCAGGGCGGCCTGCATTTGTGCCTCTACCTGCACGGTGTGGGCGTGTAGTTCTGCCTCGGTGAGAGGCTGGCGCATGTCATACCAGCGGGCCCACCGTTCGTGGTGGCAGCGATGCTCCCGATTGAAGGGAACCATGGTAGCTTCAGCTTCTGTTTCGATGCCGAGGGAAGCTCCATCTTGATCCCAGTGGGCCAGCACTACCTGGTCTTTTGCGGGTACGACGAGGGCGTATGGCAGTTGGGAGGTGTAGATCGCGTAGGCCGGGGTAGGGCCGAGGTAAGAAAGGTCCGTGAGGGCGGGGGACAGGGGCTGGTATTCGACTCCCGCGTTGAGCGCGTAGTCTTCGACTTTCGCCCCATCCATTAGCAGGTCCACAGAACACGAGGGCGGGATCTCGGAGATCGGTACTGAGCCGGGGCGCAGCGCCCGCACATGGAAGGTGGCGGCAGTCTTAGACAGGGCCTTGCGCAGCCACTCTTGCAAGCCGGCGGCATCGGTGAAATTCGATGTGTTGGTGTAAAAGTTTCCGAAGCCCACGATGTCTAGTTCAACGCGGGCCAGGTCGCCCTCGACGCCCTGTTGGCCCCACGGCTGAGTGGATTCGTAGGCACTTTCGCGGGCAACCGCATTGCCAATTGCGTCACGGCGGATGATTAGTTCGTACCATTTTGGCAGTGGCGCTAGCGTGCCCAAGTCTTTAAAGCTATCGGGATCGGTGTAGTGCACGAGCATGCCATCGACACTAAAAGTGGCGCCCTCTTCCTGCAGGGCAAGGATACCTTCACGGCTAGTGCCATCACTGTCGCAATAGCGTACGCGGAAGCTACTCGGGTCGTCTTTGAGCTGCACAAATGAGGCTGGGCTCAGGTTCGACCCGTGAATAGTGAAGCGCCGAGTAGCACTATCGAGCAGCGCGGTGTCGGCCAGAGTGCAAGTCACGAAACCTCCAAATAGCGTCAACTCGGCCAGCCTAGTACATCAGGCCAGCAAAGGGGAATGCCTGCTCGCCCAGCAGTTGCCGGAAAAGGTCACCTACGGTACTGTTTTTTCCGATTTGGTAGTTCGTGACATGGGGCAATGCTTGCAACGAGGCGGTTTTAGGCATTGAGGCCTATATTTCTAAGGCCGCCCTAAGTATTATCGAACTGGTTTGCCCTGAACTCAACTAGTGATGGGTAGGCAATGGTAAACACCATCTAGAAAAGCGAGAAATTAAATGGCAACATCATCGCAGCTTGAGAAGCCATCATATACCTCTGAAGAGGAAAAACTCGTTCTTAGAAATAAGGACGGGGTCCCTGTTGGGGTTAAACCTCACACCAAGTGGACACCAGCAAAGATTGCCCTTTGGGTTGCTATTGCTCTACTAGGAGCCATCGGCTGGACAATGCTAGCCATTGTCCGTGGCGAAAAAGTCGATGCAATTTGGTTCGTAATCACCGCGATTTGTTCTTACGCAATTGGCTACCGTTACTATGCGCTATACATTCAGCGCAAGATTATGAAGCCATCCGATAGGAACGCGACGCCGGCTGAACGTATTAATAACGGTAAAGACTTCGACCCCACTCACCGCGTGGTCCTGTACGGGCACCACTTTGCGGCTATTGCGGGTGCAGGTCCCCTCGTAGGCCCGGTGTTGGCTGCACAGATGGGATACCTCCCCGGCACCCTGTGGATTATCTTCGGCGTAATCTTCGCCGGCGCAGTCCAGGATATGCTCGTCCTGTTCTTCTCGATGCGCCGTGGCGGCCGCTCCCTAGGACAGATGGCCACCGACGAGATCGGCAAGATCGGCGGCACCGTCGCCACAATCGTGGTCTTCGTAATGCTAATGATTGTGCTGGCAGTGCTCGCAATGGTCTGTGTGAACGCGCTAGCAGCCTCCCCGTGGGGCGTCTTCTCGGTAGGTTCCACCATTCCGATTGCGATCGCAATGGGGCTGTGGCTGCGCTACGTCCAACCCGGCAAGATCACCCAAGTTTCCGTGGTCGGCTGCACCCTGCTGATCGTCGTCATCATCATGGGCCGCTACGTAGCAGAATCCAGCTGGGGGCAGCAGTACCTGCACCTATCCCCGACCACCTTGGTTTGGTGCATGGTTGTCTACGGCTTCCTAGCAGCAGTTCTGCCCGTGTGGGTGCTACTCACCCCGCGCGACTACCTGTCCACCTTCATGAAGGTGGGCACGATCTGTGTACTCGCCCTCGGCATTGTGTTCATCCGCCCGATCGTGCAGATGCCCGCAGTAACCGAATTCGCGCTCTCTACCTCCGGCCCGGTATTCGCCGGCGAGCTTTTCCCGTTCCTGTTCATCACCATCGCCTGTGGCGCCCTCTCGGGCATGCACGCCATGGTTTCCTCGGGCACCAGCCCCAAGATGATCCAGAAAGAATCCCAGTCCCGCATGATCGGCTACGGCGGTATGCTCATGGAATCCTTCGTAGCGATCATGGCGCTGGCTGCAGCAGCTTCGCTGAACCAGGGCATCTACTTCGCGATGAACACCTCCGAAGCAACCTCCGACCAGCTGGCTGGTACTTCCGTCACCCAGGTGACTAAGGACCGCGAGGAAATCTCGAACGCTGCATTGGCCAACCTGGGCGTCACCGACGTCAAGGGACAGCCCATCAAGGCAAAGTGGGAATCCTGGGATGACGCAGGCAACCCCAAGACCTTCCACGGTGCAGACGCACTGAAGCAGGTCGCAAAGGACGTAGGCGAGCCCTCCGTCGTCTCCCGTACCGGCGGCGCTCCCACCCTGGCCGTATCCATGTCTCACATTCTGCATAAGGTCGGTGGCGGCAAGGCCATGATGGGCTTCTGGTACCACTTCGCAATCATGTTCGAGGCACTGTTCATCCTGTCGGCCGTGGACGCGGTAACCCGTGTGGCCCGCTTCCAGCTATCGGATGCACTCGGCAACGTGATCCCGAAGTTTGCCGATCCTTCCTGGCGTACCGGTGCGTGGCTATCTACTGGTGTAGTTGTCGCCGCCTGGGGTTCGCTGCTGCTGATGGGCGTTACCGATCCGCGTGGCGGCATTCAGACGCTGTACCCGCTATTCGGTATCGCAAACCAGCTAATTGCCGCGGTCGCGTTGCTAGTGGCACTGGTGATGGTGGTGCGCAAGGGTTATACCAAGTACGCGTGGATCCCTGCAATCCCCTTCGTCTTCGACACGATCGTTACCTTCACCGCTTCTTGGCAGAAGATCTTCAGCACCGACGCCAAGGTCGGTTACTGGCAGCAGTGGCGCGAAGCCCGCGCAGCCCTGCCGGGGCAGACCGGTGAAGAAGCCGAGATCACTGAGGCGATTATTCGCAACACGTTCATCCAGGGCACTCTGTCCATCGTGTTCGTGGTAGCTGTTGCATTCGTGATCGTCTGCGCTGCAATCCGCATCTGGAAGACCGTGCGCACTGGTGACACCACCACCTCGGAAGACCCGTTCGTAGAATCGAACTTCTACGCTCCCGAGCACTTGATCGCGAACAAGCTCGAGAAGAAGCTGGTGGCCGAATACCGCGTGGTAGGCGACCCGAAGCTGATTCCAGGACTGAAGCAGAGCGAGATCGCAAGTAAGTAGGAAAAATGGCACTGATGGAAAAATTGGCGTACATGCGGCGGCTGTGGCGGGACTTCACGGGCGAAAGCGCGTATGACAAATATGTCGAACGCCACCGCCTGGAACACCCCGATCATGAGCCCATGAGTGCGCGAGCCTTCTGGCGAGCCCGCGCCGATTTTGACGAGGAGAATGTTTCCTCAGGGTGCTGTTAGATGCGCTGATGCCCGCGACCAGCTGGTCGCGGGCATCTTTTTGTCTAGGCAGGGTTGCGCGCCCTCGCTACAGATTAGAACAAGGCGGCTAGGAGAGTAATGAGCCCTGCTCCCAAAGTAAGTTTGCCGGTGCTGGCAAGCACTGCCAAGAGTGCCCTTCCCCGGGCTCCTCGCACCAGCGGCAAGCAGATGATTATGCCCGCAACCTCAAGCCCTACCACCGCAGGGATGACGATGGCGCTTGAATGCAAACCGATGCCAATCAGTACGGGCGCAAACACCAGATAGGCAACGTAGGTACGCCGCGACCGGGCATCCCCCAGTCGCACTGCCAGCGTATTCTTGCCAGCCTCCCGGTCAGTGGGGATATCCCGAATGTTATTTACCATCAGCAGCGCGCAAGAATACAAGCCCATGGCCGCGCCCGCTAGCCAAGCACTCATGGGGGCGTGTTCCAACTGCACATAGACGGTGCCGACGGTAGCCATCAAGCCAAAGAAAACGAATACAAAAAATTCCGCAACCCCCAAGTAACCGTAGGGATGCTTCCCCCCGGTGTAGAACCAGGCGGCGATAATTGCCGCGAGGCCAGCTAGCAGGAGCCACCACTTGCCAGACAGTGCCACCAGAACCAGGCCCAAAACTGCTGCCGCTGCAAAACAACCAAGGGCCACTGCCAGCACAATCTTCGGGCGCACCTTGCCGCCTCCCGTCAGACGGGGCGGCCCAGTCCGGAAATCGTCAGTGCCCCGAATGCCATCGGAATAGTCGTTGGCAAAATTACAGCCTATCTGCAGTAGCAACGCCACCAGCAAGGCAAGGAGGGAGCGTGGAAAAGAAAAACCGCCCGCGCCAGCCGCAATACCAGCACCGCCTAGTACCGGAGCAGCCGCGGCGGGCAAAGTGCGCAGGCGGGCGCCCTCGAGCCAATCATTTACGGTAGTAGACATCTAAAACCTTTCGTCCTAGCAAGCATAGGTAGCAATGGCAGTGCGAAGAAAATTTATTTAGCCCAGGTCGGGTGGGCTAGCAGTGCCGTGGCACGTTTTCTATCCAGCTTGCCAGAGGCCAACATGGGGATCTTACCCTGCACAAATAGGCGGGGCGGGGCGGCCTTGCCCAGCTCAGAGCGCACGTGCTTGCGCATTGCTTCGGCCTGCGTAGCCACTGCAAAATCTGCCTCCACAACGGCGCCCACAGCCTGCCCCCACCGGGGATCGGCCACGGGCAGCACAGCTACATCGCGAACGCCCGGAAACTCGCGCAGCAAATCTTCTACCTGCCTGGCAAAAACTTTCACGCCACCAGAAATGATGGCGTCATCGAGGCGCCCAAACACCTGCAAGTAGTCAGTAAAAGCCCCCGCATCAGAAGTAATGTGCCAGCGTCTGCCCTGCTCAAAAGCAAAAGCGGGCGAGCGGGGATCATCTAAATACCCCTGTGCCAGCATCGGCCCACTAAGACAAATCCGCCCATCGCTGATGCGTATATGCACCCCGTCCAAAGGCAGGCCGTCGTAGACGCAACCACCTGCCGTCTCGGTCATGCCGTAGGTGGTAACCACGGGCAACCCTGCCTGCCGGGCGCGGTCCAGCAAAGCCGGCGAGGAAGCCGCTCCACCTACTAAGATCGCGCGCAACGACCGCAGTGGGGCCAAGTCGTCTTCGCCCTCGAGCAGGTCCGAAAGCTGCGTAGGTACCAGAGAAGCGAAGCCGGCCTCGGGAGCAAAAGAAGCCACCTTGCGCTCGCGGAAAGAGCGCCCGGGCGGCGGCAGGATTGGGAAGGTGCCGCCCGCACAGGAACGTGCCAGCACCTGAAACCCCGCAACGTGATGGGCAGGAAGGGCCAGCAGCCAGCGCCCTCGTCCTCCGAAACGCTTGGCAGTAGCAGCTTCAGAGGACGAAAACGCTCCCGCAGTAAGGCCTACCAAGTGCCCGTGCCCGGTAGTCGATCCGGAAGTTTGCAAAATGAAATCGGCCCCGTCCGCATCGCCAATACGGCGCTCAGCGGCAGCGGTGTCTGCCCCGGCGGAAACCGGCATGAGCGGGCCGTACTTGCCTGGATTTTCAAGACGTAGACAGATTAGGTCGTACAGCTCCCGGACGCCTTGAACCTGCGGGCAACAAAAGGTGAGGTTCACTCTGCCTCGGTTTCGGCCTGAGCCTCTTCAATCTCGGGCAGAATATCGTAGTCCACGTTCTCCTCTTCTAGCTGATCGACTGCAGCAGAGCCTACAGTCGAATGCAGGTCCTCCGCGTCGGCCGGAGAATCTTCAAGAGCGGTCTGCAAGGCGGCCTCGTGCTTCTTCGAGAACCTCTTGTCATTACGCATCTTTAGGCGGAACAAACGCAACATCTTGCCACGCCTTGTCGTCTCTTCTCTTATGTCAGAACGAGTCTTCGCGTAGGAAACCAGCATTACGATTACCAGGGCCAGACCGCCCCACCCGGCAATGGGGTAAACGTAGCTGACGACGTTCTGGAAGCCCATGAACGATATGGCAAAGCCAATGCCAGAGAGGGCCACCAATAAAATAATGAAATGCTTCCTAGAAGAGCCGGCATACCGGGTCGCAAGCGCATAGTAGATGCCAATTGAGGTATTGAAGATCATCAGGAAGATGACTACGGACATGAAAGTGCCCAGCCACGGGTGGATCTGATTTACCAAGGTCAGCATGGGCAGATCGTCGCCAGCAACCACATCGATACGGGTCAGCAGTGTCAGGGTGGCAATGACCATCAAGACGCCGAAGACGGAACCGCCAATGATCCCGCCTAGGCCAGCAACCTTCGGGTTGCCGATGTCGCCGCCGATGACAATCGCCATCGACACGGCCAACGTCAATGCTAGCGGAACGTAGTTCAGAATCGACATGGACCAGTGCGGTACTGCGGTATGCACCGACTTTGCCGCCGCATCCATTTCGGCGAAGGAAAGGTGCATGTGGGTAAAGGCATAGCCGGCAGCAATGATGACGAAAATGATCATTATTGGGGTGATACCGCCAATTACTGCGGTCACCTTGTCAACATCTAGCAGGCCAATACCAATGGTTAGCGCCAGCATGATGGCAGAACCCACCCACACGGGGAGGCCGAATTGTTGTTTCAATGACGAGCCGCCGCCAGCCATCATGGCGATGCCCATGCAGAACAGCGAAAAGGTAATGATTACGTCAAAGAAGACTGCCACGTACTTGTGTGTGACTTCGCTGAAGACATCAGAATGGTCGTTGGCAAGTACATATGAACCGAGTTGAACGAAGGCCAGCCCAGAGACGGCGAAAATGATGGCCGAGATGGCTGCTGCCACCACGCCCCAAATACCGAATCCGGCGAAATATTGGACTACTTCCTGCCCGGAGGCAAAGCCTGCCCCGACAGTAATGCCCACGAAGGCCATAGCTACGGTGAATATTCTTTTGTACATAAACTTCTTTCGTAGAGTGCGGGCCCCAGCTTACCGGCACGAGAAGACTTAGGCATTAGTAGTTGGGAAGACTCACACCCCAATGTTGCAGCATTTCGGCCTCTCAGAGGCCTCTCCCGCATCCAAGCCGGGACCGCCCTCGGCGAAGTAGTTAGTAGTAGTAGGGGTAGTCCTGCCAGTTTGGCGTACGGTGCTCTAAGAAAGCGTCCCTACCTTCCTGTGCCTCTTCCGTCATGTAGGCCATGCGGGTTGCCTCCCCAGCAAACACCTGCTGGCCGGCAATGCCGTCGTCTGCCATGTTGAAGGCGAACTTCAGCATTCGGATAGCTTGTGGGGACTTGGTGGCGATGATGCGCGCATATTCGAGGGCTACGTCCTCTACCTTTTCGTGAGGTACGGCCTCGTTCACCACGCCCCAAGCGGCTGCCTGGGAGGCAGAGTATTCGCGGGCAAGGAAGAAGATCTCGCGGGCACGCTTGTCGCCAGCCTGCCTGGCAAGGAGGGCCGAGCCGTAGCCCGCGTCGAAAGACCCCACATTCGCGTCGGTTTGCATCAGGCGGGCGTGCTCAAGGGACGCTACCGCCAGATCGCACACGACCATCAGCGAATGTCCGCCTCCTGCAGCCCAACCGGTGACCGCTGCGATGACTGGCTTCGGCATTGTGCGGATTAACCGCTGTACTTCCAAGATATGCAGCCGGCCTGCCCTTGCCGGATCAATTTGTTCGCGCCGCTGGGACAATTCGGCATCCGGGTTGGCCCCTTCGACCTCGTACCGGTAGCCATCTTTTCCGCGAATGCGCTGGTCGCCGCCAGAACAAAAGCCGTAGCCTCCATCGCGGGCGGACGGGCCGTTGCCAGTCAAAATAACCGCGGCCACATCGGAAGTCATGCGGGCGTGATCCAGCGCCCGATACAGTTCGTCCACGGTCTGAGGGCGGAACGCGTTGCGCACGTCGGGACGGTCAAAGGCAATTCGCACCACCGGCATGTCATCCCCAGCTGGGCGCCCATCCTGTTCGGGGCCGCGAGAGATCCCGCGGTGGTAGGTGATGTCAGAGAAATCGAAGCCTTCTACCTCGCGCCAGCGGGCAGCGGCGAAAGTGTCGGATACAAATGGAAGCGTGCTCATGGGTCCAGTGTAGCGGCGATGTGTAATTTGGCTTCGCCCGCTAGCATTGGTAGGGCGAAAGGGGAGACATTGATTATTGTCGGGTTGATTTTTGGGCTGGCCGCGCTCGCGGTTTCTGCCTGGTTTCGTGCGGGCAAGTCGCCACGAGCGCGTGCGTGGGCACGCGGAAAAGGCATGTTTGACGCGCACTTTGCGTTGCTGCTGTTCCCGGGGCTGGGGGTGGCTGTGCTGGGCCTGTCTCTGGTGGGGATCTTGCAGATGGTCCATGGCCCGATCGGAACTATTGGGTCTGTCCTGGCGCTCCTTCTTACCCTCGCCGGGGCAGCTTGTGGGGTGTGGGGCCTGTTTTCGTTCCGGATCCCGCCCTCGCTTTACCCGGAGTGGGCGCGCGATGATAACTGAACTAGACAACCCCTTCGATCAGCTGAAACGCGTCTTTGCGTACTCGTTGCCGCTGCGGCGAAAGTTCCGTCGCATCACAGTCCGCGAAGGGCTACTTTTCGAGGGCGAAGCCGGGTGGGGCGAGGCAGCGCCGTTTTGGGATTACGACGCCCAAGAATCCTCCCGGTGGTTGCGGGCAGGGCTGGCCGCAGCTACCACCGCATTCCCGGCGGCTAAGCGCGAGCAGGTACCGGTGAACGTGACAATCCCGGTCACCGCCCCTGAAGTGGCTGCGCAGCTGGTGAAGGAATCGGGCGGGTGTACCACGGCAAAGGTGAAAGTGGCCGACCCGGGCTCGAGCCTCCGCGGCGACTGTGAGCGCGTGGCCGCCGTTGCCAGCGCGCTGGGGCCGCAGGGAAAGGTGCGGGTAGATGCCAACGCCGCCTGGGACACGGACCAGGCCGTCAAGGCCATTGGAGAACTGCAGGCGGCGGTACGTGACGGCGGCATTGATGGCTTGGAATACGTGGAGCAGCCCTGCCCAACCGTGTCGGAATTGGCACAGGTGCGCCGGCAAGTCGAACCCAAGATTGCGGCAGACGAATCTATTCGCCGCGCCGAAGATCCCCTGGCGGTAGCCCGCGCAGGGGCAGCAGATGTGGCGGTAGTGAAGGTGGCCCCGCTCGGCGGGATCGAGCGGGCTGTAGAAGTAGCCCACGAATCCGGATTGGAATTAGTCATTTCCTCGGCTCTAGATTCTTCCGTTGGAATCAGTGCCGGCGTGGCCGCAGCGGCCGCCCTCGACCACCTGGATCACGCCTGCGGACTTGCCACGGTAGCGCTGTTTACGCAGGATGTGACTAAAGAATCCTTGCTCCCCACCGCCGGTACGCTGCCGCTTCGCCGCATCGAGGTCGACACCACTCAGGGCCAGGACGCCCCCGCTCTCGCCGCCCGCTGGCAAAAGCGCTTAAAAGAAATGATGAGGTACTAATGCGTTTTGGTTCTGCCCAACCCGAATATGGCACCGATCCGACCGCGCTGCTAGCCCGCAATATCGTTGGTGCCCTGGTAGGCTCCGGGGTGAAACACATAGTGATAAGCCCCGGCTCCCGCAACGCGCCCCTTACCTATGCGGCGGCAGCAGCCGAACGAGCCGGGCTGGTGAAGACGCACGTGCGCATTGATGAGCGCACCGCCGGATTCTTCGCCCTCGGCCTGGCGCGCGGGGAAGCTCTTGGTGGGGAAGTATCCCCGGTTGCCCTGTGCACTACCTCGGGTACAGCCGTAGCTAACCTGCACCCGGCCATTGCGGAGGCCGACGCCAATGGGATCCCGCTCATTGCGGTGACCGCAGACCGGCCCGCCCGCTTGCGGGGTACCGGCGCGAACCAAACCACCTGGCAGGTAGGCATCTTCGGGCAGAACCTGCGGGCCCAGGCCGATCTGCCTGCCACTGACAGTGCCCCCGCAGCGGTAATCGGCCAAGTATTTCGCCTGAGCGCTGCTGCAACCGGGCAGGACGGCCGGCCCGGCCCGGTGCAACTAAACGTGTGCTTAGACTCGCCGCTGGCCGGTATCGCCGCCGAACCGCAAATCTTTACCGCCCCAACCCGGCCGAAAACTGAAGGGGGCGCCCCCGGGTGGCCCGCCGCCCTCAAGAAAGATGCGGCTACGGTGATCGTTGCCGCCGATGACACCGGGGACGGCGCAAATATTGTGGCCCTGTCACGGGCAATGGGGTGGCCCCTGCTTGCGGAACCCACCTCGCCGGCCTGCTACGGTCCTGCGCTCGCACACTACCTGTACTACCTGGACAAGATGGAGGGCATCGAACAGGTGCTCGTGTGTGGACACCCCACGCTGTCACGCCCGATCACCGCCCTGCTTTCGCGCTCAGACATAAATATTGTGGCGGTCAAAGACGCCACCGGCCGGTACACGGATATTGCCGGCACCGTAAACGCCGTGCTCGAGCGCGTGCCGGAAGCCCCGGCAAGCCAAGTGCCGCTGCCGCGCAAGTGGCTCGCCGCGGATAAGGCGGTAGAAAAAGTACTGGCAGAACGCCTCAGCGTCCGCGCCGAGGCCGGAGAAGCCCTAGACCCGCTGCAGGTCGCATGCGCCATTTGGACGGCCCACGCCACCGATCCGCACACCGCCCCACGGCTCCTATTCGGAGCATCCAACACAATCCGCCTAGTCGATCGGGCAGGCCACACGCCGGATAGTGCTGTCAACGCGCTGGCAAACAGAGGACTAGCAGGCATCGATGGCACCATCAGTTGTGGGCGCGGCATTGCCACCGCCACCGGCGCGCCCGTCCGAGTCGTCGTTGGCGACTTAACCTTCCTGCACGATATAGGCGGGCTTATAAACGGCCGCTACGAACAGGACGCCGACCTGCAAATCGTCGTCCTCAACGACGCCGGCGGGTCCATTTTTGCCGGGCTCGAACACGGCGGCAGCAACCATGTAGAGGATTTCCCCAGATATTTCGCCACGCCCCAAAACTTCTCCTTAGCCGCGCTCGCGGCGGGGCTGGGAGCCGAATATCAGATGGTTGGTGACTTAGGCGATCTGGAACGCCTCCTGGCAATGCCCGTGCGCGGCGTCAGCATCATCGAGGTGGATACGGCAGTGCCCGGCCTAGCCCAACTAGACCGAAATGTTGCGGAAAAAATTAGTGCCGCCCTTCAGCCGCTATTTTCATAGAATGGTCACAGCAGCACTAAAGTGCCTACTTATACATGTCTGTTTGACTTAGAGGCACGCTAAGACATGGAGGAATAGATGAGCCAGGATAACTTTTACACGCCCGATCCGAATCGTCCGTCAGAGGGCGAGCGGGCCAACTATTCGGCGGGCGAACAGCACCAGAACTACTCCGACGGGCAGCAGACGCGCCGGTACAACTTCGGGACAAACGAGACCCCCGGGCAGGCAGACGCTTCGGCGGAGAGGCCGCAAGAACAGCAAGAGCAGCAGGAGCAGGCTAACTACCAGGGCCAAAGCACCTATGGTTACCAGCAGGGCGCGCAGTACCAGAGCCCCTACCAGCAGCGGCCATACCAGCAGGGCTCCCAGCCTCTTCCAGGCGGAGTGAGCGGCCAATACCAGCCTTCCCAACAGTTTGCCCAACCTGGCGCCGCGGCTAAGCGAAGGTCGTCCCGACCCGGCTGGGGAGCCCTGATTACCACCGGCGTCATCGCCGCGATGGTAGGGGGCATCGGAGCCGTGGGCATCACGCAACTTACCTCCAGCTCGCTGGGAAGCTCGGTAGCAACCCAGGCGCCGGTGACCCAGGCGAAGAACACGAAAGCTACCGACTGGGAGACGGTGGCAAAGAAGGTTACGCCCGCGGTTGTTGCAATCCAGGTATCCGATGGCCAGTCCGCTGCGGATGGCTCTGGCGTGATTTTTGATTCCGCCGGCCACATCCTTACTAACCATCATGTGATTGCTAGTGCCGCCAAGGGCGGGCGGATAGCAATAACCACCGCCTCCGGCGAGATCTTTGAGGCCGAAGTCGTAGGCACCGACCCCACCACCGACCTAGCTGTACTTCGGCCTATCGACCCCCCGAAGAACCTGCAAATGGCGAAACTGGGAGATTCTTCATCGTTGACCGTCGGTTCGCCGGTGGCCGCGATCGGCAACCCGCTCGGCTATTCCTCAACGATGACCACGGGTGTTATTTCCGCCCTCGACAGGCCAGTGTCGGTGCAGCAAGAATCTTCGGGATTCCAGCGCGGCGAACAGGTGGTTACGAACGCTATCCAGGTTGATGCTGCGGTAAATCCGGGTAACTCCGGCGGGCCGCTGTTCAATTCTTCCGGTGAAGTAATCGGCATCAACTCCTCGATTGCCTCCCTGTCCGATGGGGCGGGTGAAAGTACCGGTTCAATTGGCCTAGGGTTTGCCATCCCGATCGATTTGGCTAAGCAGGTGGCCAGCCAGCTGCTGGAAAACGGCAAGGTACGCCACGCCTACATCGGTGTAATGGTGACCAATGGCAGTGCCCGGGTCGACGGAACTATCCGCGCCGGCGCGAAGATCGCCGAAGTGATTAAGGGGGAGGCCGCCTCCAAGGCAGATGTGAAGGCAGGCGACGTTGTAGTGGCGGTAGACGGTAAGTCCGTCTCGTCAGGCAATTCCCTAATCGGGTATGTGCGTCGCTACGCTCCCGGCGACAAGGTGAAGCTGACGCTTGTGCGCGATTCCCAAAAGAAGGATGTCGAGGTAACGCTGGGATCGCAGGATGCCACGCAGCGCTAGCTTATAGAGCGCAAAGCTTGCATCATCGGCTGCATCTTTGCTTCTGTTTCGGCAAGCTCAATTTGTGGTACTGAATCGCCCATGATTCCGGCGCCCGCATAGATTCTTATCTGGCGGGCGTCGGCGCTTATCTGGCCGCCGCGAAGGGCAATGCCGAACGCGCCATTTCCGGCCGCGTCAACCCAGCCGACCGGCCCGGCGTAGCGGCCGCGCTCCATACGTTCTGCCTCGGTCAAAATCTGCCGTGCCACCGGCGTTGGGGTACCACACACCGCGGCGGTGGGGTGAAGCGCGCCGGCAGCTGCCAGCGCCGACCTATCAGTGAGACCATGCACGTCGGTGGCCAGGTGGCACACGTTGGGTAGCCGCAAAATACTGGGCGAGTCGGGTATTTCCAATTCGGTGGTGATAGGGGAAAGAGCTGTCCTGACCGATTCCACCGCAACTTGGTGTTCCCGCTGGTCTTTGGCGGAGTTTAGGAGCTGGCGCGTTTCGGTAGGGCCGGCTGTGCCAGCCAGCACTCGACAAAAGAGGCGGCCACCGCTGGCAGAAGCCAGCAGCTCCGGGGTGGCTCCCACCAGATTTTCTACCGCGTACACCCAGCAGGTGGGGTAGGCAGAAAAGAGGGCGGCACATAGTTTGCGCTGGTCGATCGGATTGAGGCTGGCAATGGTCTTGTCCCTGGCAAGGACCACCTTCTTGGCCTCGCCGTGCCTGATTTGCTCACTAACCCTGCCTACCGCCTCGGCCCACTCGGCTGGAGGCAACGCCCCTTCGCCCTCGGCCAAAGTGCCCAATGCGGGCAACTGCGCCAGGCGAGCCGCCCCTTCCTGTCTAAACTCGGCGGGCGTAGCCGTCCACGGCGCAAAGAGAGGGCGCAGATCCTGCCCCGACAGCGAGATCAGCCAGGTAGCAGTTGGGGTTGCTACCAGCAGGTTCTCGGGAACCTCAAGGACTCCGCCCCGAGCAAAGCCGAACGACCCAAAGGCGACGGGCAGATGAACGGGCAGCTCCTCGGTAGCTACCGCCTCAGCGGTGGCCTCCTGCCAAAGCACGTCAGCATGCTTAAGGGCGTCCTCGCCCTCTTCCGTTACGGAAAAATTTTGCCCCCACCCGAGCAGGGCCAGATCGGCTCCCACCCACGCGCTCAGCCGGGCAGTAGGAATGAAACCAAAAATTTCCGGGCAAATTGGCACCTGCTTTGCCAGCCTTTGCACGTTGGGTTTCGTGTCCGGCAATGTTAGGGGCGCCAATGTTACCTCCGCTTGTTACTAATGTGGTCCGCGAACATACTACGCAGTAAACATGACATTGTCCGCAACGGGTGCCAAAATAAAACCCATGACCTACAGCTTCAAGCGCGCATTTTCGTCCTCTGCCACTACGCCCGAAGGCGAGGTAGCGGCAGACCTAGCCAAAGATCCCAAGACTGTGGCTTCCATGTTTGACCAGGTGGCACGCCGCTACGACATTACTAACGATCTGATGTCGGTGGGTCAGGATCGACTGTGGCGGCTGCAGACGCGTAAGAAGCTAAACCCCAGGGAGGGCGAACAGATTCTGGATTTGGCGGCGGGCACCGGCACGTCCACCGTCGAATATGTAAAGAGCGGTGCGGATGTAGTGGCCTGCGACTTTTCAATCGGCATGGTTACCGAGGGCAAACGCCGTCACCCGGACATAGATTTTGTTGCCGGTGACGCGACCGCGCTGCCTTTTGCGGACAATAGTTTTGACGCGGTGACTATTAGCTTCGGGCTGCGCAATGTCAACGACACGGTCAAGGCGCTGTCCGAGATGCGGCGTGTGACTCGCCCTGGTGGGCGCATCGTGATCTGCGAATTCTCTAGGCCCACCCTTGGAGGGTTCCGCCAGCTCTACAACTGGTATCTGCGGCACGTCCTGGTGCGCATTGCGAAGAGGGCGGGATCGAATAACCCGGCCTATGCCTACCTTGCCGATTCGATTATTGATTGGCACGACCAGCCGACGCTGGCGCGGCTGATGCGCGAGGCCGGATGGGAGAACCCGCAGTGGAAGAACCTCACCCTTGGCATCGTGGCCTTGCATTCAGCTGTAAATCCGGCGTAGTTATTGCTGCTATTTCGCAGTATTTCGAAAATCTAAAAACCTCTAATAAACAACATCGCCCTTGCATAAAGTGGGCAAGTGTGCTGGGGGTGGGCACTCTATCAGGGGCCTGTTAACAGGGCATACGCCCACCCGGGGCGGCCAAAGAAGCTTCCGAGTAATCTGACAGCTGATATTTGCGCATTTTCGCAGATATTGGCTAGGAAAGATTAGACAAAGGAAACTACTTTGGGGTTGAACAAGAACCGCGTCCAAGCTGACGCAGTTGTTGTGGGCGCCGGCCCGGCAGGGGCATCGGCAGCGTTTTATCTCTCGCGCGCCGGCCTTAATGTAATTGTTCTGGAACGCGCGGTATTTCCTCGCGACAAGACCTGTGGTGACGGCCTCACCCCGGCCGCCGTGGTGGAGCTTTTGCGCATGGGCATTAATCCGCGCAAGAGCCCTGGCTATCAAACGAACGAAGGCCTGGTAGTTATAGGGGCCGAAAATAGGGTAGAGCTGCCGTGGCCCGAGCAGGCAAGCAGGCCGGGATTTGGTTCATCGCGGCCGCGCATCTCTTTAGACCAGTCCCTTGCAATGCATGCGCGTACCCAGGGGGCCAAGGTTTGGGAAGGGTGCAACGTCACCGGCCCAATTGTCGAGGGCGGACGCGTAGTGGGCGTGCAGGTTGCCCGAAAGGCGGATCCGCTTGCGGGGCCTACCGCAAAAGATCAGGAACTCTTTGAGGCGCTCACTCCTAAAGAAGCTTGGCCTAGCGAGGGCGAGCGCCAAGCTGCCACTGCTGATCGGGAGCAGGTGAGCCAGCTTCCCACCGAGTTTGAGGTGCGGGCGCGCCTGGTTGTAGATTGCGGTGGCGTCGCTGCGAAACTTGCCACCAGGGCAGGGCGAATCAAACTCGAAAACCGGCCAATGGGGGTTGCCGCGCGTACCTACTACCGCAGTGAGCGCGCCAAAGAAGCCAATATGGAATCCCAACTCGAACTCTGGGATGGCAAGCCGGGCGAATCCAACCTGCTGCCCGGCTACGGGTGGATGTTCCCGCTAGCTGGCGGCGTCGTAAACGTGGGCCTCGGATCCGTGTCATCGACCTCGGCCGCCACGAAGCTGCCCTACAAACAGATCTTTAAATCCTGGACGGCTGCTACGCCCTCGCAGTGGGGCTACAACAGCGAAAACCAGATTGGGCAAATGAAGTCTGCGGCCCTGCCCATGGCGTTCAACCGCAAGCCGCAATATCAAGGTGGGCTGGCCCTGATTGGGGACGCGGCCGGAATGGTAAGTCCATTTAATGGCGAGGGCATCGCCCCTGCTCTTGCTGCCGGACGGATGCTCGCCGACGCGGCAACGCAAGCCTTTGCTCGGACCGGCGAAGCGGCCTTCGATTCGGCCATGGAAGCATTTGTGCAACACATGAGTGACGAATGGGGCGGGTACTACCGTCTCGGAACCGTGTTTGTGAGACTAATTGAACGTCCAAAAATTATGCAGGCGTGTACTCGCTATGGACTGCCCGTAGACCGCCTTATGGTCGCAGTTCACAAGCTTTTGTCTGACGGATACGAACGGCATGGCGGCTCAATCGACGATCGAGTAATTGCTTTTTTGGCAAGGCTGGTGCCGAAAGTATGACGTGTATGATTTACCCTCGAATAAAAGACGCATGCGTACGAGTCTGCGAGCTCGCTGTGCATGAACTGTCGCGAATAAAGATGGAGGCAAGATGTCGCAGTTTCTGATCATGGCTGCCGCTGCGCTAGTACTAGCAATCGGTGGTCTGGTGCTGTCGGCTTTCCTGGGAACGAAGAAGTTTTCGCGCACTAAGGAACAAACGTACGAATGCGGCATCGATCCGATCGCTGCAAAATCAGCCCACGAAGGTAGATTCCCGATTAAGTACTACTTCGTGGCAATGACCTACATCGTGTTCGACATCGAAGTCGTCTTCCTTTACCCGTGGGCAGTTTCGCTGAACAAGTTCGGTGCCCTGCCCGATGGGCAACGCCTGGGGCTGATCTCCCTGGCCGCAATGATGATCTTCCTAATACTGCTCGTGGTTCCCTACATTTACGAATGGCGCCGCGGCGGACTTGACTGGGACTAGGAAAGGGTTGAAAATGGCTGAAATTGGTGGCCGCCGCGAGCAGATGGAAAATGATCTGCCGAACGGTTTCGCAATTACCTCAATGGAGCGCCTGGTAGGCCTAGCCCGGAAAGCATCGGTATGGCCCGTCACTATGGGCCTCGCCTGCTGCGCGATTGAAATGATGTCTGCGGGCACCCCGCGCTACGACATCTCTAGGTTTGGCATGGAGGTCTTCCGTGCTTCGCCCCGCCACGCAGACCTAATGATCGTTTCTGGACGAGTAGCCCACAAGATGGCGCCTATTATTCGCAACGTCTACGATTCGATGCCCGAACCGAAGTGGGTTATCTCTATGGGCGCGTGTGCCTCCACCGGCGGCATGTTCAACAATTACGCGGTAATTCAGGGCTGCGACCACGTGGTTCCCGTGGATGTGTATTTGCCCGGCTGCCCGCCGCGGCCAGAGGCGCTGATCAATGCGATCTTGGTTCTTCACGATCAGATCCACTACCAGGAGCCGCTTACTGAGAAGCGTCGCCGCGAAGTAGCCCGGTTGGCCGAACAGGCCGCCCTCGAAGCTACCCCCACTCACATGCAGAAGGGACTGCTGGCATGAGCGAAAACAATATTGTTCCCTCCTCGGAGCAGGCAGGCGCAGAGCGCGCCAAGCCCGGTCCGGAACTGGTGGGCACCAGGCAGGGGTTATTCCACGTAGCCGACGCCGGCGACACCACCGGCTTTGGGGGCCTGGAACAGAAGATCTTCCTTCCCGGCGAATCTGCTCGGCCCTACGGTGGCTGGTTCGATGCCGCCGTCGACGCCCTTGAAGAAGACATCCGCGAGGCCGGACTGGAAGTTGGCAAGGTTATAGAGCGCGTTGTTGTCGATCGCGACGAACTGACCCTCTTCATCAGCAAGGAACACATCGTCCAGGTGTGCAAGATGTTGCGTGACGACCAGGATCTGCGCTTCGAAATGTGTCTAGGCGTCAACGGAGTGCACTACCCGGCCGATGCTGGCAGGGAACTACACGCCTGCTACATGCTCCTGTCCTTCACCCACGGCAGGCAGCTCCGTCTGGAAGTCACCTGCTCCGAAGAAGATCCGACCATCCCTTCGGTGGTTTCGGTGTACCCCGGCAACGACTGGCACGAGCGCGAAACTTGGGACCTTATGGGCATCGTGTTCACCGGTCACCCGTCTCTTACTCGCACGGCGCTGCCCGATGATTGGGTAGGTCATCCCCAGCGCAAGGATTATCCACTAGGCGGCATCCCGGTTCAGTACAAGGGCGCCACCGTTCCGCCCGCGGACGTACGGAGGTCTTACAACTAATGTCGCATTCAACACCTCTTTACCAGGCTGCTCCTCCCGTCATTGATGACGAGGAACTGCCAGAGTTCACTTCCTCTGGTGGCGACTGGGACGAAGTTACCCAGCAGATTGAACAGCAGTCTTTACACGAGAAGCTGGTAAACGAACGCATCGTTGTGAACCTAGGCCCGGTTCACCCCTCCACCCACGGGGTGCTTCGTCTGATCGTCGAAATTGATGGCGAGATCGTGCGCAAGGTACACGTGGGCACCGGATACCTACACACCGGCATCGAAAAGAACATGGAATACCGCACGTGGGCGCAAGGTTCCACCTTCTGCACGCGTATGGACTATGTGGCGTCGATGCTGAACGAGGCGGCCTATGTGATGGCGGTCGAAAAGCTGATGGGCATCACCGATCAAATTTCGGAGCGCGCCCGGTTAATTCGCGTGCTGATGATGGAGCTCACCCGAGCGGCCTCGCACATCGTGGCCATCGGCACTACCGGTAACGAGCTGGGTGGCACCACGCTAATGACCATCGCTTTCCGTGGCCGCGAAGAGATCTTCCGCATCTTCGAACGCGTCACCGGGTTGCGTATGAACAACGCGTATCTGCGCGTAGGCGGGGTGGCCCAGGACCTGCCCGCTGGTACTACAGAATATGTGCGCGATCAGCTTCCGAAGGTGCGCCGCGATCTTGGCGAGCTGGAAGACTTAATCATGGATAACCCGATTTTCAAGTCGCGTTTCCAGGGCGTTTCTTACATCTCCCCGGAGGCAATCTTCGCTATGGGCCTTACCGGTCCGTCCTTGCGCGCCGCAGGTTTTGCCTATGACGTGCGCAAAATGATGCCTTACAGCGGCTATGAAACGCTCGATTTTGATGTGTGCACGCAGGAAACCTCTGATGCCTACGGTCGTGTGCGCGTGCGTTTCGACGAGTGCTACCAGTCCTTCCGCATCATTGAGCAGGTGCTCGATCGGCTGGATCAGTGCGAGGGCGAGCGCGTGATGGTAGAGGACAAAGCAATTGCTTGGCCGTCGCAGCTCTCGGTGGCAGCCGATGGGCAGGGCAACTCGCTCGAGCACATCCGACACATCATGGGAACCTCCATGGAGGCTCTAATCCATCACTTCAAGCTGGTTACTGAGGGCTTCAAAGTCCCGGCTGGACAGGCCACCCAGATCATTGAACACGCGAAGGGCATCATGGGTTGCCACGTGGTTTCGAATGGCGGCACTCGCCCGTATAGAGTCCACTTCCGCGAACCCTCCTTCTCGAATCTGCAGTCACTTTCGTTGCTTGCCGAGGGCGGCATGATTTCCGACCTCATCGTTTCGCTGGCATCGCTAGATCCGGTATTGGGAGGGGTTGACCGCTAATGAGTAAGTATTCATCCGAGGTCGAAGAAAGGCTGCGGCGTGAGGCCCAGCAGATCATGGACCGTTACCCAAAGGGGCACCAGCAGTCGGCGTTGATCCCGATGCTGCACTTGGTTCAGTCCGAGGACGGGTTTGTTAGTGCCGATGGCATTGCTTTTTGCGCGCAGATGCTAGAGCTCTCGCGCAGCGAGGTTTCGGCGGTTGCCACCTTCTACACGCAGTTCAAGCGTCACCCTGCCGGCAAATATAACGTTGGCATTTGCACTAACGCTCTGTGCGCGGTGCTGGGCGGGGATGCCATTTACGAGGCGGTCTCGTCGCAGCTGGGAATCGGCACTGACGAGACTACTGAAGATGGAAAGATCACGTTGGAAGCAATCGAGTGTAATGCTGCTTGCGATTATGCTCCGGTGGTCATGGTCAATTGGGAGTTCTTCGACAACCAGACACCGCAGTCCGCATTGGACCTGGTTGAAGACATCAAGGCAGATCGACCGCTTCATCCCACTCGCGGCCCGGAGGTGTGCCCGACTTTCAAAGAGAACGAACACCTGTTGGCGGGGTTCTTGGATGGCCACCAGCACGAAGGTCCTTCGGCTGGGGAACCTTCCACGTTGGGCCTTCGCATTGCCCGGCAGAAGGGCTGGAAGGCGCCGGACAATCAGCAGGCAATTGCCGCTGCTGAGGCGGAGCGAGCCAAGGCTGAAAAAGAAGGGGAAGAGGACAAGTGAACGGCATAACCACTGACACTCTGACGCCTATCCTCACCGAACATTGGGGCGAGGACCGGTCGTGGACCCTTGAGCACTACCTGGCTCACGGGGGTTATGAGGGGCTGAAGAAGGCCCGGACAATGAAGCCCGAGGACGTGGTGAGCGCGGTAAAGTCCTCCGGTCTGGCCGGCCGTGGCGGCGCAGGCTTCCCGGCGGGCATGAAGTGGTCCTTCTTGCCTCCTGACGACGGCGGCCCGCGGTACCTAGTAGTAAACGGCGACGAATCGGAGCCGGGCACTTGCAAGGACATGCCGCAGATCATGGCCAATCCGCACTGTCTGGTAGAGGGCATGGCCATTACTTCCCATGCTATTGGGTGTAAGCAGGCCTTCTTGTACTTGCGTGGCGAGGTAGCCCATGTGTACCGGCGCATCCTGTCGGCGATTGCCGAGGCTGAAGCTGCCGGCATTCTTGGGGAGCTGAAGATCGTGGCGCACGCCGGTGCGGGCGCTTACATCTGCGGCGAGGAAACTGCGCTGTTGGATTCTTTGGAAGGAAGACGCGGTCACCCAAGGCTGAAGCCGCCCTTCCCGGCCGTTTCGGGCCTCTACTCGCGCCCGACTGTGGTGAACAATGTCGAGACCATCTCGCAGGTTCCCGGCGTCTTCAAGAACTCGGTTGACTGGTACGCCTGCATGGGCACCGAAAAGTCCCGTGGGCATGGCATCTTCTCGATCTCCGGGCACGTGAAGAACCCGGGCCAGTTTGAGGCTCCGCTGGGTATCACCATGCGCGAGATGCTAGAGATGTGCGGGGGAGTACGCGAGGGCCACGAACTGAAGTTCTGGGCCGTTGGCGGTTCTTCGGCTCCAATTTTCACGCCTGAACAGCTAGACGTGCCGTTGACCTACCAAGATGTGGCGGCTGCTGGTTCGATGCTGGCAACCCGTGCAATTCAGGTCTTTGACGAGACGGTATCTGTGGTTCGCGTAATCGCGCAGTGGATCGATTTCTACCAGCATGAATCTTGCGGTAAGTGCACGCCGTGTCGCGAGGGCACTTACTGGCTGAAGCAGATTATGCACCGCCTGTTGGAAGGCAAGGGGCGCCCCGGCGATATCGAGCTGATGGAAGACATCTGTTCAAACATCGGCGGTAGGTCTTTCTGCGCCCTCGGTGATGCGGCCGCTACCCCAATCCCGAAGTCCCTCAAGTACTTCCGGGAAGAATTCGAGGCCGGCTACCGCACTCCCGCCTGGGAGCTTTTCCCCTACGAAGCATCCACCAAGTTCAGTGAAGGAGGCGCCCGATGAGTGAAGCGAGCGAGTTGATCACTATCCAGATCGACGGGCAGAGCGTCGAAGTCCCCAAGGGGACGCTGATTATCAGGGCTGCTGAAAAACTTGGGATTCACATTCCTCGTTTCTGTGACCATCCGCTGCTAGACCCGGCTGGTGCCTGCCGGCAGTGTCTTGTAGAGGTGGCAATGCCGAACCGGTCTGGCGAAGTTTCAAAGATGCCTAAGCCGCAGCCGGCTTGCACCATGACGGTGGCTCCAAAAATGGAGGTTTTCACCCAGCGCACTTCTGACGTGGCCAAGAAGGCCCAGCACGGAATTATGGAGTTCCTGCTGATCAACCACCCCTTGGACTGTCCAATCTGCGATAAGGGCGGCGAGTGCCCATTGCAGAACCAGGCAATGTCGCATGGGCAAGGAGAATCGCGTTTCGGCGAAGCTAAGCGAACCTTCCCCAAGCCGGTGTCGCTGTCGTCTACTGTGTTGCTAGACCGCGACCGCTGTATTCTGTGCCAGCGCTGCGTCCGGTTCCAGAAGCAGATTGCGGGCGACCCGTTTATTGACTTGCAGGGGCGCGGCGGCGGTTCCTCCCCGCGCGATCACCATGTGTTCATGGGGGAGCAGATCGGCCGCTTTGATACCAAGAGCCTCGGCATCGCTTCCGAGGATTGCTGTGGTTCCACTGCTGCGAATGCTTCCAAGATTTCTGGTCCTAGCGGGCAGGCTGGTGCCGCCCAGGGCTTCCACACGGGTCAGATCGTACCGGCTGACGAAGATCAGTCGGGTCGCCGTTTCTCTAGTTACTTCGCCGGCAACGTCATCCAGATTTGCCCGGTGGGTGCGCTGACTTCTGCCACCTACCGGTTCAGGGCTCGCCCCTTCGACCTGGTTTCCACGCCAGCTGTTACCGAGCACGACGCTTCCGGTGCGGTCATCCGCAACGACGTAAGGCGCGGCAACATCGTCCGCCGCTTGGCGGGGCGCGATATGGACGTAAACGAGGAATGGATTTCTGACAAGGACCGTTTTGCCTACCAGTGGCAGTTTGGCGAGAACCGCCTGTCCATGCCGCTAGTGCGCGAGGACGGAAAGCTAGTTCCGACCTCGTGGGCAGATGCTTTCGACAGGGCCGCCCAAGGTTTGGCTAAGGCAAAGAACCCGGCATTGCTGCCAGGTGGCCGCCTGACCTTCGAGGATGCCTTCGCGTGGAGCAAATTCGCCCGCGTCGCACTGCGCACTAACAACGTTGATGCCCGATTCCGCACTACCGGGGCCGAAGAAGAAGCATTCTTGGCTTCCAGCATTGCGGGCAGCGGCCTGGACGTAACTTACGCCGACATCGACAAGTCCGAACAGGTGCTTCTTGTAGGGCTGGAGCCCGAAGATGAGTGCGCCACCTTGTTCCTGCGCTTGCGCAAGGCATCCCGCAAGGGACTGAAGGTCGCAACCGTGGCGCCGATCTTTACCAATGGCTCGGCCAAGATGGGGGCTGTGCACGTTCCTGCCGCTCCTGGCACGGAACCGGAAGTGCTTGCTTCTATACAGAAGGACGCGGAAGGTGACCAGTCGCATATCGCGGAAGGTCTTACTAATGGCGTCATCTTCGTAGGCGAACGCGCCGCCCAGGTTCCCGGATTGCTAACCGAAACCGTCAAATTGGCCGAACGTACCGGCGCAAAGCTTGCGTGGGTACCTCGCCGAGCCGGGGAAAGGGGCGCTTTGGAGGCTGGACTCGTGCCTTCGATGCTTCCCTTCGGACGCGCAGTCGCCGATCCGGCAGCGCGCGCTTCGCTAGAGCAGCTGTGGGATGAGGTACCGGCAGGTGAAGGCCTTGATTTGGCCGGAATCTTGCAGGGCGCATCGACCGGCGAGGTCGACGCCCTCGTAGTGGGCGGGGTAGATACCCGCGACCTGCCCGGCGATGCTTTGGCAGCCATCAAGAATGCCGGCTTCGTCGTAAGCCTCGAGGTGCTGCAGACTCCTGTTACCCAGATTGCCGACGTGGTTTTGCCCGTGGCACCGGTTGCCGAGAAGGCTGGCACGTTCATCAACTGGGAAGGTCGACTGCGGCCGTTCGGACAGGCACTGTCCACCCCTGCGATGAGCGATAGGGAAGTGCTAGACCAGTTGGCCACCGAGCTGGAACGGCCAATTGCTTTTGCTTCCCTGCGCGACGTGCACGCCGAAGCTAACCAGTTGATGAACTGGGAAGGCAAGAGGGCGCTGCGCCCGCATCAGGCGCCAGCGGCGCTGGCGGCTCCCGGTGCTGGTCAGGCCGTGCTGGCAACGCACAAGCCGCTGCTCGACCACGGTGTGCTGCTAACCGGCAACCCTGCCTTGGCAGGAAGCGCCCGCCGCTCTGTGGCATGGGTACCGAAGTCGTTCGGCATTGCCGAGGGCGCACGGGTAGACATCTCTACCGAAGCGGGAACCATCACCCTGCCAGCGCACGTGTGCGACATGGTTGATCGCGTGGTCTGGTTGCCGCAGTGCTCTGACCGCTCCCACGTATACGAAACCTTAGGCGTCGGAAGCGGCGCTGTAGTAAGCGTTACTGCCTCGGAGGTGACCCGGTGAACGCTCTAACAATGTTCTCGACGGCAGGCCATGAGGTCCAGCCGGCAGATTTTAGCCAAGAGACATGGTGGCTGACTCTTATCAAAGCGGTCTTCATCATTGTGTTCTTGCTGATCACAGTCATTATGGCGCTGTGGGTGGAAAGGCGTGGTCTTGCTCGCATGCAGACTCGTCCTGGCCCAAACGTCCACGGTCCGCTGGGCTTGCTCCAGGCAGTGGCAGACGCGGTGAAACTGCTAGTCAAGGAAGACTTCAATAAGCAGGGCGTGGATCGAATCCTGTATCTGGTTGGTCCGTTGGTTGCGGCATTTAGCGCCTTCATGGTGCTAGCGGTAATCCCGTTCGGCCCCAACGTGAATATTCTTGGCCACTCCACTCCGTTGCAGCTGATGGATCCGTCGATCGGCGGCCTTTACATTCTGGCCATTGCCTCATTGGGGGTGTACGGCATTATTCTGGGCGGCTGGTCTTCTAAGGGCACCCTGCCACTGCTAGGCGCAATGCGTTCGTCGGCTCAGGTCATCAGCTACGAACTAGGCATGGGCATGGCGATGGTGACGGTATTCATCGTCTCTGGTTCCATGCGCACCTCGCAGATCGTGGCGGCCCAATCGCCAGTGTGGTGGATCTTCGCCCTCATTCCGGCAGCATGCATCTATTTCATCTCCTCGGTTGCCGAGATCAACCGTCTGCCGTTCGACCTTCCCGAATGTGAGGGCGAGCTGGTAGCCGGCCACGAAACGGAATATTCCTCGATGAAGTTCGCCTGGTACTACCTGGCCGAATACATCAATATGTTCAACGTCTCGTGCGTGTTTACCACCCTGTTCCTGGGCGGTTGGCGATTCCCGTTCGGCGACCACATTCTTGGCGGCGTACTAAACACCGGCTTCTTCCCAATGATCTGGTTCATCACCAAGATGTGGGCCGTGGCCTTCTGCATCATTTGGGTTCGCGCAACTTTGGTGCGTGTGCGCTACGACCAGCTGATGAATCTGGGTTGGAAGGTGCTTCTGCCCATTTCGCTTGGTTGGCTAGTAATCGTGGCGCTGATGCGCGGAATCAGCTTGTACGCGAACGTCACCCTTACCCAGCTGCTCATCGGTATCGCCGTAATATTCCTGATCGCGCTGGTCATCATCGGATTTACCGGGCGCGAAAAGAGGGCGGATACCGGTCCCGAGAAGCCATTTGATCCGATGGCAGGAGGCTATCCGGTGCCGCCGCGCCTAGGCCAACAAATGCCTGTCAGCCCGCGTGCCGGTCGCGCAGAAGTAGCCCTTGCTACCGCAGGGAAGGAAGATGAACCCAGTGAGTAAACGAAATCCAACCCGCGAGGACATGCGTTACGAGCATGATCCTAAGGGCCCACTAGGGAAGCTGTTTTCGCCATGGGCAGGATTCGGAGTAACCATCTCCTCGTTCTTCCGCCCCACGGTAACGGAACAGTACCCATTCGAGGGACCTTATGTGCAACCTCGTTTCCACGGCAGGCACCGCCTAAATAGGTATGCCGACGGCCTAGAAAAGTGCATCGGTTGTGAATTGTGTGCATGGGCATGCCCAGCCGACGCCATCTTGGTCGAAGCCGCGGTAAACCGGCCCGACGCGCAGTATTCGCCCGGGGAACGCTATGGGCGCGTTTACCAGGTGAACTACCTCAGGTGCATTTTCTGCGGCTACTGCATAGAGGCATGCCCCACTCGAGCACTCACCATGAGTAATGACTTCGAGCTGGCAGAACAGCACCGCGATCGGTTGATCTACGAAAAGGATCAGCTGCTGGCTCCGATGCAGGAAGGCATGCTCGCTGCTCCGCACCCGATGGTCGAAGGTACTACCGACTCGGACTACTACAAGGGAGCCGTCTCCGGTCCGACTCAGGCACAGATCCAGTGGGTAGAGCAGAAGCGCCCTGACGATCCCACACTCAAGACTGCTAAGGCGGTAAAGGAGGAAGCACTGTGAACACGCTCTTACCGCTAGCGGCGCAGTCCATCAGCACCGGCGAGACGGTGATGTTTTGGGTTGCTGCACCACTGCTGGTGCTTGCGGCCCTAGGGGTGGCCCTATGTCGCAAGGCAGTCCACTCGGCAATTTGTATGGTGGCAGCAATGCTGATTCTGGCTTTGCTCTACATCGAGCAGGGCGGACTCTTCCTGGGTGTCGTCCAAGTAGTTGTCTACACGGGCGCAATCATGATGATGATCTTGTTCGTGGTCATGATGGTGGGCGTGTCGGCCTCCGATAACTACCGAAAGTCTACGGCTTCATTGAGGTGGTTCGCATACTTGGCCGGTGCAGTCCTAATTGCGCTACTCACTTGCGCGATCGTCGCCTCGAAACTTCCGGCGGTGGGCCATCTTGCCGATGCTAACGGAGCCGATAATCCGGTCGCGGTTGGCATCTCAATCTTTACCCAGCACACTCACACGTTGGTACTCGCCGACGTGCTGCTGATTACCGCGGTGGTTGGTTCGATGTTGCTGAACCACGCAGATCGACTGGCTCCCAAGGCAGACCAGCGGCACACGTTGGCAGCACGCTGGAACGCATGGCGTACCCGCGGCACCCACATCGGTCAGTTGCCCGCGCCTGGCGTTTACGCCTCCACTAACGCGGTGGACGTACCTGCGATCTCCGGTGAAACCGGCGAGCCCATTGAGGCGTCGGTATCGCGCGTGCTGCGTGCCCGTGGGGAAGCTAGGACCCTTTCAACTGTTGAACCTTCCGCCTCGACCGCGCTGCGCGAACAGCGGCACGGCGACAAGGCAAAGGGTCTGCACGGACGCGAAGCCACTCAGGCCGTGGGTCGCTCTGGAGCCTGGGGGATGCCTGGGCAGTCAGCTCCCACAGGTCTTATGCAGCCCGGTAAGCGCGAGGTCGAAAAGGCCCACTCGCAAACCGTCGAGGGAAAGGAAGGTGAAGACAAGTGAGTCTCACCAACTACATCGTCCTGGCGATAGTCCTATTTGCCATTGGCGCTGTCACCGTGCTTACTCGACGCACCGCACTGATCGCCCTCATGGGGGTCGAACTGATGCTCAATTCGGTGAATCTTATGCTCGTCACTTTTGCGCGCATGCACAACAACATCGAAGGCCAGACAATGGCGTTCTTCGTGATGGTTGTTGCTGCTGCCGAAGTAGTGGTCGGGTTGTCCATTGTCGTATCGATCTTCAAGACCAGGCGCACCACTTCCGTTGATGCGCTGAACTTGATGAAGAACTAGGAGGCTAGCTCAAATGAATGCTATGGCACCTGGGGTAGCCACCGGTGCGGCCGCCTACGCGTGGCTGATGATCGCGCTCCCGCTAGTGAGCGCCGGAGTCCTGCTGCTCCTAGGACGGGCAAGCGACCGCTGGGGGCACTGGATTGGCGTAGTTGCCTCCTGGGCTTCTTTCGTCGTCGGATTGCTCGTCATCTTGCAGCTGTACGGCATGGAACCTGGTTCGAGGGCGTTGCGCACGCACCTGTTTGAATGGGCGGGCCTCGGCTCCGACCACGCGATCGATCTGGGACTGCTTCTCGATCCGCTCTCGATGACCTTCGTAATGCTGGTGACTTTCGTCGGCTCGCTTATCCATGTCTACGCAGTGGCGTACATGGAACACGATGCTGACAGGCGCCGGTTCTTCGCCTACTTGAACTTCTTCATCGCGGCCATGCTCACCCTGGTGCTGGCCGATTCCTACCTGCTGCTGTTCTTCGGTTGGGAAGGCGTAGGCCTTGCCTCCTACTTGCTGATCGGCTTCTGGAACCACGTGCCGGAAAACGCCACTGCTGCGAAGAAGGCATTCGTCATGAACCGTGTTGGCGACATGGGCCTGCTGCTGGCAATGATGGCGATGTTCAAGGTAACCAACTCCTTTGCCTACTCCGACGTGCTGGGGGCTGCGGCCGACGGCTCGATGGGGCGGCACTGGGCAACCATTATCGGAATCTTCCTATTGGTAGCTGCCTGTGGTAAATCCGCGCAGTTCCCGTTGCAAGCATGGCTTGGCGACGCAATGGCCGGTCCGACACCGGTGTCTGCACTGATCCACGCCGCCACCATGGTGACCGCGGGCGTCTACCTGATGGTACGCTCGGGCGGTATTTACTCTGCAGCTCCTACAGCGCAGCTGCTGGTGGCAATCGTCGGGGCAATCACGTTGCTGTTCGGCGCCATCGTCGGTTGTGCCAAGGACGACATGAAGAAGGTGCTGGCCGCATCTACCATGTCCCAGATCGGTTACATGATGCTGGCCGCCGGGCTCGGCCCGATTGGCTGGGCCTTCGCAATCTTGCACCTGGTTGGTCACGGCTTCTTCAAGGCGCTGATGTTCCTGGGAGCCGGCTCGATCATGCACGCAATGAACGAACAGGTGAACATGAGGCGCTTTGGTGCCCTGTCTAAGGTCATGAAGGTAACCTGGCTGACCTTCATGATGGGGTGGCTGGCGATCCTCGGCATCCCGCCATTCACCGGTTTCTTCACCAAGGATCCGATTATCGAATCCGCCTTCGTGCCGGAAGCATTCGGCACCACTGGCGCCTGGATCTTCGGCCTCATTGCGTTGATTGGCGCGGGAATCACCGCCTTCTACATGTCCAGGCTGTTCTTCATGACATTCCACGGCAAGGCCCGGTGGACTACCGTCAACGACGGTGGCCAGGTGCACCCGCACGAATCCGGTCCGCTCATGACTGTGCCGATGATCATCCTGGCAATTTTCGCAATCGGATTTGGTATAGCGGTTGCTCCGACCGGATTCTTCGCCAAGTGGCTGGAACCGGTTACCGGGCACCACGCGCACGGTGAACCGGTAATTCCGGCGCTGGCAATTACCATCTGCACACTGGCAGTAGTACTAATCGGAGCTGTTCTGGCCTGGGTCAGGTACGGGCGCAACTCCGTTCCCAAGATTGCTCCGGCCGCCAACCCGATGGTGGTGGCTGCCCGCAACGATCTGTACCAAGACTCGATCAACGAATCGCTGTTCATGCACCCGGGCATCGCCCTCACCAAGGGCGTCACTCTTGCCGACAAGGGTGGCATCGACGGCATCGTGGGCGGACTCGGCAAGGGCTCGCTCGGGCTTGGCAATTTCATCCGCAGAATCCAAAACGGCCACATCCGCTCTTACGCGGCTTACATCGCCTTCGGTGTGCTGCTCGCGCTTGTCGCTGTGTTCGGAACCAGGCTCTGAGGCGGTAGGTAAGATATGCAAGTTATAAACGCAACGTTCCCGCTACTTACTCTGTTAGTAGCAATCCCCGCGCTCGCAGCCCTGCTGCTGTGGCTGGTGCCCTCCTTGCGAAAGAGCGGCAGACTGATTGGTGTGCTCACCTCCGGTGTAGTACTTATCGGTGCCATAGCCGCAGCCGCCAGTTTCGACTTTGGCAAGTCGGGCGCATACCAGTGGGCAGAAACCTACTCCTGGATTCAACAGCTGGGCGTTTCTTGGGCACTGGGCGTAAATGGGCTCGGCCTGGTAATGGTCCTGCTGTCGGCCCTGCTCACCCTGCTGGTGATCCTCGCTTCCGGCAACGAAGGAGGCTTCTACAACTCCTCCGAATCCTCCGAGGGCGGATACATCGCCCTCATCCTGGCTACGGAAGCTTTCATGGTGCTGATATTCAGCGCTCGCGACGTGTTCCTGTTCTACCTGGCATTCGAGGCCATGCTGATCCCGGTCTACTTCATGATTGGTAGGTATGGTCGGGGCGGACGGGCCGCAGCCCTGAAGTTCCTGCTGTACTCGTTGGCAGGCGGATTGGTCATGCTAGCCGGCGTAATCGGCCTGTACGTGGTGGCTCCGAATGGGCGCGGTACCTTCCTTATCGAGAACCTGGCCGGACAGCTGCACACTAGTGCGGGTGTCGAGATGGCACTATTCTTGAGCTTCTTCGCCGCGTTTGCTGTGAAGGCTCCAATGGTTCCCGTCCACACCTGGCTACCCGATGCAGCAGAAGTGGCCCGCCCGGGCACCTCGACACTGCTAGTTGGCGTCCTGGACAAGATCGGTACCTTCGGAATGATCACCATGTGTCTGGCAATCTTCCCGGGAGCTTCTCACAGAGCAGCGCTACCGATCGTAATCGTTGCGGTCATCTCGGTGCTGTGGGGCGGAATTGCCGCGATCGGGCAAAAGGACCTGATGCGACTGATTTCCTTCACCTCGGTGTCCCACTTCGGGCTGATGGTTATGGCCATCTTCATTGGTAACCAGACCGCCTTAATCGGCGCCATGGTGTACATGGTCGCCCACGGCCTATCTATCGCGGGCATGTTCCTGATCTCGGGCTTCATGACCCAGCAGGCACACACCCAGAAGATCGCCGAATTTGGTGGGTTGCAGCGGATCACCCCCGTGCTCGCAGGCACGTGGCTGATCTCGGCCTTGGCCGCCATCGCGTTGCCCGGCCTATCGGGCTTCCCCGCAGAATTCATGGTCTTCGTAGGCACCTACAAGGTGCAGCCGGTGATTGCCTTCTTCGCAGTATTCGGCGTGATCTTGGCAGTGCTTTACGCGCTGATTCCATACCAGCGAATCTTCACCGGCCCGCCGAACCCGGAACGCAAATCCATGGTCGATCTGACCGGATCGCAAAAGTGCGTAGTCGGTGTTTTGATTGCCGCCATGCTCGTACTTGGGTTCTTCCCCAAGGGCGTTACCACCATGGTCGAACCCACTGCCTCCCAGGTTGTGCCTGCTCCAGTGCAGGTAGGCGCCGGGGCAGATACGGAAGGGAAGTAACATGCAAGCAACCCAGTTCAGTCAGTGGCTAATCTTGTCCCCGCTAATGGTGCTGTTGGCAGGGGCCATTGTTGGTGTGCTTATTGAAGCATTCGTTCCCGCCGGCGCAAGGCGCAAGGTGCAGGTGGTGTGGTCCGTGATCTCGGTCCTAGCGGCTGCAGTAGCCCTAACCATCGTCGGCATCGAAACCTACGGCAAGATGCCCCAGACGGTTGGCGCGGGCGAATACAACGCGGACGGGCTCACCTTCGGCGCCCAGGCCATCATGCTGATTATCGGCCTGCTTTCCATCTTGGTGATGGCCGATCAAACAGAGCACGGGGACGGCTCGTTCGCGGGCCAGCCCGCGGATGTACCCGGTTCCAGGGCAGAAGAGATGACCCAGCACCTTGGCTACCAGCGTTCCGAGATGTTCCCGCTAGCACTGTTCAGCCTCATTGGCCTAATGGTGTTCCCGGCAGCGAACTCGCTGCTCACCCTGTTCATTGCTCTTGAGGCATTCTCGCTGCCGTTCTACATCCTTTGTGCCACCGCAAGGCGCAGGAGGCGTATCAGCCAGGAATCGGCTATCAAGTACTTCGTCTTGGGAGCCTTCTCTTCAGGCTTCTTCCTGATGGGCGAAGCAATGCTCTTCGGCTACTCCGGCACCTTGACACTGAGCGACATTGCCAAGGCGGTCTCCTCTAAGGGAGGCAACCTTGACTGGCTACTTCTTGCCGGCGTAGTGCTGATGACGGTAGGCCTCCTATTCAAGGTCGGAGCGGCTCCGTTCCACGCCTGGACCCCAGACGTCTACCAGGGCGCGCCAACCCCAATCTCGGGATTCATGGCTGCCGGAGTGAAGGCAGCGGCGTTCCTGGCAATGGCACGCTTCTACTTCACTGTGGCAGGGCAGCTGGGATGGAACCTCGTGATCTTCATGTGGATTGTGGCAATCCTGACCATGTTCGTCGGCACCTTCTGGGGCCTGGTACAGGAAGACATCAAGCGGATGCTTGCCTTCTCGTCCATCGCTCACGCAGGCTTTATTTTGATCGCCGTGATTGCAATGGATAACCAGTCCACCTCGGCCATCATGTTCTACCTGCTGTCCTACGCGATCGCGACCGTTGGTGCCTTTGCCGCCATCACGCTCGTTCGCCAGACGGATGCCGAGGGCAACATCCTTGGCGAAGCTAACCAGATCGACGCGTGGGCCGGGCTGGGACGCAAGTCTCCGCTACTGGCAGGGTGCATGTTGGTGTTCCTGCTTTCGTTCGCAGGCATCCCGCTAACTGCCGGATTCATCGGTAAGTTCGTCCTGTTTGCAACCGGCTTGAGGGCCGGGCTGTGGCCACTCGTGGTAATCGCAGTTGCAGCATCCGCAATCACCGCCTTCTACTACTTCAACCTGGCCCGCACCATGTTCATGGACGAGCCAGCCAGCACTTCGAAGGCAGTGAAATCGCAGGGTATTACCATGCCAGTAGTGGTCATCTGTGCCATTTTGACCGTGCTACTTGGCGTTCTCCCCGCGCCGGTCCTGAATTTCCTGACAAATGCGACTATCTTCGTTCCGTGAGCCAAACTGCAGTAACACTAAAATCAGCTGACTTGCAGAGCGAATTAGAAGAAGCTCTGGAAGAGGTCGAGCGTCGCCTCCGCGATTCTGTCGTGGGGGCACGCGGCCTAGTTGACGACCTGACCGCACATCTGATGGCAGCCGGGGGCAAGCGCATGCGCCCGATGCTGGTACTCCTCTGCGCCCAACTAGGGTCGCCTTCGCGCCGCAGCGCGAACGACGTGCTAGACGCAGCAGTAGTGGTAGAGCTGACCCACCTGGCAACGCTGTACCACGACGATGTGATGGACTCGGCGCCCTCAAGAAGGGGAGCGCCTGCGGCACAGCGCATCTGGGGCAACAACCGCGCCATCCTGGCCGGAGACGTGCTCTTCTCCAGGGCATCGCGGCGAGTAGCGAAGCTCGGCCCCGAGGCAGTGGCACAACACGCCACTACCTTTGAGAGACTGTGCATGGGCCAGTTGAACGAAACCTTCGGTCCCGCCGAGGACGAGGACGCGGTTGCGTTCTATCTGCAAGTTCTTGCCGATAAGACCGGGTCACTAGTGGCCCAGTCTGCCCGCTACGGTGCGGAAATGAGTGGGGCAGGACCCGAGGTTGCCAACTATGTTGCCGAGTACGGCGAAAAGGTGGGCGTAGCCTTCCAGATAGCCGATGACGTGATTGATTTGGCCTCTGACCCGAAGACCTCTGGAAAGACGCCCGGTACCGATTTGCGCGAGGGCGTGGACACGCTGCCCACTCTGCTGTTGAAGGCCCAGGCTGCCAACGGTGAGATTGACGAGGCCGGAGAGCGCATTCTGCACCTGCTGGAGCAGGATCTGAGCGACGACGCCGCCCTCGCTGAAGTGGTGTCCGCGCTGCGTGAGCACCCCGTGCTGGAACAGACTCGGCAGATGGCCAGGGAATGGGCGGCCGAAGCAAAACAGATCCTGGACGCGCTTCCCAAATCTGATGCGCATGCAGCGCTGTGCGAGTTTGCCGATCTGCTAGTAGATCGCATGTCGTAGCAGGATAGCTAAACCCGTTAGACAGAGGCGCCGGCAACGGTGCCTCTGTCTGTTAAGCCTCAAATAGCTTCCTCGCCTTGGAATTCATATGTGAATCCCTATACTGGGCAGGGTATGAGTAAATCGAATCTTTCCCCCAGACTATTTACCCCATCGTTCATAGCCCTTACCTTTTCGTCATTCTGTGTAATGTCGACCATGTACTTCCTAATGGCTACGATGGTGGGCTACGCTGCCGCCGAATTTGGGGCAGGTTCCTCGGCTGCTGGACTAACGTCCGGCATTTTTATTTTTGGAGGCTGCTTCGGCCGCATCATTGCGGGTCGAGCCCTGGAGAGATTCGGCGAGCGCGGCCCTGCAGCCGTCTCCTTTGCCCTGTTCGTGCTGAGCGCCGGGGCATATTTTTTGGCGTCCTCGCTAATGTCTTTGCTGATAATTAGGCTGATCCACGGTGTTTGCTTCGGCGTCACCGCTACGATACTTGCCGGCGCTGCCATGCGCACTGTCCCGGCAGCAAGACGCGGCGAAGGTTCGGGCTGGTTTTCTACGGGAACCTCCCTTGCCACAGGTGTCGCCCCGTTCGTAGGGATGCTGCTAGCTAGTATGAAGAACGGGTACCAGATCCAATTCGCCGTATCCACGGGGATCGCTGCAGCCGCGACTATCTTGGCGCTGGGCTGCTGGAAACACCTTTCTGTAGCTGAGCCGCGCAACAAGGTTTCTACAGAGCACGGGATCAACAAGTGGGTAGCACCGAAGGCGCTGCCGATCGCACTGGTGATTTCCTGTTGCTCCGCTCCGTACGGTTTCCTGCTTTCCTTCCTGCAGCCGTATTCCGAGCAGCGCGGCCTGGAAGGGCCGGCCCGCTGGTATTTCGTGGTCTATGCGATCGTGATCCTGCTGTCGCGTCCTATAGGCGGAGTAATGCAAGACTGCCGTGGCGACGACGTGGTAATCATCCCCACCCTGGTGTGCTTTACCTGCGGCTACCTGCTATCTGCCAACGCTACCAGCGGGCTGACGTTGCTGATAGGAGCCGGGCTGCTGGGGCTGGGCTACGGCACCGGCATCTCGGCATGCCAAGCCACCGCGGTGGCAAAGACCGCCCAGCGGCGGGCGGGCATGGCAGTGTCTAGCTATTACCTGCTGGTCGACCTGGCTACGGGCGTCGGCCCCTTTATAATCGGTGGCCTGGTTAGCATACTGGGATACCACCTGACTTTCTCAGTTGCTGGCTTCCTCGCCCTCGTTGGCCTTGCCTTGTACCTAACATGGGCGCGAGGCATCCCAGATGCAAAAAACGTTCTCTAACCGGAAGAAAAGGTAAATGTCCGAGCAAGTTCGGCAAATCGACAAAACAGGCTACCTGGTAGGAATAGCCGCCTACATAATTTGGGGAATGTTCCCCTTGTATTTTATCTGGCTGGCGCAGGCCGATGCTGTAGAGGTCGTATTCTACAGGGCGGTCTGGGGCCTGGTTGCGGTGATGGCATTCCTAGCAGTTACCCGCAAGATGGGGGATTTGCGGAGGACCTTGCGAAATAAGAGGACGGTGCTCACCCTTGCAATTGCCGGTCTGCTGGTAGCAGGAAACTGGACCATCTACGTCTACGCGGTGAATTCCGGTAGAACCGTAGATGCCGCCCTCGGCTACTTCATCAACCCCATCATGACCGTGGCTCTGGGAATTATTGTGCTGCAGGAAAAGGTCTCGAAACTGCAGGGTGCGGCTATCGCCTGCGGCATGCTGTCCATCATCGTGATGGTCGTGGGCATGGGCTACCTACCGTGGATCGCCATTGCCCTGCCACTCTGCTTTGCCTTCTATTCGCTGGCCAAGAAACAGGTAGCTACCTCCGCCCCGCCGGTAGCAGGCATGGTTATAGAGACAGCCGCAATAGTGCCGCCACTGGGACTGTACGTGTGGTACCTGGCAGCGCAGAGCAAAGACGTATTCGCAAAGATTCACGCCGCTGGCGGGGGAGCGACCGAAGTGTGGATCATGATCGCCCTCCTGGCCGGTAGCGGCATCGTCACCATCGTGCCGCAAACCATGTTCGCGTGGGTATCTACCCGCCTGCCCTTAGGCGTGCTGGGGATGATCCAATATTTCTCGCCCGTCATGCAGCTGATCATTGGCGTGTTCATCTTCCATGAGCACATGCCGCTGGCCAGGTGGATCGGTACTGGAATCGTCTGGATTGCCCTGATCTTCCTAACTGCAGACATGATGGTGGCTTCCCGCCGCACCAACCGGATGCTGGCAGCAGCCACGCGGGGAACCGCTCCGGACACTAAAGGTGGGAAGGGCAATCTGGCGCACTGACCGGTAGGGTAGAGCGCGGGAGGAAAAATGGGTAGTTTTGGGCGCAGGCCGGCATTCATACTATTTTGCGTAGCGATAGGGCTGTTCCTACTCGCCAAAATCAGCCAGGCTTACATCAATCACACCCTGGCAGTTGTTTGTGGCGTCGCCGCCCTCGTTGCTGCCGTGGCAGGGTTGCTCATGGCGATCTTCTGGAGACCTCCCACCGATCCAGATCAACTGTGGTGGTCACGTCGTGGCTAAGCCCACTATTGGTACATTCGGCCCCATTAGTGCACTAAACTGACGAATTAGTGAAATAAGCAAGACATATCTATCGAAAGGCTCGTATGAGTGAGCGTCCGCTAAGCGTTGCTGTAATTGGCGCCGGCCCGGCCGGCATCTATGCCTCTGACATCCTGGCCAAGTCCGGGTTAGACGTACAGATCGACTTGTTTGAACGCCTTCCCGCCCCCTACGGGCTGGTTCGCTACGGGGTGGCTCCTGACCACCCGCGCATCAAGCAGATCATCCTGGCTCTGTTCCGGATTCTGCAGCGGGGAGACATTCGCATGTTCGCCAACGTCAACATTGGCGAGGACGTAACCGTGCAGGACCTGCAGGAACACTACGACGCGGTGATCATGGCTACCGGTTCTGACCGCGATCGCCCGCTGGATATTCCCGGCGTGGATCTGCCGCAGTCCTATGGTGCCGCAGATTTTGTGTCCTGGTATGACGGCAATCCGGATTACCCGCGCCAGTGGCCGCTTGAGGCCGAAGAGATCGCGGTCATCGGTGTTGGCAACGTCGCCCTCGACGTGGCTCGCGTGCTTGCCAAGCATGCCGAGGACATGCTGGTAACCGAGATCCCCGAAAATGTTTATGAGGGGCTGAAGAAGAACCCGGTCAAGACTGTGCACGTGTTTGGGCGGCGCGGTCCCGCGCAGGTGAAGTTCACTCCTTTGGAGCTGCGCGAGCTGGGCAAGCAGCCTGACGTGGACGTGATTGTTGACGAGAAGGACTTTGACTTCGACGAGGGCTCGCAGCAGCAGTTGAAGGCCTCTAACCAGGCCCGCCAGGTGGTAAAGACCCTTACTAACTACGCGATGACGGATCCATCGGAGCATACCGCTTCCAGGCGCATCCACATTCACCTGTTCGAAGCCCCCTCCGAGATTCTGGCGGACGAGGACGGCAACGTGAAGGCGTTCCGTACCGAACGTACCAAGTTGAACGGCGACGGCACGGTGTCGGGCACTGGCGAATTCACCGACTGGCCGGTCCAGGCCGTATACCGGGCAGTGGGCTACTTCTCTTCCCCGATCGAGGGGCTGCCCTTCGATCAGGTGCGCGGGATTATTCCGAACGTGGAAGGGCGCGTCATTGGAGCCGACGGGCAGGCGCTGCCGGGCATTTACGCTACCGGTTGGGTAAAGCGTGGCCCGGTTGGGCTGATCGGTTCCACCAAGTCGGATGCGCAACAGACCATCTCGCATCTTGTGGAAGATTTCAACGAGGGCAAGCTGCATGCCGGAGACGAGAAGGCGGTTGGCCATGACGCCATGGTGCACCTGCTCGAGGACCGCAATGTCCGCTTCACCACCTGGCAGGGCTGGGAGCTGCTGAACGCTTACGAGGAGCAGCTAGGCAAGGACTTTGGCGAAGTCGAGGGCGGCAGGGGAGCGCGTGAACGCGTCAAGGTCGTCTCTAGGGAAGCTATGACCCGCATTTCGCGCGATGAGCTCTCGAAGGACGAGGTGCTAGATCTGATCGGCGATATCGACAAGTAACACCAGATAGCGTAAAGAACAGGCCTGGGCAGTGACCCGGGCCTGTTCTGTTTTATCGGTAGTTCACGAACTGCAGTGCAACTTCAACGTCGGCTCCTTTTAGGAGCGCGATGGTTGCCTGGAGGTCGTCACGAGACTTCGAGGAAACGCGAAGCTCGTCACTTTGGATCTGGGCCTTTACGGATTTGGGGCCCTCGTCGCGGATTAGCTTTGACAGCTTCTTAGCAACGTCCTGGGGGATGCCTTCGCGAAGTGAGCCGGTGAGCCGGTAGATCTTTCCGGACGGTTTTGCTTCCTTGTCGCCAAAGTCGACTGCCTTGAGCGAGACGCCGCGGCGGAACAGCTTCGACTCTAGAATGTCGATGATCGCAGCTACTCGCTCGGCGGTATTTGCTTCCAGGGTGATCGTGTCCCCATTCAGCTTCACGAGGGCGTCCACGCCCCTAAAGTCGTAGCGGTTTGCCACCTCTTTTGCGCACTGGTTGACCGCGTTATCTACTTCCTGTCGGTCTACCTTTGAGACCACATCAAATGAGGACTGACCAGCCATAACTTCCTCCTAATCTAGCTGTAAGATAAGCCTAGTTTTGAACTGCAAATTACCCTTTTATTTCGACAGTGGCAACTGTCACGTCCTGGAGATTAGCGTTTAGGGGTTTAACTTTGCTATTCTTTCGGGGCACCGTTCGTTACGGCGCAAGCGTGAAAATCGCTTCGGCGGGTTACCAAAGCGGCCAAATGGACCTGACTGTAAATCAGATGGCTTTCGCCTTCGGGGGTTCGAATCCCTCACCCGCCACGGTCAGCAGCTAGCTGCTGATTTGTGTGACGAGCCTCGCAAGGCCCGGTCTTGCTCTTGCAAGGTTGGCAGGCTAAGCTTGTTCACTGTTGCCCCGATAGCTCAGGCGGTAGAGCGCATCCTTGGTAAGGATGAGGTCACGAGTTCAAATCTCGTTCGGGGCTCAGGTTCTTTTTAGAACCAGTGGCGAGGTAGCTCAGCCGGTCAGAGCGCACGACTCATAATCGTGAGGTCGGGAGTTCGAGTCTCCCCCTCGCTACTATAAAAGTTAGCCATCCGCTCCGGCGGTCAAGCGAAAAGAGGAATGAATCGTGGCAAGCAAGTCATCGGACGTGCGCCCTAAGATCACTCTGGCCTGCACGGAGTGTAAAGAGCGCAACTACATCACCAAGAAGAACCGTCGTAACACGCCGGATCGCCTAGAACTTTCCAAGTTCTGCCCGCGTTGCCGCAAGGCCACTACGCACCGCGAAACGCGCTAAGTAAAAAGCTTTTCAGAAACTCCTCGCCGATTCGGCGAGGAGTTTTTGCATTGGTGAGCAGGCGCCCATGGGGTGCGATGCTGCCGGTTTATCCCTGTAAGGTTGAAGCATGGAATTTGTTGATTCGTGTGGCCCCATCCCATCTGTTCAAGAAACGGAGCGCCCTGCTCCTGTGCCATGGTGCGCAGCTGGTAGGCAGAAGGCGGTTGAGGCGGGCAGTGCTGCCCTAGCAGACCTAACGACAATGGGCGTTGGCGGGCCTATCGCCGAACTGGTGGTCGCGGACACCGAAGAACAGATAATAGACACTGTGCAGGCGGCTGACGCTGCCGAACAGCCGTTGCTCGTTGTTGGGGGCGGTTCGAATATTGTTGCCGGCGATGAGCCCTTTGAGGGAGTTGTCCTGATTGATGATCGCCGTGGCATTACCGTGCCGGACGAATCTGCTTGCGGTGGTGCCACCGTTTCGGTGGTCGGCGGTCACCCGTGGGACGACTTTGTCTGCGAGGCCGTTTCGCGGGGTTGGGCTGGCGCAGAAGCCATGTCGGGCATCCCCGGCTCAGTAGGAGCAGCTCCAGTGCAAAATATTGGCGCCTACGGGGCAGAGGCAGCGGACATCCTGGCCTTGGTAACCGTGTGGGATCGTGCCCGCAGTGTCCGCCGGGTGCTGCCGCTAGCTGACCTAAAGTTGGGCTACCGTACTTCGGTGCTGAAGCGTTCCCTAACCGATCCTGAGGCCGGAGGAGGGCGCACCTGGGGCCCCACTGGCCGGTACGTGGTCTTAGAGGTGCAATTCCAGATGCAGCATGCCACCCGTTCCGCGCCGATCCGCTATGGCCAGCTTGCTGGACACCTGGGGGTCGAGGTCGGAGACCGGGTGCCGGCGATTCGCTTGCGGGAAGCAGTGCTGGAGTTGCGCCGTTCCAAGGGGATGGTGCTAGATCCTGCGGACCCGGATTCCGTAAGTGCAGGGTCGTTCTTTACCAACCCGATTATGTCTGCCGAGCAGGCGAAGACGCTGCCAGAAGAAGCGCCGCGTTTTGCTGTGCAGGACCATTCTTTGATTAGCCCTGTCAGCGGGCAGGGGCCAACTGTGGAAGGGCTGGTCAAGTCCTCGGCGGCTTGGCTCATTGACCACGCTGGAGTGGCGAAGGGAAGTGTAGCCCCCGGTTCTAATGGCAGGGCAGCTATCTCTAGCAAACACGTATTGGCCCTAACTAACCGCGGGGGCGCGACGGGAGCAGATATTGCCCGTCTCAGCGAGTACGTGCGCGACCAGGTCCGCAAGACCTACGGCGTTAACTTGGTGCCGGAACCGGTTGCTGTTGGAGTAGACCTGTAGTTTCAGCTGCGCGGGGTAGCGATGCCGGTGAGCACTTTCATGAGCATCGCCCTCGAATCCTCGGATGTTAGCAGGCGCATATGTCCCACAGCTTTTGAGACGAGGTTGTGGGCGCCAGCCAGCTTCGTGCGGGGCACGTGTTCGTCCCACCGGGCGCTGATGGTAGTGATGCGTTCATCTACCTGGGGGAGTCGCTGGCTTTGCCATTCTGCTTCGGCAGCGCTTGGCCGCAGGTCGGAGGTGTGGGAAGCCCTCCCAAGTATCCCGTTTGCCAGGGGACTGCCTTCGAAAGGTGTCCCAAGGGTGACCATGGCTTTTACGCGGTGCCCCTGCGGGCCTGCCATGACCCGCCTACCTACCAGGCCACCTTTAGAGTGAGCAACCAGCACCACGTCTTTAGCATCCCGCTCCTCTAACCGGTCCTCGACGATTTTGGCGAGCTCTGGTACGGGCCCCATCATGTTTCCCAGTCTGGGTAGCATCCTCACTCCGCCGCCGCGGGCCACAATGTCTTCCGCAATTGCGGACATGGCCATGGGCTGTTCCCACACGCCCGGAATCGTCCAGCATTCCAGCCCTGACAAGGGTCCGCGCAAAGGGATCTTGGAGGTGGTTTTGGCTACCTCGTCATCATCCGAAAAATCGGCTGCAATGGCCCTTGGCACGGCAATGAAGGCTCCCAGCGTGTAGTCGGTGATCATCTCGATTGCCTGGCGGAGCCGGTGCAGGGGTGGTAGTTCCCCGTCCTCGGTAATCTCGTATTCACCTACGCGCAGCTGGATCCAGGGCGAGGGCGAATCTGTGGCCCACTTGTCCGCCCTCTTCTTGACCTTTCCCAGTTGGGCAAGCTCGTCGGCAACTACGTCCGCATACTTGTAGATGACAGAGTGGGCTCCACCGGAGACCTCTACCAACCGAGTGCGTCCGTCCTGCCCCCGGGAAGTACACAGTTCTGCGAGCCACCTGCGCGGGGCAATGGAATCGTATTCGCCTCTAGAGATGACCAGGTCGCCCCTATATTCTTCGATTCGGTCCTCTATGGCGAAGTGCATCATGGCCGGCAGGGTCTCTAAGAACCAGGCCACCCCGCTGAGCAGGTAGGCGCGGGCAGCAATGAGGCCCAGTTTGATTGGCTCGTGAGCGCTGGACTGAAGGAAGCGCAGTGCCGCCTCGTGCAGAGACCGTTCGCGCGCATTGACCGGAGCCCCCTGAAGCATGACCCCATCGATCAGTGTCGGTTCGATGTGCGCCAGTTCCATAGCCACCTGCGCGCCCATCGAATGGCCCAGCACAATGACCTGCCCGGACAAGCGGCCCTCTTTAGCCAGAGTCGTAAGCGTCCGCGCGACCGTGCGCGCGAACGCCTTGATATTCATAGGTTCGTTCGGCTTGGGCAGACCACCAAATCCGGGAAGATCAAACAGGATCGCGTCCCCATACTTGGACAGCTCATGTGCAAGCGGCACAAAATACCTGGCAGACACGCCAATTCCGTGAATAAGCACGAAGGTAGGCAATCCCACCTTGCGTTCCTTAGCAGCAATTAGGTGGTAGCGGACGAATACTCCGTCGATGCGGCGCACAGAAACCATAGAGGTGCCCGCCTGCTCGTTGGCATGGTCTACTACCCACGAATCAAGTACTACTTTATGGCGACGCTTGCTTATCATTTTTCCAGCCTACCCAACTAATGCAGGCTGTAGCTAACTTCTTAGATAGTCGCGAGTCGGTAGCCCATCCCGCGGACGGTAACAATGCGCTTCGCACCGATCTTGCGGCGCAGATAGCGAACGTAGACGTCAATCACGTTGGAACCCGGGTCAAACCCGTAGCCCCACACCATTTCTAAGAGTTGACTGCGCGAAAGCACCTGGTCGGGGTGTTCCATGAATGCGCGCAGCATGGTGAATTCGCGTGAGGAGAGCTCCACCGGCTTGGAATCGACCACAGCCTGCCGCCGCCTGGTATCCAATTCCAGGTTGCCCACCTGAATAATGTGGGAAGGCTTATCCGAACCGCCCCCGGACTGCTTGATGCGCAGTTTGATGCGGGCCACCAGCTCCTCGAAGCGGAAAGGCTTCGGCATGTAGTCGTCTGCCCCGCCCTCGAGCCCAGCAACCGTATCTTCTACCGAGGAACGGGCGGTCAGAATGATTACGGGCATAGAGGCACCCTGCCCGCGGATCTGTTTGAGTACCTCGAAGCCGTCCATATCGGGCAGGCCGATGTCGAGGATGACCAGGTCGAATTCAGATTCCAGTACCTGCTCCACGGCAGCGCTGCCGGTTGCGGCGACTACGGCCTCCATGCCCTCTTCGGCAAGGCCCTGGGCGATGAAGGAAGAAATGCCTGCTTCATCTTCTACAACGAGTATTTTGCTCACTCGTCCTCGTTCCCTTCAATGTCGGCGGTTGACGTGTCGGTAGGCAATGCGATTGCAAAGACTGACCCGGCCCCTTCCCTGGAGCGAAGCTCAAGGAAGCCCCCGTGTGCAGTAGCAATAGCAGTTACGACGGCTAGCCCGAGCCCAGATCCTGGCCTCGACGAATCGGCTCGCATGTAGCGTTCGAAAACGCGGCTCTGCGAGTCTTCTGGGATGCCGATGCCATTATCACGGACCCAAAGTCGCATTATTCCACAATTTTCGTGCACATGTGTCGGCCAGGTGGGGTTTGCCCCGTTCTTGGAATTCGAACGCCTTATGACCTTAGTGGAGATTTCCTGGCCTGATTCATCCAAAAGTGGGGGGCAAGAGGAAGTGGTGAGACCGATTTCTATGGTGGAGCTGTCTTCGGAGTACTTCACCGCGTTCGATACCAGAGCCATCCATGCCTGCTGGATGCGTTGCCCGTCGCCGATGTAGACCAAGGGGGTGATTTCGCCAAGCTTCCACTTGCGTTTTCCGAGCACTTTGGCGCCCTGATAGACGTTCATAGCCAGGTCGAACATGTCTATTGGTTCGGATTTGAAATAGCCCGTCCGCCCGGCTGCGGCCATGGTGGTCACGTCGTTAGTCAGGCGCTCCATGCGGGATAGTTCTTCGAGGGCGAGCTCCTTCACCCGCTCGATCTGCGCCGGGTCGTGCGAATTCATAACTTGCAGGTGTCCCGAAACAACGGTGATGGGGGTACGCAATTCATGGCCCACGTCGTCCATCAGGTTGCGCTGCGATTCCAGCGAGGTCTCGAGTCGGTCAAGCATCTGGTTGAACGAGGAGGCCACGATGGACAGTTCGGTGGTTGAAGAGACGGGCATGCGCTGGGTCAGGTCGTCCTTGTCTGTTGCCTGCGAGACCTTCACCATCTGTTCCAGCGAACCCAGCATGACCCCGGCCATGATTCTGGTGCCGATATAGAGCAGGATGATCGAAAGAGCTGCGAAGCCACAGTACAACCAGAGGAATTTGAGGGATTCCCACAGGCGAGCGTTGCGGTCTTGGACCAGCACGAGGGCGCCGGGCTGGTCGCCTTTTACCTGCAGCGGCAGCACGGTAACTAGGTACTGGGTGCGAGTGGTCTTTACGACTTGCGTGGTGCCGCGCCGGGCGGGCAGGTAGTCGTGAAGAGCTGCCAGCAACTGTTTGTCGGTGTAGGCGGGGATACCCCATTTGCCTTGGTGAGCGTCCAAGGCGCCGTTGTAAAAGCCCAAGTAGGCAGAGTAGTCGAAGGGGTTTCGCCTAGAGAGGTAGCCGTAGACGGCATTGGAAGTGCCCGGGAATTTGGCGTCGTCTAGGAAGGTGTGGACTGATTCGCTGAAGGTGTCGGCGTTTTGGAATTCCCGCGAGGACGCGGTGGCCATAGCCGAAAGCATCAGGGTTAGCCCAAGAAATGCCACGCACACCGTTGCCACTGACACGGTCAGGGTGGTGATGCGGGAGCGGAAGTTACTTAGAGGGCGGGGAGGGCGCAGCGTGCGGGGCTTGTGGCTCACTTACTATTCCGCCCGGTCGATGACGATGATCTGGCCCTCGTCGCGCGGGTCAGGGTTGCGAATATCTGCGTAGGTGAATCCGAGTACGCACAGCGCGACCGTCACCAGGATGGTGGCGATCGCCGCTGCAGTGCGTACCCTCAAGAGTTTCCTTACTTAGTGCCGATCAGCTTTTGCACTCTAGAAATGCCTTCTACCAGGTCCTCGTCGCCGAGGGCGTAGGAGAAGCGCAGGTAGCCGGAGGGGCCAAAGGCTTCGCCGGGAACGGCGGCTACTTCAGCCTCGTGCAAAATAATCTGGGCGAGTTCGGCGGAGGTGTGGGCCACCTGGCCAGCAATCTCGCGACCCAACACGTCTTTAACGGAGGCGTAGACGTAGAAGGCTCCCTGCGGGGTGGGCACGGTGAAGCCGTCGATCTGGTTCAGCATCTTCACCATGGTGCGCCGGCGCCTATCAAATGCCTCCCGCATCTCTTCGACCGCGGTAAGTGGTCCAGAAACCGCTTCGAGGGCGGCGCGCTGAGCCACGTTGCACACGTTTGAGGTCAGGTGCGACTGCAGGTTGGCTGCGGCGGTGATTACATCCTTGGGGCCAATCATCCAGCCGACGCGCCATCCGGTCATCGCGTAGGTCTTGGCGACGCCGTTGATCACTACCGTTTGGTCGGCGAGCTCGGGCACCTCTTTTACGATGTGTGCCGGTTCGGCGCCGTCGTAGAGCAGGTGTTCGTAGATCTCGTCTGCGATTACCCATACTCCCTTTTCGAGCGCCCACTGGCCGATTTTACGCAGTTCGGCAGGAGTGTAGACAGCGCCGGTCGGGTTGGTTGGGCTACATATCAGTACGGCTTTGGTTTTGTCTGTCCGCTTTTCTTCCAGCTGGGCAACGGTGATCTTGAAGTTCTGCTCAGCATCTGCGAACACGGGAACAGTGACGCCCCCGGAAAGACTGATTACTTCGGGGTAGGTCGTCCAGTAGGGAGTGGGCATTAGCACTTCGTCGCCCGGGTCCAGCAGGGTGGCGAAGGTTTGGGTGACGGCCTGTTTGGCGCCGTTGGTGACTAGAACGTTTGCCGGGTCCACCTCGTATCCAGAGTCGCGCAAGGTCTTTTTCGCAATAGCTTCCCTGAGCTCTGGAAGGCCGCGGCCGGGCGAGTACTTGTGGTTTTCGGGATCCTTAGCGGCAGCCACAGCCGCTTCGACAATGTAGTCGGGGGTGGGGAAATCTGGTTCGCCAGCGCCGAAGCCGATGACGGGCTTGCCCTGGGCCTTTAGTTCTTTCGCCTTGTTAGATACTGCCAAGGTGGCAGAGGTGGCGATGGCGCCAATCCGTTTGGAGACGCGGGAGGTTACGTTTGCCATGTCCCTCATTCTGCCACGAATCTAATCTGTCCACCTGGTGCGCAATATTGGTCTTTGCGTTCTCAGTGAGAATATTTTGGGCAAAATTTACTTTTGCGCTGCCGCCTGGTAGGGGAAAGGTCACAGTTTACCGTAGGGATTTTGAATAGAGGCTACCACTCAGCTAGAGTAAACGAGCTAGTTAGTTACGTAAGGCTGACTAATAGGGCAGTGGCGCAATTGGTAGCGCACCGGTCTCCAAAACCGGCGGTTGTGGGTTCGAGTCCCTCCTGCCCTGCCACTCAGGCAGGTTCCCGGGTAAGCTGGGAGCAGTTGGAAAGTGAAAATCCGGCTCCCACCTGTATAGCGGAGTCGATACCAGTGAGGTGAACGTGGCCGAAACAGCTAAGGGGACCGAGCAGCAGAAGACGGGAATCTTCGCCCGTATTGCGCTGTTCCTTCGCCAGGTTATTGCAGAACTCAAGAAGGTTGTCTACCCCTCTCGCGAGGAGCTGTGGACGTACTTCCTGGTAGTAATCATCTTCGTCGTCTCGATTATGGCGTTCATTGCCCTGGTAGACTTCGGATTTTCCGCCCTCGTAAAGCTTATCTTTTAGCGTCTAGGAGTGTAATTTCGTGTCAGTAGAAAACGAAGTTCCCGAAGAGGAGACCGTTTCGCAGGTAGACCAGGTCGAGCAGGCCCCGGCAGAAGAAGCTCAGGTGGAAGCTCCGGTCCAGGCCGAAGAGGACGCGCCAGCTCCTGCCGCAGAGGGCGAAGAAGAGGCTCCGGTTTCGGAAGAGGTCGAAGAGGCTCCTGCTCAGGCTGAAGAGCAGGCTCCTGCCGACGCCAGCCAGGATGCAGCCGAGGCTGCCAAGCAGCTGCGTGAAGAGCTCGAATTCCTGCCCGGTTACTGGTACGTGCTGCACACCTACTCCGGTTACGAACGCCGCGTGAAGGCAAACCTGGAGCAGCGTATCCAGACTTTCAACATGGAAGATTTCATCTACCAGGTGGAAGTACCCATGGAGAAGGTCATCGAGATCAAGAACACCAACCGCAAGGTGGTTGACCGGGTTCGTATCCCGGGCTACGCCCTCGTGCGTATGGAATTGGTCGAGGAAAACCCCGACGCATGGCGCGTAGTTAAAGACACTCCGGCCGTTACTGGATTCGTGGGGGATCGCCAGGCTCCGGTGCCGCTCATGCTTGACGAGGCCGTGAACCTGCTCGCGCCTACACCCGAGTCCCAGGCTGCCGCCGAATTCGAGGCCGGCCAGGCCAAGCCTAAGAAGGAAGAACCCCTTCCCATCAAGGTCGACTACGAAGTTGGCGAATCCGTCACCGTTATCGACGGGCCATTCGCCACCATGCAGGGCACTATTTCCGAGATCATGCCCGAAAACCAGAAGCTCAAGGTGCTCGTTGTAATCTTCGAACGCGAGACCCCTGTCGAGCTTGGCTTCAACCAGGTAATGAAGTCGGCCTAACCCAAGTCTTTGCGTGAACTCACTCACGCAAGTCGCATTTTGGCGCCCTCGGGCGCTAAGATCGGTGTTTGTGCCCATCGCCAGGGCACGAATTGTAATCACATGAAGCGGGGCAACCCGCTTTACGCAATCAGATTGAGAAGGACCCAAAATGGCACCTAAGAAGAAGGTTGTCGGCCTGATCAAACTGCAGATCCAGGCAGGCGCCGCAAACCCGGCTCCTCCCGTCGGCCCGGCCCTAGGCCAGCACGGCGTGAACATCATGGAATTCTGCAAGGCCTATAACGCCGCTACTGAATCTCTCCGTGGCAACATCGTTCCCGTCGAAATCACCGTTTACGAGGATCGCTCGTTCACGTTCATCACCAAGACCCCGCCGGCTTCCCAGATGATCAAGAAGGCTGCGGGCCTCGACAAGGGTTCGGGCACCCCGAACACTGTCAAGGTGGGCAAGGTCACCATGGATCAGATCCGGGAAATTGCCCAGACCAAGAAGGAAGACCTGAACGCAAACGATCTGGATGCCGCATGCAAGATCATTGCTGGCACCGCTCGTTCCATGGGCATCACCGTCGAAGGTAAGTAGCCCCACTGAAAGATCCCGTAAAGGGGAGTGGAAGAGGTAGAGCACCTCGTTCACCACAACTGCAAGGAGAAGCAGAATGAAACGCTCTAAGAGCTACCGTTCCGCAGCTGAGAAGGTCCACAAGGGAGAGCTGTACGCCCCCCTCGAGGCCATGAAGCTGGCTAAAGAAACGTCCACCACTAAGTTCGATGCGACCGTCGAAGTTGTCATGCGTTTAGGTGTTGACCCGCGCAAGGCTGACCAGGCGGTTCGCGGCACTGTGTCCCTGCCGCACGGCACTGGCAAGACCCAGCGGGTCCTGGTCTTTGCTGCTGGCGAGCGTGCGCAGCAGGCTATCGATGCCGGCGCCGACGAAGTTGGCGCAGAAGAACTTATCGAAAAGGTTCAGAAGGGCTACACCGATTTTGACGTCGCTGTTGCCACTCCCGACATGATGGGCAAGGTCGGCCGCCTAGGCCGCGTGCTTGGTCCGCGTGGGCTCATGCCTAACCCGAAGACCGGCACTGTCACCATGAATGTCGAGAAGGCTGTCAAGGAAATTAAGGCTGGCCGTATCGAATACCGCGTTGACAAGCACTCCAACCTGGCATTCGCAATCGGCAAGGTCTCCTTCACCGCCGAGCAGCTGACCGAGAACTACGCGACCGTGCTGGATGAAATCCTGCGCGCGAAGCCGGCCTCCTCCAAGGGCCGTTACATCATCAAGGCCACCGTGTCCACCACCATGGGCCCCGGTATCCCGCTTGATGCTTCGCTAACTCGCGACCTGCTAGGCGACGCTCACTGAGCCTAACTAGCTGAAGAATGCCCCGGAGCTAGCCTCCGGGGCATTCGTATATCTATGGGTTCTTCTATCTATCGAATCTGCCGAGAGCTCTTACCGGGTAGGGTTTCCCCTAAGTTAGGTACTGCCGTATGATGTGTGGCCGTGAGTATTTCGCTGTGGGCCCTTATGTTGGCAGGATCGGCTGTAGCCGGTTGGATAGACGCGCTAATCGGTGGCGGTGGGCTGGTGCTGATACCGCTGATCATGTCTGCCATGCCGCAGCTGGCACCGGCGGTGGCATTGGCGTCGAATAAGCTGGCGGCCGTGTGCGGCACCGCCTCGGCGGCGGTGTCCCTGACGCGCAACGTGGGGGTTTCCAGGCAGCAGTTGATCAAATACGTGCCGATTGCCCTGATTTGCTCTGGGATTGGGGCGGCCGCAGCTTCCGCTATCAACTCCGACTACATGCGGCCCATAGTTATTGTGCTATTGCTGGCTTCAGGCACTTTCGTGGCACTGAAGCCCTCCTTCGGAAAAGAGATAGAAGGCGCTAGGAAGGCGAGCAAGAAAGGTCGCGTCCTCGCCCTAGTGCTGGTAGGCGTAGTAGGCGCCTACGACGGGCTTTTTGGTCCCGGAACCGGCATGTTCCTAATCATGGGTTTCACCGCTCTGCTCAGCCAGAGCTTCCTGAAGTCTGCCGCGCTAGCTAAGGTTGTAAACACCTGCACCAACATCGGGGGACTAATCGTTTTTGCCCTCGCCGGGCACATCTGGTGGACGCTGGGGCTCACCTTGGCCGTGGCCAACGTCATCGGCGCCCAAATTGGCGCGCGCACGGTAGTGAAAGGCGGCACCAGGCTGATCCGTTTTGCGCTGCTAACCATGGTCATAGTCATGTCCTGCTATCTCGGCTACCAACAGTGGCTAATGTAGCCTTGCGCACAAAGAAGCCCTACTCCTTGGAAGAGGTAGGTCAAGCTGCTACCCTAATAACTGCCCAAGACCGCAGGTGTCCGCAAAGCGTGGACTCAAATCCGGATGGAGCCGGCGTAGGTGACCTAGAAGCAACATAGCTTACTGCAGTTATTTGCCCCCGGCGCCTATGCCCGGGGTTTTTCTTTTACCCCCGAACTCCGGCCTGTGGCACGATCGGAAGGAGGGCCTATGGCAAGGCCTGAAAAGTCTGCGGCAATCGCCGAACTAGAGGAACTGTTCCGTTCCTCTAACGCGGTGCTGCTGACGGAATACCGTGGGCTTTCCGTGGAGCAGCTCAAGACGCTGCGCCGCTCGCTTACTGGTATTGCTACCTACTCCGTCGTGAAGAACACGCTTGCCCGTATCGCAGCCAAGAATGCTGGCGTGGAAGGCCTTAGCGAGGATCTGGTTGGTCCGACCGCTATTGCTTTCGTCAGCGGTGAAGCCGTAGATGCGGCAAAGGCACTGCGTGACTTCGCGAAGGAAAACGAAGCACTCGTAATCAAGAACGGTGTCATGGATGGCGCTGCTCTTACTGTTGAAGACGTCAAGAAGCTCGCTGACCTCGAGTCTCGCGAGGTTCTGCTGGCCAAGGCTGCCGGGGTCCTCAAGGCTCCTATCGCCAAGGCTGCGCAAGTCTTCAACGCGCCCGCCCTCAAGACGGTGCGCACCATCGATGCCCTGCGCGAGAAGCAGGAAAAGGCAGCCTAGTCTGCTACACCCCGACCTGAATAGGTCAAAAAAGAAAACCTCTGCTCGCGAAGCAGGACAAACCGAAAGGATGCCAAAATGGCTAAGCTCACTACCGACGAGCTACTCGATGCTTTCAAGGAAATGACCCTCATCGAAATCTCCGAATTCGTCAAGAAGTTCGAAGAAGAATTCGATGTTGAAGCTGCTGCTCCGGCCGCCGTTGCCGTTGCTGCTCCGGGTGCAGGCGATGCCCCCGCAGCCGAAGAGAAGACCGAATTCGACGTCGTCCTCGAATCCGCTGGCGACAAGAAGATCGCCGTCATCAAGGCTGTTCGCGCCGCTACTTCGCTCGGCCTGAAGGAAGCCAAGGACCTGGTTGACTCCGCTCCTAAGGCCATCCTGGAAGGCGCCCCGAAGGACAAGGCTGAAGAGCTCAAGGCTGCTCTGGAAGAGGCTGGCGGCACCGTCACCCTGAAGTAGTTTTCCTAAAAACTGCAAGCGTTCTGGTTGGCACCCTGCTTTGGCAGGGTGCCGCCTTGCGTTAACCGTGACTTTTCTTTGCTGGTAAGGCGGCGTGTAACCTTATGCATGTGAACAACTCTTCCCTAGAAGCCGGCCTGCTGGGGCCCGCAGAAGTACGTGACATCTGTGCCGCCTTGGGCGTGCAACCAACCAAAGTGTTGGGACAAAATTTTGTTCACGATGCCTCCACCGTACGTAAGATCGTGCGTGCGGCAGGTGACGTAGCTGGGATGCACGTGCTCGAGGTTGGTCCGGGCCTGGGCTCCTTGACACTGGCGCTGCTCGAGGCCGGAGCCGCGGTTACAGCAGTGGAAATCGATGCCCGCCTTGCTACCGCGTTGCCGCAGACGGTCTTGGCCCGGCAAAAGGAGGCGGCTGACAGGCTGCGCATCCTGCGCTCGGATGCCATGGAAGTAACCGAGCCACAGAAACTGTCGGCGGCTGTGCCGGTGGGGGATGCGCCCTCGGAAATATTTGATGAGCCGCCCACGTACATCGTGGCGAACCTGCCCTATAACGTGGCGGTGCCTGTACTGCTCACGCTGCTTGAAGCGTTGCCGACGGTGCAGACCGTGTTGGTAATGGTCCAGGCAGAGGTTGCAGATAGACTCGCTGCCGGGCCGGGAAGCCGCACCTACGGGGTGCCCTCGGTGAAGGCTGCCTGGTATGGGGACGTGGAGCGTGCCGGAACAGTCGGCCGCGGCGTATTTTGGCCCGTGCCGAACGTGGATTCTGCCCTTGTGCGGATCAGCCGCAAGCCCAGTCCAAAGGCGGATCGCTCGGCAGTGTTTGCACTGGTAGATGCCGCCTTCAACCAGCGGCGCAAGACACTGCGCCAAGCGCTCAAAAACTACTTCGGATCGGCAGCTAAGGCGGCAGAGGTATTAGAGAAGACGGGCATAGACCCGTCCCGGCGCGGAGAGACCCTGACCGTTGCCGATTTTGTGAAGATCTCGCAAGAGGCGGATTCGTGAAGGCTTCCGCACCCGGAAAACTAAACGTCACCCTTGCCTGCTCCAGCCCCGACGAGCGGGGCTACCATCCGCTGCGCACAGTGTTCATGGCAGTGGGCCTTCGCGAGGAAGTTGAGGTTATTCCTGCAGATAGGTGGAGCCTGCAGACCACCATGGTGGACAGTGCTGGAAATGAAATGCCGCTGCCCGCGGAACTATCCGCCCTCGCCCCGCAGGAAAACCTTGCTGTCAGGGCTGCTTCGGCCCTCTTGCAAAAAGCGGGCATCCGTGGGGCGGCACAGCTGCGGATCACCAAACGAGTGCCAGTCGCCGGGGGAATGGCCGGCGGTTCAGCCGATGCTGCCGCCGCGCTCGTGGCAACGGCAGCTACCTTTGCCATTGACCAGGATTACTCGGACCTAGCCCGGCAGCTGGGAGCCGATGTGCCCTTTGCGCTGGCTGGGAATGTCGCCCTCGGCACCGGCTATGGGGATCGGCTACAACCGATTGGGCAGGCGGCCGCGCGACATTGGGTGTTTGCGTCCGCGGCGGGGCAGGGGCTGTCCACGCCCACGGTGTTCCGCCGTTTTGACATGATGGGCCAGCCGCACACCCCGCCGTGGGCGCTGCCGGGAACCGCGGCAGGTCCCCTCGAAGAACAGTTGGCGAGCGCGCTAGCGGATCCGGATCCCCGCCCACTCGGGCAGCTGATGTTCAACGATCTACAGCCGGCCGCATTGGCGGAACGGCCCGCGCTGGCTCAGGTGATTGAGGTAGCCCGCGATAGCGGCGCACTGGGGGCGCAGGTATCCGGTTCCGGCCCAACAGTAGTGGCCCTGGCAGAAAATGGGGAGCAAGCCCGCAAGATTGGTTCAGCTTTAGAATCTTTGCCCCAGGTGGGACGCGTGGTCGTGATTACTGGTCCGGCTGGCGGCGCAAGGATTGAAAGGGAGTAGATGGCTCACTTATTAGGAGTGCAAGACGCAGGAACGCTAGCGGGGTCCCGCAAGATCCTCGCCGATTTTACGGCTGGAATTGCCGATGGGGACCGCATCGGCGTGCTGGGCCCGAACGGCGCTGGAAAATCTACGCTGCTGCGCTTGCTTGCCGGAACCCAGGAACTGGAGCAGGGGCTGCGCACCGTTACCGAGGGCGTCGACTTGCGCCTAGTAGGCCAGGTCGACCAGCCCGACCCGCAGGCGAGCGTTCGTGAGGTATTGCATGGCGATAGCCCGGAATATAAGTGGGCTTCTGATCCCGATGTGCGCTCGATCCATGAGGGGCTACTTTCTGGGATTTCGCTGCAGGCCCGCACCGGGGAGCTTTCTGGCGGGCAAAGGCGCCGGGTATGCCTAGCGGCCGCCCTCGTAGCGAAGCCTACGATTTTGCTGCTGGACGAGCCGACCAACCATTTGGATGTCGAGGGCGTAGCTTGGCTGGCCCAGTACTTGCGCAACCATCGTTCCAATACCGGAGCACTGGTGGTAGTCACCCACGATAGGTGGTTCCTAGACGCTGTCTGCTCCTACATTTGGGAGGTCGTTCCCGGCGTCGATCCGGGCTACGGTAAACCGCAGATCCCCGGGCACGTAGAAATCTACGAGGGCTCCTATGCCGCCTACATTTTGGCCAGGGAGGAACGTGCTCACTCGGCGCAGGTTGCCGCTGAAAAGAGGCAGAACGCCTTGCGCAAGGAGCTGGCATGGTTGCGCCGAGGAGCCCCGGCCCGCACTTCCAAACCGAAATTTCGCATTGAGGCTGCCGAGGCACTGATCGCGAACGTCCCGCCGCCCCGCGACAAGGTGGAGCTGGTATCCATGGCCACCTCCCGCCTGGGCAAGCGGGTCATCGATCTAGAGGACGTGTCGTTCGCCTACCCGGATTCCGAACCGATCATCAAAGATGTCACCTGGCGGCTGGCTCCAGGGGAGCGCGTAGGGATCGTTGGCGTGAACGGCGCCGGGAAGACCACTTTGCTGCGGCTACTTAGAGGCGAATTGGAACCTACCAGTGGGCACATTCGCCGCGGGAAAACAGTCCAGCTTGCCACGTTGTCGCAGGCCACCCACGAACTGGATGCGTTGGCGGAGCGGCGCGTGGTCGAAGCAGTAGCGGATGTAAAACAGTCCATTCAAGTGGCAGGCAAGGAAGTAACCGCCACCCAGCTAGTAGAGCGACTGGGCTTTACCAGGGAACGGGCTTGGACGCGCATCGCAGAAATTTCAGGTGGGGAGCGCCGCCGCCTGCAGCTGATGCGACTACTGATGGCCGAACCGAATGTGCTGCTACTGGACGAGCCCACTAACGACTTGGATACTGACACGCTCGCCCAGATGGAGGACCTGCTGGACTCCTTCCCGGGCACCCTAGTAGTGGTTTCCCACGATCGCTACCTGCTCGAGCGAGCCACCGACCACCAGATGGCACTCCTACCTTCGGGAGCGCTCGCGGATCTGCCAGGGGGAGTGGAACAGTATTTGGCGATGCGCGAGGGGCAGGTGGAAAAGCAGGCGCCCGCGCCGAAGAAGCAGAATACGGATGCGGCAGCCCAGTACGCGGCACGCAAACAGGCGCGTTCGCTAGAGCGAAAACTGGATAAGTCCCGCGCACAAATAGCCAAGGTGGAGCAGGAAATGGCTGCCTTGTCGGCCTCTCTGTCCCCGCAGGACGTGGCAAAGCTAGCCGAGCTCAACAAGAAGTTGCAGCAGATGCAGGCGGGCCAGGATCAGCTGGAAGAAGAGTGGTTGGAGGCTGCCGAGAAGGCCGAAGGTAACTAGTCCGTTTCAGTTACCGTCACCAGCTTCGGGTCGGGGCGCATCCCGCGCAACCCATACCAGGCCAGGTTGATGACGTGCGCGGCGACGGTCTGTTTGTCGGCGCTGCGCTCTTCTAACCACCACTGGCCGACCTGCGAGACGATTCCGACCAGCATTTGCGCGTACATTGGCGAGGGTGTGGGGTCTAGTCCCACCGCCTCTAGGGTTTGCGCCAGCAGGTACTCGGCCTTTACCGCAACGTCTCCCATGATCGAAGAATAGGGTCCGGTCGACTGCGACACTGGTGAGTCGCGCATCAGCAGGCGGAATCCGTCCTCGTTGTCTTCAATGTAGGTGAGTAGGGCGATGGTGGAAGATTCGACCATGGCCCGCGGCGAGGTAGCAGACTCTAGCGCCCCAATGATTGCTTTGGTTAAAGAGGAGACCTCGCGGTCAACGATCACCGCGTACAGCCCTTCTTTGCCGCCGAAGTGCTCGTAGATAACTGGTTTGGAGACCTTAGCCGCGGCAGCGACCTCTTCTACCGAGGTGGCCTGAAAGCCGCGCGAGGCGAAAATGGGGCGGGCGATAGAGATAAGTTGTTCGCGCCTTTCCAGACCGGTCATGCGCGCCTTCGACACCAAAATTCCGCCCTCCCAAGAGTGTGACTTTAGTCCAGCAGTTTTTACTATAGAGAAAAACATGGCATGCTTGAACCATTCCGCCCTAGTGTAATGGCAGCACGCGGGTTTTTGGTACCTACAGTCCGGGTTCGAGTCCTGGGGGCGGAGCTGCCAGCAAATGCTGGTGCTGCAAAGCAAAAAATCGGGGGACAACGTGGAACGCACGGTAATCATTTTGGCCGCCGGCCAGGGCAAACGAATGCGCTCAGCCCTACCAAAAGTTCTCCACGAAATGGGTGACAAAACACTGCTGGGACATGCCGTAGCCGCAGCCCAGGGAATCAATCCAGATCGACTTTGTGTGGTGGTACGCCACGAGCGCGACCAGGTAGTCGCACACATCAACCAGATTGCACCCGAGGCCGTAGTAGCCGACCAAGACGAAATCCCAGGCACCGGTCGAGCCGTGGCCTGCGCCCTCGAAAAACTTGCTGAAACCAAACCTGTCACCGGTACCTGCGTGGTCACCTCGGGGGACGTGCCCCTCTTAGAATCGCAGACGCTTTCCGCTTTGGTTGCCGCCCATGAAGAGGCCGGCGCAGCGGTTACCCTGCTTTCCACAAAAGTCGCAGACCCCACCGGATACGGACGCATCCTGCGCGATGCAGACGGCAATGTGAAGGGAATCGTAGAACACCGCGATGCCAGCTCCGCGCAGCTGGTAATAAACGAGATAAATGCGGGAATATACGCTTTTGATGCCGAATTCCTTCAGGCCGCATTACAGAACTTGGACACGGATAACGACCAGGGCGAGGTTTACTTGACGGATACCGTCGCAATCGCCGTGAAAGACGGATTGGGGGCGGCGGCCCACATCCTTGCAGATTCGGTCCAAGCAGAAGGCGTCAATACACCCGAACAGCTGGGTGCTTTGGCTAAGATTTATGCGGAGCGGCGTTCGCGCCGCTAGGCAGGGCAAGGCAACAAAACTTTAGAAGGGACCAGTCGATGACAGGCATCATCTCCTCCGGCGAGAAACGACTAGTAGTTGTTTCAGGACGGGCTTACCCGGAATTGGCGGAGGCAGTGGCAAAGGAGCTGAAAACTGAACTGCTTCCCACCACGGCATACGACTTCGCGAACGGGGAAATTTACGTTCGTTTCAACGAATCGGTGCGCGGTGCGGACGCGTTCGTAATTCAGTCCTACACCCAGGATTTGAACAAGTGGCTGGTTGAGCAGCTGATCATGGTTGACGCCCTTAAGCGTGCTTCCGCGAAGCGCATTACCGTGGTGGCGCCCTCTTACCCCTATGCCCGCCAGGACAAGAAGCATCAGGGCCGCGAACCTATTTCCGCCCGCCTGGTCGCTGACCTGTTCAAGACGGCAGGCGCCGACCGCATCATGTCGGTGGATCTGCACGCCTCGCAGTCGCAGGGCTTCTTCAACGGCCCGCTGGACCACCTCTATGCCATGCCCGTACTGGTCGACTACGTGAAGACTCGCGTTGGCGCCGACAAGGATAAGATCACCGTTGTGTCCCCGGATGCCGGCCGCGTTCGCGTTGCCGAGAAGTGGGCAAATCGCCTGGGCGGTTGCTCGTTGGCGTTCGTGCACAAGACTCGCGACACCACCAAGCCGAATCATGCAGTAGCTAACCGAGTTGTAGGCGAGGTCGAAGGCAAGCACTGCGTGCTGGTCGACGACATGATCGATACCGGCGGCACCATCGCCGAGGCGGTCAAGGTGCTGCTGGCCTCCGGTGCAGCAGATGTGATCGTTGCTGCTACGCACGGCATCCTGTCGGATCCGGCTACGCAGCGGCTATCTGAGTGCGGCGCCCGCGAAGTGGTAGTTACCAACACCCTGCCGATCGAGGGCTCCAAGCGTTTCGACAAGCTCACTGTCCTGTCGATTGCCCCGTTGCTGGCGCGTGCGATCAAGGAAGTTTTCGACGACGGTTCGGTCACCTCGTTGTTCGACGGCCCCGTAGCTTAGTTTTAGGTTGCTGCCCTCCCCGCCAAGGGGAGGGCAGCGGCGTTTAATGTGAGACTGCCCGCGCTCGTTGCTTCGGTGGCCACCAGCAAGTTAGACTATGTGAGTTGCCTCGGCGAGGGAGGTCAGTTGACACTCCGTTATCGACGCGGCCGCAGGAAACCCTGCGTCCTCCGGGGCCACTACTACCCGAAAGGACATCATGGCTGAAAACAAGCTTGAAGCTACCGTTCGCTCTGACTTTGGTAAGGGCTACGCCCGCCGCGCCCGTGCAGCCGGCCGTATTCCCGCCGTCATCTACGGTGGCAAGGATAAGAAGACCACTCACGTGAGCCTGCCGGCACACGAGACCTTCCTGATCGTGAAGGACAACGCCAACGCTCTGGTCGAACTCGATATCGATGGCACCGAGCAGCTGGCACTGGTTAAGGACATTCAGCGTCACCCGGTTCGCTGGGATATCCTTCACCTGGATCTGCTCGCCGTTACCCGCGACGAGAAGGTTAACGTTGAGGTTCCGCTCGAAGTCGAGGGCGAGCCGGCTCCCGGCCTCACCCACGTGCAGGAAACCTTCGAACTGCCCGTCATTGCTCCGGCTATCGCAATTCCGGAGTACTTGGTTGTCAACATCGAGGGCCTGGAAGCCGACGTCACTGTTCGCGCAGAAGACATCAAGCTGCCCGAGGGCGTCGAGCTTGACATTGAACCTGATGCCGAGATCCTGACCGTTCGCGAGCCCGAGGAAGTTGACATTCCCGAGCCCGAGGCCGGCGAGGAGTCCGAAGGCGAAGCTGAGGGCGAGTCCGAAGGCGAAGCTGAGGGCGAATCCGAAGAATAAGAATCGCGATAGAATCCGGGGCGGGGGACTGCCCCGGATTTTTGTTGCCCTGGGAGGGAAAGAATTATGACTTGGTTGGTTGTTGGGCTTGGCAATCCCGGGCAAAAGTATGAGCGGACGCGCCATTCTGTTGGCCACATGGTGATAAATGCGGCAGCTGAAAAGTTTGGCGGCACTTTGAAGAAGCATCGCGCCGGCGCATTCTTGGCTGAGCCGCGCGTGGGCACTATGCCCGGGGGCGCGCCCGGTCCGAAGACGATGCTGGCTACCCTTACCTGTTTCATGAACGTGTCGGGCGGGCCGGTGGCTCAGCTATGCAAGTACTACGATGTGCCGGCGGACAAGCTGCTTGTGGTACATGACGATCTGGACTTGCCGGATGGGCAGTTGCGTCTGAAGGTTGGCGGTGGCGAGGGCGGCCACAACGGCCTGCGTTCTATTTCGAAATCTTTGGGAACGAAGCACTATGCCAGGTTGCGCGTTGGTATTGGCCGGCCGCAGGGCAGGCAAGATCCTGCCGACTACGTGTTGGCTCCCGTAGCGGGGAAGGCTCTTACGGAGCTCGAGGTGACGGTCGCTCGGGCTGTTGATGTAATAGAAGATATTGTGACCACTGATTTTTTGGGGGCGCAGATGCGTCTTCACTCTAATGGCTAGGTTTTATGAGTATTTCTAAGTCGCGTCTTGCAGGGGTTCGTCAGCAGGTAGCCGGGCTTGTTCCGGAGTTGGATACTAACTACCCGCATTTTGTGCTAACCGCGCCTAAGGGGGTCCGTCCTCCGTTGGTGGATTTGTTAGCGCGGCGCAATGAGTCTTTGACCGTGGTGGTTACCGCTTCGGGCAGGGATGCCGAGGTACTTGAGGCACAGCTGGGCAACTACACCGATGGGGTGGCGGTGTTTCCATCCTGGGAGACTTTGCCACACGAACAGCTCTCTCCTAGATCTGACACTATGGCCAAGAGGGCGCAGGTGTTGCGGCGGCTGCTGCACCCGATCCAGGGCGACCCGCACACCCCGCCGGTGAAGATTTTGTTGCTGCCGGTGCGGGCGCTGCTGCAGCCGCTCACTAAGAGCCTTGCCGAGGTGGAACCGGTTGTGGTGCACGAGGGCGATAGCGTTTCCCCGGCAGCTTTGGTGGCACGGCTGCTGGAGCTGGGCTATACCCGCACTGATCTGGTGGAACGTCGCGGCGAGGTGGCCGTGCGCGGCGGTTTGGTAGACGTTTTTCCTCCTACCGAATCACATCCGCTGCGACTGGAGTTTTTTGGCGACGACGTAGACGAGATCCGCACTTTCGCGGTGTCGGATCAGCGCACTATCGAGAAGGCTGCATCAGGGTTATGGGCACCGCCGTGCCGCGAATTGCTGTTGACTGAATCGGTACGGGAGCGGGCGGCATCGCTGCAGAATTCGCTGCCGGGTTTCGCCGAGATGTTGGAGCGGCTGAGCCAGGGCACCGCAACTGAGGGCATGGAAGTACTTATGCCCGTGTTGAAGGATGACATGACGCCGCTGGCCAAGTTGTTGCCAGAAGATGCACTATTTATTGCGGACGATCCGGAGCGCATTGAGGCGCGTAGTACGGACCTGCTGAAGATGACTGCCGAATTCATGGAGGCAGCCTGGTCCTCGGCGGCGGCGGGCGGCAAGGTGCCGTTTTCGGTTCGCGAGCTTCCATTCGAAAATATCGAGGACACGAAGGAATTGATCCTGCAGCGAGGCATGCGCTGGTGGGAGCTCACTTCGCTGCGCGCTTCCGGAGACGATGGGATCCCTACCGCCGAGGTCGCAGCTACAGAACCAGCTGCGTATCGGGGCGATGCGCGCAAGCTGGGTAAGGATTTGAAGGAATGGATCTCTAGTGGGTGGCAGGTAGTGTGTGCCACTCCGGGCGCTGGCGGTGCCGCTAGGTTGCAGGCGCGCCTTGCCGAGATCCAGATCCCGGCGCGCATGGTAGAGCAGATTGATGCCGAGCCGTTTACCGAACCTGTGGTTCGGGTGATCCCCGCCGCGGTGCAAAATGGTTTCGTTTCGGAAAAAGCCCATTTCGTGCTGCTTTCCGAGGCCGACATCACGGGTAAGTCCCGGGCGAATGTAGGGGTAAAGAACAAGGTTCCGGCCCGCCGAAAGAAGGGTGTGGATCCGCTTGCGCTGCAGGCAGGCGACTACATTGTGCACGAGCAGCACGGAGTGGGCCGCTTCATCGAATTGGCAACGCGCACAATGGGCCGGGGCAAGGATCAGGTTACGCGCGAATACCTGGTAGTCGAGTATGCGCCCTCGAAAAAGGGAAGGCCCACAGACCGCCTGTGGGTGCCTACTGATTCGCTGGATCTGGTTAGTAAGTACACCGGAGGCGAGACCCCGCAGCTGTCCAAGATGGGCGGCTCTGATTGGGCCAAGACCAAGGCGAAGGCGCGGAAGGCAACGCGCAAGATTGCTGCGGAGCTGATTCGTCTCTACGCTGCTAGGCAGGCTACGAAGGGGCACGCATTTGCTCCGGATACGCCGTGGCAGCATCAGCTCGAAGATTCTTTCGAATATGTTGAAACCCCTGATCAGCTGACGGTGATTGACGAGATAAAGGCCGACATGGAAAAGCCTGCGCCGATGGACAGGTTGCTGTCCGGAGACGTGGGCTACGGCAAAACTGAGATTGCTATTAGGGCGGCTTTCAAGGCAGTACAGGATTCGAAGCAGGTGGCGGTGCTGGTGCCCACCACCTTACTGGTGCAGCAGCATTTCGAGACTTTTTCAGAACGCTATGCGGGCTTCCCGGTGAAGGTGGCTGCGCTGTCGCGGTTTACGTCGAAGAAAGAGGCCGAACATATTAAGGATGACCTGCTTGCGGGCAAGATTGACGTGGTGATCGGCACGCATTCGCTGGTTACCGGCCAGGTGCGTTTCAAGGACCTGGGGCTGGTGATCATCGACGAGGAACAGCGCTTTGGTGTCGAACACAAAGAGACTCTGAAGCAGCTGCGCACTAACGTGGATGTGCTGTCTATGTCGGCAACTCCGATTCCGCGCACGCTAGAAATGGCGGTCACCGGGATCCGCGAGATGTCTACCCTTGCTACTCCTCCCGAGGAACGCCACCCGGTGCTTACCTATGTTGGGCGGTATACCAATAGCCAGGTGAAGGCCGCGATTAGACGCGAGATGTTGCGTGACGGGCAGACTTTCTTTGTGCATAATCGAGTGGATTCCATTTCTAAGGTGGCTGCCGATATTGCCGAGTTGGTGCCTGAGGCACGGGTTGGCATTGCCCACGGCAAGATGTCAGAGAGCCAGCTGGAATCGGTCATCATGGACTTTTGGAATCGCGATTTGGATGTGCTGGTTTGCACTACGATTGTCGAAACCGGGCTGGATATTTCTAACGCCAACACGCTGATTGTGGACCGTGCTGACCGGATGGGACTGTCGCAATTGCACCAGCTGCGCGGCCGCGTAGGACGAGGGCGGGAACGCGCTTACGCCTACTTCTTGTATCCGGGGGATAAGCCGCTTACAGAGACGGCGCATCAGCGGCTTTCTACTATTGCGGCTAACACGGACCTGGGTGCCGGTACGGCAGTGGCAATGAAGGATTTGGAGATCCGAGGTGCGGGCAACCTGTTGGGTGGGGAGCAGTCTGGCCATATTGCCGGCATTGGTTTTGACCTGTACGTGCGGATGGTTTCCGAGGCTGTTGCGGAATTCCGCGGAGAGGAGAGCGCTCCGAAGGAAGAGGTCAAGATCGAGGTGCCGATCGACGCTCACGTGCCCGAGGATTACGTGCAGGGCGAGCGGCTGCGCATGGAGATCTATGCCAAGCTTGCCTCTGCGCAGAACGCGGAGGAGCGGCAGAGCGTGCGGGCCGAATTGGAAGACCGCTATGGTCCGCTGCCGGCTCCCGTACTTCGGCTGTTTGCCGTGGCGCAGCTTCGCGAGAAGGCACGCCAGGCGGGCGTCAGCGATATTGCCATGCAGGGCAAGTACGTGCGGTTCGCCCCGGTAGAGCTGGCAGATTCGCAGATGATGCGGCTTCGCCGAATCCATCCGGGGACGGTCATGAAGCCCGCTGTCCGGCAGGTGTTAGTGCCCGCTCCGACCGACGGCAAGATTGGCGGTTCCAAGATCGTGGGCTTGCAGTTGCTCGAATGGATTGAGCAGGTGCTGGTGTTGGTATCGACCAAGGTCTCGACGCTGAATGCTGACCCGAACACGGGAGCAAAAGACTGACGGAAATTAGGTACACGATCCTTTTGTGATTAGGGCGTGCATCTATGCTGTTTTGGTTCTTTTGCGAAATTACGAGGGCGAATTTTTCGGGTTCACTATGCCCGAAACACAATTTTTGTGACAATATGTCTCAAAAAAATTGCCCGCTCTGAAGAAGCTGAAAGTGTAGGGCATAAATCCCGGTTCTACTGTGTGGTCGGGCAGACACTTGGCTCGTAACCATGTATTCGAGCAATGGATTCGTTGGTGACTTTGATTCACGGTATGGAGAAGTTGAAGGCAGAGGATCCGGAGTCGCCTCAGCTGGCCCTTGCTGGAAAGTATCAGCGCAAAGCCAGCATCTACTTGTACTACATCTATTCCGAGAACTCGCACGGTGCTCACGCTCCTTACTATGCCCAAGAAATCTTGAATAAGTCCTTGGATGCATCCGGGAAGGGGCAGCTGGCACTGAATAGGGCAAGCGAATCCCACCTAGCAGCTTCCGAGGTTGCTCAACGCCATAGCAAGGAAATAGCTAATCGTAAATGAACAGTCAGGACGACGCGTCGCGAGCATCTTTGAAACTCGATCCTGAACAAAGACAGGATTTACAGGAACTGATGGAGTAGGCCCCGCCCTCGTTGGAAGGGTGGGTACGCCAGCAGAGGAGGCAGTATCTGAACCCGGCCCCTAGGAAGGTTGAGCAAGCTCCCGAGGATTTTGCGGCCGCGGAGCTTGGCGAAGATATAGATAAGCCGGTGCTGCGGCGGAAGAACAAGCCCAAGAGCGCTACCCGCAAGGTGGGTGCTGTACCCAAGGTGCTTCTTTCCCTGATCCTTGTAGCAGGGATAGTAACGGGAGTGTACTGGATAGGCCATCCAGGCTCTTCCACGCAGACCCCGCACGCCGGCATGTCGAATGTTCATGCGCAAAGCCAAGGCAAGAGCGAAGCGCAAAAGAAGGCCGACCTGGATCGAGTACAGCAGCTAAAGGTGGGCCTACTCGACAAGCCGAATGACGCGGACGCACTGCTGGAACTCGGAGTGCTGCAGCTCGGATTGAACGACCCCGATGGGGCCCGAGAAGCATGGAAGAAGGTGTTGAAGATAGACCCGAACCGGGTCGAGGCTTTCTATAATTTGGGCTTCTATTACATGTTGCAAACTCCGCCGCAGACTATCAAGGCAGAGCAGATGTGGCAAAAGGTAATCCAGAAGGCGCCGGATTTTGACATGGCGGCTACCATCAAGATGCACAGGAAATACCTGGGGCAAAATGGTTCGCAATCTATTAAAGAAAACTAAGCCTTACATGGACGTATCAATTCCCGCCGCATTGCTAGCTGGCATGCTCGCCTTTGTATCCCCTTGTTTTTTGCCGATAGTGCCGGTGTTCGCCGCTTACATGACTGGCATGGAAGTAGAACGAGGCCGCCGCCAACGGATTAGGGCCGCCTCTCATGCAGTGGTGTTCGTAAGCTGCTTTTCAGCGGTATTCATTTTGGTGTGGGTGCTCATAGGAACCCTGGGGTATGTAGTTGCTGACTACCGCAACATTGTCCGGATTGCCGGAGGGGCAATCCTGATCTTCTTGGGGCTGCAGGTAGCGGGGCTAATTAGAATCCCGGTCCTGGAACGGACCATCCGCATGCGGGTAGACGCAGATGTTTCGCAGGCCCCCTCTTATCGCCGGTCAGCTGTATTGGGACTGGCCTTTGGAGCTGGGTGGACCCCCTGCATTGGGCCGATCCTAGGGGCAGTTATAGGGCTGGCTTCATTTTCTGGAACCCTCGCCAGGGGAATCTTACTGATGGTCATCTTCTGTATCGGACTGGGCACGCCAATCGTGCTGGTAGCCGTTGGCTCCGCCATGATCAGTCGGCAGATCGACTGGTTTAAGAATCATTACCGCCTTACCACCGGGGTAGCAGGCGGGGGCCTGGTCATTGTCGGATTCTTGATGATCATGAATCTTTTTGCACGCATAGGTGGATTATTTCCTGAGTTAGTTGGTGGATTATGACGCAGTCGGGCTCAACGGCATCCCAAGAAGAACCGGTAGAGGTGGGGCTGAAAGATTTCCTCGCCAGGATCTACCGCCTGTTCTACAACAAGTCCTTTGGGCTGGTCCCCATCATGGTGATGGCAGCGCTCACCATGATGGGAACACTGATTGAGTAGGCTCCTCCGGGAGCAATGGCGGACCCTGCCAGCAAAGAACAGTTTCTTGCCAGCGCGCGGCAAACCTATGGCGGCTGGGTCTCAGTATTCTCGGCGCTGGGCGTGTTCAATATGTTCTCCTCGCCGCTTCGAAATGACTACCTATGCCGGAGTCGAAGAGGCGCACAAGTCCGCGAAAGGCGTGTTTGTTCGGCGCCGCTATCGCGTACTCAATGATGAGGCCGCTCCGCACAGTTTTTATGCGGGCCATTTCGCATGGGGCCCCTTCGGCACCGTGATTGCCCACCTCGCATTTGTGCTCATATTGATGGCGTTAGTAGTGAGCACTTACACCTCTTTCGAGCAAAACGTGAACATTGGGGTAGGGGACAAAGCGGGCGCGTCAACGAACTGCTGCGGTATGACGGCTATCGCTTCCACCAAATGTCATTCGGAATCGCCGCGCGGATCAAAGTCACTTACCAGAGCGGAAAAGCACTCTTTGCCGGGGCAGTACCACTGCGGTGGAAATCTGCCGACGAAACCAACAGTATTGGTAAAATTACCCCGCCAAAGACAGGCAAAGAAAACTTGATCGTGGCTCCCGCCTCGGGCGCGCAATCAGAAATTCCCGCCGGCAGCGTGCAGGTGGAAGTCTATGCCAACGGGTAGGACCAACCTTCCCAAGTCTTCATGCTCGATCCCGGCAAGAGCGGTAAGGCAGAAGGGCTCACCGTACTTTTTGGTCGCGAGATGCAATACGCCGGCGTGAGCGTTCGCAAAGACCCGGGGGCCGTGCTCATCTGGATCGGGACCGCTCTAATCATGGTGGGACTAATCATGACCTTTGCCTACATACATCGGCGGATGTGGGGGCGAGTGGATGAAACCGAAGAGGGCACCAGGAATCGCGTTGCCTTCGCCGATAAAACTTCCAGCTTGTCCACTGCGCCCTTCGCGAAGATGGCTAGGGCGCTGTACAACGACCCCAACAATGACGTTAGAAAGGCAGACTGATGCTGCAAACGCTTGAATACATTCTGATTGGTGCCATTGTGGTGCTCGCACTGGCACTTATCTGCTACGTTGTGGTTGTGACTGCGCGAAAGCGGGGTGTGCCCGTAAACGAGCGTGCCAGGAAGCACGAAGCTGACCACTCTGCGGTGAAGGTGTCGACCGTGGCATTGGAATCCAAAGGACCATAGCAGAAGCGGATGGCCCTCTACGGAACCGCCCTCACCCTAACTGCCTTCGTTCTTACTACCTTGTACTTGGCAATGCGCTGATACCTGTCCGGGCACGGTCCCTTCGAAAACCAACATGAGATCGCAGTCTCGTTCGTGTGGGGAGCCCTGCTGGCTTACCTAGTCTTCGAATGGCGCTTCTCGGTACGCATGCTTACCCTGGTCGTGCTGCTTTTTTCGCTGACAATGCTGCTGTACGCCATGAGCCAGCAATCGGGTATTGAACCACTTATCCCGGCGTTGCAGAACAATCTGCTACTGCCTCTTCACGTCACCTTCGCAATTCTTGTCTACGGCGCCGCCTGCGTCTCTTTTGCTGTCGCCGTGCTGTACCTGCTTCGCCCTCTGCTAGGCGACCGCATCCGCGCCTACCCGTCGGCACGCGTGCTGGACGAACTGGGCTACAAGGCTGGCGTCATCCCACTACTAACCCTGATGATTTTGCTGGGCGCAATGTGGGCGAACGTGGCCTGGGGCAGGTACTGGAGCTGGGATCCGAAGGAAACCGCAGCCCTGGTAACTTGGTTGGCCTACGGAGCAAACCTACACGCGCGAGTCGTAGCTAAGTGGCGCGGAAAGCGCGCCGCCTGGCTGCTGGTTATATGATTCATTACGATCCTTATTGCCTACTTCGGCAACCACTTCTTTGGGGGGCTACATTCCTATGGCGTCTGAACATCCAATTGATCGGATTCGCAACTCTTCCATGGGCAACCTTGTGGTTATTGCAATAGCGGCCGTTGCCATTGTGGGGGCGGTAGTGTTCTTCGCTACCGGATTCGGCAGCGACAAGGCCCAGGAAAATAAGGCAGGCTCCAACATGGCCCAGGTGCAGGCAAAGAAAAAGCCTCTCGGTCCCGCACCCAAGCTGAACGAACAAGCTCCGAAGTTCCAAGCTAAAGATCTGGACGGCAAGGACATTTCCTTGGCTGAACTGCGTGGCAAACCCGTATGGCTGGTATTTGGTGCCAGCTGGTGTGCTGCCTGCAGGGCGGAAGCTCCCGATATAAACGAGGCCGCCAAACGCTACGGCAATAAAGTCAATTTCGTTTCCATCAATGCTGAAAGCGCAAAAGATGCCAGTGACTACGCGAAGAAGCTGGGCCTGGCCTACCCGGTGATTGCGGACGAGGATACACAGCTATCGGCCAGCTACAGGGTCTCGGGAATCCCCGCGCATTTCGTTATTGATGCGCAGGGGAAACTGGTTGCCACCCCAATCGGCGCGGTGGGGCCGGAACAGATTGCCCGAAACGTCGCCCTCGCCCAGGGAGCCCGGTGAAGGCACATTTAGATACACTGAAGTAGATTACGCGAGGAAGGTAGAAACTAGCAGTGAAGTTATCGAAGTTTTTAGCCCTGGGAGCCGGTGCCGCCCTGGCACTGTCCGCCTGCTCGGCTCACCCAGGAGCAGCCCTAACCATTGATGGCAAGCAGTACTCTGACGCGCAGATCTCGCAGACTGCGCAGCAGCTGTCAGAGCTGACCGGGCAGAAGCTGAACAATCTTTACGTAGCTCAGTTCCTGTCCATCTCGCCCGGCGTGCAAGATGTAGTCAAGCAGCAGAAGCTGCCCGCTACGGATTCGCAGATTCGCTCGCAGATCGCTAAACAGCAGCAGGCTGGCCAGCTGAAGAAGATGGATGTTTCTGACCTGTCCGTGCGGTTCTTGCAAACCATGACGGTGATGAATGGGCTGGGGCAGAAGTCGGGGCTGGTTTTTGACAGCAATGCCAAGCACGATGTCTCGCTCAGCCCCCGCTACGGGAAGATGCGCTCTGACGGCAGGCCGGGAAATGCCCTGCCGGCCAACGTGGTTACCGCGCCTAACATGGGGGCGGCTCAGTAGCGTAGACCACAATTTCGCTGGGACTTATGTCAGCGCCTTCTACCATGTTAGCGCCCTGTAAGCTCCCAGCGATCTTTTTTGTGGGATCGTTAATGCAACTTGGCTCACTTCCAGACTAGGCTAGAGGTGTATTAGCGGCCAACAGAATGATTGGAGTATCACGTGGCAAGCATCATTAACGTAAGCGCACGCGAGATCTTGGATTCGCGCGGCAATCCCACCGTCGAGGTAGACGTTCTTCTCGAGGACGGGGTTTCTGCCCGTGCAGCGGTTCCATCCGGAGCTTCTACCGGCGCTTTCGAAGCCGTGGAGCGTCGCGATGACGACGAGAAGCGCTACCAGGGCAAGGGCGTGCAGGATGCCGTCGAGGCCGTTGTAGATGTGATTGGCCCCGAGATCCGTGGCGAGGATGCTGAGGACCAGCGCCGTATTGACCAGATCATGCTGGATCTGGACGGCACTGACAACAAGGGTAAGCTGGGCGCCAACGCCATCCTGGGTGTTTCCCTAGCCGTTGCGAAGGCTGCTGCCGAATCCGCAATGTTGCCCCTGTACCGTTACATTGGTGGGCCGAACGCGCACGTTCTGCCCGTCCCCATGATGAACATCCTGAACGGTGGTTCCCACGCGGATTCCAACGTCGACATTCAGGAATTCATGATTGCTCCTATTGGGGCTTCTTCCTTCGCTGAAGCACTGCGTTGGGGCGCCGAGACTTACCACACCCTGAAGAAGGTCATCAAGGACCGCGGTCTTTCCACCGGTCTTGGTGACGAGGGCGGCTTCGCACCGAACCTGGAATCCAACGCTGCTGCGCTGGATCTAATTGTCGAGGCAATCGAGAAGGCTGGCTTCAAGCCCGGCCAGGATATTGCTCTGGCACTGGACGTTGCTTCCTCTGAGTTCTTCGAGAACGGCAAGTACAACTTCGAAGGCGAAGCACGCGACACCGAGTACATGGTCAACTACTACGATCAGCTGATCGACAAGTACCCGCTCGTGTCCATCGAGGATCCACTTTCCGAGGACGAATGGGAAGACTGGGCGAAGCTGACCAAGCATGTCGGTGACAAGGTGCAGCTGGTTGGCGATGACCTGTTCGTCACCAACCCCGAGCGTCTGGCCAGGGGCATCAAGCAGGGCGTTGCTAACGCACTGCTGGTGAAGGTAAACCAGATCGGTACTCTAACCGAGACCCTGGATGCTGTAGAGAACGCTCACCGCAGCGGCTACGCCACCATGACTTCGCACCGCAGTGGCGAGACGGAAGACACCACTATTGCTGATCTGGCAGTTGCTACCAACTCCGGTCAGATCAAGACTGGTGCACCGGCTCGTTCTGAGCGCGTTGCCAAGTACAATCAGCTGCTGCGCATCGAGTCGCAGCTGGGCGACGCAGCCGTATATGCAGGCCGCAACGCTTTCCCGCGTTTCCAGGCCTAAGGGCTAACTGAAGACTGGGCTTACCCGAAATAGGTAAGCCCAGTTTTATTTTTGTCTCAACTGGGCGGCAGGCCCGCAGTGAAGAACGAAAGTTTGTCACTTTGCTGGCATGATTGAACCATGGGAACTAGACGGCCGCCGCAACGAGCGCAAAGGCGCTCTTCAGCTGCGCCTACCCGCGAACCGCATAGCCCAACTGCTGCGGCAGCATCTTCTAAAACTGTGCGTAGCGGAAAACCACAGCCGAGGCCGCCAAAGTTCGTGCGCAGGAGCGCTGCGGCAGCGAAACCGGCAAAGAGCGGGCGCGCTGGCAGGTCGACCTCCCGGCAGGCTGAAAGCGGTAGGGGAAGCAAGGTTGCTGCTAAGCCGTCAGCAGTTAAACGCCCGGGAAAGTCGCCCTCAAGATTTCGGCGGACCTCGTCCTCGGCGGTAGAAGAAGCGAAGCAGACAGGGGCAAAAAAGGCAAGGAACGCCCACGTCCTCTCGCTAGGATTCAAGCGCGGACCGCGTCTGCGCGTGTCGGTGGTGGCCCTCCTTGGAATCATTGCACTGGTGGGGGCTTTTATTGTCCCGCCCGTGTTTAACCTGTTGGATCAGATTGGGCAGGCTCGGGCGTTGCATTCGAAACTAGAGCAGGCAAAGGATGAAAATGTAGACCTGCGGCGGCAGGTGAAAAGGTGGTCTGATCCGGCTTTTATGGCTTCGCAGGCCCGCGAACGCCTGGGTTATGTGAAGAAGGGCGAAACCCAGTACGTGGTAATGGATCCGGGCAAGAAGTACCAGCAGAAGGCACAGATCGAGTCCCATAAGGGGCCGAAGGAACCGTGGTTTATGATCATGTCTCAGACCACGAAAACTGCAGGGAAGGCCTCTAAAGCTAAGGCCGGAAAGCAAAGCAGTAAGGGAAGTCCGCAAGAGGGCGCCACGCAAGTGCCAAAGGAAAAAGAGGAACAGGACAATTGAACATTACCAAGGCAACTGAGGCAGATCTGGAAGAACTGGAACGGCAGCTAGGGCGCATTCCCCGAGGCGTGGTGGGAATTGCGGCACGTTGTGTGTGCTCGAAGCCGCTGGTGGTTGCTACCGCGCCAGTACTAGAGAACGGGGAACCGTTTCCCACTGTCTTCTACCTGTCCCACCCGGCAATTGTGAAAGCTGCTTCCAGGCTCGAGGCAGACAAGCAGATGGAAACCTACCAGGACATGCTGGCTGATCTAGACTTCGCTGCCCGCTACAAGAAGGCTTATGAAACTTACTTGCGCCAGCGCGAACAGGTGGCGCTTCAAGCTGGCGTCGAGGTGCCAGAGGCCATCGCGAAAGTGGCCGCTGGGGGACTACCTACCAGGGTCAAGTGCTTGCATGCCTTGATCGGGCATTCCTTGGCTTCCGGGCCGGGCGTGAATCCGGTGGGGGATTTGGCATTGGAGCAGATAGCCCAGAGCGGCGAGTGGGACGCTAAGAAGTGCTACTGCAATGCGTAAAGTTGCGGGAATTGATTGTGGGACCAATTCCATCCGCCTGATATTAGCCGAGGGCGAGGACGGCAAGATCTTCCGTTCTACGAAGACCATGAAGGTGATCCGGCTAGGCGAGAATCTGGATGCGACTGGCCAAATCAGTGAGGCTGCCCTGCAACGGGCCTTCGCGGCAACACAAGAATATGCGAAAAAAATAGCGGATTTCGGAGCCGAGAAAGTTCGTTTTGTGGCCACGTCGGCCTCGCGCGATGCAAAGAACGCGGAAGTTTTTGTGGGCGGCATTAAGCAGATTCTGGGCCAGAGCCCGCAGGTGATTCCGGGAAGTGTAGAGGCGAGCCTGTCCTTCCAGGGCGCCCTCAGTGGCAATGTGCCACCTTTGCCCGCGCTGATCGTCGACATTGGCGGTGGCTCCACCGAATTTATTTTGGGTGATGAACAAGAGCAGAAATGCCTCTCGACCCCTATGGGCTCGGTACGTTTTACTGAAAGGTATTTTCCGGGCGAGGACGGGATCGACCTTGCATCGCCGGCGAACGCGCGCGCTAGCGAACAGGCGCGGAAGCTGATTGCTCAGGCTGATGCCGCCGTCAGCTTGAAGAATACAAAGGCTCTGGTGGGGGTTGCCGGCACCTCGAACACGGTAATGGCTATGGCCTTGGGACTCAGCTATGACAACCAGCAGGCCTTAGACAGCGCCGTCCTTAGCTGCGAGGAGATGATCGCAGCATGCGAAAAGATGGCCACCATGACGGTCGCGGAGCGGGCCCGATTGCCCTACATGCCCAGTGGGCGCGAGGACGTAATTGGTGCGGGCGCCCTCATCTGGAAAGAAATTGTCGCGGCCGTAGCGGACGCTTCAGGCATTAGCCAGGTGCGTTGCTCCAGCCGCGACATTTTGGATGGGATCGCGCTAAGCCTTCTGTGAGCCGCGGGTCGGATTAGAAACCCGGCGCCGCAGTAACAGGGCCCCGATCAGCGCGGATATGGCAGTGCCCAGTACTACGCCCAACCGGCCGGCCTCGGTGAATTCCCCGCTGGCGGAGAATGCTAGCGACGCAATCAGTAGAGCCACGGTGAAGCCGATGCCCGCCACAAAGGCGATGGGCAGTATGTCCGCATAATCCACGCCGCCTCCCAGGCGCAGCGGCGTCAGCTTCGTAAGGGCAAGCACGGACCCGAAAATTCCGAGGCATTTGCCCAGCGGGAGCGCAATCATCACGGCGACTGCTACAGGGTGGGTAAGCATGGCTGCAGCCCCGCCCTCAGTATCCACAATGTTTACCCCCGCGGCGAAGAACGCAAAGATGGGTACGGCCACTCCAGCTGAATAAGGAGTGACCTTCTTTTCCATGCTGTGCGTGAGCGATTCTTCCTCACCTGCCCGACGTTTTGCGGGCACTACCATGCCCAGGCCAACCCCAGCGATGGTGGCGTGGATGCCGGAGCGATACATGAAATACCAGGCTAAGACTGCGAGCGGAAGCAGCAAATACCATCTGCCGAGCCGCAGCTGGGCCAAGGCCCCGAAGGCCGCGATTGCCAGCAAACACAGACCGAGGTCGACAAAGCTTAGGGCGCCCTGCGGATAGAAAATGGCAATGACTAGTATTCCCAGCAGATCGTCAACGACTGCCAAAGTCAGTAGAAAGGTGCGGGCGGCAGGCGGTAGCCCCTTCCCGAATATCGCCAGAATAGCCATGGCGAAAGCGATATCAGTAGCTGCCGGTATTGCCCACCCACTGGCAGCGGTGGGGGCTCCCTGCAGGAATACCAGCGTAGTGTAAAGCGCAGCAGGCCCAACCATCCCAAAGATGGCAGCCAGCATTGGCAGCGCGGCCTGTTTAGGCTCACGCAGTGAACCTGTTACAAATTCCTGCTTTAGTTCCAGGCCAACCACAAAGAAGAAAACAGTTAGCAGACCATCTTGGGCCCAATGCGTCACCGACATGTTTAGCCCGAGGTTAGCTGGCCCCAGATGGGCCTCACTTATCGCCTCATATAGGTGCCGAAGAGGGGAATTAGCCCAGGCCAGTGCCAATGCGGCAGCAGCCATCAAGAGTAACCCAGCTGCGGAATCATTTTGCAGTTTGTGGGCGATTGTTCGTAGTCGGGAAAGATTAGCGTTCGTCTTTTGCACGGACATCCTGTCCTTTGGTAAATCGTTGCGCTCGCGGTTTGCCATGTGCCACTTTGTAGGTGGCGCGAACATTCCTAGTTGTCTGTCCCGGTCAGTGTAACCATAAGAACGGGAAACATCCACGTTGGAACTTTGTGACAATGCGCGGATGATTTAGAGAATGCGCCCAGATAGGCTAATCTGTACTAGCTGCCCCCATAGCCCAATTGGCAGAGGCAATCGACTTAAAATCGATGTGTTGTGGGTTCGAGTCCCACTGGGGGCACCACTCGCGGCAGCGCCCAGACCTTTCTATTTTTGGGTTACTACCTCGCCCTCTTTCATGATCAGTTCCATGTTGGCAACGTTCAAGTTGCGAATGTCTTGCAGTGGATCGGCAGTAAGTACTAGCAGATCGGCACTCTTGCCGGCCTCGAGTGTGCCGGTCACATCGTCAACTCCCAGCATTTGGGCGCCATTTTTCGTGGCGCAGGTGAGGGCGAAGAGCGGATCGAATCCCACTTTCTCTACAAAGGAATAGACCTCGCCGATCAGCGTAGTGCCGTACGGGGTAAGGGAAGAGCAAAATGAGTCCGAACCAGTGGTAAGCACGATGCCCTTGTCGCGGGCCTTTCGAAGATTGTCGTAGACGCGGGCTAGTTCCCGTTCGGTACGGGTCTGCCCCGGATAGTTGTCCTGCTGCGGATTGTATTCCGGCGGGTAGGTCTTAAACCACTGCTCTAGGAACTGAATAGTGGGGCAGAAGTAGATGCCTTTTTCTGCCATTATGTCCAAAGTTTCCTCGTTCAAAGTCTGCCCATGGATGATCAGGTGTACCCCGGCTTTAGCAGCGGCTAGTGCCCCTTCGTATCCCTCGCAGTGAGCCCATACCGGCACGTGCACCATGTTGCCTTCATCCACTACGGCCTGGATTTCCTCGTCCGTGTAGTGCTGCAGCAGCTTGTCGTCGTGACGCCAGATGCCGCCCCCAGTGGCCCAGATCTTGATTGCATCGACGTCTTCACGCAACCTAGTTCGAACAGCCTTTCGGAGCGGCCACGGCCCGTCGACGCGCTGTGCCCAGGGATGGGAACAGTTGTTGTATTCCAGCGGCAGCTTGTGGGAATCGCCATGGCCGCCAGTGCGGCAAAAGCCCATGCCGGTGCACACCATGCGCGGCCCCTGCATAATGCCCGCATTGATAGCGTTGCGAATCTGCACCCCCGCACGCGATATTTCTGCAACGGTCGTTAGCCCTGATTCGAGTGCGTCGCGAGCTTGCTGAACTGCTACCACCGTCTTGTAGATGGGATCGTCTAGAACCCACTGTGTATCGTCATCAGATTCGTTGCCGGTGAAGTGGAGGTGCGAATCTACCAATCCGGGCATGACGGTCTTCCCGGAGCAATCGACCACCGGATAGCCGTCGGGGATATCTGTGGCGGGGCCGGCGTAGGTGATTTTGCCTTCGGAAATAAGAAGGGTGGCATCATCCAGTACGGATCCGGTGCCGTCAATTAGGTGGCTACCTGTCAGGGCGAGGGTACTCATGTGAGCTCTGTTCTTCCTTGGTAATAGAAGGGGGACTGCTTTGTCTTAGCTCATGCTAACGCGTATGGGCTAAGAGTGTGCCTTATTTCTTGGTTTGTTCCCAGTTAGCAACAGGGCCGGAGACTGCAGCAAATAGTGGGTGGCAGGGAGCAATCGGAGGAGTCAAGCTAAGCCTGTACATCTCTTCGGGAGCGCGGGCGGCAACCTTGGCGCGCAAGTGTTCTAACTCGAAGGTTAGCTGCCCGACGCGAGTGGGATGGTTTCTTCGGTTGGGGGAGCCAGAATGAGTGTGGTGTTGAAGGTGTAACCGCGCTTAGTTGCCTCTTCCGCTAGTCCGTTAAGAAAAGCAGCAATTGCGCTAGGTGGGGCGGAGCGGTTGCGGAATCGCTGTAATTGTGGGTGGTTTCTATATCCCTTTGTTCTTACCGCAAGCACTTTTGCGCTAATAATGCTTCTCTCCAGCAGGCTACCAGTGCCCTCCGGTCCAGTAGAGAGGGCGAGAGCGACCAGAGTCTCATAAACACCACCTTTTCTACTGCGAATAGCTTGCAATCTACCAGTGATGATGCGCGGACGCAGGAGCAGCGCTGCCTGGGAAAACAAGATGTGAGGCGCAGTAAATACCGGCGAGTAGCTAATAAATTCTTTCTATAAAAAAATCCTTGCCGTATTTAATGTGCTTAAATAGCAAAAAATTAACATTGCTCCTCTATTGCTTTTATGTGCGAGCTTTAGTTGCGTGAAACAGAAATTGCTGACTCCTAGAACTAAGACATGCTGGAGAGTTGGAGCGTGCTGGGGAGGTTGGAGGGGAAAATGTGGGTAAAACTGCGCCATATTGTGGGTTTTGGGGCAACGAAGCTGTTGAATTGTGAACGTAGATGACAATAAATGGCAAATTACGTATTTAGTAAAAATAATTTGACGAAAAATTATTGACGGTGGGCGCTAGTAAATAATTTTTCGCAGTTACTGGAGTTTGGAAAATGTGCTAAATTAAATCCAACGCGCGTGAGTTCTCAACAATATAAATCTCGAAAAGAGGATAAAATGCGGAAAACTACTAAAGTGTGCGCAACTGGTGTTCTAGCGCTGATGCTAGGCGGCATGGTGCAGCTGCCAGCTATGGCAGCAGATGCTCCGGCCACCGACGCCGCCCACAATCACACTGCGCCTGCGCCGGCTACTCACAATGCTGGTACCGGACACGAAGGTGACCACGCCAATCACGCTGCCACTCCGACCCCTGCCGAGACTAAGCCTGCCGAGAAGGCTGAGGAAAACGACTACGGCCACACTGGCAATGTAGATAAGAAGATGCGGGAAACTCGTGAGAAGCTGGAAAACTACAAGAACGCGCTTACTGATAAGGTTCCGGCTGGTTATGAGGAGTGGGCAAAGAGCAAGGATGTTCAGGATGCTCGTGCCAAGGCTAAGAAGGAATACAGCGACGCGCTAAGTCCAGAAAAGTTGTCTCGTGACGACATGAAGCTTGTTGTCGCCTACAACGAGGGTAAGGTTAAGTACCTGCCTAAGAAGCTGTGGAAGTACTCCCAGAAGGCTCAGCTGGAGAAGCCTGCTGAGGCTCCCGCAAAGCCGGCACCTGCTAAGAAGGCTGAGAAGCAGAAGTCTCCAGCAGCTCATCTGACTGCAGCTAACAAGGCGGGCGCTAAGAAGACTGCCAAGACCGACGGCAAGAAGGTCGTCGTCAAGAAGGTCGTCGTGAAGAAGACCGCCAAGACTGGTGTGGCTGATAAGGCCACCAAGAAGGGTGCTTCTGGTGCGACTGTTTCGGCCAAGAGCGATACCGCATTGGCTCACACCGGTACCACCGCTGGAGTGGTCGGGGGAGTTTCCCTTGCCCTGCTGCTAGCGGGCGGCGGCGTATGCCTCGCTACGCGTAAGCGCGCCTAGTTTTAGGCAATAAACAAGTTGGGGGGATGGCTCTTCGGAGCCTCCCCCCAATTGTTTAAGCGGCCTGTGGGGCGGACCGGCCGTGCCTATAAAAAACTGGCACCTTCTTAGAAGGTGCCAGCAAACGGTGTGAAGCTAGTCGTCCTGTCTGTTCTGCCGAACTAGATCGGAAGCCTTCTGGGGATCTTCTTCAAAAGCTCGCACTAAATTTATGGCATCCACTTTGGGGGCTGTGAGCCGATGCTCTTCTTTTAAGGATTTATTCAGATAGTCGATCACATCGGCTAAATATAGCTTACGGTATTTATTTACGACATGGTAGGGCAATTCGCCTTTTTTGCAAAGCTCTGCCACCGTGTAGCGTGATACGCCAAGTAAATCAGCAGCGTCCTGAAAAGAGATCAATTTTTCGTGAGGGCAGATTGTCACTGGTTGCCATGTAGCTAGTATTGTCGCCGCATTTATGAGGATTTCTCCAAGAGGGGAAGGGAGGTCTACCACTTCGGAGTTTACTACCAGCTCAGCTTTGCATCTGCCAGTAAAATTCTCGACAGTGCGGGCAACATGTCGATAGCTATTCTCCATTTCTTCCCGGTTGTGATTGTCGTCGGGGAAAAACGTCTTGTTCTGTGCTTGTAAACTCATGTCCCTTCTTTCGCTGCAAAAGTTGCGTCAAGTGGAGAATGTAATTCCCGGAGCCTCTCCATGTAGTGAGGAGCGCGCTATTGCTGTTGGAGCATGCTTTCCTACGATGACGTCGTTGTTCGTTTTTCTCTGCTACTAGATAATAATATTTTTTGAAGAAGTAAAACTAATTTACAAAAGAATGATTTTAGATTTATATAGCTTATAGTTATCGTAGGCGAACGCTACTTCAGGGAGCGGAGTAGATATTGCTTTGCGTGAAAACCTTGGTATCCACAGTGCATTCTTAGACTCAGGCAATACAATGGCGGTGAAACGCAACTCATACGTTAAGGAAGAAACTGATGGCAAACCCTGTAATCAACGGCGTTGAACAGGACCTGAGCAAGGGGCGCGTCGCTCAACAAGGCTACGTTCCGCCTCAGCAGGGCCAGTTCACGCAGCACTCTGGCTACGGCACACAATCGGGCCATTTTTCTCAGCAGGCTCCCTATGGCACTGGCCAGGGCCAGTACGTTGGTGCACCCGATCGCGCTATCACTTACGAGGACGTCATAAACAAGTCGGGCATCATGCTGGGGCTGCTGTTCCTGGCAGGATTGGGTACGGCCGTGGCCAGCCAGTACATCCCGCAACTAGGGGGAATGGCAGCCTCCATTGGTGCCATTGGCGCCTTAATTGTGTCCATGTTCTGCATCTTCAAGCGCACGGTTAGCCCCGGGCTCTTCGTCGCCTACTCTCTGCTAGAGGGCGCGGCCCTAGGTGGAATCTCATATTCCTTTGAGTATTCGTTCCCCGGTGTTGTAATGCAGGCCCTAGTGGGTACCGCCGCCATCTTTGGGGTCACCTTGGTCCTGTTCCGTTCGGGCTACGTGCGCGGCAGCTCCAAGATGATGAAGTTCGCCCTCATTTCGCTGATCGGCATCCTGGTGTATTCGATCGCCTCCTGGCTGCTCACAATGTTCGGGGTCATTTCGAACCCGGTGGGCCTTGACTCCGTAAGGGTCATGGGCATTCCGTTGGGCGTCCTGGTAGGGCTGTTCGCGGTGATCGTCGGCGCTATTTGCCTAATTCTGGACTTTGAGGTTGCCCGTCAGGCAGTAGAAACTGGCGCGCAGCGCTCCCTAGCCTGGAGGATTGCTTTCGGTATCGTCCTCGACACTGTGTACATATACATTCACCTGCTCCGCGTTTTAGCATCCATGCGAAATGACTAGCAGGACAGCATAAACGCTAATAGAAAACGCGCCCTCGGGCGCGTTTTCTATTACCCTAAGACCATGAGTGAACAAGAACTGCCACAGGTGCAAGGTAGCTTTGGCCAGAAGCCGAAGCTAGTCTTTTCCGGCCAGCAGGCTCCTGCCGAGCTGGAAGTTTCCGTAATCAAGGAAGGCGATGGGCAAGTCGTTGAAGAAGGCGACTACATCGCCTGTAACTATCTAGGTCAGGTTTGGGACGGCAACGTCTTCGACAATTCCTACGACCGGGGCCAGGCGCTCAGCTTCCAAGTGGGCGTCGGCCAGGTTATTGCGGGATGGGATAGTGCACTGGTGGGGCTGAAGGTCGGTACCCGCGTGCTGCTGTCCATCCCGCCGGAACTGGGATACGGCGAGCGAGGCGTACCGCAGGCAGGAATTAAGGGTGGCGACACCCTAGTCTTCGTAACTGACGTACTTGGAATTCTTTAGCCCAAACTAAAAGTGGCCCGGCGCTGCCGGGCCACTTTTACATTTACAGGACTCCCGTCGGACACGAGAAGCCGTTAGGTCCGTGCATGCAATATCCATCCGGATTCTTGAATAGGTACGCCTGATGTTCTTCCTCGGCAGGGTAGAACACCAGGTCCTCGCTGGGCTCGTGAATCTCGGTTACAATCTGGCCTTTTCCGGCTTCGGCAAGTACTTTCCCGAAGGCTTCTTTGGTAGCGACAGCTGCGCTGTACTGCCCGTCTGTAGTAGTAAAAATCGCGCTTCGGTATTGCCTACCGCGATCGTTACCCTGGCGGTTTAACGTGGTCGGGTCATGGTTTTCCCAGAAAACCTTTAGTACGCCCTCGTCAGAGATGGCGGTAGGATCGTAGATCACCTTGACTGTTTCGGCGTGGCCAGTGGTGTTAGTGCAAACCAGTTTGTAAGACGGGTTGGCAACCGTGCCTCCCTGAAAACCAACGGAGGTGTTGAGCACTCCGGGAGTATTCCAGAAGATCCTTTCGGCGCCCCAGAAACATCCCATCGCTAGATAGATCGTGCGGACGTTCTTGTCGAATGGCCCGTCTGGCGAGGTACCTAGTACAGGGTGACGTCCGGCCACAGTGGGAACTGTGTTAGCGGTAGGGAAGAAAACCATAATACCTCCAGTAATGAAAGAGTATTCAGGCACTATTTTAGGGTAGATGTTCTATAGCCGATAAGGTTGATCCAGAACTCGAACAAGGAAGAATGATGGCTACAGAGGAAAGTAAACGTGTCCCGGATTTTGCCGGTGCGGTTAGACGAGCATTAGACAAGATCAAGGATGCTCGCCAGGATAAGCAGACAACAAGGTGGAAGCCGCGCAAGCATGTGGCGGAGGCGCCCGTCGAACTCGAGGACGCAGCCCAGGCTGTGTCGCCAACGTTGCGGGTGGTAGCCGCATGGTCTTGGCGGTTGCTGCTGGTTGGCATCGCTACTGCAGCTGTGCTTTGGCTGCTATCGAAACTGACTGTGGTGGTTATTCCGCTGTTGATTGCGCTGCTGCTAACGGTACTGCTCGAACCGATTGTGAGGCTGTTCCCGGCGACGCCGCTATGGCGCACGGTGGGTACGGTAGTAGCCCTCTTAGTTGGACTGGGCCTGGTAGGTGGTCTGCTTTATCTATCTTCTAGCCAAATTGTGGCCAATATCGGTCCTCTCGCCGCTAAAGCTAGAGGTGGCCTGGATGACGCAGTAGATTGGATTGCGAATGGCCCGCTGAAACTGGATCAGGGGCAGATAGAAGAATATGTGCGCAAGATGCAAAACGAGATCGGTTCGTTTGTGCAGTCTAATGGTTCGCGTATTGCCTCCGGGGCGCTCGCTATCACCTCTTCCATTACCAATATTGTTACCTCGGCTTTAATGGTGCTGTTCTGCGTGTTCTTCTTCCTAAAGGACGGCCGGAAGATCTGGCAGTTCTTTGTTCGGTGCATGCCGAAGGCTGCTCGTAACCCCGCGAACGAGGCCGCGATCCGCGGTTGGGTGACTATTTCTTCTTACGCTCGTGCCCAGATGGAAGTTGCTGCGATCGACGCGGTTGGCATCGGAATCTCGGCGGCGGTGCTTGGGGTTCCGCTTGCTCTGCCCATTGCCGTGCTGGTGTTCTTGGGCGCGTTCATTCCGATTGTTGGTGCTATTGCCACGGGCGCCATTGCCGTGCTGGTTGCGCTAGTGGATCAGGGCCTAACAGTTGCATTGCTTATGTTGATCGCCATTTTGGTAGTGCAGCAGATCGAATCGAACTTGTTGCAGCCCCTGCTTATGTCGAACGCGGTTTCGCTGCACCCACTGGCGGTGTTGTTGGCTGTTGCTGCAGGCGGATTTACCATGGGGATCGCTGGCGCCATGTTCTCGGTTCCGCTCATGGCGTTTGTCAACACCGTGGTCATGTACCTGCACGGCTACGATCCGTTCCTGCGGTTGGTCTACGACCCGAAGCGGCCTGGGGGAGCTCCCGGCACGCTGGATGAGGAGATTGCCAAGTCGCTAGAGCCGAAGGCTAATAACTTGAAGCAGGCGGCTGAAGCGCGCAAGAAGTACGAAGGCGGCCCAGGTGCGCCCAAGGACGTAGATATAGAGGTCGTCGCCGCTGCGGAAACCCAGAAGGCAGTTGGCGAGGACGATGAGGCTAGCATCGCCCAGCGCGCTCAGGTTGAGCAGGCTGTGCGCAGTCAGTTAGACGAGTAGCTTTAAAAAATTTGTGGGGGCAGCGGTCGCTGCCCCCACAAATTTATATACGCCTTAGGCGGTGTACGGCTTTACTTCGCCGATCTGGACTTTGATGTCCTTGCCGTTAGGAGCCGTGTAGGTTACGGTCTCGCCGCTCTTGTGCCCCATGAGGGCCTTGCCGATGGGGGCGTCAGGAGAGAAGACTTCGACCCCGAGGCCTTCAGAGGCTTCGCGGGTACCTAGCAGGAATTTGATTTCGCGTCCTGCCATCTTCACGTTCACGATCATGCCGGGTTCTACGATCCCGTCGTCGGCGGGGGTTTCTCCGACTTCAGCGTTCTCGAGCAGTTCTTCAAGCTGGGCGATGCGCGTTTCGTTCATTGATTGCGCCTCGCGGGCTGCGTGGTATCCGCCGTTTTCCTTCAGGTCGCCCTCTTGGCGAGCCAGGTCAATGCGCTTGACGATATCGGGACGCTGCACGTCGCGGCGATCGTTCAGCTCCTCGACGAGCTTGTCATAAGCTTCCTTCGTAAGCCAGGTAGTGTCTGCCATAGCATCCTCCATTACTAAAACATGGTGCCCGGGACGGCCCGGGCACATATGCCGCCTAGAATACCAGCTTCGCCACCCCAGCTACAGTTAGGGCCGGCAAAATCACTAACCTAATAGCGCAAAATAGGCGGCAATGCAGTGGCATACCCAACCGGCCAAGGTGAAGGCATGGAATAGTTCGTGGAAGCCGAAGTAGCGGGGCGAGAAGTCGGGCCACTTGAAGCCGTAGACGATCGCGCCGACCGTGTAACAGATGCCTCCGGCTGTTAGCAGCCAGGTGAATGCTAGTCCGCCGAAGTGAGCTAGTTCGGGTAGATACCAGACGGCCACCCACCCCAGCACTACGTAGATTGGGGTGTAAACCCAGCGAGGGGCAGAGGGCCACAGCCATTGCAGTGCAATACCTGCGCCAGCGCCAATCCATACGACTAGCAGCAGCACTAGGATGTCGTGGGTTGGTAGCACCCCAACCGCCATTGGAGTGTAGGTGCCTGCTATCAGCAGGAAGATATTTGAGTGATCCCAGTTCCGCAAGAACTTATCTGCCAGGCGTCCCCAGTAGTGGCGGTGGTAGAACCCCGAGATGCCGAAAAGCATGAGTGAGGTAAGCAGGAATACCGAGGCTGCGGCGCGCCCTACCACCGTGGGTGTGAGGACGATGAGTACCAGTAGCGCGGCCATTGAAACTGGGGTGGCTACCGTATGAAACCAACCTCGTAGCAGAGGCTTTTTCACCACGGATTCCAGATTCCGCGGGTCTAAGCGGTGCCATGAAGAACGTTCACTCGTGTGCAAGGGGCCCCCTAAACTTACGTGTCCGTAACCTACGTTAGCGTAGGTTTATTGCTTTGGCCAGAATGAAAAGGCTCGTGCCAGTAACAATATTTGTTACCAATCGCAAAATGTTCGCCAGATAAGTTTTATTGCAGACAAGGCCCGGCGTGTGCACTACATTATTTAAAGGAGGTGCCATGGCCTACAACGTTTTATATGAGGTATACGAACGGCGACTAGTCGGCGAGATCGATACCGCCAACATGCCCCGTCACATAGGGGTCATTCTTGATGGCAATCGGCGTTGGGCAAAATCTGTTGGTATCGAAGCCAGCGCTGGCCATAGGAAGGGCGCCTCGAAGATTGAAGAATTCCTTGGCTGGGCGGACGAAGTGGGCACCGAGGTCGTCACTTTGTGGATGCTCTCCACTGACAACCTAAAACGTGATCCGGAAGAACTGTCAGCTCTTTTCGAGATCATTGCTGACGCGGTGGAACACATTGCCCAGGTTGGCAAATGGCAGATCCGCGTAGTGGGAGCGAAAGACGTGCTCCCAGAGAAATTTGCCGCCCGCCTGCGCGCCACCGAAGCGCAGACCGCCAGCTGCAAGGGCATGCAGGTAAATGTCGCCATAGGTTACGGCGGCCGCGAAGAAATAGCCGATGCTGTGCGGGCAATCCTTCGAGAACAGGCCCAGGCAGGCAAGAGCCTAGAAGAAGTGGCCGACGCCCTCACTGTACGCGACATTACCGAGCACCTGTACACCAAGGGACAACCGGATCCTGACCTGGTTATCCGCACCTCAGGCGAACAGCGGCTGTCGGGCTTTCTGCTGTGGCAAAGTGCCCACTCAGAATTCTATTTCTGCGAAGCTTACTGGCCCGATTTCCGCCGCGTCGACTTCCTGCGTGCCCTACGCGATTACTCCCAACGCGAGCGGCGCCTGGGACGCTAATCCTGTACCTGTTGCGGAGCAGCCGCGTCTAGGCGCTGCATAGCCGAATCCAAGAATGCCTGGCAGTGCTTTGCCAGCTCCTCGCCTCGTTCCCACATCTTGAGGGCGTCCTCTAGCGGCACCTGCCCGCCCTCGAGCTGACGAACGGTGGCCACCAGCTGATCGCGAGCCTGCTCGTAGCTTAGTTCCTGAACCGGGGGTAGATTGTCAGTCATTTTCTTCCTTCTTTGTTGGCAAAGTGGCGCCCACAACCTGGGTTACCATCCGGCCTTCTGCTAACAGGCCTTCAAGTAGATCGCCCTTCTTAATCTGGCTGGCGGAGGTAATAATTTGCCCGCTGGGACCCCGCAACACGCTGAAGCCGCGTTCCAAGATTCCCTGCGGTGAAAGTGCCCTAAGAGTTTGGCGGGCGCTATCTACCTGCCCTTGCGCCATATCCACTAGGGAGCGGGTGCGCAGCCGCAGGCGCTCGCGGGCCCCACTGAGCCTTTCGGCCTCGACATCGAACATGGCCGAGGGGCGAGACATGACGGGGCGGGCGCGCAGATTCGAAAGGCCGGTGAGCTCAGTGTCGATGCGCTGGCGCAGCAGGTGCTGCATCCGCGTGCGCGCATCGGTGAGCAAGACTTCCTGCTCAGCCACATCGGGCACAATCTTGCGGGCAGCATCTGTGGGGGTGGAGGCGCGGTAATCCGAAACCAAATCCAGTAGGGGAGCATCGGTTTCGTGGCCGATAGCTGAAACCAAGGGGGTAGTAGCGTTCGCTGCTGCTCGCACTATTGCCTCGTCACTGAACGGCAATAGGTCCTCTACCGACCCGCCGCCGCGCGCAATCACTATCACGTCGACTTGGGCAAGCTGATCCAATTCTGCGAGGGCGGCAGACACCTCGGGAACGCAGCGTTCGCCCTGGACTGCTACCTCGCGGATCTCGAAACGGGTGGAAGGCCAGCGGGCCTGCGCGTTTACTATCACGTCGTGTTTTGCTTTGGCATTGCGCCCGCAGATCAATCCGACGACGCGGGGGAGGAATGGCAGCGGCTTCTTGCGTTCGGAGGCAAATAATCCCTCTGCCGCCAGTCGCTTGCGCAGCATTTCAATCTGCGCGAGCAGATCTCCTAAGCCAGAAGTGTGAATCTCGTGGGCGAATAGTGACAGTGAGCCATTGACTTCGTAGTAATCCGGCTTCGCGTTGACTACAACCCGGGCGCCCTCGTCAAAACCGGGACCTGCCTTGTCTACTACTCCGGCGAACGCCTTCACTGTCATCGACACGTTCTGATGCAGATCGCGGATGGTGAAGAACGCCATGCGGGTGCCGGGGCGGCGCTTGTATTCGACTACCTGCCCCTCGACCCAAAGGGCGGACATGCGGTCGACATATTTCTTGATGTTGGTCGACAGTAACGCCAGCGGCCACGGGTTATCGCGGGTAGTAAGAGAGGCTCGCGGAGCCAAGTTCGAATTCGCGTTCACCCCCTAAGCTTTACATACTTTGCGCGAAGGCTGTTTTATATCCATAGCTTTGCCGCCGGCTTGGGGCGCAAGGCTAGCCCAAAGCGAAATATTTCTCACGAACGGGGCGGGAGCAATAAAGAGTAGGTACATTAGGGGCGTGAGCGAAAAGAAGAAGATCCTGCTGGCCGCACCTCGCGGCTACTGCGCCGGGGTAGACCGGGCGGTAGACGCTGTCGAAAAAGCTCTGGAACTTTATGGGGCTCCCATATACGTTCGCAAAGAGATCGTGCACAACAAGTATGTCGTCGAAACCCTAAGCAAGCGGGGAGCAATCTTCGTTTCAGAAACAGACGAGGTACCTGCCGGCGCTCGCGTAGTCTTTTCTGCTCACGGGGTGTCCCCTGCAGTACACGCATCGGCCGAGGCGCGGCAGTTGCAAACCATCGATGCCACCTGTCCGCTAGTTACCAAGGTGCACCGGCAGGCGGTCCGCTTCGCGAAGGACGATTACGACATTGTGCTCGTCGGCCATGAAGGCCACGAAGAGGTCGAAGGTACCCAGGGGGAGGCCCCCGACCACATCCAGGTCATCGACGGGCCAGACGAGATTGACCAGTTGCAAGTGCGCGACCCCGACAAGGTCGTGTGGCTATCTCAGACCACCCTGTCGGTAGACGAAACTAAGGCGACCGTAGAAAAACTGCGGGAAAAGTTCCCGAATCTTATCGACCCGCCCTCGGGCGACATTTGCTATGCCACCCAGAACCGCCAGGGTGCGGTAAAACAGATTGGCAAACAGGCTGATGTCATGATCGTAGTGGGGTCTGCCAATTCCTCAAACTCAGTGCGCTTAGTAGAGGTCGCCCTCGAAGCGGGCGCCGGGGCTGCCCATCGCATCGACAAGGCGGATGAACTGCAAGAAGAATGGTTCGAGGGTGCCACCACAGTGGGGCTTACCTCCGGGGCATCCGTGCCGGACATCCTGGTTCGAGACGTAATTACGTGGCTAGGCCAGCGCGGCTTCGACACGGTAGAGAAGGTGCGCACGGTAGAAGAATCCGTTACCTTCTCGCTGCCGAAGAACCTTCGGGCCGACCTGATGCAGGCGGGCAAGCTAGACCCGAAAGACCGCAAACGCAGGCCGGGGCCAGATCACACCTGCTAACAGAACACCCCTACAGATTTGGTTAGTACTGCCAAGCAGCTAGACTGTATGCGTGGCTTTGACAATTGGTATCGCAGGACTGCCCAACGTAGGCAAATCGACTCTGTTCAACGCGCTTACCCGCGCGACCGTACTGGCAGCGAACTACCCGTTCGCCACCATTGAACCGAACGTGGGGGTTGTGCCCCTACCAGATTCGCGGCTAAACGAGCTGGCCAAGCTGTACGATTCTCAGAAGATCGTGCCCGCCACCGTATCTTTCGTGGACATTGCGGGGATTGTGCGTGGCGCATCCGAGGGCGAAGGGCTGGGCAACCAGTTCCTTGCGAACATTCGCGAAGCCGATGCGATCTGCCAGGTGACCCGCGCATTTGAAGACCCTGACGTGGTGCACGTGGACGGCAAGGTCGATCCGGCCTCGGACATCGATACGATCACCACCGAATTGGTGTTGGCAGACTTGCAGACGCTGGAAAAGATGATTCCGCGGCTGGAAAAGGAAGTGCGCGGCAAGAAGACCGAGCAGGTAGTGCTCGACACCGCGTTGGAAGCACAGAAGATCCTCGAGGACGGCAAGACCATCTCTTCCGTGTCGGGCGATCGCGACCTAGATCCGGACGTGCTGAAGTCCTTCCAGCTGATGACTTCCAAGCCGTTCATCTACGTGTTCAACATGGACAGCGCCGGCATGGAAGATAAAGAGAAGCAGGCCGAGCTAGCCAAGATTGTGGCCCCCGCTGAAGCAGTGTTCCTTGACGCTGGGTTCGAGGCCGAATTGGTTGAGCTTGACGAGGACGAGGCCCGCGAGATGCTGCAGGAAGCAGGCCAGGAGGAATCCGGTCTGGACAAGCTGGCCCGCGTTGGCTTTGACACTCTTGGGCTGCAGACCTTCCTTACTGCCGGAGAGAAGGAGTCGCGGGCGTGGACCATCCACAAGGGTGATACTGCCCCGCAGGCGGCAGGCGTAATTCACACCGACTTTGAACGCGGGTTCATCAAGGCAGAAATTATCAGCTACGACGAACTGATGGAATACGGTTCCATGCACGAGGCGCGCGAACACGGCAAGGTGCGCATGGAAGGCAAGGACTACGTCATGCAGGATGGCGACATCGTAGACTTCAAGTTCAACGTCTAAGATTTTTTACCGGTGGGCGCGGGCAGTTCTTGCTGCTCGCGCCCAAAGTGTATTTAGCCCAGCAGTTTTACTAGCTTGTTGTGGTGGTGTGCTGGCAGGCAGGCGGCGGAAACTACTTTCGCTGCGGCCTCTTTGTTGCCCATTTTTGCTGCGAATGCTTGCCCCATTGTAATGCCATGGGTAGGGGAGGGCTCGAAATGGATCTGATCTCCGGGGCAGATTGTGCCCGCCGTTAGGACACGGAAGTAGCAGCCACAGTCGCCGCGTTCGGTAAAGGTTTTCACCCAGCCGCGCTCGTTGAGCCATACCGCGAAAGTGCGGCAGGGCGTGCGCGGCACCGACACCTGCAAAAGGGCGGATCCCACCCGCAGTTTTTGGTTGATTATCGCGCGGGCCCAGCAGATGCCTTCGGTGGTCAGGTTTTCCCCGAAGTATCCGTCGGGCAGCGTCCGGCCGAGGCGCCTTCCCCAAAAGTCCAACTCTTCGCGCGCGTAGGCGTAGACAGCTTTATCGGCGCCGCCATGATGCTTGGCATCGCCAATAAAATCGCCGGTAACTCCGGAACCATCCCCGTAATTTGGGCCGGGCGCAAACACGTCTATGCTCTGGCGCGGTAGCTTCTCGATTCCGGTGCGGGAACCCTTCCTTGCGGGATTGTCATGAGGGCGGGCAACACAGGTAGACAGGACAATTGGCATGGTTCAAGCCTACCTGCCCTGGTTCCGGCCCCTTTGAGTGGGAGCAGATTTGTACGCCGCCGCGCTGCCGAGGGCGCCGCTCTTTTTCCGCCTGCCGGTGGCGCTAAGGGGTTCAGTGAATACTTGCGGAGGCTTTCTGTTCCACCGGCGGGGCACACACGTAGTGGTCGAATACCCAAGAGAAGGCGTAGGTGTAGAACAGGAAGAAGACTAGTTGTCCGGCCTCTAAGGCCAGAGCCGTTAGCAGGGAAACGTTCAGTATCCAGGCCTCGATGGGGGTAAGCCACAGTGCCAGTCCGCCCTCGAAACCTATGGCCTGGACCGCGCGGCGCAGGGGGGTGCGCGGGCCGGCATCTGTACGCTCTTCCCACGTTTCTAAAAGCAGATTCCACAGGAAATTCCAGATGACTGCTACGGTCGAAGAAATGACGCCCATCAGTAAGGAGCCGGAGGCGCCGAAGTTGAAAACTAAAAGGAAGGCGGCAGTTGCAAAGACGGCTATGACCTCGTAACTGAGCGAATAAACGATTCGTCGCCGTCTTGGAGTTAGGTTGAGCATTTGCCCCCTTCCACCTGTCACGATACTTACCTGGACCTTCGCTGGGCAAATTACAAAAAGGTGGCTGGGGAATTTCTCCCCAGCCACCGGAAAAACGATTGCTCAGTGCTTGCCCTCGGCAAACTCTTCTACCAGCTTGGCGTTGAAAGCGGGCAGATCATCTGGAGTCCTGGAGGAAACTAGACCCTGGTCGCAGACCACCTCCTGGTCAGTCCAAATGGCACCTGCGTTGATCAGGTCGGTCTTTAGAGACGGGTAGGAGGTGAGAGTGCGCTCTTCTAGCACTTCGGCATCGGTCAGGATCCACGCGCCGTGGCAGATAGCTCCGAGCGGCATGCCGGCCTCGACGTGCTTCTTCACAATTGTGACGGCGGCTTCGTCCATGCGAATGTGGTCGGCGTTAGTGGTGCCGCCGGGCAGAATAATGCCGTCGAAGCTTGCTTCCACCGAGTCTGCGGTGGTGGCGTCCACGTCTACCTTGGTGCCCTTCTTGCCTTCGATCTGGCCCGCTTCGGGAGCTAGAACGACAACCTCGGCGCCGGCCTCTTTTACGGCCTGTGCGGGGGAGGTCAGCTCGGAATCTTCAAAACCGTCAGTAGCGATGACGGCGATCTTCTTTCCAGTCAGTTCACTCATGTCGATCCTTTCTAAGGCTCGTCTATAACGCTAACAAGATGCCCGGACCGCTTCTAGGTCACAGTCCCAAAAGCGTCTCGGCGTTGCGGTGGGCAATCTTTTCCCGATCGCCCTCATTGAGGTCCGCCTCATCGAGGAAAGTGCGAATGTTCTTGCACTTGATGTAGGGGATGTCTTCGCTCCACAGAATGTGGTCGGCACCTACTTGGGCAATAGCCAGATTTAGTTGCGCAGGCGTCAGTATTCCCGAGGGCGTAATCCACACTTGCTCGCGGTAGGTCTGCGAGAAGGGGCGCTCTAGGTAGGTGGCAGCAATCCCGATCTGGTCGTCGAACCGCTCCAGGTAGGCGGGAAGGGTTTCGCCCCAGTGCCCCGAGAGGATCCTGAGGTTAGGCAGTTCGTCAAACACGCCGGCGGCGATAAGGCGCAGTACCTGTACCCCCGCGTCCACGTGCCAGCCAAAGCCGGAAGAGGCAAGCATGTAGTCGACCTTGGCGGGCCAGGTGCCGCCCGAATAGTAGGCGTTCGCCACCGAATCCATGATCGGGCCGGGGTGAATGTACAGGGGGACGTTCAGCTCCGCGTGTGCCTTCAAGATGGGCCTAAATCGCGGGTGATCTAAGAACAGGTCCTGGTAGCGCCCTAATACTAGGGAACCGTGGAATCCCAGTTCGCTAACGCAGCGGTGCAATTCGTCTACTGCGGCCGCGGGATCGATAAGAGGCAGCGTGGCAAAACCTGCAAACCGGTCGGGTACCTCGCTGATCATCTTTGCAAGCCGGTCGTTTACCTCCTTACACATGTCCACTGCGGCGGGGTGGGCTAGCTGGCCGGGAGAGCCGTGCCCGTGCGAGACGACTTGGACGTCCACGCCCTCTTCATCCATCAGTTCTAGACGGCGGCCGGTCAGCGAATCCCAGCCTTGCACACCCTCGAAATAGCCGCCAAGGAATTCTTGCAGTTCCGGGTCCATCCGCTTGGGACGGGCAGGATCCAACTCGCGTACCTTGGCGAAGATGTCCTCGTAAGTGATGTGTTCTTCGACGGTGATCAGCTTGTCCATGATTCTCCTAACGCTGCTCCATTCCATCCTAGAGTGAATGTGCCGTCCTGTCTGAGTAGAATCTGGGTGGCTACCTGGAAGGAACAACGTGCAGACTCTCCATTTCGTTATCCTGCTCGCAACCATCGTGTTGCTATCGTCCGTGTTCGATCAGTTCCTGCCCCGACTAGCTTTGCCGCTAGTACAGATCGTCCTAGGCGCAGTGGGGGCACTTTTCCTTTCCCAACCGCTTAGCTTGGGGCTGGACCCCGACCTGTTCTTGGTCCTGTTTATTGCGCCGCTACTATTCGACGAATCGAAGCATGTTTCGAAAAGGGCTTTAGCAAAGAACATGGGCGGCATCTTGTCACTTGCGATCGCCCTGGTCTTCGCCTCCGTACTGGCGGTGGGATTCCTGCTGCACTGGGCCTCGCCCTCGGTCCCCTTGGCGGCAGCCTTCGCGTTGGGGGCCGCGCTTGGGCCCACCGATGCGGTTGCCACCTCGGCGCTGTCTCCCTCAGTGGCACTGGACGAAAGGCAGAACGCGCTCCTTTCGGGCGAGGCACTGATCAACGACGCCTCTGGAATCGTGTCTTTCCAATTCGCGGTGGCCGCCGCGGTAACCGGTCTCTTTTCGGTGGCGGACGCCTCTAGCGCCTTCGCGAAGACTTTCCTAGGCGGGTTGGGAATCGGCATAGTGCTGGGAATTGTCTCGCTGATCCTATTGGGGATAGTCCGTCTGATCGGGCTTGAATCTACCGTTTTCCACGTGACCTTCGAACTGCTCAGCCCCTTCGTGATCTACCTGCTGGCCGAATCTTTGCACGTGAGCGGCATCCTGGCGGTAGTTGCCGCAGGGCTTACCACCACGTTATTCACCCCGCGGGTAGGCACCTCTTACTCCGCCAGGGTTAGGCTGGTGTCGTCCTCGGTGTGGGAAGTGCTCACTTTCGTGCTGAACGGGGTTGTGTTCGTCTTGCTGGGCACCCAATTCCCCTCGGTCATGCGTAGTTCATGGCGCCGCGAAGGAAGTGGCCTGACCATGGTGGGGCTCGTCTTCTTGTTGTCCTTCGCCCTCATCGTCCTGCGTTTCGTGTGGATTTACGTGATGGAAGCACTCCGAGGGCGAACATGGCGCGTTCCGCTGCGCAAGGCTGCCACCACAACGCTTGCAGGCCCTAAGGGGGCCGTGACGCTGTCGATCATGTTCACGCTGCCCCAAATGGCCTCTAACGCCAAACCGTTTCCGGCTAGGGACGAACTAATCTTTCTAGCCTCTGGGATCATTCTGGTTACCTTGCTGCTAGCGAATTTTCTGCTACCGGTGCTGTCCCCGAAGAAGGGGGATGCGAAAGAAGAATCGCGAATGCGCTGGGGAGAGGCGGAAGTGCTTCGCCGCACCATCAGTGCGTTGCGCAGTAGGCACGGCACCTCTGCGCCCCTCGCTGTTGCGGCGCTGACCAGGCGGTACAATCGCGAAATTAGGGAATTGGAAGAGGCCGGCACCTACGCCGAGCAGATTCGCCAGGCCCGGCTCCAAGTTGTCACTGGCCAGCTGAATCATGCCGCCGCCTTGCGGGAAGAAGAAAAGATCACCGAAGCAACATTTAGGCAGTTGCAGATGATCCTGTCGCGCACGAAGGAAGGGCTAATTCGCCGGGGCAAAACAAAACGCAGGCTGCTAAAAACGCTGCCGCGCCTGTTCCAGCGTTTGCTACTTGGCTTCCAGCGGCGAAACCGCGCCGGAAGTGAGCAGATAGATCCGCATCAAATCCTGGCTGCCCGGGTATTGCTGGAAAAGAAAACTCTGGCTGAACTGGCCGAGCGCAAAGCTAACGGGGACGAGGCCGCAGCCCACCTGGTAGGGGAACATCAAGAACTGGCAGACCTGCTCAGGGAACGCCTAGAGGCATACCAGATGCGTACGCAGCGCCGGCCGATGGACGGAGACCGCACAAAGCAAAAGCAGGAGCTGTCGGCTTCGATGGAAGCTTTAGAAACAGAGGCCCTGCGGCTGCGCCTGGGCTACGTCGGGGAGCTGCGCGAGGAAGGCCGCATCACCGACCAAATAGCAAATGCCTTGCGTGATGACGTGTACCTGCTGCAGATGAACCTTTCAGGGGCAACTCTCTAGTTTGCAGTAAGGGCCTGGTAGATCTCTTCGAGCTGCGCGCACGAACGGGCGAGGCTGCGTTCTTTTACTACGAAGTTCCGCCCTCGGGTGCCCATGTCTGCCCGCTCGGCAGCGCTCATAGACAGCAGCACCCGTAGCTGCGCTGCCATGTCAGAAGCGTTGCCCCGTTGCGCGGTGAGGCCTGTTTCGCCATCTACCAGCATCTCTGGGGCACCCCCGGATCGGTTCACAAGTACGGGAGTAGCGCAGGCTTGCGCCTCCAGCGTCACTAGTCCTGCTGCTTCCTCCCGATTACCATTCTTTTCGGTTGCGAGGACGAAAATATCTGCCGCCCGCATGGCCTCGCGCACGCCGAGGCGACTCTGGCTGCCCAGGTAGTGCACTTGGGGGTGAGAACGGGCAAAGTCCTTCACGAAGCCAACCAGTGGGCCGGCCCCCACCAGCTGTAATTGGTGGGGGAATTCGTCCTCGATAAGTGCCGATGCCGCAAGTAGGCGGGGGATGCCTTTTGCCTCGCTGATGGCGCCCACGTGCAAAATAGTGGGAACTTCATTTTCAACAGGTTGTGAGGGCGGGGTGAAGAAATCCGTGTTGATGCCCTGGTAGTGGACGTGAATCTTCTTCTTTTTCACGCCGGCCTGGGCAGCCTTGTCAGCTAGGAACTTACTGACCGGCAATACCTTAGCGGCAGTGGAAGTGGCCGTATCGAAGTTCAGGTGGTGCCACCTTTGCATAAGGGTGCTAGGTGGGGCTAACCGCAGGAAAACATCAAAACCGTGCAGGGTTACCACCATAGGGATGCCAGACTTCCGGGCGGCTCTGGCAGCAGGCCGAGACCACACCCCGAAGTGCTGGTGGATGATATCTGGGTGCCACCTTCGAATCATGTTGGAAAGATGAGGCAAAAAGGCGGGCTCTAAATATTCGCGCATTCGGAAAGGAAGACGCCCACCTATCGATGGAACAGCCGCCTTGAATGGGATAGAAATCGAAGCGTCGTGTTTTTCGAGTACCAACCCAAATAGAGCAGCATCATTGTCCATCAACTCCGCGTGCTGGACAGTGAAGTAAGTCGGAGGGCACTTACTGATGCCCACGGTGTAGGCGACGCGCATCTACTTACTCTTCCCGGTTAGCGTATCGGCTACCGTGCGAGCCCGGTCAGCCCAGGTATTTACCTTCGCAGCCGAGACCGCGTTGGCTGCCTTGGCTTGAACCTCGGCACGATTACCCTGCAACCGCCGCAAAGTAGCGGCAATAGCCTCCGCCGTGTACGGGACAACCCAGCCGGCATTAAAACTACTAACTATCCGGGCAGCTTCGGTTCCCTCCGTCACCAGGATCGGTCGGCCCCTGGAAAGGTACTCGAAGAGCTTTAGAGGCACTGCGAAGCGGCGATAGTCCGAAGGCTCAACCGCCAACACTCCAATGTGGCTTTGTGCGTAAAGATCATCTAGCTCGTTGGCGTTTAGGTGATATGGATGAATTTGGGGCGACTGGAAGGTGGGGTAGGAAGCTATGGCTTCGTCCCATTGCTTCTTTCTGGTGACAAGATTTACCCGAATTTGCGGTATCGACCTTGCCGCATCTATGAATGCATTCAGCTTGTAGTGTGCGCCGATACCGCCTACATAGAAGAGTGTCAGAGCGGAGTCTGGCAACGGTAAGACTTGGTTGGAGTCCCCGGCCGGAGGCAGCGCGGAATAGCTAGTTTTTTCCGGCAGATCCAGGTACTCCGCCATTTGCTCTGAGGGCAGGAAGAAATGCGTGTGTGCTTTCAAGTACCCTTTCATGTCTAGCTTGTGGAAGGTAGGGGATAGCCGGGCGAGCAGGCCGTTTTTTTCTGATGAGAATTTCCAATAAATATCTCGATAAAACATTCCGACCGGGATTTTCGAGTTATTGGCCATCCGCATTATGCGGGTGTCCAATGTGGGGGCGAAGCCGTCCCGAATCGTTGTGGAAAAAACATTCGGTTGTGTAGAATTTTCGCTATATAAAAAGTCCGGCTTTTTTCCTGATCTCAATAGCTCCTTTAGGTGCTTCATGCTGGCTTTCCGTTGTGGGGTGCTGCCGGAAAGATCTACCACGTCATAGCCTATTTGCTTGAAAGCTTCACGCATTCGCAGAGGGCGCAATCTGGATGCTGAAGTTGGGTTAAGCTCCATGGGGTATGGAGCGTGGAATATCATCGATGCGCTCAAAATAAACCTCTTTGAATGGAAAATTAATATAGTAATTGCAACAGGTGAATTATACCTATTTGGGTGTTAAAAACAGTCAATAAGTAAGTACTGAGGAGCATTGTATTATGTGATTATGCGAGTTGTTTCAGTTGTAGGGGCAAGGCCGCAGTTCGTGAAGCTTGCGCCCATTGCTCACGCCTTCGCTAAGGCGGGAATAGAACATCAAATAATTCATACAGGACAGCATTATGATCCGATGCTTTCCGACGTATTCTTTGCCGATTTAAATATCCCGGCTCCGGATATTCATCTGGGAGTTGGTTCTGGTTCTTATGGGGTGCAAACTGGGCGCATCCTTGCTGCAATGGATGACGCATATGCAAGACTGAAGCCGGATTGGGTGCTAGTTTACGGTGATACAAATTCCACCCTGGCTGGTGCGCTAAGTGCTGTAAAACTGCACTACAAGGTTGCTCACTTAGAGGCCGGGCTGCGTTCTTACAACCGCGCTATGCCCGAGGAAATAAATCGGATAATGACCGACCACGCGGCCGACCTCCTGCTTACCCCGACCGCCGAGGGCGCCGCGCACCTAAAGGAAGAAGGACTGGCAGATAGGACGCGTATCGTCGGCGACGTGATGGGCGACATTCTCCTGCAAGTGCGCGACCAGGTAGCAGGCTCGCCCTCGCCCGTGATGCAGGAGTTTGCAATAGCGGAAAAGTCGTATTCGCTCGCAACTATTCATCGTGCGGAAAACACGGACGATCCGGCAAGGTTGCGAGCCATTCTGACTTCCCTGTCCCAGGTGTCCCACAAGGTGGTGCTGCTGGCTCATCCGCGACTCGTCGCAAAGTGCGAGGAGCACGGGATTGACCTGTATGGCATTGGAGGCAACCTGGCCTTGCATAAGCCCCTTGCCTACCCAGAGCTAATAGCTTCGGCGCTACACGCTAGGGGAGTGCTCACGGATTCGGGTGGGTTGCAGAAGGAAGCATTCATGCTCAGGGTGCCCTGTACTACTGTTCGCCCCCAAACGGAATGGGTCGAGACGGTAAAGCTGGGATGGAACGTCCTGGTAGAGCCGGGCGAAGAACTAGTGCGGGCAGCGCAGCGGGAACTACCTGCCGAACCGCCGGCAGAATTGGCTCACCCATATGGGGATGGCGCCGCTGCCGAAAAGGTGGCGCAGGTACTGCTCGCCGAGCAAAGGTAGGACAAGAGCATGCAGAAACGGTTGCACGTATTGTGGGTTCCTTCTTGGTATCCGAACGAAAAGAGCCCCTTCAACGGCTCTTTCTTCCGGGAACAGGTGGCCATGCTGCGGGCAGCCGGAATGAAGGTTGGGGTGCTGGCTCTGGACGCGGTTAAGCCGTGGGAGGTCGACCTGACGCTGCGGCCAACTATCGAGGACGGAATTCGGGTCATCCGGGGAGCCGTTGCAGGCATGCCTCACGAGCGGCTGCCGCTAGAATCCGCGATGTTCAAAGTCCAGTGTCAGCGGGCATTGCGTGAGTATGAGCGATTGGAAGGCGTGCCGGACATAGTCCATGCGCACTCGGTGTACCCGGCTATTACCATTGCCGCTAGCGCCTCCCGCAAGTGGGCGGTTCCTTACTGCCTCACCGAGCATCGCCCGTCCTCGACCAACCGGAATGTGCGGGTAGGGCGCGGCAAACATATCTACAAAGAGGTGCGGGCGGCCGGTGCGCGGGCGACGGTGTCCCAGCCCTTTGCCGACGTGTTGGCAGAGTACTACCGCACTGCTCCGTGGCAGGTCATTGCCCTGCCCGTGCCGCAGGAAGCTTTTGATGCCCCCATGCAATCGGGGGAGGGCTTCACCCTCTTGCACGTTTCCCACTTGGGCGAAAACAAAAGGCCCAAGCTGCTTCTTTCAACCTTTGCGAAAGCGCGCGAGCAACTGCCGGAACTTCGCCTGCGGATTGGCGGCAAGGGGCAGCCCGGCGAAATCGACCAGCTACAGGATTACGCCCGGACCCTGGGCGTGGACGCCGCGGTGGAGTTCCTAGGTGCCGTAGAGCGCGACCAGGTATTTGCGCTGATGGGTAGCGCTGACGCCTTCGTGCTTGCCAGTGCTGTGGAGGCCGGCGGCACAGTTCTGGCTGAGGCACAAGCTTGCGGCCTGCCATGCATTGCCACGCGCACCTGGGCGGGCAAGTTCATGGTGCCACCGGAGGCAGGGATAACCGTGCCTATCGACAACGCGGAGGCACTCGCGCACGCCATGGTGCAAGTGGCCGAGGCCGGCAGGTTCGACCGGCAGCAGATTCGCTCCCACGCCCACGAACGTTTCAGCGAAGCCGCTTTTACCAGGGCGAACCTCGCCCTCTACAAAGAGGCGCTCGGCTAGGCGCGCTTGTCGTAGCGGGCGGCGCAGCACCAGGCCATAACCAGCTGTACGACCAGTAAGAATGCCATCAGGGCGCCCAAGACAAATATAGACGGCAGCAGAGCTAGCGGTGAGAACCAGAGCCACGCTAGCGGCACCACGCAGTAGAAAATGGCGAATACCAGCATTTGTTTCTGGTTCTCGGTGACCACAAAGATGTTAGAAATGGGCGAAGTCAGCACCGTCATGTAGAGCCAAGGCGTGAGCGCCTGGGCGAAGTAGCCCGCCTGATCCCACTGCGCGCCAAATAGGAACGGGAACAGCCAGGGGGCTACCACGAAGAGGGCGGCGAAAGGCACTACCGCCACCATCGCGGCCCGGACCAGCGTAAAACGTACTAGGGTGCGCATCTTGCCGGGTTCGGTCACCGCCAACTTTTTCAGGAAGACCTGCGAGACTGACCCAGCGATGAGCGCAATTGGCACCTGCATGATTGCCCAGGCCAGCTGGAACTGGCCCAACGCGGCAACCGCAACGGAGCCGATGAGCAGGTTGATGCCCATGTTCCTAATCGAATCGACAAGCACGTTCGGGCCGTTTAGCAGAGGCATGTTCTTGTAGCGCACTAACATCGAGCGCATCGAGGGCGCGTCTTCGGGAAGCGGGCGGCGCAGCTCCGGAGTGCGAATGTGGATGGCGATGAATGCAATAAGCTGGCCGGCCATTGTGCCAATTACCAAGCCGGTCAAAGACCCGTGTAGCACCAACCCCATGACAAGCTGCAAAACTACGATAGAGACGGTCTGTAGCACCCTGTTAGAGGCCAGCTCTCCGAAGCGCTCCTGGCGCGTAAGCCAATATTGGATATTGGTTATTTCGGCTAGCAAGAACACGGTAATGCCACTTACCATAAGCCATTTAGCTAGCTCAGGGGAATGGTGATAGTGATCCGTTAGCGCCTTCGAAAAGACAATGCAGAATAGGGAAGTAAGTAAGGAACTAACTACGATAGATCGCGTAGCAAGTTTCTTAAGCACTCTTGCAGAAACATTGTCTTTCGGCAGTATTAAGGTGATATCGAAACGCAAGGCAGCCACGGCGATCACAAAAGTAGTGATTGTGCCGTAGATTCCGAATAGGCCCTTTTCATAGTCGGTATAGATCCGGTTAATAAAGATCTGGAAGATGAAGGTTACAACCTGCGACAACATGGTGCCGGACATCAGAGTAAGGATAGCGGCAAGAATGGGACTCTTCTTTTTTTGAATCTGTACCCATTTTGCAGTGCGCTCGCGGAAATTCATTGGGGCGCCCTTTCCTTCTGCCTAGTTCTGGACTAGTTTATACCAGCCAGTTTTCATTCCCCCACTGCGGCGAAGGATAGAATACACGCAGATATCACTTCTACAATGCAGCCAGTGAGGGAAAATGGGCTATGAATTGGCGTTAACTAGCGGGAATTGGGTTAGTGACGAAAGTGGAAAATTACATTTGTGGACTCCGCTATCGACCTCGGCTGAAACTCTTAAACTCCTTCGCGGCGACCTGACGGACGAGGCGCTTTCCGCTATTGCCGGGCAGTGGATGGTAGTAGATCGGCGTGCGGACAAGCTCGTGGTGGCCAGCGACAGAGTGCGTTCGCATCCGCTTCTATACGCCTGGGATGGGCGCAAGTGGATCATTACTGACGATGTAGAGCTATTTCGGAGCCGAAACCTGTGGCACCTGAGTAGGGCGGACGCGCAGCTGTTTGCGCACATGGCGTTTGTGCTCGCCGATCGCACTTTGCTAGACGGGGTGTATTCCTTGCAAGCGGGCACCAAGGTGACCTTAGAAGAGAACGGAGAGCGTCGCGTCAGCCCGTACTTCACCTACGCCTTCGATCCAGAACCGATCACTGACGAGGGCGAATACCACGCACTCTTTGAAGAGGCGCTGACCACCTCGCTGCAGCGAGTATTGGACCAGGCTGGTTCCCGGCAGTTGGTGGTGCCACTTTCCGGTGGGCTGGATTCTAGGCTTATGGCAGCGTTGCTAAAAAAGCTTGGTGCTGCCAATATCCTCACCTTCACCTATGGTAAGGAAAACTCCCCAGAAAGTGGCATATCGAAGGCGGTAGCCGATGATCTAGGGCTGCCATGGATATATGTGCCCATGCCGGTGGAAGAGGTGCAGCAGGCATGGCATTCGGAAGAAGGACACCGCTTCGTCGCGCAGACGTGGAAGGGAACGTCGCTGCCGCACGTGCAGGACTTCTTTGCCCTGACCCAGATGCGCGAGCAGGAACTGGTCGCCCCTGATGCCGTCTTCTTGCCCGGGCATACCATCGTGGGAAACATGCACGATGAACAGATCCTTGAGCATCGTCCTAGCGGCCAGGAGCTGAATCTAATCTTGGCTAGCCATCACGCCTCCCAGCAGGGGAGGGCTAGAAGTGTATGCGCGAACCCGCTCTGGCTGGAATCTGTCCGCGCAGTCGCCAGCCAGGTAGGCCTCGGCCACGCCAACCGGGATTTGCAGGCATATTTGGAATGGTTCAACCTGATCGAGCGGCAGGCAAAATACATCAACAATTCCATGTGTGGCTATGAGTTCTTCGGCTACAGCTGGGCGCTGCCGATGCTTGACCTTCCCATGTGGCAGGCGTGGCTAGCTGGCAGCGAAGCACTGACTGCAACCAGAGCGTGGTATGCGCGTTTTACTGCCGATATCTACTATCAGATAACGGGCAAAGAGATGGGGCTGTTTGCCCCAAGGTCCACACAAATGAACGCCTCGCTAAAGGCTAGGCTATTGGCAGGTATGCGGCTGGTAGGAGCCGACAAGGCGCTCTCTAAGTACCGGTCAATCCGCACGATGCTCAACCATCCCATGTCTTTTGAGGCGTTTGCCAGCACAGATAAGGTGCACCAGTTGGGAAGCTACCTAGCCGGCGCAACGCAGATGGGCCTTTGGGCAGATGAATTCCTGACCGGGCGTTGGGGGGATGTGCTTCCCCGCAGCTAGCGGAAATCTACCTGCTGGTCCGCAAACCTGGTCTGCATCGTTTCTATGGCAGCCGGGTTTTGGTCGACCAGTACGAAATGGCGTCCCAGTTCGCTGGCTGCAGCCCCTGTTGTACCCGAGCCGGCGAAGAAATCCAGCACCCAATCGTCCTTTGCCGAAGAGGCCGCCACTATCCGCCGAAGTACCCCCAAGGGCTTTTGGGTGGCATAGCCAGTTTTCTCTTTGCCAGTAGGGGACACGATCGTATGCCACCACACGTCGGTGGGGAGTTTGCCGCGCTCGCGCTTTTCCGGGGTAACCAGGCCGGGAGCCATGTAAGGTTCGCGGTCGACCTCGGCATTGTTGAAATAGTAGGCCGTTGGGTCTTTTACGTACACCAAAATGTTGTCGTGCTTGGCCGGCCACTTTCGTTTAGCACGGGCACCGTAGTCGTAAGCCCAAATAATTTCGTTCAGGAAGCAGGAGCGCCCAAAGAGGGCATCCAACAGCACTTTTGCGTAGTGGACTTCCCGAAAATCTAGGTGAAGATACAGGGTGCCGGAGGGTTTTAATAGCCGCCAGGCTTCCTGCAGCCTGGGGTAGAGGAACTCCCAGTAGTCCGCAAAGGAATCGTTGTAGGAATAGATCCTGCCGCGCACTTCCTTATAGCTTTGCCCCTTGAAACCGATGCGCCCACCATCTTCTGCCGCGACGGTCTTTAGAGACTGGCGTTTTTGCACCTTGCCAGTATTGAATGGGGGATCTATGTAGATGAGTTGGAAAGACTCGGAGGGCAGATGGCCCAGCACGTCCATATTGTCCGCATGAAAGACGGTATCGGCTGTGACGGTCCAAGTGTGTTCCATGCCAATAGCTTATAGGCACGCACGTACCGAAGGAAAAGCAGCCGGGCATTTCCCATTAAAAGAAGATGTCCCCGGCACAGGCCGGGGACATCTAAAAGCTAGCGTCCTAACATTCGACTACCGTCACAGCAAGACCGCCAAGGGCAGTCTCTTTGTACTTGTTCGACATGTCGGCACCCGTTTCCTTCATGGTCTTCACAACGGCGTCCAAGGAAACCATTGCCGAATCGCCATCATCGAACAGGGCCATGCGGGCCGCATTCACAGCCGTGGCGGCTGCAATAGCGTTGCGCTCGATGCACGGAACCTGTACCAGACCACCAACGGGATCGCAGGTGAGCCCCAAGTGGTGTTCCATCGCGATTTCGCCCGCATTCATCACCTGGGTGGGGGTTCCGCCCATCACCTCGGCAAGTCCGGCAGCAGCCATCGAAGACGCAGATCCGACCTCGCCTTGGCAGCCGACCTCGGCACCCGAGATGGAGGACTGTTCCTTGATCACGGAACCTACCGCGCCAGCAGCAAGAAGGAAGTCGCAGATGATGGAACGACGCGCCTCGTCAGTGTCCTCTTTCGCCCGGTCCGTGTAGTGCAGGGCGTAGAACAGTACAGCTGGGATAATCCCCGCAGCACCGTTAGTAGGAGCGGTGACAATGCGTCCGCCCGAGGCGTTTTCTTCGTTGACTGCAAGCGCAATCAAGTTGACCCATTCGAGCCAGTGGCCCACGTCGTGGTTCGGGTCGATGCGCTTCAGCCGCTCGTACCACTTGGGGGCACGCCGTTGGGTCTTTAGCCCGCCAGGCAGAACGCCCTTACGGGTGAGGGAGTGCTTGGCGCATTCGTCCATGACGCTCGCGATCTCTAGAAGACGCTCGACAACCTCTTCCTTCGAAGAGCGCGCAGACTCGTTAGCCATGCCGACCTCAGAGATGCGCATGCCCGTCTCTTTGCAGTGGCGAGCCAGATCTTCCCCCGAAGTGTATTCGTAGGGCAGCTTGGCGCCATCTTGCACAATGGCAGTGGCATCCTCGCCATCGTGTACTACGAACCCGCCGCCGATTGAATACGAGTAGCGGTCGAACAGGTTGTTTCCGGCGGCATCAAAGGCCTGGAAGCGCATGCCGTTGGCGTGCCTAGGAAGCACGGTCAACGGCCGCTTGATCAGGTCGTCAATCCCGTATTTGATCGACGGGCCGTCCCCACCCAGACGAAGTGGGGACCCGTCCGCGATCTCGGCTAGGCGACCGTCGACCTCGTCGGGGCCAATCTTTTGAGGGCGGTTGCCCTCTAGCCCTAGCAGCACGGCACCGAAAGTGCCGTGGCCAAGGCCGGTGGCAGCAAGTGAACCAAACAAGTCGACCTGGATATTCGCCACCTTGTGCAAATAGCCGTCCTCGCGAAGTTTGTCAATGAAATCGGCAGCGGCCGCCATTGGACCCACGGTGTGGGAAGAGGAGGGGCCGATCCCGATGCTGAACAGATCAAAAACGCTAACCGTCATGATTCTACTTTCTGCCGTTGGCCTTGATGGAACTTATGCGACGAGCTTGAAGATAATCGCGCTTACCGCAAGGAGTCCCATCACGATAACAAAGATGTTGGATGCGCGATGGCGATACTTCTTGAGCGAGGGAACCGTGTAGAAGGCAACCATCGGCATCAGGTACAGGATCGAAGCGATGACCGGGCCGGACAGCGATTCGATGAGGTCCAAGATGGATGGGTTGAAGATCGCAACGATCCAGGTGAACAGGAATACGAACACGGCTACGTAACCGTAGATGCGGCGTTCGCCGACCCTGCCTACGTAGGAAGGAGCAACCTGACGGACGATGCCGACAGCGCCCTCAGCAGCGCCTAGGTAGTGGCCGAAGAAGGAAGAAACAATTGCCGCAATAGCGATTGCTGGGCCGAGGTATTCAATTACTGGGGTGTGCAGCACGTTCGCCAAGTAAGACAGCACCGGAAGGTTGGTGGAACGAGCCTTTGACAGGCCGTCCTCGCCAAGAGTGAGCACGCAAGACCACACGAACAGCATGGTGAAGACCACCAGCATACACGTGGTGTACAGCAGTACGCGCGAAGCCTTCTTTGTTGCCTTCTCGCCGTAAATACGCTGCATAGCTAGCGAGAACTGCGAAATGGCGGGGGAGTGGTTGAATGCGAAAACCAGTACGGGGATCGAAATCCAGATGTACTTCAAAAGGTTTCCGAACGAAGGGAACTCACCTAGACCACCCGAGAAATTCCAGTGCGGAATCAGGTATAGCGAAATGCCGAACAGGCACAGGATCAGCGGGTAAACCAGGGCAGAAGTGACGATGAGCATCAGCTTTTGGCCCAAAACCATAACCAGCATCATGGCGCCAATTAGCACGCCGGAAAGGAGCCAGCGCGGCCACGGGGACATGTGCAGCTGGTTTACCATCAGCGAATCTACCGCGTTGGTGATGGAGACGCCGTAAATCAAAACGATGGGGAAAATTGCAAGGAAGTATAGGGCAGTAATGAAACGGCCCCAGCCAAGCCCAAAGTAGCCTTCTGCCACCTTGGTGATGTCCTCGCCCTTGCGGGGAGAATCACAAACAAAGTGGGACAAGGCCCTGTGAGCGAAATAGGTCATTGGCCCAATCAGGATCGTGACGATCAGCAAGGGCCAGAGGCCGTTTGCACCAGCGTTGATGGGGAGGAACAAAATGCCTGCGCCCACCGCGGTGCCGAAGAGGCTAATTGCCCAAGTGATATCGGTGCCGGTACCAGGCTTCTGCACATCCTTACTGGAGCCGGGATCGGAAGTCGGTTTCTTCTCAACTCTTGAATTGGACATCGGTGTCCTTTGCTAGGCGGATACGGAACTTACGAGGCTCACCCGAAGGTGAGCGTACCTATGGAGGGTACCTTGAATCTGACAAAAATCGCAGTTTGTAAAAGAAAAATGAGTAAAGAGAAAGTAAGGCAATATGTGGCCTAACGCAAAATAATAGTAGGTCTTAACGGTGGGGGAGAGTAGTTTATTAATTTTTCCAGCTTTATTGCATGTGACAGTGGTCTCTGTGGTGCCTAATGGCGCAGAAGTTTTCCGGGGCCCACCGCCTGGTTTGTTTTCGTACGGGGCTTTAGTCCCGCCAAGCTAAGAGGAAATTATCTATAAGGTGCCTAATGTAGGTGTTGTTTACTTTCGCAGCCCCGTGCGGACCGTTTAGAGACGAAGATCTCATTTCAGATTAAAGCGTCCTAAGGTATGTGTGCTAGCTCGCGCTGGCGGGACTAAAGGCCGAGCAGTGTTTTGGCAACCATGAAGTAGACCAGCAGGCCGGTAGCGTCGCAGAACGTAGAGATAAACGGGGTCGAAAAAACTGCCGGATCAACCTTGCAGGCTTTAGCAACCAGTGGAATTACGCCACCGACGGTAGCGGCAATTGGGCAATTCAAGATCAGGGTTAGCCCAATTACGCTGCCAATATCGATGCCGTAAACCAGGGAGGCAATTATTAGTGCCACTACCGCTAACAATGCGCCTACCAGTAGTCCGGTGCGTACTTCCTTGAAGGCCACTTTGCCAACGTCGCGAATGCCGATCTCGCCGGTGGCGAGGGCGCGAGTGACGGTAGTTGCGGCCTGCGAGCCGGTATTGCCCCCAATGCCAATCAGTAGGGGAATAAATAAAGATAGCGCGATCTTCTGAGACAGGGTCGCCTCGAATACCTCTAGTACCTGCACGGTCAAAGTGGCCGAAATGCCCAATACCAGTAGCCATACGATACGGGAGCGAGCCACCTTAAAAACAGAAGTGAGTAAGTAAGGCCTGCGCAGTGGTTCAGCTGCACCTGCGCGAGCGTGGTCCTCTTCGGCTGCCTGGTAGTCAATGCGGGCCGCGTCCAACAGGGGAACGATACCTACCAGTCGCTTCTCGGAATCCACTATGGGGTGGATCAGCTCACCGTGACGCAAAATCTCGCGCGCCACCTTTTCTTCGTCCTCGTAAGTGAAAGAGTAGAACGGGTCGATCACCATCAGATCGCCCACCTGGGTCTCAGGTGGAGCCGACAGCAGCGATTTCAATTCCACTTTGCCTACCAGTTTGCGGTCGGTAGTGAGCACCGGAATTTCAGACAGAATGTCGTTGTCTGCGTCGTGAGCGCCAATGCGCTCCAGCAGGCCCGCGGCAGTTTCGGAAGGATTCGACCGCAATTCCTGGGGCGACATGCGCCGGCCAATAGAATCGCGCCTATAGCCCAGAAGATTCATAGTGTCTTCGACTTCGGCCGGATCCAGGCTGGAAACAATTTGCTTGGCAACCTTAGAAGGCACCTCGTCAAGGAGCCAGGTCTGATCTTCTGGATCCAAAGAGCGGAAGATGTCGAGGACTTGGCTACGCGAGAGTTGGCTGATCAAATCCGCCTGGGTGGGCTGGTCCAATTCCTCGAAGGCCTTCAGCGACATGTTCTTCTCTAGAAGCCGGAAGACAACCGCGGCCTCTTTCAAAGGAAGCTCGGACAGCACCCTAACGGTGCGGTTAGTAGAAAGCCCACGTACCAGCGCCGCCAGCGAGGTGAGGTCGCGATGGTCAATGAGGTCCCGAATCTTGGCGGTGCTTACGTCGTCTTGCAAAGGAGCCTCCTGGTAGGGGAACTGGCCTAAACTAGGATAGTTGACTTTAGGGGGAAAGGGTGCCTGAAGGCCATAAGATTCATCGACAGGCGCGGATGCTCGAGGAACTATTCCGGGGGAGGCCGGTAGCGGCCTCCTCGCCGCAAGGACGCTTCGTCTCCCAGGCAGCACGGATCAACGGGCAGGTGCTGCAGGAGGCCTTCGCCTGGGGAAAACATCTATTTCTGCACTTCAGCGACCTCTACGTGCACGTTCACCTTGGGCTATACGGGGACTGGCGGAGCAGCGGCGGGCCGAATGTGCGGCTGGCGCTTTCAAGTGGATCCAACAGCGCGTACCTGTCTGGTCCGAACACCTGTGAATTATTAGACGAAACAGGCGTGCGTGCCGTGATAGGCCGCCTCGGCCCCGACCCGCTGCGCGCCGATCCGCAGGGCAAAGAGCGTTTTTGCCTGGCGATCAAGAAGAAGGCGGTGCCCATCGGCAAACTGGTCATGGATCAGAAGGTGGTGTCCGGGCCGGGGAACATCTATCGCGCCGAGTGCCTCTTTCGCGTGGGCATTTCGCCGTTTCGAAAAGGCCAGAACGTGGCGGTGCCCAGACTAGAAAGGTTGTGGGATGACCTGGCCTGTGCAATGGGGCAAGGCCTACAAAGCGGAATCATCGACACCTTAGAAAGCAAATACAAGAGGGCGGGCGCCGACGAGGTAGATACCCGCTTCGCCGTCTACCACCGGACTGGGCGGGCCTGCCCGAGGTGTGGGACCACCGTAAAAGAAACCCTGATGGGCGGGCGCAGGCTGTTTTGGTGCCCCGGCTGCCAGCGCTAGTTGGTAAGCAAACTCCTGGCCCGCAACAGGAAAGAAGCAGGCGAGTCCGTGCTCCGCAAGACAAGCGGAGGCAGGAAAGCAACTGTTGCCCTGTGCAAAGACGGAACATGCTGGCCCTTTGGCAGAATCCTAGCAAGATTGCGCAATCGGATAGGAACCACCGGTACGTCCGGGTTCTGCTTCGCCAAGAAATATAACCCGCGGTGGAATCGGCCTAGGGTTCGTCCATCGCCCCGGGTGCCCTCGGGAAAAATGAGGATCGAATCGCCTGCTGCCAGCACCTGACTCATGCCCTTCACCTGGTTTCTTCTGCCCCGACCGCCCCGATCGACCAGGTAGGCGTGAAAAAAGCGAGCGGGTGCCGAGCGGGGAAATACCTGCCAGTAGTCTTTGGCCGCCACGGGATGCAGTTGCCCGCGAAGCGGCAACAGCGTCCAAATCAGCAAGAAATCTAGGTGAGAAGTGTGGTTCGCGTAAAAGATAGTTGGGGAAGAAAAGCTCTTCGGGGAAAGGCTCTCTTCTTCTAGCCGCACCCGACCAATTTTTACGAGGGCGTAGGCTAAGCCGGAACGGAGCGACTTGCTTAGCAGGTTGGCCATAACAAAAGGCTAGCCCAAGGCAAAACCTTGGGCTAGCCGGAACAAACTGGGATTACTCGGTTGCTACGTCCTTGTCAACCCATTCGAAGGTGCGCGTTACAGCCTTCTTCCACAGCCTGTAGGTGCGATCGTATTCTTCGCGATCCTCGCCAGGATTCCATTCGTCCTTCTTGGCCCAGTTGGCTTCCACGTCGGATTCGCCCTCCCAGAAACCAACCGCGATGCCCGCAGCATAGGCCGCACCGAGCGCGGTAGTCTCCATGACCTTCGGGCGCACAATCTTGCATCCGAGCTGATCAGCCTGGAACTGCATGAGCAGGTTGTCATTAGTCATGCCGCCGTCCACACGCAGCTCGGTCAGCTCCACGCCAGAATCAGCATTCATGGCCTCGAGCACCTCGCGCGTCTGGAAAGCCGTAGCCTCCAATGCCGCCCGGGCAATGTGTGCCTTGGTGTTGTACCGAGTCAGGCCCACAATCACGCCGCGAGCATCATCCTTCCAGTACGGGGCAAACAGACCCGAGAAAGCGGGAACGAAGTAGACGCCCCCATTGTCCTCGACGCTGGAAGCCAGCTCTTCGACCTCGGAAGAAGAAGAAATAATTCCCAAATTGTCCCGCAGCCACTGAATCAGCGATCCGGTAACCGCGATCGAACCCTCGAGCGCGTAAGAAGGCTCCTGGTCGCCAATCTTGTAAGCAACGGTGGTCAGCAGACCGTTCTCGGAGAAGACGGGCTCCTTACCCGTATTGATCAGGGTGAAGCAGCCGGTGCCGTAAGTATTCTTAGCCATGCCCTTCTTGAAACACGCCTGCCCGAAAGTAGCCGCCTGCTGATCGCCCAAAATACCCGCAACAGGAGTATCGATCAGCAGACCATTCTTCCTACCGTAGCCGTAAATTTCCGAAGACGAGCAAATCTCGGGAAGCATCTTCATAGGAATGCCGAAATCCTTGCACACGTCCTCGCGCCACTTCAGCGTCCTAATATCCATCAGCATCGTACGCGAAGCGTTAGTGACGTCAGTCTTGTGCACGCCACCGTTGACCCCACCAGTTAGATTCCACAGCACCCAAGTGTCCGTGTTACCAAACAGCAGCTCCCCGGCCTCCGCGCGCTCGCGGGCACCCTCGACATTGTCCAAAATCCACTTCAGCTCCGGGCCGGAATAGTAAGTGGACAGGTCGAGGCCGCAAATGTTGCGGTACTTAGACAGCCCGTCCTCGCCGGCAAGCTCGCGAATAATCTTGGAGGTACGAGTATCCTGCCAGACGATTGCGTTGTAAACGGGCTCGCCAGTGTTCTTATCCCAAACGACTACGGTTTCACGCTGGTTCGTAATGCCTACCGCTGCAATCGCGTGCCTATTGATCTGTGCCTGTTGCAAAGTAGATGCCACGCAGTAACGCATGTTGTCCCAAATCTCGATGGGATTGTGCTCTACCCAGCCTGGCTTCGGGAAGATCTGTTCGTGTTCCTTCTGTGCCGAAGCCACAATGTCGCCACTATGGTTGAACAAAATAGCGCGCGAAGAGGTAGTCCCCTGGTCGATAGCTAGTACATAATCTTTGTCAGTCATCATTGTCCTCCAGATTAATATGCGAGATACAGCCGGCATCTCAATGGCAATCGTACCCTGGCATGCCGGCCCATCTGGGCCGATTCGTCTTTGAACCGACCGAAGTATAAAGATCCCCCGCCGGGAGAACCAACCAGTTCCCGAAGCGGCGGGGGAAAATGTTTAGTTTTCGCTCTTCAGCGGGTAGAAGTCAGTCACGTCGCCAATGTGGTCGCGAATTGCCTGCGAGGAGGCATCGTCGGTGGCGGTGCGTGCCTTTTCTTCGGACTGCACCCGAGCGGTGTAGGAATCGATCTCGAACTTCTTCTTCTTGTCGTCCCAGCCGAGCAGCTGCGCCATGATCGAGGCGATCTCCTCGAGGGCGGACAAGCCGTGATCCCTATGCTCATAGGTGAGGCGGATGCGGTGGCACAGCACGTCCTCGAGGTGCATGGCGCCCTCGTGGGTGACTGCGAAAGCAACTTCGGCGCGCAGATATTCAGGAGCGCCCTGCAGTTCCTTAGCCAGCGATTCGTCTTCCTTGATCGAAGCCAGAACCAGCTCGATATCCGAGCCGTAGCGGTCCAGCATATCTTCGATGTGCTCTACCGACAGTCCAGAGTCGGATGCCAATGCGCGCCTGCGGTTCCACAGTGCGTGGTAGCCCTCGGCGCCACGAAGCGGGGTAGTGGCCGTCAGCGACTTCAGCGACTTGGCACGATCGCCAAGGGCAAAGTCAACTGCATCCTCCGCCATCGGGCGGTAGGTGGTCAGCTTGCCACCGGCAATGACAACCAGGCCGGGGGCTGCCTCGGTCACGGTGTGCTCGCGCGAAACCTTTGTGGACTTAGCAGAATCGCCGTCCTTGGTGCCCGGCTGCAGCAGCGGGCGCAGGCCTGCGTAGACGCCAATAATGTCGTCGTGGGTGAGCGGGTCGTTCAGAACCTTGTTCGCCTGGTCCAGTACATAGTCGATATCGGTCTTGTTGGCGACCGGGTTGCGCAGGTCCTCGACGTACTTGGTGTCGGTGGTGCCGATGATCCAGTAGCGCTTCCACGGGATGATGAACAGCACGGACTTTTCAGTACGCACGAACATGCCGGTCTTGCCCTTGATACGTTCCTTGGGAACAACGATGTGAATGCCCTTGGAGGCCAGTACCTTCAGGCCGCCCTCGGTGCCGCCCATTGCCTCGGTCTTTTCGGTCCAGACGCCGGAAGCGTTGATGATGGTGCGGGCGCGAACCTGGTATTCCTTGTCATTTTCCAGATCGCGGATGGTGGCGCCAGTGACGCGTCCGGTTGCATCCTTGGACATGTCAGTGACCATGGTGCGCGAAGCGGCAAGTGCGCCGTAGTCGACCGCGGAACGGACCAGGTTTACAACCAGGCGAGCGTCGTCAACGCGAGCGTCGTAGTAAACCATTGCGCCGATCAGGGAATCGCGCCTTAGGTCGGGGACCAGCTCGAGGGCGCCCTTGCGGGTGACGTGCCGCTGGATTGGTGCGGAGCCGCGGTGGGCCATCTGGGCCATTGCGTCGTACATGCCGACACCGACGGTGGAGTAGGCGCGCTCGATAACGGGAGTCTTGAAAGGCCACAGTAGCGGAAGCTTCTTCACCAAGTGCGGAGCGGTGGTTTCGAGCAGCAGGCCACGTTCGGTCAGTGCTTCGTGGACCAGCTTGAAATCAAGCTGGTAGAGGTAACGGAGACCGCCGTGAACCAGCTTGGAAGAACGGGAGGACGTGCCGGATGCCCAGTCCTGTGCCTCAACGATGCCGACGCGCAGGCCGCGCAGCGCCGCGTCATAAGCAATGCCCGCGCCAGTTACGCCGCCGCCGAGAACGAGGATGTCCAGCTCTTCACCATTTGCCATTTCTTCAAGTGCCTGTTGGCGGTGCTGAAGATTTAGCGCACCTTCTGTCATTACTAACTCCTTTGTTGGGTGAGTCACTGTTGCAGCTTTTTTCCATTGTTTCGGACCTAGGTCATATGTGCAATCTATTTGCACATATGTGCAGCTATACTTTGAAGTATGAATAAAATGTCTGGTCAGCATGCGTTGGTGACTGAGGGGAAGGCCAAGGCCGAGGCTGCGCGCAAGGCGGCAGTGTTGTACTATGCCGAATCTCAGACAATGGCGGCTATTTCTAAGAAGTTGGGTGTTTCTCGCTCTACCGTCTCCAGGCTGCTTGCCTATGCCCGAAAGAGCGGGATTGTACAGATTACGATTCGCCCTCCTTTTTCCTCCGAATCGGTTTTGACAATGAAACTCAAGCAACGCTTCCACGTAGACGTGCAAATCGTCGACGTGGAATCCACTCTTAGCCAGAATCGCCTGCTGCAAGTGGTTTCTAAGGTGGCCGCGGGCGCGCTAGACCAGATGGTGCAAAGTGGGGACACGGTGGGGATTGCCTGGGGCAACACCACCTCGGAAGTGGTCCAGCACCTGCCCTCGCGCGACCTCGGGGGTGTATCCGTGGTGCAGCTGAATGGTGCGGTCTCCACTACTAGTTCCGGCAGTGCCCATGTTGGCTTCATCCTGTCGCAGGCGGCTGACCGGTGGAATGCCAACGTAATCCACTTTCCGGTGCCCGCTTTCTTCGACAAAGCAGACACAAAGAAAGCCATGTGGCAGGAAAGCGCCGTCAAGCGCGTGCTTGAGTATCAGCGGAAGACCTCCGTTGCCGTTTTTGGGGTGGGGGCGTTTAAAGGGGAAATGCCTTCCCACGTCTATTCGGCCGGCTACCTTTCGACTAAAGAGGTATACAGCCTTTCAAAAGGCGGGGTAGTAGGGGACGTGTGTACCGTGCTCCTAAAGAAGGATGGCACGTGGCGCAACATAGAACTCAATAAGAGGGCGTCCGGGCCAAACCCTGCGATGCTCGCCCGCATTCCGCGCCGCCTGTGTGTAGTGGCTGGGCCTGCGAAAGCGGAGGCGCTGCTGGCCGCGTTGAATGCTGGAGTGATGACCGACCTGGTTTGTGATCGCCCTACGGCTGAACTGGTATGGAAGCTCGCGAACAGGGCTAAATGATATTTTTGTGGAAGATATGTCTCAGTTTGGCAACGGTATCGACTAAGGCTTTGAATCTGCGGCAGAATGCTCTTATGCTCGATTGGATCTAGCAATTCTAAATCGATAGATGTGTTTTGAGGTGGACTATGGCGGACATTGAAGCAGCTGCAAGCGGCAGCACTGACTTGCAGCGATCCCTCAGAGCTCGACACCTAAATATGATCGCCATTGGCGGGGCTATTGGCACCGGCCTCTTTGTCGCATCTGGTGCAACCATTTCTGACGCGGGCCCGGGAGGGGCTCTGCTGGCCTACGCACTGATCGGGATCATGGTGTACCTGCTCATGCAGTCGCTGGGCGAGATGGCAACGTATATTCCTACAACGGGTTCCTTTGAAGACTATGGAACCCGTTTTATTAGCCCTTCCTTCGGTTTCGCTATCGGGTGGAACTACTGGTACAACTGGGCGATCACGGTGGCCGCTGAGCTCGTCGCAGCGGCGTTGGTGATGAAGTATTGGGCCCCCAATGTGCCGTCCTGGATATGGTCTGCGATCTTCCTAGCGTTGCTTGTAGTACTGAATTCTGTCTCTGCCCGAGCATATGGCGAGGGCGAGTTCTGGTTCGCTACCATCAAGGTGGTTACCGTCTGCGTGTTCTTAGTGCTCGGACTGGGGATGATTTTGGGCATTATGGGATCGCCCTCCCCAGGTTTTAAGAACTGGACAGTTGGAGATGCGCCCTTCGTTAACGGGGGAATGGGCGTGCTCTCGGTATTCATGATTGCCGGCTTTTCGTTTCAAGGCACTGAACTGGTCGGGGTCGCGGCGGGGGAGGCCGAAAACCCCAGCGAAACGATTCCGCGTGCAATCCGTTCTATTTTTTGGCGAATCTTGCTGTTTTACATTGGCGCCATTGCAGTAATCGGCTTCCTTATTCCGTATACCAACCCGGATCTCTTGAACGCCGACGTCGACAACTTGTCAGTGAGCCCCTTTACCCTCGTATTCCACAACGCCGGTATTGCGGCGGCAGCAGCGGTGATGAACGCCGTCATCTTGACCTCGGTTCTGTCGGCAGGAAACTCCGGGCTCTACGCCTCTACGCGCATGCTCTACGCGCTAGCCAAGTCTGGCAAGGCTCCGCGCGTATTCGCCTCGACCTCTTCCCATGGGGTACCGGTGCCCGCACTAATTGCAACCACCATGGTGGGAGCGGCATGCTTCCTCACCTCTCTTATCGGAGACGGGGGAGCCTACACCTGGCTCGTTAATGCCTCCGGTCTGGCTGGTTTTATTACTTGGGTGGCGGTTGCATGGTCCCACCTGCGCTTCCGGAAAGCATTCCTAGCGCAGGGGCACTCTCTAGACGAATTGCCGTACAAGTCGTCCTTTTTCCCGCTTGGGCCGATTATTGCCCTCATCATGTGCATCGTCGTGATACTCGGGCAAAACTACGAAGCCTTGCTAGGGCGCGGTGACTTTACGACCCTGCTTACTAGCTACATTGGCTTGCCTATCTTCTTGGCAATTTGGGCAATTCATAAGCTGGTTACTCGGGCGCCAGCGGTGAGTCCCAAGGAGGCTGACCTAAGCAGACCGGAACGCTAAATCAACGAATCAATCTCTAGCGGGGAGGAGCGATGCCTCCCCGCTTTTGTATGCCATATCGGGCGGTACTAGTCGCTGCAACGCTTCTAGGTGGGGAAAGTCCCGCAAAAAGGGGTTTGCCCGACTAAAAGTTCTAGAAATGGGACTTTTGTGAGTTCTTGAAATACTCATTAGGAAATTCTTTAGGAACTTTGTGTCCATACTGTGAGATATCGCAAAAGCCTTGATCGGCGCGGAAAAGGAGCGGCCAAGGAGGGGATACATTGGAGAAATCTAATCTGGATTTGGAAAAGCCTTTACCTTCGTTAGTAGAATAAACCAACGGAGACCTCCGGTGGAGTAAAAATCCCTTTACCCCACTTGCAGGGGCGCTCCGGCCTATCCCGGAGGAAATAGTGAAAAATAAGCGCATTCTTGCCCTAGTTTCCGCCGCCGCGTTAACGCTGACCCTTTCCGCATGTGGCGGGTCAGGTTCCGGTTCAAACGCAGGTGGCGACGGGGCGCAGGTCGTTACTGCAAACATTTCTGAACCCCAAAATCCTCTCATCCCCTCCGCAACAAACGAAGTAGGTGGCGGCCGAGTCTTGACGAACATTAACGCGGGACTGGTCTACTACACCAAGGACGGGAAGACCGAAAACGAACTAGCCGATTCTATTGAACACAACGGTGACTTCACCAAGTTCACTTTCAAACTAAAGAAGGGGCTCAAGTTCTCTGACGGCTCGGATCTGAAGGCGAAGAACTTCGTCGACGCGTGGAACTGGTCGGCCAATCCGAAGAATGCGCAGACGCAAGCCCCCTTCTTTGAAGCAATCAAGGGCTACACTGCGGCTCCCGAAAAAGAAGGTGCCCAAGCCCCAGACGTTCCAAAAATGGACGGCTTGAAAGTAGTAGATGACACTACCTTTACTGCGGAACTAAATGGGTCGACGCCTGACTTTGCCGACCGACTCGGCTACCAGGCATTTGCCCCGCTTCCTGATGTGGCTTACAAGGACATGAAGGCGTTCGGCCAGAATCCGGTCTGCTCAGGCCCCTATAAGTTGGCCGAAAAAGATGGGTGGGTACACAACGAAAAGATTGATTTGGTACCCAACGAAAACTACGACGGACCGCGCAAGCCTAAGAACAAGGGCATCAGCTTCCAGGTATTCGCTCAGCAGGATGCTGCATACCAGAAGTTGCTGAGCGATGAAATCGACGTCATCGACGCTATTCCGGATTCCGCCTTCGAGTCGTACCAGAAGGATCTTGGAGATCGAGCTGTAAACCAGCCCGCCGCCGTGTTCCAGAACTTCACAATTGATGTGAACGCTCCGCACTTCGGCATGGATGAGGAAGGCCGCCTGCGCCGAGCAGCACTTTCTAAAGCTATCGACCGTGAAGAAATCACCAAGACTATCTTCAAATCCACCCGCACCCCGGCCAAGGACTTCACCTCTCCGACTGTTGACGGCTACAATGAAAACCTACCTGGCAACGACGTACTGAAATTCGACGCCAAGGCCGCTAAGGATCTGTGGCAGAAGGCAGATGCCATCAAGAAGTACGACGGCACATTCGAACTCGCCTACAACTCTGACGGCGGACACCAGGCATGGGTAGATGCAGTCTGCAACCAGCTGAAGAACAACCTCGGCATCAATGCCCAGGGCAAGGCATACCCCGACTTCAAGTCCATGCGTGACGACGTTACCAACCACGCCTTGCAGTCCGGTTTCCGTGCCGGCTGGCAGGCCGACTACCCGGGGGTGTTCAACTTCCTGGCCCCGGTCTTCAAGACTGGCGCTCCCTCGAACGACGCTCGCTACTCCAACAAGGATTTTGACCGTCTAGTCACCGAAGGCTCGCTACAGTCCGATAAGGCCAAGGCCAACAAGAAGTATGATGAGGCTCAGGGGATCCTGCTCAAGGATCTTCCAGCCATCCCGCTCTGGTACTCGAACGTCAACGGCGGCTACTCCACGAAGGTTACAAACGTCGAATTTGGTTGGGACTCCTTCCCGCTGTACTACCAGATCGAAAAGAAGTAACTATCAGTAGGTTTGATGCGGGGCCCGGTGGCCCCGCATCGTCCTGTCATGAGGAACAGAATGGGAAAATACATACTTAGGCGCCTCCTCCAGGCAATTCCGGTATTCTTCGGCGCCACACTCTTGATATATGCGATGGTCTTCCTTATGCCTGGTGACCCGGTTGCCGCCCTTGGCGGAGACCGAGGCCTAAACCCGGCCATTGCAGCGCAAATCCGAGCTGAATACAACCTCGACAAGCCCTTAATCGTGCAATACCTGCTGTACTTGAAGGGCATCCTCACCCTAGACTTCGGCACCACCTTCTCGGGACGTCCCGTCCTCGACGTGATGGCCGGTGCCTTTCCGGTAACAATCCAACTTGCCGTTATGGCACTGATCTTCGAAGCCGTCCTCGGCATAGGCTTCGGTGTATTCGCTGGCATACGCCGCGGCGGCATCTTCGACTCGACCGTCCTGGTCATGTCCCTGATTGTTATCTCGGTCCCCACCTTCGTAATCGGCTTCGTGCTGCAGTTCCTCTTCGGTGTAAAACTCGGAGTGCTTCCAATCACTGTTGGCTCAAACGTCACCTTCACCTCCCTACTGCTACCCGCTATCGTGCTGGGGGCAGTATCGTTCGCCTACGTGCTGCGACTAACCCGCCAGTCTGTCAGCGAACACCTAAGCAGGGACTACGTCCGCACCGCCCGGGCTAAGGGCCTAGATAACGGCGCAGTAATGCGACGCCACATCCTACGCAATTCACTCATCCCTGTCATAACGTTCCTCGGTGCAGACCTCGGATCGCTGATGGGCGGCGCAATTGTCACCGAAGGTATCTTTGCCATCAACGGTGTCGGTGGCACGCTCTACCAGGCAATTATCAAAGGCGAACCATCCACCGTGGTTTCATTCACCACCGTGCTCGTCCTGGTGTACATTGTGGCCAACCTGCTAGTTGACCTCCTCTACGCAGCTCTAGACCCAAGGATTCGCTATGTCTAACATCTACCCCGAACAGGCACACCAAGTAAGCGAAATAGACGAAACTGGTCTGGGCGCCGTGGACGCAGTAGCAGACGAGAGCGCGCCCTCGTCCATGTGGGGCGAAGCATGGCGCTACCTCCGTAGGCGCCCGCTGTTCTGGGTGTCGGCAGTCATCATCGCAATTGTGCTGATCGTAGCCGCCTTCCCTGGACTCTTCTCGTCCGTCGACCCAAACTTCTGCGAACTCTCCAAGTCCTCGGCCGCCTCCGCGCCGGGGCACCCCTTCGGCTTCGATCGGCAGGGTTGTGACGTATACTCGCGCGTCATCCACGGCGCCCGCACCTCGGTGCTGGTCGGTGTGCTCACCACCATAGTCGTGTCCGTCCTCGGCGTTATCTTTGGCGCCCTTGCCGGTTACTTCGGCGGCTGGATTGACACCCTCCTCTCCCGCGTCACCGACATCTTCTTCGCGATCCCGTTCATCCTGGCAGCCATCGTAATCATGCAGCTGTTTAAAGAACACCGCACAGTGTGGATGGTCGTAATGATCCTGGCGGCCTTCGGCTGGCCACAAATTGCGCGCATCACCCGCGGTAGCGTGATGACTGTCAAGAACGAAGAATTCGTAACCGCCGCCAGAGCCCTTGGGGTGTCCGGCTGGAAGATTCTGACCAAGCATATCCTGCCCAACTCCGCAGCCCCAGTGATCGTATATGCGACCGTGGCACTCGGTACCTTCATCGTTACCGAAGCAACCCTGTCCTTCCTGGGAGTGGGTCTGCCCACCAACGTGGTCTCCTGGGGCGGAGACATTGCAAAGGCACAGATGTCGCTGCGCACCAACCCAATGATCCTGTTCTACCCGTCCATCGCGCTGGCAATTACCGTACTGTCCTTCATCATGATGGGCGACGTAGTGCGTGATGCTCTGGATCCGAAGGCGAGGAAGTAATGAGTAACTCCAAAGTTCAATTCACGCCCACCACCGGCGGGCCGGGACAGCCGCTACTTCGAGTCACCGACCTAGAGGTCGCCTTCCGATCCTCCACGGGAATGGTACCTGCCGTCCGCAAAGCCAACCTGACCATCTACCCCGGTCAGTCGATCGCAATCGTGGGCGAGTCGGGATCCGGGAAATCCACCACCGCGGCAGCGCTCATCGGGTTACTTCCCGGCACCGGCAAGGTAACCGGCGGCACCATCGAGTTCGATGGCAGGGACATCACCAACCTGTCCGAAAAAGAACTGATCAAGCTGCGTGGCAGCCAGATCGGCATGGTGCCCCAAGATCCCATGAGCAACCTAAACCCGGTATGGCGAATTGGCACCCAGGTTGCCGAAGGTCTGCACGCCAACAAGACGGTACCGGACAAAGACATAAAGAAGCGGACCGTCGAGATCTTGGAAGAGGCTGGCTTGCCGGACGCCGACCGGCGCGCCGGACAGTTCCCGCACGAATTCTCAGGCGGCATGCGCCAGCGCGCACTGATCGGCATAGGCCTTTCCTCAGAACCTAAGCTGCTGATCGCTGACGAACCTACTTCCGCCCTCGACGTGACCGTACAGGCACGCATCCTGGATCACCTAGAGAAGCTGACCAAGGAATACGGCACCGCTGTACTATTCATCACCCACGACCTCGGCCTAGCAGCCGAGCGGGCATCACACCTTGTAGTAATGCACCGTGGGCGCGTGGTCGAGTCTGGTCCGTCAAAGGAAATTCTGACCAACCCGACCCACCCCTACACGCAGCGACTAGTAAAGGCAGCGCCCTCGCTGGCATCGCACCGCATTCAAAGTGCGCACGCAGCCGGACACGACTCGGAAGAGGAACTGCTTGGCGCCCACGCCGGCTCAAAGGCAAAAGAAGAAGTTATCCGCGTCGAAAACCTAACCAAGATCTTCGACGTGCGCGGCGCCAAGGGAGAAGACAAGATACTGAAGGCCGTAGACAACGTGTCCTTCGCCGTCCGACGCGGCACCACCACCGCCGTGGTAGGCGAGTCCGGCTCCGGTAAGTCCACGGTCGCCAACATCATCCTGAACCTGATCGATCCCACCGAAGGCAAGGTCTACTACAAGGGGACCGACCTATCGACCCTGGGGCGCAAGGAACTGTTCGACATGCGGCGCAAGCTTGCCGTCGTCTTCCAGAACCCCTACGGATCTTTGGACCCGATGTATTCGGTCTACCGCTGCATCGAAGAGCCACTGATCACCCACAAGCTGGGGAACAGGAAAGAACGTGAAGCCCGCGTAGCAAGACTGCTAGACCTAGTAGCCCTACCGAAGTCGGCAATGCGTAGGTACCCCAACGAGCTCTCTGGCGGACAGCGCCAGCGCGTAGCCATCGCTAGGGCACTCGCGTTGCAGCCCGAAGTGGTCGTCCTCGACGAGGCCGTATCCGCCCTCGACGTGTTGGTACAGGATCAGATCCTGCACCTACTAAACGATCTGCAGGCACAGATGAACCTAACCTACCTGTTCATCACCCACGACCTTGCTGTAGTGCGCGAAAACGCCGACGACATCGTGGTGATGGAATCGGGCAAGGTTGTCGAGCAGGGGCCTGCCGACAACATCTTCGACAACCCCTCCACGCAGTACACCCGCGAGCTGATCGAAGCCGTCCCAGGCGGTTCGCTGTTGGCCGGCCGTACCGACTACGTGGAAGCAATCATGGGTAACAAAACCAAATAGGCTAGGCAAGAAGATGGCCCCCAAGGAATCCTTGGGGGCCATTTCTATATCGGCTTACTTGCCTGGGCTACTTGCCTTGCACATCGGCTATCCAGGCCTCTACGGCCTCGACTGTGCGGGGAATGTCCTCGCTTAGCCGCTGCGCCTTGCCGTCGGCGGTAATGACAATGTCGTCCTCAATGCGCACGCCAATGCCTCGTAGCTCTTCAGGAACTGCCAGATCGTCCTGGTTGAAGTAGAGGCCAGGTTCGATCGTGAACACCATGCCGGGCTTCAGCTCGGCATCCAAGTACAATTCCTTCTTCGCCTGGGCGCAATCGTGGACGTCCAGTCCAAGGTGGTGACTAGTGCCGTGAGGCATCCACCTGCGGTGCTGCTGGCCTTCTTCCGAGATCGCCTCCTCGACAGAGACCGGCAACATGCCCCATTCGTCTAGGTGGTGAGCCAAGACCTCCATGGCGGCGTCATGGACGTCGCGGAACAGCGCGCCGGGTTCGTTAGCCTTGGCCAGAGCGGCCTCGCAGGCATCCAGTACCGCGTTGTAAACCTTGGCCTGCTCGGGCGAGAACTTGCCCGAGATAGGTAGGGTACGCGTGATGTCGGCGGTGTACAAAGAATCAGCTTCGATGCCTGCGTCCACAAGCACAAGTTCGCCCTCGTTCACCTTGCCGTCGTTGTCGATCCAGTGCAAGGTATTGGCGTGGTTGCCGGCTGCAGCGATGGTGTCGTAGCCGAGGCCGTTGCCTTCTTCGCGAGCAACCGCACCGAAAGCGCCCTCAATCACGCGCTCGCCGCGCCAGTGCTTGGTGGCTCGGGGAAGGGACTTGATGATCTCTTCAAAACCGCGCTTGGTCATTGCAATGGAGTGGCGCAGCTCGTCCAGTTCGTAATCATCTTTTTGCAGGCGGATCGTGGAAGTAGCCTCTTCAAGGGCGTCATCGAGCGACTTCGCCTCGGCTCCATGAGCCAGGCCGGCGCTCTGGCGAACCTGATTCACCTGGGCGTCCACGTTCGTGTCCTGGCCCGCGATGACTCGCAGCGAGATCTGGCCTGCATCCTTTGCAAGCGCGTCCGCAAAGGAGTCGATATGTGCACACTGCAGACCGGTAGCTGCTTCCATGTCTTCCAGCGACGGGCGGGCCCCAACCCAGAATTCGCCGTAGCGCGAATCGGCGTAGAACTCTTCAGAGCTACGCGGTGCCCTGGGCTTGAAGTAGAGGACGCCGACGTGAGTGGCATCTTCCGGGTAGCCCTCAGGAATTTCCCTACCGGCAAGCAGATTGCCCTCTTTGTCGGTCAGTGGTTCCAATACCAGCACTGCGTCGGGTTCCTGCTCGCCACCAAGGCCAGTCAGGTGTGCAAACGCCGAGTGAGCACGGAACCGGTAGTCGCAATCGTTATTGCGGACCTTGTACTGGCCGGCCGGAATGACTAGGCGTTCGCCCCTGAATTCCTTGCCAAGCTTCGTGTGGCGGGCAGGCAGATAATCGGCTGCCCCGCCCCTTTCCGGTTTCTGAGTTGAACGCGGTGCCCACTGGGTTCCAATGAACTCCCGAAAAGCAATGGAATCTGCGCGCCTGGACCTATTGTTGACGCGGTCGGACAATTCCTGTTTATCTTCGTTAATTACGTCTTCTTTTTCGGTCATAACCTCATTGTGCCACGCACAATAATTTTGGTGAACTGTATTCTGAAAGTATGAAAATCGATCCGCATACCCATTCCCTTCGTTCCGATGGCACGGATAAGCCAGCTGAACTGATGCGCAAAGGCGCCGCGTGCGGAATTGATGTGCTCGGTTTGACCGACCATGACACGCAAGCTGGTTGGGAGGAAGCAGCAGACTGCGTAGCCGAAACAGGGGTGGCACTGTTGCGGGGGACCGAGATAAGTTGCGCGGCATCAGGGCGCACAGTTCATCTGTTGGCTTATTTATTTGACCCCGCAGATGCCACCTTGCAGGGGTTCTTTAAGAAGTGCCGCGACTCGCGGCTTCACCGGGCAGAACGGATCGTACAGAATCTGGCTGCGGACTTTCCTATTACCTGGCAGCAGGTGGCCGCGCTTGCCCCCGAGGGCGGAGTCGTGGGGCGTCCTCACATTGCCGATGCGCTGGTGGCTATAGGAGCTTTTGCAAATCGAACGGAAGCTTTCCAAAAGGTACTGCACCCAAGCCACAAGTACTACGTCCAGCACTGGGCCCCGGATCCAGTAGAGGCAACTGCGGCCATCCGGCGGGCAGGGGGAGTGCCGGTATGGGCGCACCCGCGCGCCACCTCCAGGCAGAAGCTGGTGCCAACCACGGTATTAGCCAACATGGTAGAGGCCGGCCTATTTGCTTTGGAAGCCAACCATCGCGACCACACTCCAGAGATGCGGCAAGCAGTAATCACAATGGCGCAGCACTACGGGTTGGAAATAACCGGTTCCTCTGACTACCACGGCACCGGCAAGCCTAATCAGCTAGCGGAAAATACTACCGCCGAAGCGGTGCTGGAAAAGATAGAGGCGCAGGGGGTACTACCCATCCTGCGCCCCTAACCGTCCGGCTCTAAAAGCTAGTCTTCGCTGCGGCGCGAACGTGAGCGATTGCGGCGCCGGCGAGCCCGCTTTGGCTTTTCCCCAGTGCTCTTTTCCGAGCGCTTTTGATTCTTGGAACGACCGGTAGAGCGGCGACGCGAGCCAGAGCTGCGCCTCGACCGCCTGCGGCCGCGCCCGCCGGAACGTTGCCCGGTTTCGCCTAGGTCTTCGACCTCTTCCGCATCCAACCCGGCTCGCGTGCGCTGCGACCGAGGAAGACGACCGGTAACCTCGGGATCGATGTCCAGGTCGGTGTAGAGGTGCGGCGAGGTGTGGTAGGTCTCGAGCGGCGTATCGACGCCCAAGTTCAGGGCCTTTGAAATTAGCTTCCACCTGGGAACATCATCCCAGTCGACAAAGGTGATTGCGGTGCCCGAAGCACCTGCGCGGCCAGTCCTGCCGATGCGGTGTAGGTAGATCTTCTCGTCTTCCGGGCACTGGTAGTTGATCACGTGGGTAACGTCATCGACGTCAATGCCACGGGCTGCCACATCGGTAGCCACCAGGACGTCCACCTTGCCTTTGCGGAAGGCGCGCATGGCCTGTTCGCGCGCCCCCTGCCCCAAATCTCCGTGTAGCGCTGCGGCAGCAAAACCGCGATCGGACAAATCATCCGCCAACCGGGCGGCAGTGCGCTTAGTGCGAGTAAAGATGATGGACAGGCCGCGTCCCTTTGCCTGCAGGATGCGCGAGACCACTTCCAATTTATTCATTGCGTGGCAGCGGTAGACTACCTGCTTAACAGAATTGACCGTGGCGTTCTGATCTGCGGGATCCTGCGCCCTGATATGGGTCGGGTGGCTCATGTAACGCCTAGCAAGCGCAATTACCTCGCCTGGCATGGTGGCACTAAACAACATCGTGTGCCGGCCCGCCGGCGTGCGCGACAGAAGAGTCTCCACATCTGGCAGGAAGCCCAGATCTAGCATCTCGTCGGCCTCGTCAAGTACCACTACTTTGACGCCAGAAAGCTTCAGCTTTCCGTGCTTCAGCAGATCGATTAGGCGCCCGGGAGTGCCCACCACCAGATCCGTGCCCTTCTCAAGAGCCTTCAGCTGCGGTTCAAAGGCAACCCCGCCGTAGATCTGAGTGATCCTTACCGAGCGATTCTTTGCCGCCACCTTCAAATCGCGCGCGACCTGCTTAGCCAGCTCCCTTGTAGGCAGGATGATCAGTGCCTGGGGGCAGCCGGCGTTCAGCAGCTTCTCGTAGCCGTCCTCTTGTGGGCCAACGATCTGTTCCAGCGCCGGAATGCCAAAGCCTAAAGTCTTGCCTGTGCCGGTCTTTGCCTGCCCGATAATGTCGTTGCCTTTGAGGGCGACCGGGAGCGTTAGCGCCTGAATCGGGAAAGGATGGGTGATGCCTTCTTCAGCCAGTGCCTGGCAGATCGAGGCAGAAACGCCAAAATCGGCGAAAGTCTTTTTGTGCAGTTCTAACGCTTCGCCCTCGTCAGTAATGTCAGCTTGCACGTCTTCTTTGGGGGCGATTGCGTTTTCAATTTTTACTACTGCAGCAGAGTCAGTCATATTAGCCTTTCTATGCGGCGGAGACGGACGTCTCGACGCCGACTAGCCGATCGTGATGAGGAGCGGAACCCTTCCGCGAAACTTACTAACGTGACGACCGGGCTGTACTTAGTCTAACTGTTGAGAGTTCGCGCGCATACTTTAGTCCCGTACGCGATAGAGTGGGATTCATGACTACCTCTGATCCCCGCATTGTTTCGTTGCTCGGTTCCCTCTGCCTTTCCAGGCAAGGGCGGTTAGGAAAAGACATGACGCTCGCCCCGAATATGGAGCAGAAAGTGGCACTGGCTGCTATGAGCGCGCAGGGCTACGCCATGTTCCGGCGGATCGAGGAAGTATGTGGAATGAGCGACGAGCAGATGGCTCAGCTCATGGAGCCCACCATTTCGATAGTCGACGATCTGGAGGCAAGGCTGCGTCCAGGCGATTGGTGGGAGCGCCTAGTAAAGTCATTCATCCTGATCGGAGTTCTTTCGGACCTGTCAATCGAGATCTCTAGGTTGCATGCTAGTGAGCTACTGGATCAGATCGGCCCAGAAAACTATGACGGCGGCCATGGCAAGTGGGCTGCAGCCATCATCAAACAGGGAGCTGAGGCCGATCCACAGCTGGAATCCCGCCTGTCGCTGTGGGGCAGGCGCGTGGTCGGTGAGGCTTTAGGCGTGGCCCGGAAAGTCGCGCGTATTTACGATGAACAGCTGGATTTGGACATTGCCAGTGCCGTGGGCCTACACCCTCTGTTGGCCCGCCATGGCCAGCGGATGGCCAAGGCGGGATTGAAAGCTTAGAGGCCGAAGCCAACCTTGCGGGGTTCTTCGGTCACAACCTGTACGTAGGCAATCCCGGTTGCGGGCAGGATAACCGTGTCCTGCTTTTCGGCTTCGAAAACGAGGGCGCGCGCTTCTTTTGCCGCCGCCGAAATCTCTTGGGCTAAGGCCTGGGCGTCCAAGTCGGTTTTTACAATTAGTTCCCGTGAATTTTCGCGTAGGCCAATCTTGATCTTCATACCGCTCCTTTATAGCTATGTAGTAGAAACAATAGCGGCTTTAGAAGCGGAGGTGGGTTCAAGCTTCGGGAGTTCGCCATCAGATGACAGAGGTCGCCTATATGGTATTTGGTATGGAACAAACCCCTATGCTGGTCCTGCCCGAGCCACTTCTGGATAGCTATCACCCCACCGCGGAACAGGCGCGGGTGCTTACGGCTTTGGCAGCCGGAAACAGCGTGGGTGTCCTGGGGGCAGCAGGAACCGGAAAATCTAGGGTGGCGCTGCAGGCGCTAGCTGATTTTGATGGGGAAGGGCAAGCCGTATTCCTTACTCCTACCAGAGCTCGCGCCGATCAGCTGCTAGATGAGGCTACTGCAATCAGCGCGCGCGGTATTAGGCCGGTGCGTACCCCCGCATCGCTGGCTTTCGCTATTTTGGCTGGCCATGGCGCTCCCACCTTGCTTACGGGATCCGACGAACAAGCTTTGGTGGCCGAACTAATAGCGCACACGGACTGGCCAGATATCGTGCCTGCCGAATCGCTAGCCCTAGAGGCCTTCCAAAATGAAGTACGCAGTTTCCTAGCGCGCGCTGGCGAATTCGACATTTCTGCCGAACAGGTGCGGCAGTGGAACGCGAATCCGCTGTGGGAAACTCTGGCTGGGCTGCTCCAGGAATACCAGGATCGGTTGGATCAGTTGGGACTTGTTGACTCCGCTAGGGCGCAACGCAAAGCGGCTGACGTGCTCGCCAAAGCAGGCTCGCCATACTCACTTGTGCTAATCGACGACTGCCAGGACATGACGCACGCAAGTGGCGCCCTCATCAGGGCCCTGGCCCAAGGCGGGGCTACCGTGGGGCTATTTGCCAACCCGGACGTGGCAGTGGAATCCTACCGCGGCGGGGACCACCTCTTGCCTGCCCGACTCATGGAAGAATTATCGTTGCGTCCCTGCCAGCTCACGCGCCAGCAGCGCAGTGCAGCGCAGGTAGTGCAGGTAAGTCAGCGTTTTGTTCAGGGCATCGGCACCTCGGGCATAAGTAGCAGAGAAAATGAGGCCCAGCCGTATAAAAAGGACCTGCCCTGCGGAGTACGCCTTAGGGTGTCGGCGTCTTTCACAGACGAAGTCTTGCAGGTAGCCAATATGCTTCGTACTGAACACCTGTTACACGGCACCCCGTGGCAAGAAATGGCGGTAATCTGCCGTTCTGAGGCTCTGGCTGATTCCTGGAGGCAAATGCTGTCCGGTAGGGGCGTGCCGTTGGCTGCTACCTCGCGTCCCCTGGCGCTGGGGCTGGATCCGATTACTTCAAATCTTGCCCGCCTCCTGCAAGTAGAAGCGCAACTGCAAGATATGCCGGAAGCTCCGGCCGCCCTGGGGCTGATCGGGCAGAAATGCCTGCAGATTCTTCGCTCCCCACTGATGGGGGTGGATTCTCTTGCCTGGATTGCGCTGTCACGCCATTTTCAAGGCGACCCGCACCAGGAACTAGCCAAGCTGGTCAGCGATCCGCTGCTGGCCAAGTCCTTTTCCACCGCGTTGAAAGATTTTGCTGCTCACCGCTACTGCGAGCCTCTGCTCCGGATGGCGCATGCCATTGCCCAAGTGCGCGCTGAACAGGGTATTTCTACTAGATTGTGGGCTGCGTGGCAGGGCATTGGAGTAGCGGATGAGTGGGCCAAGGCAGCCTTAGCCGATTCGAAATACGACGACTATTTGGATGCGGCATTGGCGCTTTTCCGTTTCGCTGACGTTTACACGCAACGCAACCCGGAAGCATCTGAAAGCCAGTTCTTGCAAGAGGTACTGGAACAGACCCTTCCTACCGACCACTTAGCAGTAGCTGGGCAGCGCCCGGCCGGGGTAAGGGTGGCCACTGCTGCCGCCCTCGCTGGCATGCACTATCAGGTGGTAGCGATTGTGGGGGTAAATCAGGACGTTTGGCCAGACATGAGGATGCGCGATTCCTTCCTTGGGGCAGGTCTGCTGGCCGACCTAGCCAAGGGACGAGCCAGCTTTGGAAACGATGGCAAGGTCATGGCCGATCCGGATCCTTTTACTTCGATTCGATACGACGAGGCACGCATGTTTGCCTGCGCGCTCAGCCGCGCAAGTCGGTTTGTGCTAGTTACTGCCACCTCTGATACGGATGCTGGCCCGTCTGCATTTATGACCACGCTGCTTTCAGCAGGCGCACAGGGCAGCGTCGATCCAGAGGGGAACCTGGTTACTGATCCGGGGGCCAGTGCGCTGGATTTGCGAGGCTACGTGGGCACACTCCGCCACGACGCCATAGAAGGGGACCAGGATGCCGTAGCACTGCTGGGTTATTTAGCAGCCCAGGGAGTCCCTGCCGCCAACCCGCAGTACTGGTCGGCAGGACCCATTTCTACAGACAGTCCACTGGTTCTACCAGGGCAATTGGTAACGGTAAGCCCCTCGTCTTTGGAAGCCGCCCTGGATTGCCCCCTGAAGTGGCTCCTGACCCAACATGGTGGCAATCCGCCCTCTTCTGGGGAACAGCAGCTAGGCACTCTTATCCACCAGATTGCCTATGAGCATCCAGAGGCAGATCTGCAAACGCTAGAGGCGGCCCTCGCTGCCAAGATTGACTCTCTTGAACTACCAGACACGTTTTGGGGGCGGCTCGAGGTCGAGCGCGCCTATCAGATGGTCCGCAAGCTAGCTATGTGGTTTGCCGATGGAAGGGAACTAGTCAAGGAAGAAGCCGAATTTAGGCAGGTAGTCGGCGAAGTCAGACTGCGGGGATCAATCGACCGGGTAGAGCGCACAGAGGACGGCAATATTGCAATTGTCGATTTTAAGACTGGGCGTACTCCCAAATCCGCTAAAGAGGTAAAAGAAAATCCGCAACTAGCTGCTTATCAGGTGGCCTACCAGGCCATGACCGGCAAGGCAATAGAGACCGCGCAGCTGGTGTACCTAGGCGCCGATGGCGATAAATATAAGGCTCGTTCACAAGATGGGATCGGGGAAGATACCGCCAGCTTTGCCCACGAATTGGTTGCAATGGGGGCAACTGCCATGCGCGGCCCTGCCTATCAGGCAGTGGAAGGAACAGGGTGTAGAACCTGCCCGGTAAAGTCCTCTTGTCCTGCAATGACCGAAGGGAAAAAGTTGCTATGAGCTATACCCCAGCCCAGGTTGCGGAACTCTCGGGTATGGATTTTGCTCCGGGACCGCAGCAGGAATCCATCATTGCCCATCCCATGTCACCACTGCTAGTGGTAGCTGGTGCGGGAGCCGGCAAAACCGCCACTATCGCTGCCAGGGCAGTGTACTTGGCAGTAAATCAGCAGGTTGAGCCCGGCCGCATCCTGGGGCTTACCTTTACCCGCAAGGCCGCCCTCGAGATGAGGCAGCGGATTATCGCCAATCTAGCAACAGCTATCAAAGCGGGCGCTAGCACCGATAGCGACGTTAAGGTTGCGCTGCAAAAGCTGCAGGCGGCCCCGCCCACCGTCACCACTTACAACGCCTTTGCCGGGCAGATATGCCGTGATTACGGGTTGCGGATTGGGATAGATCCCCAGGCCAGGCTCATCACCGAAGCGGAGCGCTGGCAGATCATGAACCAGATCGTAATGGACTGGAAAGAGGACCTGAATACTACTAAGAGGCCCTCTTCGGTGGTCAGCTACGCACTCTCGTTAGCCGGAAAACTGATTGATAATTCCCTGTCGGTTTCGCAAGCCAAGGAAGAACTGCTAGTCGATGCTGCCGATATTTTGGACTCGGTTCCGGCCCCTAGGAAGAAGACTCCTTACAAAAGTGCCTTGGATTTGGCCGAATCATTGCGAGTTCGCGCTGGCTACATGGATTTGGTGCAGGCATATGAGGATTTCAAGAAAGCCAATTCTTTGATGGATTTTGCCGACCAGATTGGGGGAGCCCGCAGAATCGTTAGTAGCTGTCCTGATGTGCGCGACCTCTTAAGACTGCAATACCAGAAGGTTTTTCTAGACGAATTCCAGGATACTTCCGCCAATCAGATCGATTTCCTAAGTGACCTGTTTGCCGGCCATCCCGTTACCGCCGTCGGTGATCCAAACCAGGCAATTTACGAATGGCGCGGAGCCTCCCGACTAGCGTTGGATTCTTTTGCCGCAAGATTTGCGCCCACGCAAGGGGCACAGGTGAAGCCGCTGACCACTGCGTGGCGTAATCCCACCCAGGTGCTGCAGGCGGCAAATATATCGGTAGATAGATTGGCCGTTCCCGCCCAGTACTTGCCCAAAACTGATTTTGAACCGGTCAACCTGCCAAAGTTGACTGCTGCGCCGGGAGCAAAAACGGGGGCTGTGCTCGGCGCCTATTTTGCTACGGACCAGCAAGAGGCCGAGGCACTAGCGGAATGGTTCGCAAAACACTGGAATCAGACCAGCACAGCGGCGGTCCTATGCCGAAACCGAGCTTCGATGCCCCTGATTTACCAGGAACTTACTAAGGCAGGTGTACAGGCAGCAATCATTGGTGCTGGTGGACTAATTGAATCAGCAGGGGTAGCGGACTTGATCGCGGCGTTGGCGGTGGCTCATGACGGTGCTCGAGGCGACGCGATGATGCGGCTCCTTAACGCCAACAATCTAGGGGCCACCGACATTAGCGCGCTGTGGGCTGCGGCTAGGAGCATCGCCCGGGAGGTAAACAAGGAAGGCCACCCCGATGCGTATTTAGCCGAGGCCGTAGAGGCGCTTCGCCTAGGCAGGAAAATTCCCGATCTGTCTGCAACAGGGCAGCAGCGGGTGCTACGACTTGCTCAGCGGCTGGCGGCAATCCGTGCGCTCCTGGGCGGGTCGCTGAACTCGTTATTGCATCAGAGCATCCAGATCATGGATTTGGATTTGGACGTTGCCCTGCACGGAGAAGACTCGATGGGAGCACTCTCTCTGTCGCAATTCTTGGCGATAGGTGCCGAGTTCGCCTCACGCGGAGGAACACTGGAAGATTTTCTTTCCTGGCTCGAAGCTGCTGCCACTGAAGAACGCGGCATTTCGATGCCCGAAGTGCCGGCTCAGGAGGGAGTCGTCCAGATTCTTACCATCCACGCCGCTAAGGGGCTGGAATGGGACAGTGTTGCCGTTGTGGCATTAAGCGAGGGCGTGCTGCCCGGCACAGCCCCACGCAAAGACGGTTCTCGCGCCTCCTCCCGCTGGCTTACCGACCAAGGAGAGCTGCCCGCTTCGATGCGGGCTGACGCAGTAACCCTGCCGAACCTGCAGCTGTTCGCAGGAGCAACACATAAAGATGTGGACGAAGCAATCGCAGAGCTGAAGAAGAATAATGGCGAAGCTGATCTGATCGAAGACCGTAGGCTTGTATACGTGGCCTTCACCAGGGCGAAACAGAACCTGTTAGTAACCGGGGCGGCTTTGCGCGGAAGCAACATAAAACCAGCGCCGCCCTCGATGTTCTTCACGGAACTGGTAAAAGCAGAAGCAATAAAGCCGCTGCCGGGCGTGGAGGTGCCTTTCCCAAGTCCAGCACAGTTAGATGAATTGGTTGAGGAATCCCCACGGGTAGAAACCGAGGTGCTCTGGCCGCCAGAGCAAAGCAAACTGAACGTAGAGCTACAGAGGCTAGGCAAACAGGTCGCCTCCCTCTCGCAGAGCAAAGATCCTGCTCAGGGCATCAGTGAAAAGGCACTGCATTGGGCAAAACTACTCGTTGCCGAATCGCGTCAGGAAGTGGTCACCGAAGTGAAGCTGCCGCGACACATGGCAGCCACCACCGTGCAGAAGCTGGGACCCGATCTGGCTATGCAATTGCGCCGGCCCGTACCCACCCAGCCCTCTGACTCTGCATACTTGGGCACTCTTTTCCACGCCTGGGTAGAGGCACTACTATCGAACCGCAGCGAGCCTCCAGTAGCTGACCTGGATGAAGATGCCCTAAAGAAATTGCATAAGTGGCAACACAACTGGAAGAACTTTGACTTCCTTCGTAACTACCAGGTCATAGAGGCAGAAGCCGAACGAGACATCATCGTGTCAGGGGTGCGCATCATTGCCCGTATCGACGCCGTCATGCAGGCAAAGGACAGCGGGCGAGTACACATCATGGACTGGAAAACAGGCCGCGTCCCAGTCGGTGAAAACCTAGACGCGGCCAAAGTGCAACTTGAACTGTATCGCCTAGCCTGGGCCAAATCAGAAGGAATCGATCCGGCTGACATAGACGCATCATTGGTCTATGTAAACAGCGGCAAGATCGTTTCTTTGCAGAGTGCGGCCTGGACTAGCGAACAGGTTGCAAGGATCTTTAAGCGGCTTTAGAAAGCTGCAGACCCAGGTAAGACAGGGCGGCCTCGCGCTTAGATTCGTCAGTCAGGTGCGCAATCGCCCTCATAGTCTTTGCATCTGCGGTTTCGGCGAACCAAGGCCGAACCGCCTCGGCAAGGTTATCTAGGCGCAGGTAGTTGGCCTGGCGGGAACCTTGCAGATCACGAATGTTGTAGAACTTATTCAATTTAGATACTCCTCTTTCCTATATTCGGAAGGGGCCTCGTTGTTTGGGCCGGGACTTCCTGGTTGAACCCATGTCCAACCACAAGCAGTCTACTATAGTTCTATTGAGGGCGCAGCGTCAAGGGAGACTGGTTTAGTCTTGGTCACTTTCGGGTTCTATGTGGCCCTCTTCAACTAGCTGTTCAAAGGGGATCACGGTGGTATCGGCGCCGGCTTCCTTCGGTGCCTCCTCCTCAACGACAGGCGTGCCGATTACGGGGGAAGCGTCCTCGAAAGCTGCCGAAACTGATTCGCGCGGGTCAGGATTGTCCAGCACCAAATCGGCAAGGTCGCGAAGCATCTGCCGAGCGTCCTCAATTACCTGGATATCCTTCCTGTGCATGCCATGGAGCAACCACCGCACCAACGCCAGCTCGGAATCTAAGTCTGCGCGCTCGCGGAAGTGCGGGTCAGGGGTGGCGCCTCGGTATGCGGCAAGAGCTACCTCGTTTTGCTGTTCCGAAGCTATGGCGCTAAGCCAGGAAAAGTCACGCGCCGGGTCCCCGACATGGGCGGCGGAGAGATCTTGCATGGCGCTAATGCGGCCGCCCTCGAAAAGAAGGGAATCAGGACCGAGTGAGCCATGCACGAAGCGGGGAGTGAAGCGCCACCAAGAAACGTTCTCTAGCATCTCTTCCCAGCGGTGCCAGAGTCGTTTTGGCACGACTCTGGCGGGGGCTGCTTCGTCGAGGTCGGCAAGTAGCCGATTGCGGCATTCCTCAGCCGTGAAAGTTGGTAACCCCTGCGCCGTGAACAGGCTTGTCGGCAGCTGATGAAGCTGCGCGATGGCGTCTCCGAAGGCTTTCGCCTGCTCGTCAGAAAGATTGGCTTCGTCCAGGTGGGCGCCCTCGAAAGCAGGGTAAATGACTGCTTTCCCGCCGCTTAGTAGCGGTGCCCATCCGGCTGGAGCGGGGACGGCAAAAGATATCTTTCCTTCTTTTTTCGCCTCGAGTAGAAGCTGTAAGACCGAGAGTTGGCCAATGATTTCTGCGCCTGCGGCCTCGGTGTCCGGGCGAGCCAGAGTCCACTTGGCGCCGGTGGAGTCAACGACGTTGACCCTAGTTATGTCGCCACTGGATACAGCTTGCCCGCTTACCGCCACAAAATCGCGGTCGGGCAAGGCAGCCGTAGCAAGGGCAGCCAGGGTAAGTCGTACTCGCTCGTTCACGGCTTCTACCTTACGCGAAGGCGCCTTCCAAAGCAGCGATTGAAACGGCTAATGAAAGAGGTTGTGCCTGCAAAGGTTGCGATAAATGTTAAAGCAAAATGAAAAATTTGTGAAGATAAAATTAGAAGTACATATGCGCGTTATCGGGCAAAATAAAAAGTTATCCACAGATTTTGTCATCTCTCGTGAAAAATCATAATGTGTAAAGTATTCTCTGAACGTAAAGCAATTCCTACAGGAATGAGTTTGTGGTGACAACGGTGCCAACTGCTCTCATGAAGCAGGTGCAACAGGCCCTCTCAGATTCTGCGGTCGATCCTGCTGCGGATTTCGAGGGCGCCCGCAAGATCATCGAAATCCAGGTTGATAATTGTGAAAACGTTCTTCCGGAAGACCATGACGACCTGGTAGAACAGCTAATAGATAAGTTCTGCGGAATTGGGCCACTACAAAAATTCTTAGATGATCCAACTGTCGAAGAAATATGGATTGACTCGCCCTCTAGAGTGTTTGTGGCTAAGGACGGAAAGTCCGAACTAACAACGGTAATTCTTACGGACGCAGAAGTACGTGAACTGGTAGAACGAATGCTCCGCGCTTCTGGGCGTCGCCTGGATCTGTCTTCCCCGTTTGTGGATGCGCAGCTTTCATCTGGGGAAAGGCTGCACGCAGTGATCCCGCCGGTTGCGGCGCATCACTGGTCGGTGAACATCCGTAAACACGTAGCCAAAGCGCGCCGAATCAACGAATTGGTAAAACTAGGGATGCTCACCCCGCAGGTGGCCCAGTTTCTAGACGCAGCTGTCTTGTCCGGCATGAACATCCTCGTCTCGGGTGCGGTGGGCGCGGGTAAAACCACGGTACTTCGAGCGTTGGCTGGCGGCATGCCTGCGACCGCGCGGGTAGTTACCTGCGAAGAAGTTTTTGAGTTGGACCTGTCAGCCCGAGACTGCGTTGCCATGCAAACTCGCCCAGCAAACTTGGATGGCTCTGGCGAGGTCACGCTACGGCACCTAGTAAAAGAGGCGCTGCGTATGCGCCCCACGAATTTAATCATTGGCGAGGTGCGCTCTGCGGAAGCCCTCGACTTGCTAATCGCCCTCAATTCCGGCATTCCCGGCATGTGTACGATCCACGCCAACTCTGCTCGCGAAGCCCTGTCGAAACTAACGGTTCTGCCACTGCTGGCGGGCCCTAACGTTACCGAAGGATTCGTGGTGCCCACAGTTGCCAAGGCTTTGGACTTGGTGGTGCACGTAGCAATGGACCACAAAGGAGTCCGCCGAATCGACCACATCGATGCCGTTACCGGTCGTGTTGAGGGCGGCGTCGTAGAAGCAAACACGCTCTTTGCCTTGCGTGGCGGGCGCCTTAGCCGCGCAAACGGTACTTTAGATGCACACGAGCGATTTGCTGCCGCAGGTTTAGACCTCTCTTCGCTATTGGCGGTGGCGTAGATGGGAGTGGTGGTTGGCTTCTTTCTAGGGGTAGGCATAATCCTGGTCTATCTATCGCAAACTACTGCATTGCCGAAGAGGCAGAAACATAACGGGAAAGTCGCACAACTACTCAAGGCTGCCGAAATAAGAAACGTCAGCTCCACCCAATACATTCTTGCCTGCCTCGGCGCTGGCCTTGCAGTCTTGATCCTGGTTGCGGCCCTGACTCAGACGTGGATCGTAGCGCTCATCATTGCGCTCGGCGTTGGCGGGCTTCCCACGTTCTTGCTGCGATTGCGTAGCAAGCGGATTCAAGCTGCGCGTCGCGCGGTGTGGCCGGACGTTATCGACGACATGATCTCGGGCATCAGTGCCGGAATGGCGCTGCCTGATACCTTGATCGCCCTCGGGAGCAAGGGCCCCGAAGTGCTGCGTCCCTACATGGAAGCTTTTGCTTCTGACCTGGCCGCGAGCGGCAAATTCGACGAGGCGCTGACCCTGCTAAAAGAGCGGTTGGCAGATCCGGTTGGGGATCGAATCGTCGAGGCCTTGCGCATATCCCACACAGTTGGCGGATCTGACCTATCTGAATTGTTGCGGTCACTGGCCCACCTGCTTCGCGAGGACTCGCGAACCCGTGGCGAACTAGAGGCACGGCAATCATGGACGGTTAATGGGGCTCGATTAGCCGTAGTGGCGCCCTGGATAGTGGTCGCCCTCATGTGCTTAGAACCGAGCGCTGCGCACGCCTATCAAAGCGCTAAAGGGGCAGCGGTGCTGGTCGCCGGTGCGCTCATGTCGGCGTTGGCGTATTGGGCCATGGTAAAGATCGCGGCACTGCCAAAAGATCAGAGGACGCTCGCATGAGCTCGGGGGTAGCAGTAGGCATCGCATTTGCCTTGGGAACCATCTGCCTGTGGTGGTGGTACGAGGCCGGAAGGGCCACGCTGATGTCTCGGGTCAGTGCCTACCTGTCGCCCTCAAAGAAGAATGCCAGCTTCCTTACACAGCTTCTCTACGCAGCCGGGGAGTGGGCTAAATCCCTACTGAACAGCGCCGGCTCCACCAACCAGTCGGTGACGCGGCGGCTGAGGCAGCTCGGAGGCCGTCAGACGTTGGCATCTTTTCGACGCAGCCAAGGCCTTTGGGCAGGGTGCGGGGCAGCGCTGGGTATGGGTGTCGCGATCGCGGCGGTCACCCTTCGCAGGGTTCCCATTCCGTTTTCAATATTGTTTATAGCCTTGGGCGCGATCGGCGGAGGACTAGCCCGGGACCGATACCTGACTAGCCAGGCGAAAAACTACCAGCGCCTGCTCAACATGCAGCTGCCCGATGCTGCCGAGCTGCTTGCCCTTGCCGTAGGAGCAGGGGAGGGGTTGGCTGCGGCGCTAGAGAGGGTAGCTGCTTCCGCCTCCGGCATCGTCGGCCAGGAATTTGGGCGGGCAACGCGAGCCGTGAAGGCGGGCCTACCCATGTCGAGGGCGCTCTCTCAGATCTCAGCAGCCAATGACTCGCAGCCGCTTTCCAGACTGGTTGACGCCACCATTACCGCGGTAGAACGTGGCACTCCACTTGCTCCTGTGTTGCGCGCGCAGGCGGCAGATTGCCGTGCTCAGTCCAGAAAAATGCTTCTGGAAGAGGGCGGAAAACGAGAGATCGCAATGCTGCTCCCCGTGGTGTTTGTGATCCTTCCCCAAGTTGTCCTATTTGCCCTTTACCCGGGGCTACTAGCACTCAGATTGGAATAGAAAATGGGAACTAGAAAATTCAAGAACTTGCGCCCGTGGCGGAGCGAGCGAGGCGACGTGCCCGGCTGGGTTATGGTCACCGTGATGACTGCCGGATTAGTCATGATGATCTGGGGGCTGGCTGGACCGCAGCTAAAGGCCCTCTTTGAGCGCGCCATTTCTATGATCACAATTGGCTAGTTTCCCAACGGATCGTGAGCAAGGGTCAGCTATTGCTTCCTTTGTGATGATCAGCGCCTTACTACTCGCAGTTGTCTTTGCGCTGTTGCAATTGGCACTCGTATTGCACGTCCGTGCAATTGGTATAGATGCGGCGGGCGAAGGGGCACGGAGGGCGGCCCTGTACGGTGCTTCTTCCGCTGAAGGCGAGATGCGGGTGCGGCAAATGCTCCAAATGGGAGCACCTGGAGTGCGCGTCTCAAAGGTTTCTTTTTCGAAGCAGGCCGCTCCAGTTGCGGGCAGACGGATGATAGTGGCTAAGGTGCGGGTCGCTTTGCCGCTGATTGGCCCCTGGGGACCATCCGCTGGCATGACCCTCACCGGGCGCTCACTGGTAGAGGAGCCCGTGCATGTGTTCTGAAAGAGGAGACGTAACAATCGAGTTCATTGGGGTCACGCTCGTATTGCTGCTGCCGCTCATCCAATTGATCTTGATCGTTGCCACGCTGGAAAGCGCGTCTTTTGCTGCGGAATCTTCGGTCCGGGAAGTTTCGCGCGCCCTGGCAGTAGGCGCTGGCAAGGCGGGTGAGCTCGAGGCAGTAGCGAAGATGGCATTCGGGGATCAGGGATTGAAGGCTCGTCCTCAGGTAGTTGTTGCCTGCGAGGACGGGCAGTGTCGCCCAGGAAAGACAGCCAGTGTGAAGGTGAGCGCCCGCGTAACACTGCCTGGGGTCCCCGCCATTATTGGGAAGGCAATCGATACCAGTGTGCCGGTCTCGGCCGGTGGCAGCGTGTCAATCCCTAGGGATGGGTACGAATAATGCGTCGGCAACGCGAAGAGGGACGCATCCTTGTGCTGTCGATAGGCTTTGCGGTTCTGATCATGCTGGTAATTTTTGGAACGGCCTCCGTCTCTACCCTGTACTTGCAGCAAAAACAGCTGGTAGCCGCGGCCGACACGTTGGCTTCCAGTTCTACCCAGAGCGTTTCCGCCTCGGAGTACTACCAGGGACGCAACCCAGGGCGTCCTGTATTGTCGCGACAGCTAGTGCGGGCACGAGTGATGAGGCAGGCAAAGGCAGAGTTTGCGCTGCGCACCCGCCTACGTCGCCCTCGGGTTCTAGATGTAGACCTGCCAGAACCAGAGCTAGCCCGAGTGCACCTATCAGCCCAAGGCGAGTTGAGGTTTTTACCACCTGCGCTTAGAAATATTGCCCCGACAGTCAGGCTAAATGCCACTTCGACTGCGAGGATTGTTTCTGATTGATGCGGCTTTTTGGCAGTTGTGCTTTACCCTGGAGGGGTGGCTATTGATTATTCTGAAGAACTAGAGAAACTGCGGCACAAGCTTGGCGAGATCGAGGCGGTTACCGACCTCGACGCGTTGCGTGCCAAAATAGCCAAGCTTTCCGAGGAAGCGGCGGCTCCGGATCTTTGGGATGACCAAGAGAAGGCGCAGGCAGTCACTTCGAAGCTGTCGCATGCGCAGTCAGAATTGGAGCGGGTGCAAAAGATGGAACACCGGCTCGAAGATACTCAGGCAATGTTCGAACTTGCCGAAGAATCCGAGGGCGAAGAACGCCAGCTGCTCCACGAGGAGGCCCAGGCAGATCTTGCCGCCTTGGATAAGGACCTTAGCGAGCTGGAAATCCGCACGCTCATGTCTGGCGAATACGACGAACGTTCGGCGGTGGTAACCATCCGCTCTGGTGCGGGCGGTGTTGACGCTGCTGATTTTGCTCAGATGCTGCTACGCATGTACACCCGGTGGGCGGAACGGCACGGCTATTCCTACAAGGTGATGGATACTTCCTACGCCGAAGAAGCTGGCATTAAGTCCGCTACCTTCCAAGTCAATGAGCCATACGCGTACGGGCGTCTTTCTGTTGAGGGCGGCACCCACCGCCTGGTGCGCATTAGCCCCTTTGACAACCAAGGCAGGCGGCAGACCTCGTTTGCTGCGGTGGAAGTCATTCCTTTGATTGAATCTACTGACCACATTGACATTCCTGATTCGGACTTGAAGGTGGATGTCTTCCGCTCCTCCGGGCCGGGCGGCCAGTCGGTGAACACTACTGACTCAGCGGTCCGCATGACGCACTTGCCGACGGGCATCGTCGTGTCAATGCAAGACGAGAAATCGCAGATTCAGAATAGGGCTTCGGCTTTGCGGGTGTTGCAGTCCCGCCTGCTAGCGCTACGCCAGGAAGAGGAAAAGGCGAAACGCGATGAATTGAAGGGGGATGTGAAGGCTTCCTGGGGCGACCAGATGCGTTCCTACGTTTTGCAGCCCTTCCAGATGGTCAAGGATCTGCGCACCAACTACGAGTCGGGTAATCCCACCAGCGTCTTTGACGGAGACCTAGATGGTTTCATCGATGCGGGGATTCGCTGGCGTAAAGGACAGAAGTCCGAATAATCATCCTGTTAGATCTGCTTCGGAATCTGCGATACCTGCGTGTCTAAGGCATAAAGCGAGACTTGCGCTTTAGCCTAGATGCGTCAGTGCCGTCAACGAACCGGAGACCAATGATTACCTTCGACAATGTCTCGATGGTCTATAAGCGTGGTGCAAGGCCAGCTTTGGATGACATTTCGGTGCAGATCGACAAGGGCGAGTTTGTCTTTCTTGTGGGCCAGTCCGGCTCTGGCAAATCTACGTTCCTGAACCTGGTTCTGCGTTCTTTGCGCCCCACTTCGGGGCACCTGTTCGTGGCAGGTAAGGATGTTACTACTCTTTCTAGCTGGCGGGTGCCGCAGTTGCGCCGCCAGATCGGCACGGTGTTCCAGGATTTCGCCCTCTTGGATAACAAGACCGTCTTCGACAATGTTGCGCTTGCACTGCAGGTGATTGGCAAGCCGCGCCACACCGTTAAGACCGAGGTCCCCGAAGTGCTAGAGATGGTTGGCTTGGAAGGTAAAGGCAAGCGGTATCCGCACCAGCTTTCCGGTGGCGAACAGCAGCGTGTGGCTATAGCGAGGGCGATGGTCAACCGTCCGCTGCTACTGCTAGCAGACGAGCCCACGGGCAACCTGGATCCGACTACGTCCATTGGAATTATGCGATTGCTGGATCGCATCAACCGCACGGGCACCACGGTAGTGATGGCAACCCACGACGACGAGATCGTGGACGCGCTGCGTAAACGAGTAATCGAATTGGTCGATGGGAAGATTGTGCGCGATCAGCTCCACGGCGTTTACGGAGCTACGAGGTAAAAATGCGTTTCTGGTTAGTAGTTTCTGAGGCTTTCAAAGGTATTTTCCGCAACTGGGTTATGACTGTTTCGGTCATCCTGGTCACGTTCGTGTCGCTGCTGTTCGTAGGCGCTGGGGCGCTGTCCCAGGTGCAGGTAAACCGCATGTCGAAGCAGTGGTATTCAAAGGTTGAGGTCACCGTTTCGATGTGTGCCCAGTCTGATACCGCTGAGGGGTGCGGCGGGCAGGCGGCTTCTACTGAGCAGATCGACAAGGTGAAAGAACGGCTGAACTCTGCCGAAATGCAGAAGCTCATCCAGCATGTTGACTACGTCGATCAGCAGCAGGCGTTGAAGGAATTCCGCCAGCAGCTTGGGGATACCCCGCTTGGCGAGGCAACTACCGCCGATATGCTGCCCGTTTCCTTCCGAGTCAAGCTGAAGGATCCACGCCAGTACCAGGTTATTGCTGACGAACTTACCGGTCAGCCGGGGGTACAGTCGGTTCAGGACCAGCGCCAGGTGGTAGAGCCACTGTTCAACGTTCTAAACAAGGCGACCATCTTGTCGTGGGGGCTAGCTGGCATCATGTCGTTGGCGGCTGTACTGCTCATTGCCACCACGATTCGAGTAAGCGCGTTGCTGCGGCAAAAACGCACCGAGATCATGCGTTTGGTTGGCGCATCTAACCTGTTCATCCAGTTGCCGTTCATGCTCGAGGGCGCGATCGCTGCCATCATCGGTGCGATCTTGGCTGTGGGAGCTCTGGCAGCTGGCGTGCAATTCTTCATCCAGGGATGGCTCCGTGAGTCCTTCCGCTGGGTAGACCTAATTACAACTCACGATGTGCTGTGGATTTCCCCCTGGCTGCTACTGTCGGCCATCGTGGTCACCGCGCTCGCATCGCTCGGTTCGCTTGCTAGGTACACGAGGATCTAAATGAAGAAATTTCTTGCGGCATCTTTGGCTATTGCTCTGAGCGCGGGAGCAACCACTTTTGCTATGGCCGATGAGCGCGATGATGCTGTGCATGGACGCGACAGTGCGGCTCAGCGCGAAGCGAAGGCCCGCAGCGCCCTCGAAGGCATCAATGCGGATCTGTCAAAGTCCGCCCTCGAGCTGGATAAGGTGAATTCGCAGCTGCCCGGAGCGCAAAAGCAACTAGCTTCCGCCCAGGCAGAATATGGTGCTGCACAGCGTAAATACCAGCAGGTATCGGATCAGCTGGAAGTGGCCAAGGCGGAACAGCGTCGGCTCGCCGACAAGATCACTTCCTCGAAGGAGGAGGCAGAGCAGACGGCTGGAAAGATTGCTGCAGTGGCTGCAAAGGCATACCGCCAAAATGGACATTCGGCAACGTTGAAGTTGGCTATGACTTCGGCAACCACCGAACAGTTCTCGAAGGCTAGTGCTGCGGCTGATCAGGTGTCCAGGGCCGAGTCAGCCAATCTTGCCAAAGTACAGGCCGAGCTTGCCAGTACCCGCAATGCTCAGGACCGTCAGAACGCGCTGACAGACCAGATTGCCGGTCTTGAGGCGGAGGCGAAGAAGACCGCCGATTCGGCGGAGGCAGCGCAAAAAGCACAGCAGAAGCGGCTAAGCGACTTGAATGCGCTGAAGGCCAAGAATGAGGCTCTTAGCAAGGAGCTGTCTTCGCGCAAGGGCGAGGCGCAGAAGGATCTGGATGCCGCGTCTAAGGATGTGGCTAAATATCAAGGCAAGATCGACAAGCTAGATCAGAAGAATCGGGCCGCCGGTGGCGGGGGAGTGCCAGCTCCCGCGAAGGGAATCTTTGCCCACCCTGTTTCCGGGCCTTTGGTAGTTACTTCTCCTTGGGGTTACCGGACCCACCCAATTCTTGGTACGGCTATCCTGCACGAGGGCGTCGATCTGGGTAACGCCTGTGGCACACCGCAGTACGCCACCGCCAATGGCACTGTTGCTGAGGTCGGAGATTACGTTACCGGCGGCAATGGCGTCATGATCAACCATGGCGTCATCGGGGGCAGCTCGTGGGTGACCATGCACTTGCATCTGCAGCAGTACGTGGTGTCTCCGGGCCAGCAGGTAAAGCAGGGGCAGCTAATTGGTTACACCGGAGCGACGGGCCGCGTCACCGGATGCCACGTTCACTATGAGGTGCACCAGAACGGGCAGACCATTGATCCGATGTCTCTACCCGGTTTTTAGCAACCGTGTACAATAGCTAGCGCACTTTTTGGGGGTGAGTTATGGCTAAGGAATGGAAGAAGCAGAAGCAGAGCGCGGCACAAAAGGCTAAGGCGGAAGCTGACGCGGTGAAGGTGATTGCGCGTAATAAGAAGGCGCGTCACGATTATTTCATTGAAGACACGTACGAAGCGGGCCTTTCTCTTATGGGAACTGAGGTAAAGGCACTTCGCATGGGCCGAGCCTCCATTGGCGAGGCGTGGGTAGAACTGGACCGCGGGGAAGCATGGCTGCAGGGAGCGATGATTCCCGAATATCTGTCGGGGTCGTGGACGAATCATTCTCCGCGTAGGAAGCGGAAGTTGCTTTTGCATAAGCGGCAGATAGAAAAGCTGGCCATGGACGTGCAGGCAAAGGGATACACGGTAGTCCCGTTGGAACTGTACTTCGTCCGAGGGCGGGTAAAAGTGCAGATAGCACTGGCTCGCGGTAAACAGGACTGGGATAAGCGACAGGCCCTGCGGGAGGCACAGGATAAGAGAGAATCGTTGCGGGCCATGCGTGAATACGAGCGCACTGGCAACTGGGATTAACTCTTGCCTGGCCTGAACGGGCGATGCTAATATGTTTTCTTGCAGTTTTTGCTGTTTGAAAACTACATAGGGGATGATCGGTTTCGACGGTGGTCGTCGGTTTAGAGGAAGCGGGCCGAGGATGTGAAGTCCACTCGCTAACGCTCTTCACAAAACAATAGGTGCCGAACACAATCGCACCGATTTCGCTCTCGCTGCCTAAGCACGAAGCGAATCCGTCAGCCCAGGGAGTGCCTTCGACCTGGACCTGGCGTCGTCTAGAGGGCCACTGGTTGCGTAGCACGCCATCGGCTGCGTAACGACACTTAGATGGCTGGGCCTGTTACACATCTTGTCTGTGTGAATGTGTAAGGCCAAGAAAATCATTAGCAGACTGCGCCCGGAGAAGCTCTAAGGGCCGGCCGCCGGACCGGGGTTCGATTCCCCGCATCTCCACTATTACCCCGCCATTCTGTTGGAATGGCGGGGTTTTTCGTTGCAATAGTGTGGAAAAGGCTGAAGGGGCAATGTGCGTCGATGTGCGTCTATAGTCGCTAGTGTGCAACAAAATAGACCTAAAATAGACCCAGCTATATAAAGGGGAACCGCGGTAGTAACAGTCTTCGCCCGCCTCGAAGCCGGTAACGGCAAACCTGAAACTGCCCAGGCTCGACGTGGTGAAGGTCGGCATGGCTCGATCTCTGTGATGCCCCTGGGTAAGTATGTTCGGGATGCTGAAACCGCCTCGCCCTCTAAAATATGCACTACTGTTTATAAATATATTTTTCCACCTGTAAGAAATAGTGAACAAACATATCTATTTTCTAAATGAGTGGATAATTTCAGAGTTGAGTTCAGAAAATGTCGAATTATTTCAGCCTCACTATACTGACAAGTGTGTAGAAAATGCCACCTCCGAAGTTCGGAGGGCGGCTTATCTGGCAAAAGATTCCAGGTCTCTTGCGAAATAATGCCTTAAAGGGGGTAGTATGGTGCCCTGTACGACTGGTTCTGTCAATCTGATCCTACAATCCGGAAACAATAGTGAGAAACAGTGCATTTGGGCCGATTTTTCGGGCCAAAGTGGCTGTAATAGCTATACGATAAGGGCGGAACTTGTTGAACAAGTAGGCCCTGCGGGTGCCTAACTCTTTATCTACACGAGAGGAAAATAATGTCCGTAAATCGTACCGAGCTCGTCGCGAGCATTGCTGACCGCGCATCCTTGACCAAGGCTCAGGCCGATTCCGCTCTGGCCGCCTTCCAGGAAATCCTTATTGAAAACCTGTCCAAGGGCGAACCGGTAAAGATCACTGGCCTGATGTCGGTTGAGCGCGTCGAGCGTGCAGCACGCACCGGCCGTAACCCCCGCACCAAGGAAGAAATCCAGATTCCTGCTGGCTACGGCGTTCGCATCTCCGCTGGCTCCACCCTGAAGAAGGCAGTTGGCAAGAAGTAAATAAAACTTCGCTAAGACTTTGAAGAGGACGGGGTAACCCGTCCTCTTCTTTATGTTCGGGGGCAAGTGAGGACGAGATACACAAAACCTTGCTAACTGCGAAAATGGGTAAAAGTGGGCAATGGTGGCAAGCCAAGGGCAAATCAAATAGTTAGACTGGGGGCATGATCATTTCTGGAATACGGAACATGTCCGGCGCGCAAGGTGACCCGGGCTCGTCTACGTCAGTGCTTGAGCGCACAGAAACAGAAGTGAAACCAAGCAAGGGCGATGGGGACAACGAGCGCTTCGCACATTACGTACGTAAGGACAAGGCCACGGCCTCTGCCGTTACCGGTTCGCCCGTAGTCGCCCTCTGCGGCAAAGTGTGGGTACCGTTGCGGGACCCTAGCGGCTTCCCAGTGTGTCCCAAGTGCAAGGCCATCCACGAACAGATGAAGAACTTCGGACCGAACTGGCCTTTCGGGGCGGACGGCGAGTGAGCGCCGAACATCAGCGCCAACCCCAACAAGTTTCAATATTCGCAGCAGAGCAGCTGCCTCCTGCATACCCGAAGAGGGCGGCATGGGGGACTGCGGGGTCGTTGCGCGCTTGGCAGGCTGCTGCGCTGAAACAATACTTGACCACCGCGCCGCAGGATTTTCTGGCCGTTGCTACTCCCGGCGCAGGTAAAACTACGTTTGCGTTGCGTGTTGCTACCGAACTGATCGGTTCGGGCGTGGTCGACAAGATGACTGTCGTATGCCCGACCGAGCACCTGAAGGTGCAGTGGGCCGATGCCGCAGCGCGAGTCGGTATTCACATCGATCCCTCCTTCCAGAACTCTCAGGGGCGGGCAGGATCCCACTTTGATGGGGTAGCGGTTACCTACGCGCAGGTTGCGGCCAATCCCCGAGTGCACCAGCAGCGTACGGGCGAATTCCGAACCCTGGTGATTCTTGACGAGATTCACCATGCCGGCGACGCGAAGTCCTGGGGAGACGGGATTCGCACCGCTTTCGAGGGAGCTACTCGCAGGTTGGCTCTTACAGGTACCCCGTTCCGCTCGGATACCTCTGCGATTCCCTTCGTGCGTTACGCCGAGGACGAGCAGGGTATCAAGCGGTCGAAGGCAGACTTCACCTACGGGTACGGCAACGCACTACGCGACGGGGTAGTGCGCCCGGTCATCTTCTTGTCCTATTCCGGGTCGATGCATTGGCGCACTAGCGCGGGAGACGAGATTTCGGCCCGGCTAGGCGAACCGCTGACCAAAGACATGACTAAGCAGGCGTGGCGTACCGCTCTGGACCCGAATGGAAAGTGGATCCAGGAGGTACTCTCTGCTGCCAACCAACGCCTCGATCTGGTGCGTCGACAAATTCCGGACGCAGCGGGGCTGGTTATTGCCTCCGACCAGACTAAGGCTCGTGCCTACGCCGGGCACCTGGCGCGCATCACAGGGAAGTCGCCAGTAGTCGTCTTGTCGGATGATGACGGCGCTTCGGAACTGATTGATAAGTTCCAAGATTCCAAGGACCGCTGGATGGTTGCGGTGCGCATGGTGTCCGAGGGCGTAGACGTACCTCGCCTAGCAGTTGGCGTTTATGCAACTTCGGCATCCACGCCGCTGTACTTTGCGCAGGCTATCGGTAGGTTTGTGCGTGCGCGCAAACGTGGGGAGACGGCCTCGGTATTCTTGCCTTCTGTAGCCCCACTGCTGGACCTTGCCGCGTCTCTGGAAGTGGAGCGCGACCATGCCTTGAACAAGCCAGAGGCTGAAGAAGACGGCCAAATGAGTGCCGAAGAACGTGCTCTGGCAATGGCGAATAGGAACGAGAGCGCCTCTTCAGATCTGCTGGGAGGCTTCGAAGCAATAGATTCGGGTGCAGAATTCGCTGGCGTACTTTTTGACGGCTCCGATTTTGGCACCATCGCCGAAGTGGGATCTGTAGAAGAACAGGAATTCTTGGGCATTCCAGGCCTCCTAGAACCGGATCAAGTAGTAACCTTGCTGCACGATCGACAAACTAAGCAGATGGCTCAGCAGCGCAAAGCGCAGGCCGCAGCCATGACCAGGTCAAAGAACGCCGGGATTGCCGACCACAGAGCTAGAGCGCAGATGCGAAAGGAACTGTCCAAGCTAGTGGCGAAATGGGCGCGTTCTTCCGGGGAGGCACATTCGACAATCCACGCTAAATTGCGACGCATTTGCGGGGGGCCGCCGGTAGCTCAGGCAACCACCGAGCAAATTCAGGCTCGGATCTCGAAACTTCAGGATTGGTTTGTCGGAAGAAGGTAAAATGGGCACCGGAGACGTCTTTTTGTAGTGGCGTTTTTCGTGGAAGAAGGAACTCTCATGTGGCGTGTTGCTGGCCTGTTGACCGATAGCCCTGAAGACCAACTAGGTAGGCTGAATTCGCTCGGCGTCGCCGGGGTTGAGCTGCGGAGCGCATTCGGGAGGACCATCCTAGACTTGCCCGACTGCCAGATCCAGCAGATCCGCGATCTGCTAGACCAATACGACATGCAGGCCTATGCGTTGGGTACCGACTTGGCAACCATGCCGGTAGATGCCGACTATTCGATGGAGCGGGTGCACCGAGCCGTAGAGGTGGCTGCTCGCCTTGGCTGTAAAGAAATCTGTGGTTATTCGTTTAAAATCCCGGCCAGGGCCAATCCGGACCGCTTCAAAGGCGAGGTAGTTGAGCGCATTGGCCAAATAATAGAGGTCGTTTCGAAAGCCCAGATGGTCTATCTACACGCGAACGCGCTGGGATACTACGGGGACGTGCCCACGCGAGTATTGGACCTGGCCGAATGCTTCACCGAAGAAAGCTTTTCGTTGGTATTTGACCCGCTCAGCTATTTAACCTGTGGCGTGCACCCGATGGAGGCAGCCTACCCGCAGGTAGCTGATCGCGTCAGCTACGTGCGGTTGCAGCGCGACTTGAAGATTTCTCCGCGCCAGCGGCAGGCCTACGTGGAAGATCTGCTAGAACACCTGCAAAAAGACAACTTCACAGGAGTCATTGCCCTTGACGGCATTTCTGATCAGCAGGGCGACAAAGAACGCGAATCCTTCGCCGCCCTGCTTCAGAGCTAGCCCTTCGTGGAAATATCGACGTATGTGGTGGTGATCGCCGGGTCGCCCTCGGACAACCGCCACGCCTGGTAGGGAAGTTCGTTGCGCGCGGTTATGTGCCTTTCCGCGGCATCCTGCAAGGCCTGGGCGCCCATGAAGGATTCGTCAATAACGCCATCCTTTACGTAAGTCACCTGCAGAGGGCGAGCTCCCCGCTTCTTGAGTTCGGCCAGGGCGTCCTTTTCACAGTCGGCCATTACAAGTACTTCCTCGGAAGAATATCCTTCTTCGTTGCGGATACGGCCTGCCCACTTCTTGCCGCCAACGGTGGCCTTCGATGAGGACTTCTTGGCTACCGGCACCCTAGAGCCGTCGGGCCCTTCGTGTTCTACCAGTTTGTAGACCAGGGCTGCGGTGGGGATGCCCGAACCGGTGACCAAGCGGGTACCAACGCCGTAGGAATCAACCGGGGCCGCCCCCAGCGCCGCAATCTGGTATTCGTCCAGGTCAGAGGTGACAGTGATCTTGGTGTCAGTGGCGCCCAAAGAGTCTAGTTGGCCGCGCACGGTAAAGGCCTGGGCCACCAGGTCACCAGAGTCCAGGCGAACGGTGCCGAGCTCGCCGCCAGCGTCCCGGGCAGCCTGGACTGCCTTTTCGACTCCCTTGGCTACGTTGAAGGTGTCGACCAACAGGGTGGTGTCGGTTCCCAGCGACTCAATCTGTGCCGCAAAGGCGTCCTCTTCGGTGTCATGAATCAAGGTGAAGGAGTGGGCTGCGGTACCAATGGCAGGGATGCCGTAACGTTTCGCAGCTTCCAAGTCTGAGGTGCCCTTGAACCCACCAATGATAGCGGCGCGAGCAGCAGAAATAGCGGCCCGCTCGTGGGTGCGACGGGCACCCATATCCATGCAGGGGCGACCGTGTGCCGCAATGGTCATTCGGGAGGCTGCTGAAGCCACCGCGCAATCATGATTCAAAATGGACAGGGCGAGGGTCTCCAGGACCACGGCCTCGGCAAAAGTGGATTCGACGGTAAGTAGCGGCGACCCCGAGAAGTAACATTCGCCCTCGGGATAGCCGATAATGTCACCGGAAAAATGGAAATCCTTCAGAAAGTCCAGGCAATCGTCCGAGACGATTTTTTCCTTAGCCAAGTAGTCGATTTGCTCGTCTTGGAACTCGAAGCGTTGCAGTGCTTCCAGGATGCGAGCGGTACCCGCAACTACGCCGAAGCGCCTTTTCGAAGGCAGTTTTCGGCCGAAAAGTTCGAACACTGAGCGCCGTTGCGCAATGCCACTTTTCAAAGTCGCGTCGATCATTGTCAGTTCGTACATATCCGTCAAAAGCGACGTTACTGGTGAGGCAGTCATATGCACAGTGTACTTTCATCGCTTCGAAGAGTCCTGAAATAGGGCAAAAATGGCTTCAAGACACCTTTGACTGTCTCATTTGCCAATATTTGAGCCGAAACCTGTTTACTCTAGTGGCATGAGTCAGAGTTCACCCCAGATGCAGCCCAAGCTAGCGGCACAGCATGCCTGGTCGGTACAGATCTGGGATGATCCGGTGAATCTAGATCCGTATTTGCAGCGGGTGCTAGTGAAACAATTTGGGCTCAGTCTTGAAGCTGCTACTGAAAAGGTTGCCCTATTGCGGGAGCGCGGGAAGGTCTCGGTAGCTACCGGCCCGCGTGAGCGCGCAGAGGCGATTGCCGCCGCCTTACACGAATACGGTATTTCCGCTACCGTTTCGCAGCAACGCGAGGGCTAACATGCAGGCTTTTACCAGTGCCGAGGGCGGCTACCTTGCGCGGGTGAGCAGGGAAGAACGCGGAATCCTCTTGCAGGCAATCGCCGAGGTTGTGCGCGCCCTCGACGCGCCTTTGCCCAGTGGGGAACTGTTGCAGGCGCTGCGCGCTTTGGAACCGGAAGAAGAACGCGAGCAACCCAATTCGCTGTCTCTTCGCCGATTGCTGCCCCCACTGTCCGAGAATCCTAGGATTGCGGCCCAGCTGCGTGCTTTGACCGAGGATTCGTTGCGTTCGGTCAAATCGGAGCGTTTGCAGGTTCTTGAAAGGGAACTGGCGGAACCTTCGGGGCCAGACGGGCAAATTTTCGTTCCCGAAGAGCAACTGTGGCAGTGGCTTGCTGGCATAAACGATCTGCGTCTTTCCATCTCGGGGGCTTTAGGAATACATGCCGAGACTCCCGGCGGGGTGGGGGTGGCCGACGTGCAGGAGCAGTTTGGTCCCCAAAATTGTGACCCATCAGAAGAACAACGCAATGTTTTTGTGGCCTCCGTCTATTCTGCGTTGGGGTGGTGGCAGACTTCACTGATAGAGCGCATGGAGGCAAGCACTCAACCAACGTAGTCTTGAATGGTGAACGATGCGCCGATTGGGATATTTGACTCTGGTTTAGGTGGGCTAACTGTGGCCCGCTCCGTCATCGACCAGTTGCCGCATGAATCTGTGTACTACGTCGGAGACACCGCAAACACCCCTTATGGCGAGAAGTCGATTCCGCAGGTGCGCGAACTTGCCCTGGCGGTAATGGACGATCTGGTGTCGAAACGCGGCGTGAAGATGCTTGTCATTGCTTGTAACACTGCTACCGCAGCGGTCCTGCACGACGCTCGCGAACGCTACACCGCCAAGGCGGGCATCCCCGTTGTAGAGGTAATCCGCCCGGCAGCTAGGCGCGCAGTTGAGGCAACTCGTAACAATCGCATCGGTGTTATTGGCACGAAGGCCACGGTACGCTCTGGCGCTTATGCGGATGCTCTGGCTGCTGTTCCGGGATTACATGTTACGCAGCAGGCGTGCCCGCGGTTTGTGGAATTCGTAGAATCTGGCATCACCACTGGCGACGAGGTTCTTAAGGTCGCTAGAGAATACTTGCAACCGGTAAAAGAAGCTGGGGTGGACACGCTGATCCTAGGGTGTACCCACTATCCGCTGCTGCAGGGGGCAATCAGTTACGTCATGGGTTCGAAGGTGACGTTGGTGTCGTCCTCGGACGAGACGGCAGCTGACGTCTACCGCGAACTAATGGTCCGCAACCTCGAGGCCACGCGCGGCGAACCTGCACACCGTTTTACTTGCACGGGTCCCACTGAACCGTTCTTGTCTTTGGCAAAACGGATTATGGGACCGGGCATTCCGGTAATTCCAGAAAGCACTTAGGAGTGACGAAGTGAAGCTCACCGTTCTTGGCGCATCAGGATCCATGTCTGGTCCGAATTCTGCAGCTTCCAGCTACTTGGTTTCGGCTGGGAGCACACAGATCGTTATGGACATGGGGCCCGGCTCATTCGGGGCTTTGCTGCGTCACACAGATCCGGCGGACCTAGACGCGATCTTCCTTTCTCACTTGCACGCTGATCACTGCACCGACATTTTGTCGATGCAGGTTTACCGCCGCTGGCACCCCAAAGGAAAGCTGAAGCCGGTACCCGTTTATGCGCCCTCGGGAATCCTGGAGCGAGTTCGCGGTATCGAGGGCAACCCTGACACTTCTGAAACTTACGCGGACGTGTTTGATTTTCGCCCTCTACCGGCGGATGTGCAGATAGGTGACCTGCACGTTCGCTCCACTGCTGTGTACCACTCGGTCGAGGCATACGCGCTCACCGTTGAAGGGCCGGCTGAGGGCGGCGGCACGGCTTCTCTTTGCTACAGCGGCGATACTGACGAATGTGACGGCGCGGTAGAGGCATGCGCCGGGGTGGACCTGTTCCTGTGCGAATGCGGTTTCACTAGCGAAGACACTGCCGAAGGAATACACCTAAACGGCATCAAGGCTGCCCGCGTTGCAGCCAAGGGGCAGGCCCGCAAGCTGCTGCTAACCCACATCCAACCGTGGACTGATGCCAGCGTATGCCTGGACGAGGCCGAAGGGTTCCTAAAGAGCCCAGAGGGCGAACAGCTGGCAGGAACTGCGGGGCTCCTTAACGCCAAAGTAGGCCTTGCCGAAGATGGCAAGACCTACCTGCTGTAGCAGCTACAAGAGCGGGGCAATGTCCTTTGCCAAGGCTCTAAACAAGATGCCACGGTGGCTGATCTGGTTCTTCTGCTCGGGGCTCATCTGTGCGGTAGTTACCTCGTAGCCGTCAGGACGGAAGATCGGGTCGTAACCAAACCCGCCCTCGCCGTGGCGTTCGTGCAATAACTGGCCAGATACCTTACCCATGCGTACAACCTCGGTGCCATCGGGCAGAACCAAGGCCGCAGCGGACACGAAGGCGGCACCGCGATACTTATCGGGCACGTCAGCTAGTTGACCTAAAAGCAGGTCCAAGTTAGCGGCGTCATCGCCGTGGCGTCCCGCCCACCGGGCCGAGAAGATCCCCGGGGCTCCACCTAAAACGTCCACGCAGATACCCGAATCGTCCGCAATCGCAGGCAGCCCGGTGGCATCAGTTAGTGCGTGAGCCTTCAGCAGCGCATTCTGTTCGAAAGTCACCCCATCTTCTTTGGGCTCAGGTGCACCCAGCCCAGCCGCAGATACGACGGCGTCAGGATCAAAATTATTCAATTCCTCGGCCAAGATCTGGTGCAGTTCAAACAACTTGTGCTGGTTGTGCGTGGCAAGTACCAGCTTCACCTTGTCAGAGAGCTTATTCATCCAGGGCAGCCTTCTGTAGTTGGGCCAGATTAGCGCATCCGGCCTCAGCCAGATCTAGCAGCTTGCCCAATTCGGAACGATCAAACGGAGCGCCCTCTGCGGTGCCCTGGACCTCTACGAACTTGCCGGAACCAGTCATTACCACGTTCATGTCAGTTTCGGCGCGCACGTCCTCTTCGTAAGGCAAATCTAGCCTGGGTTCTCCGTCAATGATGCCGACCGAAATGGCACTAACCGAATCTGTCAGCACGGGGTTCTTCCCATCGGCGCGGATCAGCCCCTGCTTCTGGCCATAACGCACCGCATCCACGAGGGCGACATAAGCGCCAGTAATAGAAGCGGTACGGGTGCCCCCGTCCGCCTGTAACACGTCACAGTCAAGCACAATAGTGTTCTCGCCAAGTGCCTCAGTGTCGATGATGGCGCGCAACGAACGGCCGATCAGTCGAGAGATCTCGTGGGTGCGGCCGCCAATCTTGCCCTTCCTAGACTCGCGCTGGGAGCGCGTCGAAGTGGCGCGGGGCAGCATCGAATATTCGGCAGTTACCCAACCGCGTCCCTGTCCCTTGAGCCACCTGGGCACCCCTTCTGTCAGAGAAGCCACGCACAGCACAGTGGTATTACCAAAGGAAATCAGTACGTTCCCTTCGCCCTCATTTAGCCAATTGCGTTTGATTTCTACCTTACGAAGCTCATCTACTTCGCGTCCGTCTGCTCTACTAGTCATACCTTTACCATACAGGCGCGCGCAGGCAGAGCCAGCCCGGAAGCAATAGTGTAAAGGCATGGTGCAAAAACTTCCCCTAGCCCGCGGTGGCATAGATGCAGCCAGTCAAGACCGAGCAAATGTTGACCTAGCAGCCCTTGCGGCTGCAGCCCCCGTAATAGCGGTAGACATGCGGCGGCGCGTCCTGTTGCGACAAGAGGACAAACCCGCTTTAGCTGCCCTGACGCCCTCGGAAATAAGGCGGGAATTCTCCAGCCTCACCCAAGCTATTGCACAGGGGCGGATCTTCTTTCTGGGCAAAGTCGAAGGCAAGCCGGTACTTGGCTGCCACGTTTCGGATCTAGATTCCTTTAGGGGGCGGCGGATCAGCTCAATCCGCCAGGTAGGAGCATTACTAAGCCCGGCAGATTCTTCGCTCGCATCGGCAGCCATTGCGCTCGCGGTGTGGCACTCGGGGGCCGCATACTGCCCAGTGTGTGGGGCCAATACCGTTGCGCAAGCAGGCGGGTGGGAACGTAAATGTTCCGGATGCGGCAAAATAAGCTATCCGCGCACTGACCCATCAATTATCTGTTCGGTCATTGATGAGCAGGATCGGCTCCTAATCGCACACAATATTGCCTGGCAGGAGGGCCGTATTTCTGTTCTGGCCGGTTACGTAGAAGCAGGTGAAGCTGCAGAAGAGACGGTGCACCGCGAGATTGCCGAAGAGGTGGGATTGAGCGTTTGTAACGTGCAGTATTTATATTCGCAAGCCTGGCCATACCCACGCTCTTTGATGCTGGCATTTACTGCGACCACAGCCGCGACGGACGCGGACATAGTGTGCCAGGAGGACGAAATCGGGTGGGCCAAGTTCGTCACCAGAGAAGAATTTATTTCGCTTGCTAAGAAGCAACAGATAATTGTTCCCTCCGATACCACAATCGCTGCTAGCATGATCGAGCGCTGGCTAGGCCAGCCGCTTCCCAGACCTGAAGGGGAGGGCGCTAGTCTCATCTGTCAGTAGTAGGAGGCACAATCTAGACCATGGAACCTGCCAAATTGCTTGACGCCCTCGATCCGGAACAACGCAGGGTAGCCCAGCAGGTGACGGGGCCGTTAGTGGTAAGGGCCGGTGCCGGTACTGGCAAGACTCGGGCTATCACTTACAAGATTGCCTACGCGGTTGCCAGCGGTGTCTACGACACTCATGACGTGCTGGCAGTTACTTTCACTACCAGGGCGGCATCAGAGATGTCTGCCAGGCTGCGCGCCCTAGGAGTGCCGGGGGTGCAGGCGCGCACTTTCCACTCGGCAGCCCTGCGGCAGCTGCGGTATTTCTGGCCCACAGCGGTCGGCGGCCCCCCACCAAATCTTGTTGACCACAAGGCGCCGCTCGTAGCGGCGGCTGCTTCCAGGTTGGGCCTGCGCGCGGATAAAACTACGGTGCGCGATTTGGCATCCGAAATTGAGTGGGCCAAAGTGTCTTTGATCAGTCCGTCTGATTACGTGCAGACGGTTACAGAGCTAGGGCGGGACATGCCTGCCGAGCTTACGGCGGAGCAGACCGCTCGGTTGCTTACGGTATACCAGAGCGTGAAGAGCGAACGCGGCGTCATCGATTTTGAGGACGTGCTTCTGCTAACCGTGGGGATGCTTGCCGAGCGGGGGGACATAGCCGCAAAAGTGCGGGCGCAATACAAACACTTCGTGGTAGACGAATATCAGGACGTGTCCCCGCTGCAACAAGAACTGCTCAACCAGTGGGTCGGTTCGCGCAACAACCTATGCGTAGTTGGCGATGTTGCCCAGACCATCTACTCCTTTACCGGGGCTACTTCAAAATATCTGGTGGATTTTCCCAAGCGTTTTCCGGGGGCCGGAGAAGTTGAGCTAGTTCGCAACTATCGGTCGTCGCCGCAGGTGGTGTCTCTGGCCAACCGGATTGTGCGCAACATGGGCAGGGGCACCAGTAAGTTGCAGGGCGCAGTGCAGCTACAAACCCAACGGGAAATTGGAAAGGCTGTGCAATACCACGTCTACAGCGACGACGAGGCCGAAGCCCGGGCAGTCGTGCAGCAGATTATTAAGTTGCGCGATAGTGGGGTAAACCTGGCTGACCAGGCCATCTTGTATCGAATAAACGCCCAATCGCAGGCATTTGAGCAGGCACTGTCTGAAGCTGGGATTGGCTACTTAGTGCGCGGAGCCGAAAAATATTTCAATCGGCAGGAAATCCGCAAGGCAATGGTCCTCATCCGGTCTATGGCCAAAGCTGGCTCCCCGATCCCGCTAACCCAAGCCGTAGCCGATGCCGCCTCCTCGGTGGGGTGGACGGCGTCCCCGCCGGCAGGTACGGGCGCAGTGCGGGAACGCTGGGACGCGCTGGACGCCCTCGTAAAGCTAGGCGAAGACCGAGCCGAAAAGGGGCTAAGCCTGCGCGATTTTGCTGCAGAACTGGAAGAGCGGGCCGCCTCGGCGAACGCGCCGCAAATAAATGGTGTGACTCTGTCTTCAGTGCATGCTGCCAAGGGCCTTGAGTGGGATGCCGTTTTCTTTGTGGGGGTATCCGAGGGGTTATTCCCCATCTCGCAGGCGCAGACTCCGCAACAAATTGCTGAGGAACAACGCCTGGCATACGTGGCTGTCACCAGGGCTCGCGACCATCTGCACGTTTCTTATGCCAAGGCTCGTTCTGAGGGGCGGCGGTCCACCAGAAAGCCTTCCCGGTTCTTTGATGGGATTTGGCCACGGGAAGTATCCCGGACGCCCGCGCTCAGCAAAGCAACGGGAAGGGCGGCCGCGAAGGAATTTGAAGAGGAAGCAAGCCCAGAAGAGAAGGAACTCTTCGAAAAGTTACGCACGTGGCGTGCGGCAGTAGCGAAGGGGATATCTAAGCCTGCTTTTACCGTGCTTACAGACGTGACCTTGCGGGATACCGCCACTGTGCGTCCGGCTACGGTCAAGCAACTGTCACTGATTCGCGGGATTGGCAGGGTAAAACTCGACCAGTATGGGGCAGCAATACTGGCGGTTGTGCGCGGCGAGGATCCGGCGCGCATGGCAAAGAAAACCCTGGCTAATTTTACTGACTTGGCTGCAGACTAGCTCCGCAACCGCAGCCCGGTTCAACCTGCCAATGCTGGTAGGTTGGAATTGGGCTGTCGGTTGTAAAAGTCCAGGTAGCACCCACGGTGTCAGGGATGCGGCCCCGCGCTAAATCAGCAGCTTGACGCACGATAAACGCGCCCACGGCAAAAGTGAGGATAGATTCGGCCCGTTGGGGAAGGGTCTTGCCCAGCATGCATTTCAGGTTGGCCCACAGCGGATCTTTTCGTTGCTTGGCAATGTCAACGCAGTTGATGCACGGTGAAGCTGAAGGCATGACTAGCGGGCCCACCTCGATAGAAGTATCTAGCACGGTCACAACCAGGTGGGGGATCCCGTCGAACATGTAGGGAAGAGACCGGCTTGCGTCCGCTGCCGGACTAGAGATCAGAATGGCAAAGTTGGCCGGCCCGCGAAAGGGCGTTGCGGTGGGGGCTATCTTTTGCCGTACTAGCTGCGCGCGTGGGGAGCCTACGTCCTCGGCGCGGTAAAACAGTCCAACATCCTGGTCGCTCACAGCTGTAGGATCTTTCGGATCGACGCGGAGGAAGCCGGCCTTCGACAAGAGTACGGCGGTGTGTGCGCCTAAAGGATCTAGGCCTTCGATTCTGGTGCGCAAGTAGGCGCGGGCCTGCACTCCTTTTGCTGATCCTTCTTGCCGCACCCACCACTCTTGATCCGTCCCGGCCGGCCTGGTTCGCCCGTGCCAGACCATGTTGGCTTCCGACAGGAGGCTCCAGATTTGCTGATAGTCCTCTTGGGGAAGGGCACGCCTGCGTTTTGTTCCAGTCTTTGCCCTTCCGAGGGCGTGGATGTAGTTGCGCTGCTGCCTAGTTAGCCCTTCTAACCGGCAGGCGAGTGGCGGTGCGGTACCAAGCTGTATCGCCCCGCCGGGAAGCGAAACGATTGGAACTCCTGGCTTCAATCTCATGATTCCCCCTAACAGGTCAAGGGTTTCATGAGTTTGTAGCTGCTATGGCAGAAGCAAAAATGCTGTGGAAAAGCCTGTGGATAACCTACTCGTGGGGCTCGTCAGAGTCACCGGAGTCTGCAGAGTCCTCGTCTTGGGATTCCTCGATCTGCTGCTGTCCGGCCGATTCGTCGCCAGCATCTAGGCCTTTCGCGTACCCCAAGGTGCCGTCTAGTAGCGCTTCTAGTTCGGCATCTACCTGGGCGTCGGCCTCGGCTGCTTTTTGGCGCCCCTCCAGGAATGAGTCCGGGTTGTCCAGCTCTTCTGCTGTGGGCATCACGTCGGGGTGGGACCAGTACTTATCCCGCTCGGCTTGGCCCACTTTCTCGCCAAGAACGCGCCAGAGTTTAGCTGCATCGCGGACACGTTTCGGCCGTAGTTCTAGACCCATTAGCTGGGCTAGCACTTGCTCAGCGGGGCCACCCTGAGAGCGGCGCCTACGCATCATCTCTTGTAGTGGGGCAGCGGCGGGAAGATAGGCGCTGCACGCCTTGGCGGTTACTTCTTCAACCCACCCTTCGACTACCGCGAGGATAGTTTCGACCTCTTTTTTGGCCTGTTCTTGTGCCTCGGAGGAGGTAGGCGAGAACATGCCGGAGGACATGGCTTCTTGGATGTGGGCCGGATCCATGGAGTCTAGATCGCGAACCGTCTGCTCAATGTGGTCGAAGTCTATTTGGATTTGAGCAGAGTATTTGCTGATGGCTCGGAGTAGGTAGGAGCGCAGCCACGGGGCAGCGTTGTAAAGGCGAGCCGAGGCTGCTTCGCGCACCGCTAGGTACTGCAGCACGTCATCAGCGCCGATTCCCAGATCAGTTCCAAAATCATCCACATTTGAAACCACTAAGGCGGTAAGTGAGTCGTCAGAGAGGGGCAGCCCAACATCGGTAGAGCCTAGGGCTTGGCCTGCAAGAGTTCCAATGGCCTGCCCGATTTGCATGGCGAACACGGATCCGGACATTCGTCGAACCATGTCCGCTGGGTTCATCTTGCCTAGGGCTCCTGAGATGCCAAGGCCGGGAATTGCGAAGGAGCCTTCCGCCTGATCGAGTCCCATTCGGCCGAGCTGCTGCGAGAGGGCATCGGTCATGGCGTCAGCGGCGTGGGTGGCAACTGGCATGCACATGACTTTCCAGGTTGGCAGTGTTTGCCTGATCCATTCGGCGCGCGACCATGCGTGCCTATTTGCCCTTCCGGGGGTCAACACCGTCACTGAATCGAGCCACAGGTCAGCGATTGACAGTGCATCACGTGCTCGGGCGGCCTGCGCGGCGGTTGGGGCCGGGTCCGGTTTTGTGGAGCTGGTTTGGATGGCAATCTGCGAGACCATATCCCAATCCAGGGCTTCAGATGAGCCAGAGAACAACTGGGTTACAGACTGTATTAAGTGTTGAATCTGGGTGGGATCCTTCGGCAGGTTCATGCCTCCGGTAATAGCTTGAGGATCCAGCCCGCTTTGCCGCATCTGCTCTAGCATGCGTTCAGCGGCCTCGTCGCCCAGTAGCTGGCGTAGCATCTGCTCAATGCCAGATAGGTCGTCGTTGCTGTTAGAGTCGGCCATTTTCGATTCCCCCACTTGTCGGTTGCGACCAGTTTACAGGGCAAGGCATTTGACCTCGCTACGGGGGCGGGACTTATCGCCATCGGAGGAAGTGAGCATTGCGCGGGGCAGGCATATTGGAGCGGCAGGGCGATTAGACAGTTCCGGGTGCACCTGCCGATGCTGTGCAGATGAGCTCTTTTCTTTTAGAAGACGGGTTAGTGCCCCTGTTGTTTCTCGGCGTCATCTGTGAGGACGGTGCTGGTATTGCGGACGCGAAATTGGGTGGAAGTTGAGGTAGTGGTCATTAGCTGGTCAACTTTCTGATAGGGGTGACCGGCTGCCTGGTAGTAGACCTCCCAGGTGGTGGTTAGTGTGATTCGCCGCTGCTTTGCTGGGGCGTACGGGTGAGTGATGTTTTGGTTTGGGTAGGGCAATCCTGGGGAAGTGGTTGTGGTAGTTTTTCCGTCTGCCCAGTCCCACTCGTATTTAATGGGGCGAGCTTTGAGAGTCACTTCTATTGGCCCCACATTGATGGTTTGGATTTGGGGTTTTGCCGTCGTATAGGCGATTACCGGGGGATTGCCTGGCAGAACTGCATCGGTGTCCGGCTGACGGCGCACCGCGGGCGCCTGCAGGTCGGCGCTTTGCACCCATCTGTGTACTTGGGCTGGTACAGCTGCTAGAGCCAGTTGAACTGGCGTAGGAGCCTGCGCAGTAGAGGTGGGCTCAGGCGGACACAGGGGGAAGAGAGACTCATAAGCCCAGGTAAGTGAGCCAAATGCTAAGGCTAATGTGTCGCTGCAGGGGAAGGGATCCTGAACATGGGTATCAGGCGTTGCGGGCGCGCCCACCTTGGGCTGATAGCTCTGATTCGAATATCCGGTAGAACCACCGTAGCCAGGAGTTGACTGGCTTGCTTCGACGAAGAACTTATCGCCTTTGACTAGGGCGTCTAACTGACCATCAACGTCTGACGCTAATGCGTAGGAGGGGACGCATAGGACTGCTAAGAGCACGGTAATTAGTAAGGCTGTAGCCCGCTCTCTACCTCTCACTGCCCAGTCTTTCCTATGTTCTTAGCCTCGCGGATGCCATATTCTTTTACTTTCCAGGCTCCGTCTATGTAGAGGAAGTTGATCCCGTAGTCCAGCATCGCTCCGTTGTTCTTCTTTGTGGGGTCATCCACTGAAGTCTGTGGGGCATTATGTACAAGGTATTGGACGTACAAAACTCCGCCGTCTCTGGGTTCTGATGCTACGAATTTCATGGATGCTCGATCGCTTACCCACAAACCAATCTTCTTGATTTTGGCCTTTAGATGGGCGATTTCCTTCGGTGCGAGTCCTTCGTTGGCGATGGCCCGTTGCATTGGCGCGGTATCTCCGGTCTGGACGGCATAGTCGTGAGTCTTGATGAAGTATTCACCTGCGGCAATCGCGCCTTCCTGAGTGTTGCGTTGGGCCTCTATGGGGAGGGTTGGCGGTCCGTCTTCCCACCCTGACTTTGGGGTTGGTTTTTGTGAGCGGCTTTGAGAACTGGTCGGGGATTGCTTGGGGGAGGAATCCGCGTGGGTGGCGCAGCCGCCGCAAAGGAGGGCGCCAACTATTGCGACAGCAGTAAGATGCTTCGTTGCATGTTTCACATTTTCAAAGTTACCGGATGCTTTTCTGTCCCCGCAACAGGTATTGCCGCCCTTGTGGAAAACTGCTTTTTCTAGAAGTTATCGGGGGCGGCAGAATAGTTAGTGATGGCGGTGGCGCTGGGTTTACTCAGCTTTCCCTATGCTTCTATCCGCACGGAGGCCAAATGCCTTCCAGGCTCCATCTTGATTAGAGAATATTCGCCGGAGGCAACGATGCCTTCTCTTGTGTCGGGCTGCGCCTCGATGGGAATGAGGCGGACAGACCTCTATCCTGATTTTTGGGAAGGGGGCCGCCTGGGCAGCAAGAGCGGCTACTGGATGTTAGTTGCCGATGCTTGCTTGTGGCCTATCTTGTATGGATCCTGACTGTCGCGGGAAGGCGTGCGTCTTCCGTTGACGTCGTGTATCTGCCACCTGCCAGACTTGAAAGTAGCGTGCACGATATATTCTCCGGTAGACCGAGAACCTGTAATGGCTATGGTGACGACATACCTGCTGTCGCTGAGCCGCTGTACGTTTGCGACCTCGCCGTAAGTTGCGGCCCCTTTTACTGGCCCGTATTCCGTTAGCGTTTTGCGGATTGCCTGCAATTTCTGTTGTATGGGGGCACCCGTCTCGGCGACTCTGTCCAGCGGCTCCATATTTCCAGTACTCATTGCGTAATAGTGTGCCTCTAAGAAGTATTTAGCGGCGGCAATAGCACCTGTCTTGCTTTTCTCATGTAAATTCGCCGGCAGTTTGGGAGCGGTGCGCGCTGTCGGATCAGAGCTTGGCGAACTATTTCCGTATTCTTCGGACTCCTGGTCTTCTTGACGCTCTTCCTCTGAGTAGTCCCCGTCCCCTTCGTCGCTGTCTGAGAAGTTGTGGTCGTGGTCGCTACTCGACCGGGTGGTTGATTCCTCTGTTGGGGAAGAGTCGTCGCTGTCGGAGCTAAAAGGCGTGATGATGCACCCTGTGCATAGCAGGGTTATGGCGGTTGCGATAGCTAAAAAATGTGATGTTGTATGTCTCACACTTTATAGATATCGCGCCGCTGTCTCCGCTGCAACAGTAACGCGCAGAATGTCCAGTACATAGGCTCTTTTTAGGTAAGGGATAAGAAATCTTGGCACAATGGGGCCGTGGAAGAAAAACGTCCTTGGTATCGCAAGAAGTCTGCTCTAGGTGTAGCTGCTGTGGCGGTTGCTGCAATCGCTGCGGTGGCAGTGCCGTTACCGTACGTGATCGAGAGTCCCGGGCCCACTTTTAACGTGTTGGAAAAGCAGGGAGACAAAAAGGTGATTTCCGTGTCGGGGGCGACAACGTATCCCACCTCCGGGTCGCTGCGGATGGTAACCGTGTCGATGCGTGGGGGACCTGGCGCTAACGTGTCTCTGGCCGAATTAGTGGCGGCGTACTTGCGCGGGCACAGCCAGATAACTCCGGAAGAGGAAGTGTTTCCCAAGAATGTTACCCGCGAGCAGATCGAACAGGCCGCGGCGGCGCAGATGCAGGGCTCCCAGCAGAATGCGGAGGCTGCGGCTCTTGCCGAGCTCGGTTACAAGGTGCCCGCCATCTTCGAGATCATGCATGTTGCCAAAGGTACCGATGCTGACGGCAAGCTGAAAAAGGGCGATAAGATTCTTAGAATTTCCGAGGGCGGTAATTCTGTAACCACTGATACTGCCGGCTCCCTGTTCGCTTTTCTGAAGAAGGTGCCGCCTAAGAAAGTGGTGACGGTTAAGGTGCGTCGCGCTGGTAGGGACCAGGATGTTGCTGTGCGCACTTCCAAGGCCGAAGGTAGACGAGGCTCCGTTATGGGGGTCGTCCTAAAGCCCGATGTGAAACTGCCGGTAAAGGTGAATATTGCCCTGGCTGACGTTGGTGGACCCAGCGCCGGAACTATGTTCGCCCTCGGGATTATTGATCAGCTGACCCCGGGCGCGATGACTGGCGGCAAGCAGATTGCCGGCACGGGAGCCATTCGCATGGATGGCGAGGTCGAAGCTATTTCTGGTGTGCCCCAGAAGATGGCTGGTGCCTACGCAGATGGGGCAAGGTACTTCCTGGTCCCAAGACAGAACTGTGCGGACACTAATGGGGCGATACCCAAAGGAATGCGAGTAGTTCGCATAGATACTTTGACCGATGCTCGCGCGGCGGTGGAAAGCATTGGGAAGGGCAAGGTTGATGCGCTCCCAACCTGCTCCACGAAGTAGCCGCTATGCAGAGGGTGCGAAAGTGGCTAGCAGCGCCTTCTCTAGATCTGGTACCAACCCGGAGGAAGCTACTACCTGATCCTCGCTGTCGTGAGAGCGGGTGCGCACAGCAGTAAAAGAGGCGCCGGAGCGAAGCGCGCCAGCTACCATGCGGACCTCGTCTCGATCCGGGTGGGACATCAAGAACTCGGTGCGCTCCTGCGGATCTTCAGGAGCTTCGGCCTCGACCTGTGGGGGAACGATGATGCGCTCCATAGCCACTGCTGCGCCCTCGACCATCGGCGGCCATTCAATGCGTGCAAGCATGTCCCCAATATCTTCAGACACGTTCTCTTGTAAGACAGCCGTCAGGTTATCTGGCGAGGACTCCAGGAGCATGGTCAGCTTCTGTTTTGAGTCGTCATCCAACGCCTCGCCCTGCTCCAGAACAAAGCGGGTAGGAACGAGGGCGAAGAGGGAAGGGGCCTGGTTCCAGCCGAGGCCGGCGAGTTCCCGCTCAATGTCGTAGATTGCTGCAGCTAGTGCTTCTGGGGCTATATCCATGCCTAAATAGTGCCACTATCTAACATTCCTGCCCAATTCGTTAAGCCTGGTGTGAACGTAGCGGGCCCAGCTCCAACTAGTTGGAGGACAGGGAACAAAACGTGAAACAATAGGAGTGATTTTAACCCCTACGCACTAGGAAAGCTGTGAGTTCTAACAATCAGTTTCCCGGCTTCCCGGATTTTGGGAATTTTGGTAAAGGGCGGGCAGGCCGCTCCAGTGCGGCAAAACCGCAGTTGCCAAAGTTCAAGAAACCGGGACCGCTTGGTATTACCGTAATAATTTTGGCAGCGTTGTTGCTGTTCATCGTCCTGATGGCAGGGCTCTGGACCGAGGTCTTGTGGTACAAGCAGCTCGGGTATTTGCAGATCCTGTTCACCCAGTGGGGCTCGGCGGCCCTGATGGGATTGGTCGGCTTTGTGCTGGCGTTTGTGATCGTCGTAGTGAATATTTTCTTGGCGGTGCGCTCTATGAAACCGGGGCGCTCTGCCGCGTCGGTATCTGAGTATTCACGCCAGATCATCTCTCACCCGAAAATATTTACCTTCGGCATCGCTGCGCTAGTGGGCATCTATTCCGTGCTGAAATTGGCTCCTTCGTGGAGCGTGCTGCAGGTGGCGTTGAATTCCACCCCCTTCGGCAAGAAGGATCCTATTTGGGGATTTGACCTATCCTTCTTCACATTCCAGTTGCCGCTTCTAGACTTGTTGTCCTCGGCAACTCTTGCAATGGTCGCAACTGCGGCCGTGGCGACCGCGGTCATCTACTACTTGGGTGGGGCAATTCAAGTAACCCCGAAGGTGCACGTGCGGCGTGGTGCTCGTATTCACCTGGGCATCCTCGCTGGCATCTTGTCGCTGCTGGTGGGACTGCGCTACATCGTTGGGCGTTTTAACATGCTGGCGCAGCAAGGTGGGCCTACAGATGGCGCAATGTACACGGACATTAACGCGGCGCTGCCGGCGAATACCATCCTGGCCGTGATCAGTGCGCTGATCGCCATTCTGTTCTTTGTGGCGGCATTCAAAGGCACCTGGCGCCTTCCCGTTGCGGGCCTGGTCGTTCTAGTGGTGTCCTCACTGGTAATTGGCTTCGGCTACCCGATGCTGATGCAACGTTTCAAGGTGGATCCGAACGCGAAGGCACTGGAATCTACCTACATTCAGCACAACATCGACGCTACTTTAGCGGCGTTCGGCATGGACGATCTGGAATACAAGACCACCTCGGCAACAACAAAGGCCGAGGCCGGACAGTTGGCGGAAGACCAGGCTTCGACCTCGCAAATCCGTCTGCTAGACCCCGAGATCATTTCCCCGACCGTGCGGCAATTACAGCAGTCACGCCCCTATTACACCTTCCCAGAGCAGTTCGCCGTCGACCGCTATAAGGTAGATGGCGAAAAGGCAGACACGGTGATCGCGGTTCGCGATATAAACCAGGAAGGTCTCTCGCAAGGGCAGCGTACGTGGGTTAACGATCACACGGTCTACACTCACGGCTTCGGCGCAGTGGCAGCTTTCGGCAACAAGGTCACCCCGGACGGGCTACCGGCTTACTGGGAACATTCGATTCCTTCCCGCGGCAAGATGGGCGACTATGAACCGCGCATCTACTTCTCGCCGCAAAGCCCGCAGTATTCCGTCGTGGGGGCGCCCAAGGGCAGTGCCCCGCAGGAACTCGACTATCCAGACGACAATGCGGAATCAGGCCAGGTAAACAACACCTTCCAGGGCAATGGTGGTCCTTCGCTTGGAAACTTCTGGAACAAGTTCCTGTATGCTCTGCGATTCCAGTCCACTGACCTGTTCTTCAGTGACCAGGTAAACGAGAAGTCGCAGATCCTCTACGATCGCGATCCGTCCTTGCGCGTGGCAAAGGCCGCCCCATACCTGACGCTGGACCGCAAGCCGTACCCGGCAGTGGTTGACGTGGATGGGGACCCGAAGACGCCGAAGCGTCTGGTTTGGATCGTGGACGGGTACACAACCTCGAACGCGTATCCGTACGCAGAACACGTATCGGTAGATTCTGTCACTGACGATTCGCGTACTAACGACGAGGAGCAGTTCACTCCGCGCAGCCAGATCAACTACATGCGCAACTCGGTGAAGGCCGTGGTGGATGCCTACGACGGCTCCGTCTCGCTGTACCAGTGGGACAAGCAGGATCCGGTGCTGCGCACCTGGCAAAAGGTTTTCCCCGGAAAGATCAAGCCGATCTCAGAGATCTCCGGCGACCTTATGGCACACCTGCGCTACCCAGAGGACCTATTCAAGGTGCAGCGCAAACTGCTAGAGACCTATCACGTCACCCAAGCTGAAAAGTTCTACACCGGTGGCGACCAGTGGAAGCTGTCTGAAGATCCCACGGTGTCGGTACCAAAGAACGAGTCTGCTCCGGTGCAGCCGCCGTACTACCTGACCATGAAGATGCCTTCGCAGCCCAGCGCTGAATTCTCGCTCACCTCGGTGTTTATTCCCGGTGGCGGATCGAAGCGTGCAGCAATGGCAGGATTCCTGGCAGTGGATTCCGAAACCGGTTCTGAGGCCGGCAAGGTCCGAGAAGGATATGGCAAGCTGCGTCTGATGGCGCTGCCGTCCTCGACTACGGTCCCTGGGCCCGGGCAGGTACAGAACAACTTCAACTCGGATCAACGGGTATCGAAGGAATTGAACTTGCAGGACCAGCAGGGCACCAAGGTTTTGCGTGGCAACCTGCTGACTTTGCCAGTTGGTGGCGGCCTGCTGTACATCCAACCGGTCTACGTGCAGTCAACAGGTACCACTTCCTACCCGCAGCTGCGTTCCGTCCTGACCTCGTTCGGTGACAAGGTAGGCTTCGCGTCTACGCTGGAAGAATCTCTGAACCAGGTCTTTGGCGGTGACGCCGCAGCGTCGACCTCATCGGTAATTGGCGGCGAGGGTGCAAAGAAGCCCACTGCCGAAAAGGTTGAGCAGAGTGCAGACCAGAAGCTGCAAAGCGCCTTGCAGGATGCCAAGGCTGCCCTGGACTCGGGCGGAAAGGCCCTGTCTAACCAGAATTGGAGCGAATACGGCAAGTCGCAAGAAGCGCTCAAGAAGGCTCTTGAGGAGGCCGTAAAGGCTGACCAGGAGCGGGCAAAAGCTAAAACCAAGTAGCCGGCGCGTACAATAAAATAAGGATCCGGGCTTCGGCTCGGATCCTTATTTTATTGCGAAAAAACTACAGAACTACAGCCAAGTATTGGCCAGTGCGATGCCCGCAGCACACAGTGCCATCCCTAGGATCACCGGCAAGATTGCCAGCGCCAACCCGCGGGCGACTTTGCCTCCTCTTATGGCATTGACCGCCTCTAACATGGCAGTTGAAAAAGTGGTGAAACCACCTAGAAAACCGGTGGCAAGCAGGTAGTGTCCCGAGGCCCCAAGTGGCCCATCAGCCGAGAGCGCAGCAACGATGCCTATCAGAAAGCAGCCGACCATGTTAACAAGGACTGTTCCTGCCATAGACCAAAATACTTTGGTGAGCGCATCAATGCAGTAGCGGCAGACCGCTCCTAGCGCGCCCGCCAGAGAGGCGCCGAGTAGAAGTATGACGGAAGGTATCATGCTAATCCCTTACCCTGATCAACCAGGACAAACCGATCTGCCCACAAAGAAGGCCGGAGATCGCCGCAGCCAGTCCCAGCGAAATTATGGCCCCGCCCTCAACAATTGCAGACAGTGATGGCCCTTGCGCGGAATTGGACATGGCAAGGGCGAAAGAAGAAAAGGTAGTGAAAGATCCCATGAACCCAGTGCCGAACAGCAAATAGTACTTGTCGAAGACACTGGAGATGCGGTTCTCGCGGGCACGAGCTGCCCGCCCGGCAATAAAGCCGAGCAGAAAAGCCCCAAGTACATTGACAATGGCTGTCGACCAGGGAACCACTAGCCAATCTAGGGGAAGGTTCTGTTCCAACAGGTCAAAGAGTGCCCTGGCTAGTGTTCCGAAAAAACCGCCAGTTGCCACTAGCGCGATATTTTTCAGGCTCCACACGTGCCAGAGCGCAGGATTTTTTCCAAAGCGCATAAACTCAGGTTATCGCAATGCAATATAGGGGGAATGGTGAGGGAAGTTTACCTGGCAGACGTCGCGTTGGGCAGTGGGCGAGCCAAAATTATCGTGGCTGTGGCATCTGCCGAGGACGTGCGCCTAGCACTCGAATCAGAATGCGACATTGTAGAGGTGCGCGCCGACCTGGCCCCCACCGAATGGGAGGAACTGCTGCAAGCAGTGCGCGGCAGGCGCCCAATTTTGGCCACCGTGCGTTCTGAATCCGAGGGCGGCAAATGCCCCGACGCCCTTTACGAAGAAACAGTCACCCGCTTGCTAGCGCAAAGTCCTGAGGCCATCGATGTACAAGTAGACCATCCCGCGGCGGCCACCCTGGTGCAACGCGCGCACGAAGTGGGGTGCAAGGTAGTGGGCTCGTTCCACGATTTTGCGGCTACGCCCTCGGTAGAAAAGATCTGCGAAAAATTTGCGGACGCCAGCGAGCTGGGCGCCGACGTGTGCAAGGTTGCACTCATGCCACATGGTGGAAAGGACGTGCTTACCGTCCTAGAAGCGCTCCGCCTAACAGCCGCCGAAATAAATAGGCCCCTTATAGGTATTGCCATGGGGAAGGTGGGGCAGCTATCTAGGCTGGCCGGGCCCGATTTCGGCAATTGTGCCACCTTCGCTGCAGCTGGAAATGCTTCCGCTCCAGGGCAGCTGCGGGTAGATCAACTCCGGCAGATTATTTGTGACTAAGCCGCATTTTGCGCAAAAAAATGTTTTTGATGTGGGAACCTTAACACATGGAATCCTATTCGTTGCCAATTTCGGAAGCTACCAGGGACGGGCTGTGGGCGCACGCCAAAGACGTTGCTATTCAGGCCGCCCAGTTGGCAGCAAAACGCGCAAGTGAGGGCAAGAATGTTCTTGCCCAGACCAAGTCTTCGCCGGTGGATCCGGTAACCCAGGTCGATCGCGAGGTCGAATCCCTAATTAGGCAGCGCCTCAAGCAGGTCCGTCCCGATGACGGCCTCATGGGCGAGGAAGCGGGGATCGAAGGCGGCAATACGGGCCTGTTCTGGATCATAGATCCGATCGATGGCACTGTGAATTTCATTCGCGAAGTCGCCCCCGCGGCAGTATCTATTTCTTGCGTGTACGGTTCCGTAGATCCGACTACCTGGGTGCCCGTAGTAGGAGTGGTAGCCGAGATCGGTACGGGCAGGCTGTACCATGCTGGCGCCGGCGCGGGAGCCTACTTGGGTGACACCCCAATTCATGTCTCCTCCCTGCAGGATCTAGACCTGGCTCTGGTGGCTACCGGGTTCGCTTACGATGCGCAGGTGAGGGCCAGGCAAGGCAAGTTTCTTGCGACGGTGACCGCAGATGTCGCAGATGTCTACAGAAGGGGGAGCGCCGCCCTCGACCTGTGCGCCCTTGCCTCCGGCGCGGTAGACATTTTCTACGAAGAAACGTTGCAACCGTGGGATCTAGCGGCGGGCAGCTTGATCTGTAAGGAAGCGGGTGCCCTCGTGAGCGACGGGCAAGGCGGTCCGGCATGCGAACATATGCTTACGGCTGCAAACCCCACGTTGGCTAATATTTTTAACCAGAGAATTTCGTCTACTTACTGGGAGTAAAAGTGGCATCAGAGTTTGAGACTGCGAACAAACTGATCGATGCCACAAGGCAGATAGTAGTTTCCCAGGGCATAGAAGGGTGTTCACTCGAGAAGATCTGCTCCAAGGCAGGCTTTACCAGGGGTGCCTTTTATTCGAATTTCTCCACTAAAGATGAACTGTTCGAAGCCCTTGCCGAGGACGAATACGCCCGCCTCATAGATGGGCTTACCGAGACCGTGGAAGGCTGGCGGCAGCAGGATCCCAGTGAGGCAACTATGGAGAAGTTGCTCGACGAGGTTTTGCAGGTACTACAGCTTGATCGTGATTTTTACGTGCTGCATTCCGAATTGCTGAACCGTTCGGTACGCGACCCGAAGTGGGGGATGCGCCTGGCCTACATAAATGCCGAGTTCATCCAGAAGATTGCAGCCGTGTTGCAGACTATTGCCAAAGCTACCCACCGGCATTTGGTCGTCGACGCTATTCCGCTAGCGCATGCGGTTGTTGGGGTGGCGCTTCGCGCTGCCAACATTGGGGCCATGCGCACTGCGTTGAAAGGTGAACCGCTAGTGCACACGGAGCCAGCGGCTGATGTGATCAACATGTTGCTGACTTTAATTTATGCCGCTACCGAGGGCCACTAGGTCGTACAAAACAGCTTAAAACTGCCGCAAACCAGCCATGGGCAGCGGTAATGATGGACCACAGATACCGAATGGTATTTGAGTGAAGCAGCTTCCTTCCGAAGAATGTCTAGCGATAAGACACCGGAAGGAAGAAGCATTGAGCTCCAAGATTACTTTTCTGTCTGAGGTAGGCTCCACGCAAGATGTGATGGCGGAGCGCATTGACGAGGGCGCAGAACCGTTTGAAATGTTGGTTGCCCATTCTCAGACTGCTGGTCGTGGGCGCATGGGACGGACTTGGGTGTCCGGCAGGGACCGCGGTCTTTACGCGTCTACGTACCTTCATCTTCCCGAATACAGTGTGGACGAATACGGCTGGGTTACGCTGCTTGCCGGTATTGCTACCCAGGAAGCGATCTGGCAGTACGGTGTGAGGCCAACACTGAAGTGGCCGAACGATCTGCTGCTAGACGGTGGGAAGGTATGCGGCATTCTTACTGAGCTGCACGGGCCCGGACAGTTCGTAGTGGGCGTCGGACTGAACCTTACGCAGGCCCCCGACGTTGATCGGCCCACGGCTTCTCTTTCCCAGGTCATTGCCCCTCCCAGCGTCGAGGAAATGGCGCGAACACTGAGCGAGAGTCTGAAGAAGATCTTTACTACCGTAAAACCTGGCCCAGAAGCGGCCGCCCTATACCGCCAGCGTGCCCTGTTTGGCGTGCGCATCCAAGTACACACCCCGGCAGGATTGATTGCCCCTGCTATTGCAACGGACATTACCGATTCTGGCGCCTTGGTGCTGGTAGAAGACCAGGGCAAGGAAAAGCTCATTACCTGCGGTGATGCCGAGATCGTAAAGGGCCTGAAATGAAAAAATTAGAGAAGATCCTTATTGCCAACCGCGGTGAAATCGCCCTCAGAGTGGTTCGCACGGTCAGGGAAATGGGCCTGAAATCAGTGGCCTGTTACGCGGATGAAGACATCAATACCCTTGCTGTCAGAGAAGCTGACGAAGCATATGCCCTGGGCGGACTCCGCGCAGGAGACACCTACTTAAACCACGACGCCGTCCTTGAGGTAGCTCGCAAATCCGGTGCTGACGCTATTCACCCCGGCTACGGGTTCCTTTCCGAGAACGCTGAGTTTGCACGCAAAGTCGCGGAAGCGGGCATCACCTGGATCGGGCCGAAAGCGGAGGTAATCCACGCCCTCGGCGATAAGATTGATGCGCGTGCACTAGCGAAAGATGCCAATGTGCCCACAATTCCAGGTTCGGCAGGCCCCGTGCGCACCGAGGCCGAAGCGGCCGCCCTAGCCGAACAGATCGGGTATCCGGTGCTGCTCAAGCGAGCCGACGGCGGTGGTGGGCGCGGAATTATCCGCATCCGGTCCCGGAAAGATCTAACCGATTACTACTCGGTCAGTTCCCCAGAAGCACTGGAACTTACTTTCTTAGAAAAGATTTGCGAGCACGCCCGCCACGTCGAGACACAGTGCATGCGGGACGTAGAAGGAAACTTCGCCGTAGTTTCCACCCGCGACTGCTCGGTACAGCGCCGAAATCAGAAGCTGGTTGAAGAGGCCCCCGCGCCCTTGCTACCGGAAGGAATCGAACAGAACCTCACCGACTGGTCGAAGCGACTGTTTGAACAGGCCGGCTACGTCGGGGTGGGGACGTGCGAATTCCTGGTCTGCGACGGACAGGCCTATTTCCTGGAAGTCAACCCCAGGTTGCAGGTAGAGCACACGGTATCCGAAGAAGTCACCGGGCTCGATTTAGTGGCCGAGCAGATTCGGATCGCCCGCCACGAAACCCTAAGCGAAGTTCCTGCCGTGCGCGGTCACGCAATCGAAATTCGCATTACCGCGGAAGACCCGGGAGCAGACCTGGCCCCCGCAACTGGGCGAGTGCATTCGCTTTCCTGGCCAGGAGGCGCCGGTGTTCGTATCGACTCATTCCTAGAGCCAGGTTCGGTAATTGGCCAAAACTTCGATTCGCTCATCGGCAAAATTACCGTCCATGCGCCCACCCGCGACCAGGCGATCGCGCGTCTGCTCCGAGCCCTCGCCGAGACCCGCGTTGAAGGGGTACCCACCTCTAAACCGGTATTCGAAAAGGTACTCAGTTCCGCAATATTTGCGAACGTACACCACTACACCTCGTGGTTCGACGAGAACCACGTAGTCGATTCTTTGGGGCTGGAGCCCTTCAAAGCAAGCGATGCAAAGACAGTGGCGCCGGTAAAGATGGCCCTCGAAATTGACGGGCGGCGCCACAGCGTCGTCCTCGACGAAAAAGCGCTCGCGGTCTTTGGATCCGCCGGCCCGGCAGGGCCAGTGCGCCCTCGCCAGCCGCTGCGCGGAGCACGCAAGACCACTGCGGTGGCAACTACCAGCGATGACTCGGGTGCGGTCGTTTCACCAATGCAGGCCACCGTTGTCAGGGTGGCGGTAGAGGACGGCCAGAAGGTCGAAGAGGGCGACCTGGTAGCTGTCATTGAAGCAATGAAAATGGAGAAATACCTGTACGCGCCGGCGGCTGGGATCGCGCGGTGCTTGGTCAGCCAGGGGGACACCGTGGCTTCCGGACAGGTCATCGTAAGAGTGGGAGAGGAAGAATGAACCCCACCGTTGATATCGATCGCAACAAGGTTGCCAAGCGCGTCGAACAGCTGACGGATAAGGCTGAGGAGCGTGCCCGCGAGCGCCAGCATGCGAAGGGGCGGGGAACTGCCCGCGAGCGCATCAATCAGCTGGTAGACGAGGGGAGTTTCCAAGAGATTCACACCTTTGCGGGCGGCAATATTGATGCCTCCTACTTGGGGTGTGCCGTGATCACTGGGTTTGGTCAGATTAGCGGGCGTCCCGTCGCGGTGTATTCGCAGGACTTTTCCGTGAAGGGAGGTACGCTGGGCGAGGTTGAAGGGCGCAAGATTTGTCATCTTATTGATGAGGCGTTGCGCCTTCGCATCCCCGTGTTCGCGCTGCTGGATTCTGGTGGTGCGCGCATTCAGGAGGGCGTTGCGGCCCTGGCGCAGTACGGCAACATTTTTAAAAAGATTTCTGAAGCCTCTGGGATTGTGCCCCAGATTTCGGTGATTTTGGGGCCGTGTGCTGGCGGCGCTGTTTATGGGCCTGCCCTTACCGACTTCATCATTATGACGAAGCGGTCTTCCTATATGTTTGTTACTGGTCCGAAGGTTGTGCGAGCGGTCACTGGCGAGGACGTCTCTTCAGAGGATTTAGGTGGGGGCGACTTGCATAACACCGTTTCTGGGGTGGCCCACTACCTCGCTGAGGACGAAGAGGATGCGTTGCAATTCGCCCGTTCTGTCTTCACCTATTTGCCGTTGCACTGTGAAGAAGAGGTCCCTAGGTATGACTATGAGCCTGATCTTGAGGGCGAGGCACTAGCAGCCCGCGTCGGAGACTTGGTGCCGTCCTCGGCGAAGCAGCCCTACGACATTATCGAAGTCATCGAGGCGTTGGCTGACTACGGCGAATTTGTGGAAATACAGGAACTATTTGGCCGTTCCATAGTGGTGGGATTCGCCTGCTTTGATGGCCGTTCGGTTGGCATAGTGGCAAATCAGCCGGCCTTTGACGCGGGCACATTGGACGTGAATGCGTCCGAGAAAGCCGCTCGTTTCGTGCGTTTTTGTGATGCCTTCGGCCTGCCGGTAGTTACGTTGGTTGACGTTCCGGGGTACCGTCCCGGTACCGAGCAGGAACGGGCCGGCATCATTAGGCGTGGCGCAAAGCTAATCACCGCCTACGCTACGGCAACTGTCCCACTGGTAACGGTCATTTTGCGGAAAGCTTACGGGGGAGCCTACATCGTCATGGGGTCCAAGTCGTTAGGCGCTGACTTCAATTTCTCATGGCCGCAAACCGAGATTGCGGTGATGGGATCCGAGGGCGCGGTAGACATCATTTTCCGCAAGCAGCTGCGCGCTGCCGGACAAGAGGGAATAGACGTTGCTGAGCAGCGGCGCCTCTACCAGGAGCAGTACCAGCGCGAGGCAATCGGACCGAATCTGTCGTTGGAAAAGGGAGAGTTAGATTCCCTAATCAACCCCAAGAACACAAGATCCACAATTATCCGCTCCCTGTCCGTACTAGAGCGGAAAGCCCGGTCGTATCAGACCTCTAAGTATCACGACAACGCGCCCCTGTAGGGCATAGGAATGGATTGTAAATGAAATCGTTTTTTGAAGATTTGAACGCACCCTACGCCCTAATTTTCGGCGGTCAGGGAAGTGCGTGGGGACCTCAGCTATCTGCCCTGTTGCACAGCTCTTCCATTGCGAAGGAAGTGGGCGCTTCTTGGCAGAAGGCGAAGGAAAAGGTTTCGCCTCTTGCATTGCAGATTGCAACGGCTGCTCCGGGTGCGCTAGACCGTCTGGAAGCTCTCTTTGGGGGCGAGGGTGTTAGCGCGGACAAGAAGTACATTGACGCCCCCCTTTCGGTACCCGGCATCACTTTGACCCAGTACGGTGCGGTAGTCGCGCTGGCACAATCTTCGCTGGCATTGCGCGAGAAGGCACCGCTTGCCTTTCTCGGCCACTCCCAGGGCGTGTTGGGTGCCGAGCTCGCCCGCGCATACGCCGCCGGCAAGCAGGAAGAAGTAGTCGACGTGTTGGCACTGTCCCTGCTCGTTGGCACCGCTGCTGCCCGAGCCACTGCTCTGAAGGGGGCTCTTGGGACAGCCGATACCACCCCCATGATGTCCCTGCGAGGGGTAGACCTGCGTTTTGTCGAGGAAGTATGCACCGACTCGGTCTCGCTTGCCGTCTACAACGGTGACAAGGCATGCGTGCTTTCGGGGCGTCCTCGTGACCTGGAAGTAGCTCTGGCCCGGCTGGAAAACAAGGTAGAGGAATTCAATGCCTCCATTACCCAGCACCGCAGCGGCGGCAACCTGATCAATCTACAGGTGGATCAGCTCGAAGTGGCCGTCCCATTCCACAATAAACTCCTTGTAGAAGCGGTCGAAGAAGTAAGCGAATGGGCGGCCAAGTGCGGCATTGACACCGACTTCGCCCGTCGTCTGGCACATGCCATTCTGGTCGCGCCCACCAAGTGGCCGCAAGTCCTTGAAGAGGCCCACAACCAGGGTGCAAAGTGGTTCATCAACGTTGGCCCCGGCCCCGTCCTCGCGCAAATCACCGCCCCTCTTCTGGCCGGTTCCGGCAGTGGAGTAGTAGACGCCGGCGAGGAGAGCGCCCGCCAGGATCTAGACACGCCTGGCTTCGTCGTGCCCGCCCCGCTCGATTACACCGATTTCGCCCCGAGGCTGAACCAGCTTCCGGACGGCAAAGTGAGCGTTTCGACTAAGTTCACTCGCCTGACCGGCTACAGCCCAATCATGCTTCCGGCAATGACCCCCACCACGGTCGATGCCGGAATTGTTGCCGCAGCCGCGAACGGCGGTTACTGGGCGGAACTTGCTGGTGGCGGCCAGTATTCGCCAGAAGTGCTAGAAAGCAACTTGAACAAGCTCTCTGCTTTGCTTCAGCCCGGCCGCGCCGCACAATTCAACTCCATGTTCTTCGACCGCTACATGTGGAACCTCCAGTTTGGGGTTCAGCGGATTGTCCCGAAAGCCCGCGCGAACGGAGCCGCAGTCAACGGCGTAACTATCTCGGCGGGTATTCCGGAAGTCGAAGAAGCAACCAAGCTACTCGAAACTCTAGGCGCAGAAGGCTTCTCTTACGTCTGCTTCAAGCCTGGTACCGTGGAACAAATCCGCCAGGTGCTCGCCATTGCGAAGGCCGCGCCGGAGCGCGACATCATCATGCAGGTCGAGGACGGAGCTGCCGGCGGACACCACTCCTGGCAGTCCCTAGACGAACTGCTGCTCGCTACCTACCATGACATCCGCAAGGCAGGGCGCGTAGTGCTAGCCGTCGGCGGAGGCATCGGCACCCCGGAGAAGGCCGCTGAATACATTTGCGGCAAGTGGTCTCTGGCCTACGGCCGTCCGCCGATGCCAGTGGATGCCGTGATGGTTGGTACCGCAGCCATGACCGTGAAGGAAGCTACGACCTCGGCCGCTGTGAAGCAATTGCTGAAAGACACCCCCGGTATTTCTGAAGGGTGGATTGGTCGCGGCGAGGAACGCGGCGGCATCACCTCCGGGCTGTCCCACCTGGACGCGGACATGTACGAGATTGAAAACTCCTCTGCTAAGGCATCGCGTCTAATTCACCAGATTGGCACCGACGCCGTCGAACTCGAAAAGCGGCGCGATGAGGTAATCGAAGCGATCAACAAGACCGCCAAGCCCTACTTCGGGGATTTGGAAAAGATGACCTATGCGCAGTGGGCAAGCCGCACTATCGAATTGTGCTACCCCTGGGCAGACCCCACCTGGAATGACCGCGTCTGGGACCTGTTCCGGCACATCGAGGCTCGCCTAACCGAAGCCGATCACGGCGAAGTCGAAACCCTATTCCCGAATCTAGAAGACATCGAGGACGGGCCTGCCGCCCTCGAAAAGCTTCTGGCAGCATATCCGTCGGCACGCGACATCAAGGTCATCGCTACAGATGCGGCATGGTTTATTGATCTGTGCCGCAAGTACGTCAAGCCGATGCCTTTCGTGCCGGTGATCGACACCCAGATCGCCCGCTGGTGGGGGAGGGACACTCTTTGGCAGTCCCACGACGAGCGCTTCTCTGCCGACGCCGTCCGCATCATCCCCGGCCCGCTGTCTGTGGGCGCAATCGATCGCATCGACGAACCGATTGCAGACATGTTTGCCCGCTACGAACAGGGCGTGCTTTCACAGATTGAGGGCCAAGCCCGCCCCATCTACGCACGTCTGGCTGAAGCAGCTGACGTGCGCGCGTTCCTGGCCGCAACTCCGCTGCTCGAATGGAACGGCAACTTGGTAGAAAACCCGTTCCGGCACTCTCCATCCCAGTGTTCCCTGCGGGAAGACGAGGACGGCCTGACCCTGGTTATTGCCTGCGATAGCATCTGGGACGGCATGGACAATCCGCCTTACGCGGTGCCCGCCCTCGAACTGCCCCTGTCGCTGCCGGAGAGCTGCGCTCGTGGCGGTTACCCGGTCGTGGACATGGAACGCATGTCTACTACCGCCTTCAAGCTGCTGGCTGGGGCTGCGGGCGTTGGTTCTATCGCTACCTCCGGCGAAGCAATTGAGCAGATGCCGCAGATCGTTGCTGGAGCGGGCTTTGGCGAAGTACGCGATGAATTCCTGCTTGGCCAGAACCTGGGCGCTGCCCATAGTGCGGTTACCGGTGCCGCGCTTGAGGGCGAGCTGGCCCCCTGGGTGCCGGACGCACTGGTTGGTCCTTGCTGGCCCACTATTTACGGCGCGCTGGGTACTGCAACCTACGGTGATTACCCGGTTATTGAGGGCCTCATTAACGCAGTTCACCTAGACCACACGGTTCGCTTGAAGGCAGAGGTGCCATTTGGCAAGCGCGTTCACACAGTAGGCCGGTGTGCAGCGGTAGAGGAATCTTCTTCCGGTCGTCTGGTCCGCGTGGAAGTGTCCCTCTTCGATGGTGATAAAGAATTTGCTCAGCTCATCGAACGCTTTGCCATCAGAGGGCGAGTCTCCACTTCGGATCCGGCAAGCCCGGCTCCGCTGCCATACGACACTGAGGTGGACGATACCCCGCGCCTGCTGCTGCGGCGCGTGCAGGTATACAGGCTCCTGCCGAGATGACCCCGTTTGCTAATGTTTCTGGCGACTTCAACCCGATTCATACTTCTTATTCCGCAGCGCGGATGGCTGGGCTGAAGGCTCCGCTCGTGCACGGCATGTGGCTGTCGGCTACTTCCCAGCACGTCATCGAGGCAGAACTGGATAAGCAGGCTGGGCACACGATCACTTCGTGGACCTACGAGATGTTCGGCATGGTCAATTTGAACGACCAGATCTCTATCTCGGTTGAGCGCGTTGGCCGGGTCCGTTCCGGCGGCCTGATTTTGGAAGCCACTTGCAAGATTGGTGACGAGCTCGTCTCTCGAGGTACCGCTGTCACTAAGGCTCCGGTTACCGCCTATGTTTACCCAGGTCAGGGTATTCAGAAGCAGGGGATGGGCCAGGACGATCGGTTGCAGTCGAAGAGTGCCCGGCAGGTATGGCAGCGGGCGGATCGTTTCACTCGCACCAGGCTCGGCTTCTCGATTCTGACTATTGCCCAGGAGAATCCGACTGAACTGAAGGTAGCTGGCGAAACTTATCGCCACCCGCGTGGGGTCATGAACCTGACTCAGTTCACCCAGGTTGCCCTTGCCACTTTGGCATACGCGCAGACTGAGCGGCTCAAGGAAGAGGGCGTATTCCTCGAGGGGGCTAAGTATGCTGGTCACTCGCTAGGCGAATACAACGCGCTTGCTGCCTGTGCGGATATTTTCCCGCTCGAGAAGGTAATCGAGATTGTTTACCAGCGTGGTTCTGCAATGCATCACCTGGTGGAGCGCGATTCGCAGGGGCGGTCTAACTACGCAATGGGCGCATTGCGCCCGAACCAGTTTGGTGTCACTGACGAGGGCATCCGCGACTACGTGGCTTCGGTTGCGAAGAAGAGCGGGCAGTTCCTTGAAATCGTGAACTACAACCTGGCTGGTGCGCAGTACGCCGTCGCAGGCACCCTGGCAGGGCTCGCAGCTTTGGAAGAAGATGCCACTGCAAGGGCGAAGGCATGGGGTGGAAAGCCGCCGTTCATGCTGATCCCCGGTATTGACGTTCCGTTCCATTCTTCGGTGCTGCGCCCCGGGGTAAATGAGTTCCGGCAGAAGCTAGACGACGCAATTCCGCAGGTCATTGACGTTGAGAAGCTGGTAGGGCGGTACATTCCGAACCTGGTGGCTCGCCCCTTCGAAGTGACCGAAGACTTTGCCAAGGAGATCCTGGAAGTAGTGCCTTCCGAGGCCGTAGCTCAGCTGCTTTCTGACGGTTTCACTGACTCCAATGCCGCCGCCCGCACACTTCTTATTGAACTGTTGGCGTGGCAGTTTGCTTCTCCTGTCCGCTGGATCGAGACCCAGCAGCTGCTGCTTTCTGCGCCCGAGGATGGAGGCCTTGGCGTACAGCAGTATGTCGAGGTGGGTCTTTCCTCTTCCCCGACACTAGCGAACCTTGCGGATAAGACTCTGAAGCTGCCGGCACTGTCTGACAGGCATGTCGACATCTTGAACGTGGAACGCGACGCGCAGCGGGTATACCAGAAAGACACCGTGTCTTCGGTGGCTCCGGCCGTGCCGGCTGCCCCTGCCAAGGCACCCGTTGAAACGAAGAGCCCAGAGGCAGCGCCCGTCGCTGAGCCTGCTGCGCCCTCGAGCCCCGCGCCAGCTCCTGCTGGAGCAGCTGCCGCACCGGAGCTCTCCTTTGACGCCGGCGATGGCATCACGTTCCTGTTGGCCTATTCGAACAAGCTCAACCTGGATCAGGTTGAGGATGCTGACACGGTAGAAACTCTGACCAACGGCATCTCCTCGAAGCGAAATCAGCTGCTCATGGATATCGCTGCGGAACTGTCGCTTCCTGGCGTGGATGGGGCAGAAGAAGCAGACGTGAAGACGCTGCGGCAGAAGGTACGTACCCTGGCGTCCTCCTACGCGCCATTCGGGCCTGTCCTCTCTGACATCGTGGCTGCAAAGCTGCGTGCCCTTCTAGGGGGCGCCGGCCTCGACGTGGATTACGTGGGCACTCGCCTGTCCAGCTACTGGGCGCTACCTGCAGGCTGGGAGCCGAAGGTTATCGAGGCGCTTGTCTTAGGAACTAGGGAGGGCGACTCCGTCCGCGGTGGTTCCCTGTCTAGTTTGGCGGCGACGGTTTCCTCTAAGGCACAGGCAGATGAAGTCATCGATGCTGCGGTGCAGCTGGTGGCTGCTGCCGAGGGCGTCACTGTTGCTCCGGCTACGGCTGGCGGCGCCGGCGGAGGCGGGGTAGTAGACTCCGCCGAGCTGAATGCGCTGCGCGAGGACGTGCTGGGTGCTGACGGTATTTTGGCTTCGCTCGCAAAGAGCGTGCTGGACCAGCTCGGTACAACTGCGGCAACTGCCTTAGTTCCCACCAGCGATACCGAGCTACTTGGCGCGGTAGAAGCCGAGTTGGGCACCGACTGGCAGAAGTTCGTTCGACCCGCCTTTGACGCCAATAAGGCGGTCCTACTGGATGATCGATGGGCGCTGTACCGCGAAGATTTAGCACGAGCCGCAGCAGCAATTGAGCGAGGCGAACAGCGCGATGCAGACGATCGCTGGGACGGCGCCGGCGCTACCATCGCTGCGCAGGCCCGTTGGTATGCTCGTCATTCCAAAACACCTGAGTTCTTTGAAGCGGTAGCCGAGCGGGCGGAACGCACTGCTAACTTCGAATTTGCCCAGGACGTCGCCCTCGTTACGGGGGCAGCGCCGAAGGCCATTGCGGCCCAGGTAGTAGCGCGTCTGCTACATGGGGGCGCAACGGTCGTGATGACGGCTTCGCGAGTCAGCGATGCCCGTCTGAAGTGGGCCAAGGAACTATACCGCGAACACGCTCGAGGTGAAGCTGCACTGTGGCTCGTCCCCGCGAACATGGCATGTCTGCGCGACGTGACCGCTCTTGTGCAGTGGGTTGGCAGCGAACGCCGAGAATCCGTAGGCGGCAAGACCACCGTCACTAAGCCAGCACTCCTGCCAACACTGGCCTTCCCGTTTGCTGCTCCGTCCGTGCTCGGTCGCCTGGGCGAAGATCCTCGCAAGGGATTGAATGAATTCAGGCTTCTGGTCACCAGCGTGGAAGCTACGATTTTCGAACTGGCTCAGCTGGGCGCCGACACTGCCATTGGGCATAAGGTGCACGTGGTTCTGCCCGGTTCGCCGAACCGGGGTACCTTCGGTGGTGACGGTATGTACGGCGAGGCCAAGGCCGCTTTGGACGCCATCTGCAACAAGTGGAAGGTGGAAACTGGTTGGCCCGATCGCATCACGTTGGCTCACCCCCGAATTGGGTGGGTGAAGGGCACCAACCTGATGGGTGGCAACGACGCAATCGTCCCCGCTGCCGAGAAGGCTGGCATCCATGTATACGACACTGCCGAAATTGCTGACGAACTGGTTCGCCTAGCAGGGGCGCAGGTGCGTGCGCAGGCCGAACAGGCCCCCGTAGATGCAGATCTTACGGGCGGCCTGGCAGATGCCAAGGTATCTTTGCCGGAACTGGCCGCTCAGGTGGAACGAGTCTCGTCTGCTCCGGAGCCGGAGGCCGCTGCGGTGACCATCCCTGCTCTGCCGAGCCCGCGTTTGCCGCGCCAGGCAGTAACCGAGTGGGAAAAGGTAGAGACCTCTCTGGACGATATGGTCGTCATCGTCGGCGCCGGCGAAGTCGGCGCCTGGGGTTCTGCACGCACCCGTCTAGAAGCTGAGCGAGGCATTGAGCCCGCCAACCTCTCGACTAACGCAGTCATCGAGCTGGCATGGATGATGGGCCTGCTCACCTGGAAGGATGCTCCCGCATACGGCTGGTACGACCAGGATGACGAACTGGTGCAAGAAGAGCAGATCCACGAGCGTTTCGCGGCCGAGGTCGTGGCCCGCTGTGGCATCCGTCCGTTTGCGAATGATTCCATTCTTCGCGAGGGCGGCTCTAACGACGTGACTACCATGTTCTTGCCGAACCCGGTCACCTTTGCGGTTGATTCTAGGCAGGTGGCGGACGCCTACAAGCAGGCCGACCCGTCCCATACGGAGGTCTTCTTCGATGGCAAGTGGCAGGTGCGCAAGTCTGCCGGTTCTAAGGTCCTCGTGCCTACCTTCGTGCCTCTTACGCGTACGGTTGGCGGGCAGCTGCCTGAAGGATTCGATCCTTCCCGCTGGGGAATTCCTGCGGGAATGGTGGAAGCCCTGGATCGCATTGCCGTGTGGAACCTGGTTACCGCCATCGACGCGTTCACCTCTGCTGGCTTTACGCCCGAGGAACTGCTGAATGTCGTCCACCCCGCCGACGTCGCTTCGACTCAGGGCACTGGTATTGGCGGTATGGAATCCCTGCGTGAGGTCTTCCTCTCGCGCTACCTAGGCGCAGAGAGGCCACAGGATATCCTGCAGGAAGCACTGCCAAACGTGGTGGCGGCTCACACGATGCAGTCTTACGTGGGCGGTTATGGTTCCATGATCCATCCGGTAGGGGCGTGTGCTACTGCGGCTGTTTCGGTAGAAGAAGCGGTGGACAAGATCGCCCTCGGCAAGGCCGACTTCGTTATCGCAGGCGGTATAGACGACATCTCGGTTGAATCCCTAACGGGCTTCGGCGACATGAATGCGACCGCCAACTCGCAGGAGATGGCCGACAAGGGGATTGCTCCCAGGTTCTTCTCGAGGGCGGGCGACCGTCGCCGTGGCGGTTTTGTGGAAGCTGCCGGTGGTGGCACGCTACTCCTTGCTCGCGGTTCCGTAGCAGCGAAGATGGGCTTGCCAGTACTGGGCGTCCTTGCCTACGCCAGGTCGTTTGCCGACGGCGCACACACCTCTATCCCGGCTCCGGGATTGGGCGCGCTCGCCGCTGGCCGCGGAGGAACCGAAGGCCACTTGGCTAACGTCCTTTCTAAGCTTGGCTTGTCCGAGGACGACATTGCGATCGTGTCTAAGCACGACACCTCCACAAACGCGAACGACCCGAACGAGGCGGAACTGCACTCGCGGCTCGCTAAGGCTCTGGGGCGTTCGGCTGGTAACCCGCTCTACGTGGTATCTCAGAAGTCACTGACTGGGCACGCGAAGGGAGGGGCTGCACTGTTCCAGGCCGTCGGTCTTACCCAAATCATAGCTTCTGGCATAATTCCGGCAAACCAGTCTCTGGACTGCATCGATCCGGTAATGCGCCAGTGGGAAGAACTCGTCTGGCTGCGGGAACCGTTGGCCCTTGGCCGGCCCATCAAGGCTGGGGTACTCACCTCGCTTGGCTTTGGACACGTATCCGCTCTGGTGGTTATTGCCCATCCTGGTGCGTTCTACGAACGCCTCACCAGCGAGCAGGGGGCGCAAGCCGCCGCCTTGTGGCTGGAGCGCGCCAACGAGCGACTCGCCGCCGGTGAGTCTGCACTGCAGCGCAACATGCGTGGGCAGGCAAGGCTGTTTGCCGCTCCTGTGGCAAGGCGTTTCAGCGGCGACGAACAGGTAGATCACGAGGCCGAAGCAGCTTTGCTGCTAGACCCGACAGCGCGACTCAAGCTGAACGGAAAATACCTGTAATGACCCATGTGGTGGGGCTCGGCTGCGACGTGGTGGATATTGATTCCTTCGCGTCGCAGCTGAGCGAGCCCGGCTCCCTACCAGGAGCATTCTCCGCTGCCGAACACGCAGTGGTGACTAAACGTTCAGCAGCATTCGCGCCCCAGGTGCGAGCGCAGCTGGAAACTGCCTCTTATGCAGCCCGCTGGGCAGCTAAAGAGGCAGTAGTAAAAGCGTGGTCGACGGCGCTCCTTGGATGCGCCCCCGTTCTCGCCGATACGGCCGAGATATGGCCGCAAATAGAAATTTTGAATGACCGGTGGCGGCGCCCCTATGTGCGCCTAAGTAGGCAACTTGAAAGAGCTATAGCGCAATCGCTTTGCTGTGCCATCGAAGAAATGACCTGGCTAATTTCAATAAGCCACGATGGTCCAACCGCCTATGCCACCGCAATTTTGCAAGTAACTAGCAGTGAGGAAAAACGATGAAAACTGTAGCTGTGAAACCAACCGTACTAGTTGACTATCTATCGGCAAGAAAGAGCTGGGTCGCAGACTGCGCCCTGGCTCTTCTAGGCGCCGCGGTAGTGGGCCTGTCGGCACAACTATCCGTACCCATGTGGCCGGTACCTATTACGGCACAAACACTTGCTGTGCTGCTCGTTGGAGCTGCACTGGGAGCCCGCCGGGGAGCTTTGTCCATCACGTTCTATCTACTGATTGGTGTGGCAGGTGTGCCCTGGTTCGCCGGCATGACTGGCGGTCCGGCCTCCTTCATGAAGCCGTCCTTCGGATATATCATCGCCTTCATCGGTTCCGCCTGGGTTAGCGGTCGTATGGCCGAACGACGCTGGGATCGGAGCTTCGGCAAGACGCTCGGAGCCTTTGCCGCAGCGGCCGTCATTCCTTACACCATCGGTGTGCCATACATGGCCATGGTGCTGGCCGCCCTCGGGAAGCCGCTGTCTTTTGCCGAGGCAATCAATCTTGGCGTCACCCCCTTCCTAATCGGGGACACGGTCAAGTGCATAATCGCCGCAGCTATCATGCCCGCCGCGTGGAAGCTGCTAAGTAAACTTTCGTAGGTTGCCTCCTCCTTGCCTCGCATCTGTTTTAATCGGGGCAAGGAGGAACAATGATTCAATCTTTGCGTTTCGGTGAAGAACTAATCCCTGAAGCGGGCCGCTACCACCTAGTAGTTTCGCCCACCTGCCCATGGTGTCGCCGGGTAGCAATAGCTCGGCGTATTTTGGGCCTGACAGATGCGATCGCCATCTCGGAGTCTGTTGGCACTGGCGCCGACGGCTTTATTTTTGATTCGGGGTGTGGCTTCGACGAAACATTACGGGTGCGCACGGCCCGTGAACTCTACCGGCGCCAACAGGATTGGAATCCCGGCGATTCAACCACGGTGCCGGCGCTTGTAGACCTAACAACGTCCAAGATCGTTGCCAATGAGTCTGCCGACCTACTTATTGACCTGGCAACCCAGTGGAAGCAGTTCCACAAAGAGGGCGCACCAGACCTATACCCCGCCTCGATGCGGGATCAGCTAGCCGACCTCGACCAGGAAATTCACCAGAAGGTAAACAGCAAAGCCTATCCGATCAACCATTCTGAGGATCCAGACGAGGTAGCTGCGGCTAAAGAATCGATCGTGTCGTATCTGCAAAAGATCGATCTGAGGTTGCAAGAGAACACGTATCTGACCGGTGAAGAGGTGCGGGGAAGCGACATTAGGTTGTTCACGACTTTAGAGATGGTCGCGACGATGGGCCCGTTTGCTTCCTCGATCCATGGGGCATTTGCCGATACGCCGGGAGTGGCCCGCTACTTCAAGCAGCTTTGTTCACTTGAGGGATGGGTCAGCGAGGCCGAGGCAAAAGTTCTTCACCTGAGCTGAAATATTAACCAAAAGGTGCGGGAGCCCCGTAGGACTCCCGCATCTTTTCATGCCTTATCGCTTCTGGTAAAGCGCCTTCTTCTGGTATTCAGGTTCGGAGGTCACCTGAATATCCAAGTTGCGGAAGATACCTTCGTCGACCGTCCCCAAAATGGTGGTGGTGTGAACCTGACAGCCGCGCAGTTCCTTCAGCTTTCCCAGTGCTGCAGCAGCATTGGGATCAGAAGCCGCTGACACGGAAAGGGCGATGAGCACCTCGTCTGTGTGTAGGCGGGGGTTGCGCGAGCCTAGGTGCTCGGTCTTCAGCGTCTGGATAGGAGTAATAGAGGAGGGAGCAAGCAGGTCTACTGACTTGTCAATGCCTGCCAGCAGCTTGAGTGCGTTCAGCAGCATAGCCGCGGAGCACCCTAGCAAGGCAGAGGTCTTGCCGGTGACGATGGTTCCGTCGTGCAGTTCTAATGCCGAGGCCGGAGCGCCAGTTTTGGCTGCCAATTCCACGGCTGGAGGCACTACTGGCCGATCGGATTTGCCAATGCCGAGCTTGGACATGACGATCGCAATGCGCTTGGACTCAAGTGGTTCGCGCTCTTCCCTGCGCTCGGCTACTAGCGCCTTGTAGTAGCGCCGGATTACCTCTTGTTTTGCAGCATAGCGGCATACCTCGTCGTCGCTAATGCAGTTGCCTGCCATATTGACTCCCATGTCGGTGGGGGACTGGTATGGGCATTCCCCCGTCAGCTGGGTAAGCAACTGGTGCAGGAGCGGGTAAACTTCCACATCGCGGTTGTAATTTACTGCCTGCTTGCCGTAAGCCTGCAGGTGATAGGGGTCAATCATGTTCACGTCGTCGAGGTCGGCGGTAGCGGCCTCGTAAGCCAGGTTGACCGGGTGATCTAGAGGAATATTCCAAATGGGGAAGGTTTCAAACTTCGCGTATCCTGCCTTGGTGCCGCGCTTGTATTCATGGAAGATCTGAGATAGGCAGGTAGCCATTTTCCCGGATCCGGGACCTGGAGCAGTGACGATTACCAAATCCCTTGAAGTCTGCACAAAGTCGTTCTTGCCAAGACCTTCATCCGAAACAACGTGGGCGATGTCGGCCGGGTAACCCTTGATTGTGCGGTGGCGGGCTACCTTCAACCCCAGCTTTTCTAGACGCTGCTTGAATGCATGAGCAGGTTTGTTGTCGTCCTCCATCTGCGTCATTACCACGTTTTCGGCTAGGAAGCCGCGTTCGCGGAACACGTCGATCAGGCGCAGCACGTCCTCTTCATAAGGGATGTTTAGATCCGCTCGCACTTTGCCGCGGGCCACGTCTTTGGCGTTGATAACGACCAGAATCTCCAGGTCGTCTTTGAGCTGCTCAAGCATGGCAATCTTGTTGTCAGGCGTAAACCCTGGAAGCACTCGCGACGCATGCATGTCGTCAAAGAGCTTGCCGCCCATTTCCAGGTACAGCTTGCCCCCAATTTCATTGCGCCTCTTGGCAATGTGCTGAGATTGTAGAGAAATGTACTTGCTACGGTCGAATCCTATTTGACTCAACTGTCCTCCAATAGATCGTCACTATGGGGCCTCAGTTGAGCCCTAACAAGTATACAAATGGATTTTGGGTAAGCGGTAGCTCAGCTAGCGTGTTCTTAACGACTTCTACGGTTTTGTATCTTTGCGCTCTTTTCGGCCTAATTTAGCCAAATCTGCCAGTGCTATCAGCTCGAATATTATGCCTGCTATAAGTAGTACCCAAGAACTAAAAGTGGAGCCGCGGCAAAGCCTGACGATGCTCACCACAATGAGGGCGGCGAACACCGTCAGCCTTAGCGCCAGGAACCACCTCGAATTAGTCAACATCGACTTCGTCGGGATGAGCGGCAACGCGGTTACCACGTTCCAGGTCGTGGATCTTCAAAAATTCTTCGTCGGTCAGCTCGAAATCGAAGATGTCCATGTTTTCGACCATGCGTTCTTTATGAGAGGTCTTCGGGAAGATGATGTTGCCTTCCTGAATGTGCCAACGCAGCACCACCTGGGCAGGAGTCTTGCCGTGGGCCTTGGCGGCCTGGGCGATGGGCTCTTCGTTGAACAGATCGTACTTGCCCTGTCCGAGTGGGCCCCACGCCTCAATCTCGATCCCGCGGGAACGGCAGTACTCGGTTACTTCGCGCTGCTGGTAGGTGGGGTGCAGTTCGATCTGGTTTACCACCGGGACAATTGGCTCCCCACCGGGGCTGAGTAGGTTGTCCAGGTGCTTGGGCAGGAAGTTGCACACGCCGATGGACTTTACAAGGCCCGCTTCCCGCTGCTTGCCTAGTTCCTCCCAAGCATCTACATAGGCGCCCTGCTTTTCACATGGCCAGTGGATTAGGTAGAGGTCTACATAGTCAAGGCCTAGGCGTTCCAGCGACGCATCCAGTGCGTCCTTTGGATTCTTCTGATCGTCGTTCCACAGCTTGGTAGTGATGAATAGTTCGGAGCGGTCGATGCCAGACTTCTCGATGGCGCGTCCTACGCCCTCTTCGTTGCCGTAGATCTTCGCGGTATCAATGTGGCGGTAGCCGGCTTCTAAAGCTTCGGAGACTACGCGCTCTGCGTCGTTTTCGTCCACTTTGAAAACGCCGAATCCTAGTTGGGGGATCAAATTGCCGTCGTTTAGTTTGATGTTTGGAATTTCGCTCATGTGCCCAGTCTTTCATCTGTGATGGGCATCTCGCTTGGTGACGGAAGAGGTTTTCGCCAGCAGACGAAGTGTCGCTCCAAAATAGCCGTACTGAAAAGGAAAATTAGATAGATTTACTTAACCGGTTTAGTAAACGTTGTGGCGCAATGGTGCGCCCAGAAACAGGTAACAATGAAAATTGCAAACAAATTAGCCCTAGCCTGCGTTCTTGCTGTGGGGGCCAGTCTCGTTCCCGCTGGCGCTTACGGCGCCGAAGCACCTCGCCCGGTGGGGGCGCAGCAGAATTGTCCGGCGCCAGTGTTTATGGCCTACTACCGTACGTGGCGGGACAAGGCAATGCCCTCTAATGCCAACTCGGATTTGCCGGACCCGAACGTCATCTCCATGACTGATCTTCCCAAGGGAGTCGATATTGTTTCGCTCTTCCACTATGTGAATCCAGCGTCCGGGGTAGATCAGCGCCCATTTTGGAACCAGGTGAAGAACGAATACGTGCCTCGGCTGCACGAGCGGGGCATGAAGATCATCCGCTCTGTGGGTGTTGATCAGATCTACAAGTACGGACTTACGGCAGATTCTTCAGAAGCGGAGTACCGGCAGGCTGGCGCCGAAATTGTGCGGGAATTTGTAACCGACACTGGCATCGACGGCTTTGACATAGATATGGAAACGACACTCAGCCAACAGGAGCAGGTAATTCTGGGGAAGGCTTTCAAGGCTCTGCGCGCCGAACTTGGCCCTGACAAGCTCCTTATTTACGACACGAATCGAGGCGCCGAGGGGGCTTACGTTTCGCAGGTTGCTCCTTATATTGACTACTTGTTCTTGCAAACTTATGGGCGTTCTATAGATTCCATCTCCAGATCCTGGGATTCGTATGCCCCCTACATCTCGTCTTGCCAGTTCCTGCCTGGGTATACCAGTCCTGAAGAGGGCGACTTGTACAACCGCTGGTATGACACGGTGGGTCCTGTAGAGCAGTCGAATGCGGTAAAGATGGCCAAATGGAATCCGGAAGGTGGTCGCAAGGGTGGCGTTTTCGCGTATGCAATTGATCGCGACGGAATGACTTATTCCGAGGCCGATTTGAAGCGGATAGCGCCTAGCGAATTCCTGTATGCGAAGGCCGTGATCAAGACATTGAAACCCGATCTGGATCAGTCTGGCCCAGCACAACCGCAGGAACCATCTACAGAACCATCAGTACCGCCTACTTCCGAACAGCCAGAACCCGTACCGGATTCCCCTAAGAGGCACCGCACTGCTGCGGGCCAGAAAGATGTAGCCAAGCCGGTAAAGGTTGCAAAGGGACACGAGCGGTTAGCTAATGCCGGTGTTCCCGGTAGCCTCGCCGGCGTAGGCCTGGCAAGCGTTGGGGTGGGGCTCTTGGTGCGCTCTAGTCGAAAACGGTCTTAGTGGAATCACGTTCTATCAGGCGAGGAGAAAGATCGAAAGGCTCCGTCTCCTCGCCTGCTAGAAGGGTATCTGCCACCGCTTCCCCGAACCGGTAGGTATCGCGGTGGATAGCGGTAATGGGTGGCGACATAGCCTCGCATGTGAGCGAGTCTTCCAGGGAAGCGACCGCCACGTCACGCCCGATTTGTGCTCCCGCTTCCCGGAGCGTCTGCACCCCTGCAATCGTCAGCGCTTCATTGTCGAAAACGTAGGCGGTAGGGCCTGTCCCAGTTAGCTGCTTGCGCACCGCTGCCGCGGCCTGCTCGGCTGTGTAGTCGGTGTATTCGACCTCGACCTTCGGCCCCCGCCGCTTTAAAGCAACTTGCGCGCGCTGGGATACGTGGCGCAACTGCTTATTGCCGGCTACGTAGGTGACATGTTTATGGCCGCGCTCTTCTAGATGAGTCAGCATCTGCTCCATTACAACCTTGTCGTCGATATACACCGAAGGGAGCAGGGAGCTCTTTTCGCCAGCAATGACCGCTTTGAGTCCCAACTCCTTCAATAGCCGAGGGCGGGGATCGTCGCGGTGTAGGTCAACTACCGCTACCGCATCGACACGGTGTTGATCGGCCCACTGCTCGTAGATAGCGCATTCGCGTTCCAAAGAAGTCGCTACCTGAAATAGGAGGCCGTAGCCCCGTTGGGACAGTTTCGCCTGCATACCGGTCATGAATTGCATGAAGAATGCTTCTGATCCGACCGCTTTGGGGGAGCGGGCTATAACGAGTCCAATTGTGGAAGTGCGCCCGTCCGACAGGGCCCTGGCGGCGTAATGGGGTGACCAGTTGATTTCTGCTATTGCTGCGAGGATGCGCTCGCGGGTTTTCGTGGATATTCCCGGTTTGTCGTTCAGGGCAAACGAGACGGCAGTAGGCGAGACGCCAAGCGCTTTGGCGATGTCGCTAACTCTGGATTGCCGGTTTAATTTGGGACTCATCTTTTTCCTTTGCATCTGCTGGAAGGATACTCCACGTAGTAGCATTTTTCGGCATGTAGGTGCGCTTTTAGCATTCCAAGAAAAATATTAGAGATTGTAATGAAAGTAGTTGCATCTTTAACTAAAGCGGTTTAGTCTGTTGGGTGGAACGCAATGACGCTGGCCCGCAGGAGCAACTCAAATGCACGATACTCACCAACTTTTGGAAGCGCGTTTTTCTAGGGTTCTAAAAGAACGTGTCCGTCCTGCCGAACATGAAGTCCTTTCCCCACTATCCATTGCGGCTTTTGCCGTAACTGATCCGAATGGGGTTGAAGGGCAGGGCGAACCGATCAGCTTCCAGCAGGCCATGGAAGGCAATTTTGTCCCCTTCGAGGTGGGGCAAAGTTGGGGACCAGCCTGGGGGACTACCTGGTTTCGTTTCCAGGTGCGCTTGCCGGAAGAGACTGAAGGACTACAGTGCATCGTAGATTTGGGCTGGGAAGACCACTCGCCGGGTTTTCAGTGCGAGGGCCTGGTCTATACGCCGGATGCAGAAATCCTGAAGGCCATAAACCCAAAGAATCAGTGGATCCCTGTTAGCGGTAAGGCTGGCGAAACTCTTACCTTCTTTGTTGAGGCTGCCGCAAATCCGCTGCTTTTGGCAGTGCCACCCTTCCAGGTGACTTATGACGGGGATAAGCAGACGGCTAGCACCGAGCCGATTTACAGGCTGAAGAGGGCGGAGCTCGTTAGAGTGCGTCCGGACGTGCGCGCCCTCGCTTACGACTTAGAGATGGCCTCCACCCTGGCACTAACCTTGGGCGAGGCGGAGAGACTGCGTTTTGACCAGCAGATCAATAAGGCAGTAGACCAGTTAGATCTGGCTAATGTCGCTGGTACCGCCCGCGCCGCGCGGGAGCAGCTAGCACCGCTGCTGAACAATGGTTCTCTTCCCGGGGCACACCAACTCACCGCAGTAGGACACGCGCACATCGATTCGGCGTGGCTGTGGCCTGTTCGGGAAACCCGCAGGAAGGTAGCGCGTACCTTGGCAAACGTTCTGCGCTTACTTGACGACGGAGAAGAGATGTACTTCGCCCTGCCTGCAGCGCAGCACGTGGCGTGGCTCGAAGCAGATTACCCGCAACTGTTTGAGCGAGTGGTTCAGTGGACTAAGAAGGGCCGTATTGTCCCGGTAGGCGGAATGTGGGTGGAACCTGATGCTGTTCAGCCCTGTGGGGAATCGATGTGTCGGCAAATGCTATATGGCCAGCAGTATTTCCAAAATAAGCTTGGCAAACGGTGCCAGGGGGTCTGGCTTCCTGACTCCTTTGGCTACTCTGCGGCATTGCCACAAATAGCTAAATTGGGTGGGGCAAAATGGTTCCTCACGCAGAAGATTTCTTGGAATCAGACGGACGTCTTCCCGCATCACACGTTGAATTGGGAAGGGATAGATGGCACCCGCATTTTCACTCACTTCCCTCCGGTGGATACCTACGGAGCCGAGATGAGTGCCCAGCAGGTTCAGTACGCGGCTGCTAACTTCAAGGACAAGGCGAAAGCTAGCATGTCGCTGGTTCCATACGGATACGGCGACGGCGGCGGCGGCCCCACCCGTGACATGCTGGAACGCACAAAACGATTGGCCAATACTGCCGGATCTGCCGCCATAGTTCACGATAGTCCCGATTCCTTCTTTACCAAGGCGCTCGCGGATTATCCCGACGCGCCTGTGTGGGTAGGGGAGCTGTACCTGGAAATGCACAGGGGAACATTTACCTCGCAAGCAAATATCAAGCTTGGAAACAAGCAGGCTGAGGCGGCTCTGTTCCAGGCGGAACTGTGGGCGGTCAACGCTCGAGTTGCTGGATTGATGGACTATCCCACCGCCAAGTTTGAACAGTTGTGGAAGTCGGTTCTGCTTTGCCAGTTCCACGATATTCTGCCCGGCTCGTCTATCGCCTGGGCTTGTCAGGACGCGGTAACAACGCAACGACGGGTCATTGAAGAGGCTCGCGAAATCTCGGAAGAAGCACGCTGCCTGCTAGCTGGCAACGCCCAGAATTATTTCAATGCGGCCCCGCAGAACGTTGGCGAAGTGGCACCGTATTCTTTTGGTGCCAATGCGGCCCCGCCTCAGAAGGGCAAGGTAGAACGCGGTCAGGATGGGTTTGTACTGACCGGTTCCGGAATTACCGCGCACATCAATGCCCAGGGGCTAGTTGACTCATTGGTAGGAACCGATGGGCGGGAAACGATTCCATCCGTAGAGCCGCTGGGACAGCTCTGCCTATATCAAGATTTCCCAAATATGTGGGATGCCTGGGATATTGACGAGTTCTATTCCGCATCCGAAAAGACTTTGCAGCCGGTGCGAGTCTGTTCCGATGCCGAACGTGTAGTTGTGAAATATGCTTTCGGATCTTCTCAAATACAGGTGAGCTATTCGATTTCCGACGCACTGTGCGTGGACGTAGATGCTACTTGGCATGAGTCCGAGAAGCTGGTGAAGCTGAACTTCCCAGTGGACGTGCATACTGACCATGCCCTATATGACACTCAGATGGGCCATATCAGTCGGCCGATTCACCAGAACACCACTTGGGAATCGAACAAGTTCGAAGTTTCTACGCAAAAGTGGATTTACGCTCCCGAGGGCGAATTCGGGGTGGGCATCGTAAATGAGGCTACTGCCGGCTGGTCTGTGCGTCGCAAGGCCCACGAATGTGGTGGCACATACGCGGTATTTGGTGCCTCTCTACTCCGAAGCCCGAAGTTCCCTGATCCGCAGACCGACCACGGCAGCCACTCCCGCTCGTTCCAAGTCCTTCCCGGAGCAAGCCTTCGCCAAACGGTAGAGCGCGGATACGCCCTCGCCCAACCGCTGACTGCAGCAACTGGCGAAGGGGAGGGCGCAATCCCGTTGCTGCGCAGTGTTGAGGGGATTGTCATCGAGGCCGTCAAATGGGCTGAAGATGGCAGCGGATTTATAGTGCGCGGCTACGAGCCACTCGGCCAACGGGCAGGCATGTCGCTGGAATTTGGCTATGACGTTGAAAGCGTAAAGGTAGTGAACGTGTTGGAAGAGGACGCAGCTGATCTAGCACAGATCGAGGTAGTAGGTAACCGAGTGAGCGCCACCCTTCGCCCGTTCCAGATTCTAACCTTGAAAGTTGGCTGTAACTGATGAAGGTCGGGGTAAATTACGTGCCTCGGAAAGGCTGGTTCTACCAGTGGGCACACTTAGATAAAGCTGCTGTACACGACGACTTTCAGGCAATTAGGCAGATCGGATTAGACCACGTTCGAATTTTTCCGTTGTGGCCACTGCTGCAACCCAATCGGACTTTGATCTCTAATTCGGCTCTCGATGACGTGCAGTGGATGGCAGAAGAGGCCGTCCAGTGCGGATTAGAGGTAAGCGTAGACGTTCTGCAAGGTCACCTTTCCAGCTACGACTTCCTCCCGTCTTGGGTTCTGTCCTGGCATAAGCGCAATATCTTCACTGATCCGCAAGTAGTGCAGGCGCAGCGGGAATTGGTCGGGCGCATATGTGAAAGGCTTGCCCCCTTACAAGGAGCAAGTGGGATTTGCTTGGGCAACGAGATAGTGCAGTTTGCTGCCAACAGACACCCGCATCCCTGTGAACTCAATTCGGACCAGGCCGCGAAATGGGTAGATTCCCTTTTAGAGGAGGCCCAGCGAGCATGGCCGCAGGGAACGCACACCTTCTGCTTTGATGACGACGTGCTTTTTGACCCAACTCAGCCTTTTACCCCACGGGAGGCCGCCAAGGGCGGAGCGATGACAGTCCATGCGTGGATATTTGGCAGATTGGGGCCGAAGCTCGGGAAGGATCATCCTTGGCTAAACCTGTTTGCCCGCTATCTGTTGGAGCTGCTACGTGCTTGGGGGCCGCGCAAACCTCTGTGGCTGCAAGAGGTAGGGGCGCCACTGAACTATTTGAGTGCAGAACGTGCCCCCGAATTTGTTACCGAATCACTAAAGCACGCAGCTGTTGTTGAGGAGTTGGAACAGGTTACCTGGTGGTGCTCGCATGATTTGGACCCGAGCTTGGCTGACTTCCCCCAGGTTGAATACGCCCTCGGCATATTTGACTACAAAGGGAATCTGAAGCCAACCGGGCAGGCCCTAGCCGACTTCAAGCAGGGCTATGCCGATGGCACTGTTACGCCTTATCGGGCCGGCAAAGAAACCTTGCCCATAGAAGCTCCTGACAGTGGACGGATTTCTACTCGTCCCGATGGGCAACTATTTGCTACTTGGGCACAGGCAATCGAGGACGGCACCCCGTTGCGTTTGGAGGTACAACATGTCCGATAATCCGCTCAATCTTGAAGTGCCCGCACGCCAGGGCGGCCCCGAAAAAGGTTACTTAGTGAGGCGCGTCCCTGCGGATCCTACGACACCGGGTTCGCCGCAGGTTGGCAAGCATTCCTTCGAGGTAGTAGCACGCACCGATGTCCAGCGCCTTGCTGGCCAGGTTCAAGTGGCATTAGAGCAGGCTGCAGATCAGGTAGTAACCGTGGGGGTGCACGAGGCCCCGATTGGTCATCGTTCGCTCCACCTGGACGCCGGTAGACACTATTTCTCGCCCTCCCATATAAAACAGATTCTTCACCTGATGGCCTGGTGCCGCTTGAATGTGCTGGATCTACACATCTCAGATACACACGGTTATCGGGTGGCATCTGCGTTGCACCCAGAAATTGTTTCGAAACACCACCTCAGCAAAGACGAGATTGAGCAAATCGTTGCTTATGCGGCCGAACTAGGCATCGAGGTCGTGCCCTCTTTCGATATGCCTGGGCACTTGCATAAAGTTCTTGGCCCCAATCAGTGGGCAGGCTTGCGTGACGATTGCGGGCAGTTAATTCCAGGCGCCCTGAACATCTTGGATCCGCAAGCGAAAGAGCTAGTGTGGGATTTGATGGACGAAGTAGTCCAGATGTTCTCCGCAACCTCGTTCACAGTGGGGGCCGATGAATTCCTGGAATACGGCACTCGGGTGGATTCTCTGGAGAGGCAAGCAGTTGCACAGTTTGGGCCCGGCGCTCATGGCAACGACGTGTGGATAGATTTCGCCAACCAGTGTGTGCAACGCCTAGCAGAGCAGGGGATCGCGGTAAACCTATTCAACGATGGGGTCCATGTAGACGCGAAGGTATTTCCAGATAAGCGCGCCAACATTTTCTATTGGACCCGGTGGGGAGCACATATGGCGCCTCCGCAACGCTTTGCCGAGTTGGGATACAAGTTGCACAACTGGGACGGAGAGAGTCTCTATTTCATCTTGCGCGAGGAAGGCAATTGTAAGATCCCCACTTTCCAGAGTGTCTGGCGGGATTTCGATCCTTACGTTTTTCCCGACAAAGCCGGTGCAGTTCGGCTGCGCCCGGATGGTGCCAACTTCTCGGTGTGGTGCGATCAGCCTGAAACCATGACATCGGACCAGATAATAGCCAAGCTTATTGATCCACTTTTCGCATTTGGGCAGCTCTTGTGGCCACTCGGCAGACGTCGGGACGAGGCTCAGACTAGAAAACTACTGAGCCAACTACACACTTTCCAAAATCAATAAATAGTATGAAAGGAAATGCAATGAGGCATTCACTGAAAACGCTAGCCTCTGTGCTCGCAGTGGGAGCGTTCGCAGCTACCGGTCTTGCCGGGTGCGCTGGCGGAGGCTCCTCCGAGTCTGGGGTAGATGCGTCGAAAGTAAAGGACCAGGAGGTTTCTGGCAACATAACCTTCCAAACATGGTCTTTGAAAAACGAGAAGTTCACCCCCTATTTTGAGAAGTTGATCGCCGATTTTCAGAAAGAGAATCCGAAGGTCAAAGTTAAGTGGATGGATCAGCCTGGTGACGGGTATGAAGAAAAGATCCTCCAGCAGGCTAACTCTGAACAGCTACCGGATGTAGTCAATCTGCCGCCGGAGTATGGCGCTCCGCTAGCCAAGGCCGGAAAGCTACTGGATCTAGCTAAGGCTGACAAGAAAACCTTGGAAGGCTATGTAGACGGCGGTGTCGAGGCCTACCAGTACCACGGCGTAGACGGCTCCTTCGGATACCCCTGGTACCTGGGAGTTGCCTTCAACTACTGGAACACCGATGCGTTGCAGAAGGCCGGACTCAGTAAAGACAAGCTTCCCACCAGCGATGACGAGCTGTACGCCGCAGCCGAGAAAGCTGCGCAGCAGGGAGTAACTCTGATGAATACCCGTCCTGACCTGGGCTACTTGGCCTCGCGCGGCGTCAAGGTATGGGACCCCTCCTCGCGTAAGTTTGTGTTTAACAACAAGGACGCCCAGAAGCTACTACAGCGATACGCAGACCTGTACAAGAAGCATGGCGTTGCCCCCGAGATGATCGGCAAGGCTGATGACGGCGCCCAGCTAAACGAGGCGTTCTACAAAGGCACTCTAGGTGGCCTCAACTCCACCCCGTCCTTTGCCTCCGACATCAAGAAGGATGCGCCCTCCGTGGCGGACAAAGTGGTTGTAAATGAGCCGTGGGAGACTCCGAACCTCCTAGTCCAGGGCATTTCAGTGTCGGCCAATTCCAAGAATCCGGCAGCTGCGCTTGCTTTCGCTCAGTACGTCACCAACAACGCAAACCAGGAAGCTTTCGTAAAGATTGCCAAGGGATTCCTGCCCGGAACGAAGGAAGGCAACAACGATCCGAACTCCTTCATCTCGGACGAGGATACGCCCCTGGTAAAGGAAGCAATTAAGACTGCAGCCAGCACGGCCAAGAAGGCTAAGAGGCTCACTCCGATCGAGCTAAGTGAAGAGATGAAGACTGCCTACTTGCAGCAGATCACTGCCGCTATGCAAGGAGACATCTCGGTGAGCGATGCCTTGGATAAGGCAGTCGAGGAATGTAACAAGCTCGTAGAAGACAACGAGTAACCCCGGGAAGTGCGGATCATGAAGACTCATAAATGGTTTACCCCGTATTTGCTGGTGGGGCCTGCCGCCCTCTGGGTCGTGGTGTTCTCTCTTTGGCCCTTCCTTAATACGGTGGTGTTGTCCTTCACCAACGCCAAGCCTTTGCGGGCTTATAAGTTTGTTGGGCTACAAAATTACCTGGAGCTTTTTCATGATCCGCACTTCGGGGCGGCCATCTTAGTGAGCATAGTCTACGTGCTAGTGTGCGTGCCGCTGCTTACTATCTTGCCGTTGTTGCTAGCGGTACTGGTTCGGAAGAAGATTCCAGGCATTGGATTCTTCCGAACCTCCTACTACTTTCCCGTTGTCGCTTCCGTAGTAGTCGTAGGCATCATCTGGGCCTGGATGTTCAACTCGCGGGGCATCGTAAATGAAGCATTGAAGATGGCAGGGCTGATTGACCAGCCAATAAACTTCATGATCGATCGGTGGAAGCTGCTTGCTTGCGCAATTTTGCTAACGGTATGGAAGGGGCTCGGGTACTACATGGTGGTGTACCTGGCGGCGCTGGCAAATGCCTCGAAAGACGTCTACGAGGCGGCCACCTTAGACGGTGCAGGATGGTGGCATCGCTTCAGATCTGTCACTATTCCGGCAGTACGAGGCGCAATGCTACTGGTAAGTGCTCTAGTGTGCGTCTCTGCTATCCGAGTCTTCTCAGAACTGTACATACTCTCCAACGGAACTGGCGGACCCGGCGGCAAAGACCAGTCCATTGTGATGCTCATTCAACGCACTGGATCTGGCCTAAACGGCAACCTAGGGTACGCCTCTGCCCTGTCAATAGCGCTATTTTTCCTCACTGTTGGGCCACTTCTCTTAGTCGCCTATTTGAACTACGGCAAGGATGCCTTGAAAAACTCTAAGAAGAGGCCGAAAGCAAAGGTGCAGAGCAAATGAGTAAGGCAAAAGAAAAGTGGTATCAGCGTGGCTCGGCGCCGTACGAACATGTAACGCCCGCCCTCACCATTGCCAAATACGTCCTGCTAGTTCTAATTTTCATTGTTTCAGTAGGTCCATTCCTTTGGCAGCTCTCTACCGCCTTCAAAGGGGCTAGCGAAGATATCTACAAATTTCCGCCGGATCTGATGCCTTCTGCGCCCACATTGGCCAACTTTGCTGAAGTAGCGCGCCGCATCCCCATCTGGGATTACGGCATGCACTCACTAATAGTTGCGGTGGCATCGGTTATTACCAACGCCATCTTTGCAACGATGGCAGGCTATGCCTTGGCATGCATGAACTTTCGCTTCAAGAAGGTAATCATGGGCCTGTTCTTATCGACCCTGCTGCTGCCAGGCGAAGTCACCCTTACCAGCCAGTTCCTGACTGTTCGGGGATTGGGACTCGACAATACACTTGCGGGAGTTTGGCTGCCCGGAGCAATCGGGGCCATGAACGTTCTGCTCATGGCTGTGTCCTGCCGGATGATTCCTCGAGACATTTTGGATGCGGCCGTAATCGACGGCGCATCCACCTACCAGCGGCTGCGGTATGTGGTGTGGCCGAACGTGCGAGGCATGGTATCTGTAGTCGCCCTTTTCAGTTTCATTGGCGCCTGGGACGATTTCCTGTGGCCGCTGGTCGTTCTGAACGATCCCGAAAAGTACACGCTAACAGTGGGCATGCAGTATCTGCAGTCCAACTTCGGGCAGAACCCGCGCGTGGTGGCTGCAGGTACCGTGATCGCGCTGGTGCCGATCATCATCATCTTCGCCACCATGCAACGGTATTTCTTCAAGGGCGTTGAAGAGGGCGCTGTAAAGGGCTAGCGGCATCCCATTTTGGCAAGCCACTCAGTTGCTGCTTTTGGCGCCTGCTCAGCTGTAGTCGGAACGTCTGCCTTGATGGGCTGCTCTTTGTATAGATTGCCTGTGCGATCTTTGGTAAACCCGTTTGTTAGCTGCATGAGTGATCCCGTGGGAAGCTTATAAGACGAGTTTACGGAGGCATATCCTGCGGTCGGCTCGCCAAAGGTGCGCGTGTAATCTAGCCCTTTGAAAGCGATTAGCGTCTGTTCTGCAGAGCTTGCAGTGTGACCATCGGTGAGGATGGCAACGGGCACCTTGAGTTTGCGGGTAGGGATTTTGAAGTTTGTGGGGGAGTTGCCGTCTTTTGCACCTAGGTGAATGTTTCCATCTACCAGGTATAGGTCCATGGTCGCAGCGCCCGTGAAGCTAGAGAGTTTTCCTTCAGGCAAAAGAGCACTGACGCCTGAAATCATGGGGTACATGGTCCCGCCAAAGTTGTTGCGTAGATCCACTACCGCGCCGCAAATATTTTGTGCGGATGCTAACCCAGTTGCCAATTTCTTAGTGTAATCGGTCGCCTGCTCTGGGGTGCCCATCGTCTCGGGAAGAGTCGCTGTGGCAATTTTTCCTTCTACCTTTACGGTGGGAGCGGCGTAGCTGTTTTCCGATTTTTTCTGCATGTCCTTGGTGAGAATGAAGGAATGCTTGCCGCCTGCTACCTTCAAAGCCTTATTTATAACAGTCTCGGTCTCCTGCAGGGATTTTGCATCTTTGATTCCTTTGGCGGCAGCTCGTTTGGCCTCGGCCCATTTTGGTCCGTCTGCGTAGACCCCCGATTCCATCCAGCTAAGGAGCTCGTTACCGTATCGCTCCGGGGAGGGCGATGGGAACCAGATGCCGAGCTTTGGTCCGTACTTATAGATCCCAAACCCTGCCAAAGTTACCGAAGCTAGAATGATTAGCCCCAGTGCCACTAAGATGCTTTTTCCTACTTTTCCCATTGTTACTCGACTGACCCTTGCTGCTTCTCCGTCGTGCATTCATCAGTGTCTCACCGGGACTTAGCCCAGGCTATAGGGGGAAAACGAAAGTAGAGGTAGTGCTAGCACTACCTAACATAGGCTTGAGTAAAAATTTTCTATTTAACAGGCAAAAACCATTCTCACGCGTTAGGGTGGGCATTAAGTCCTACTGATTCAAAGGAGAATTCTGATGGCTAAGGAAGACGCCAAAGGCTACAGGACGCAGAACCCTGCCACCGGGGAAGTTCTGCAAACTTACGACCAAATTTCTGATGCCGAATTAGCAAAGGTGCTAGATTCCGGGCAGCAGGCAGCGGCAGAGTGGGCAGCCACGTCGGTTGAAGAGCGTGCGCAGATTGCCCATAAGGTGGGTGATCTTTTCATCCAGAAGAAGGAAGAACTAGGGCGAATTATTGCCGAAGAGATGGGCAAACCCCTGGAAGAATCGGTGGGGGAAGCCGAATTCTCTGGCGAGATTTTCAACTATTACGCGCAAAATGGCCCAGAGTTGCTGGCAGATCAAGCCAACGAGGAGGCGGTTATCCAGCGGCGGCCGCTAGGAATGTTGCTGGGGATCATGCCGTGGAACTACCCCTACTATCAGGTTGCCAGGTTTGTGGCTCCAAACTTGGTAACTGGAAATACGATCATCCTGAAGCATGCCGAGATCTGCGCCCACTCAGCGCGGACTATAGAAGAGATTTTTGAGGAGGCCGGAGTACCAAGTGGCGTGTTCCAAGTGGTGTTCGCTTCGCATGAGCAGGTTTCTACGATTATCGAGGACAAGCGAGTCCAGGGGATCTCGCTAACGGGGTCTGAGCGCGCTGGCGCCATTGTCGCAGAACAGGCCGGACGCAATCTCAAGAAGGTCGTACTAGAGCTGGGCGGTTCTGATCCTTTTGTAGTGCTTTCCTCTGACGATCCTCGCCAGATTGCCCGGGACGCGCTTGCCATTCGTCTTGAGAACACGGGGCAGGCATGCAATTCCAACAAGCGGCTCATTGTCATGGAGGACATTTACGACGAATTTGTAGATGAGCTTGTCAAGGGAGTGAAGGATCTGCAGCCGGGCGATCCGCAGCAGCTACAGGAGGGGGAGTACTCAGCACTGTCCTCGTATTCGGCAAGGGATACCTTGCTTGCACAGTTGGATCAGCTCGTTGCTGATGGCGCTAGAGTTCTGGTCGGGGGTAAGGCTCCCGATGCCGAGGGCGCCTATGTTGCCCCTGCAGTGTTGGTAGACATCAACCGCGAGGCCGACTCGTATTACCAGGAGCTGTTTGGCCCTGTTGTGAGCGTGTACAAAGTATCTTCTGCGGAGGAAGCGTTGGAGCTGGCCAATGACACGCAATTTGGTCTAGGCTCTTCTGTTTATTCGACTGACCCTGAAGAGGCCTTGCAGGTCGGTGAGAAACTGCAGGCAGGGATGGTCGGTGTGAATGGACAAGCCCCAGAGACGGCGCACTCGCCTTTCGGTGGGGTGAAACGTTCCGGTTATGGTCGCGAACTCGGCCCCTTGGGCATCGACGAGTTCGTGAATAAGCGACTGTTCTACGTGAATAAGTAGGAAGAAACAACTAGGGGTTCCTGAAGCAGGTTTGCTTCAGGAACCCCTAAGTCTTATCTAGGTCGCTTTTGGTAGTAGACGATTGCTATGACCGTGGCTAGGGCTGCGAAGGCAATTATCAGCAGATTGGCAACCGCGAAGCCGTCAAACCAGGCGGCCTTGCTTGCTCCGAAATTTGCTCCGGAAGCGAATAAGACGGCGGTTACTACTGAGTTACCGATAGCGGTCGAGATGCGCTGTGAGGTTTGCGCAATACCACCTGCCGTGCCGCCGTGGGCAACAGGTACTTCCAGCATTGCCTGCGTGGTGTTTACAGACCCCATGATGCCTAGGCCTATTCCAAGCGGGGTGATGGGAATACAAATCCAGGCAGGTGCCAGGTCGAACTTAACAATCAGGTAGGCGGTGCCGATCGTCGCAGATATCGCAACGATAGTTATTAGGAGCGCCCACACCTGCAAGAGGCGGCCGTGCGAAATGGCCTTCTTTGCGGACCAGAGCGAGGCATATCCCGAAACTGCAGCGTTGGGCAGACCAATTAGGCCGGTGAACAGTGCGCTCTGCCCCAATCCTTGTTGCACGAACAGGGCTAATAGAACGAATATCGAGGTCGAACCTAGAAACAAGACGGCGCATAGGGTAGTGCAGTAGCTGAACGACGAGATCTTGAACAGTTTTAGTTCCACCATGGGGATGTGTCCGGATCGCTCGTAATAGTATTCCCACCAGAACCAGGCAGCTAGTACTACTACTGCGGTAGGTAGTAGTAAGTAGCGGTAGGGGAAAGAGGCTGTAAAAGGAATCATGATTAGGAAGATTCCAATGCTGAGGCCGATCATTCCGATTGGATCTAGATCTAGTTTGGAGCCGCGTTTTCTGCTCGGTTTCCTTCCCGCGGCTATCTCCTGTTCCCGATAGGCCTTGGCTGCCGAGGCTTTGTCGGGGCCAATGGTGCGACGTTCTCGAGCAAAGGGGAGCCAGCGCAATGCGAAACCGATACCTATGAGTCCAAGGGGAGCATTTACTGCAAACGCATAGCGCCATCCGGGATCCTGCCCAAAAGCAGCAACCATAAGTCCCGATATTAGCGGTCCGGCAGCAACAGAGGCGGATATGGTGACGCCCATTAGGCCGTAAGCGCGGGCTCGGGTATGGCCATCAAAATATTGCTGAATCATGCCTGTGACTTGCGGCGAGAAGACGCCAGCTCCAACGGCTTGGATTACTCGCATGACGTTTAGGGCGCCGATTGAATTAACTGAAGCGCAACCTACGCAGCCGGCGCAGAAGATCAGCAACCCAATTACGAACATCAGGGAACGGCCGACTAGATCTCCGATGCGGCCTGCCGGTACTAGCACTATGCCGTAGACCAGAGCGTAGCCTGCGAGCACCCACTGAATGCCAGAGGGCGAAGCCGCAAGGCTATCCTGGACGGCGGGAAGAAGGGTGTTTACTGAAGAAACCTGCAGAAGCGCCATTACCAGCGGGAGAAGCGTGGCTGCAAGGATCTTGTCCAAATCGTACTGCCGGTTAGAACCGGGAACAGTGAAATAACGGGGGGTAGACATTTCTATCTCCGATAAATAAATAAAAAGTAAAATTCGAAATCGTTGAAGGTATGTTATGCCCCCGCAAGGTTGCGTTCCAATTCCCCAGAGGAAAAGGTAATGAGCCTTACACCAGCGATTATGAGATAGAAATTAATAGAATTAAATGCATTTGGGGGATCCGCCGGCCGGCGGATCCCCCAAACTTAGAGGAAGTTACTTCTTCAAGCCATCATCGAAGTTGGTCTCGATCTGTTCCTTCTTCAGATCCTCAGAGACAGTCTTGGAGTCCTTGACGGTCTCCTTGCCCAGCGAGATCTTCTCGACAGGTACGGATTCCTTAGTGACGTTTACGCGGTCCTCGTGCAGGGTGACGGAGGCTTCGCCCTCGGAAATGCCCTGGTCGCCAATCTTCTTGGCGTCTTCTTCGCTGATCGGGGTACGTACTAGACGGACCTCTTCGCGCTCTACGGGGACCTCAACGGTCTCGGTCTCGGTGACAATGTTCTTGCGCAGCTGGGCCTGGCCGGTGGCAACGCGTTCCTTGGCAACGTTTAGCTGCTCTTCGGAGCGGATGATCTCGCCGTCATCGGCGATGTCCTTGCGCGGTTCTTCAACGCGCTCGGTCTCTTCTGCGCGGTGGCGGCCAGCTGCCTCGCGATCCTTGGTGTGGCCTGCACCTGCGACACCAGCGGCGGTGCCGGCGGCAACAGGAGCGCCTGCTGCTGCTTCGCGGTGCTCTTCAACGTGGCCAGCCTGCTTGTTGTCGTAGGTGGTTTCAGCATCGGTTAGCTGGTCAACGCCGTAGTGGCGGTACAGAGCGTCCTGATCCTCGGGGGTCAGGTGGCCGGCATCGGCGAGGTCCGGAGCATCCTTGATGCGGTCCTTGGAGAATGCCAGGTGTAGGCCCTCGTCGTCCAGGCGGTGTCCGCGTAGCGGTACCAAGCTGGAGCCCAAGCCGAAGAGGCCGTGTGCTACCTCAATGAAGTCAGGCTGGCCGGTCGCATCGTTGGTAAAAACCTGCTTGACATCACCGAGCTTGTCACCGTCTTTGTCAAAAGCGGTTGCAGCGGCAAGTTCCTCAATAGAGTGTGTAGTCATTTATTGTCCTCTCACAATATGTTCTAGCAGGGGTGTGACGTAGGCCCCAGCTATAAAAAGATTAGCACCCATATTCAAGGCTGTCGCTTTATAAGAAGAAGTTATGTGTGGCGGGTATGCAGGGGCGTTTGAAGGGTGATTAGTTATAATTAAAAGAATTTAATATATTCGCTTCTTGGGTTTGCCTGCGAGTGTGATATGGGCTTGTTTTGTGGCGTCGCAGGGATAGTAAATAGCCGTGACTAGCGAGTATGCCGTGCCGCGACGCTTGCTGGTTGGCTGCTGTAATAATTGGGCTATTGGGGGAAAGTTAGCAAATCTCTGGTGGGAAAGAGGAAAGCCTGCTGCCGAATACTCAGATGATTTCCTGGGCAGGCGTTATATCGGATAAATATCCAAGTGAAGAAAAACCGGGCATGCGTCCCTGCCGCGCCACCTCTCTGGTCTATGTGGGCAAAGGGGCATAAAAAAGACCCCCCGATCACGCTTTCGCCTAATCAGGGGGCATTTTATAGTAGCGGGGATAGGATTTGAACCTACGACCTCCGGGTTATGAGCCCGGCGAGCTACCGAACTGCTCCACCCCGCGTCGGTGACTCCAGTGTATTGAACGATGCCCCTTTAGAGCAAATGCTGCAGGGGTGTCATTGCTCACCATGGAGGCGGCGATAGATCTCAACCTTCCACCTGGCATCTCCAGAAGCTTCTCGCCAGCTGGAATCGGACCTGGATTGGTCCAAGACGAACTCCGGCCCAATGCGCGGTGCGTATACAGCCGCGGGCCACTGGGCTATCTTGTCACTGACATCCAGATCTAGCTTGGTTACCACCAGCTCTTCTGCAAGATCCAATGCGGCGGTATAGACCTGTCCGCCTCCCGTGATCCAGATCTGCTCACCGCCGGGGCATTGGCGGGCCTTGTGTAGCGCCGCTTGCAGACTGGGGCAGACTATGGCGCCCCCTGCCTCGAAGGAGGGGTTGGAAGTAATGACGATATTGGTTCGACCAGGCAGGGGCCGACTCCCAATGGACTGCCACGACTTCCTACCCATCACAATCGGGTGCGACATAGTTGTCGCCTTGAAGTGCTTGAAGTCTGCGGGAACATGCCAGAGCATGTTCCCGCCAGCGCCCAAAATCCCGTTGCGATCTTGAGCCCAAATCATCGCGATCAAACTGCCACCGGAGCCTTGATCGTCGGATGGTGCTGGTAGCCTTCAGTCGCGTTGATGTCATCCATCTGGTAGCTGAACAGATCCGGTGCCTTCTTCAAGTACAGCGTGGGGAAGGGATACGGATCTCGGGATACCTGTTCCTTTACCTGCTCAATGTGATTGTTGTAAATGTGGCAATCTCCGCCACTCCAGACGAAGTCTCCGACCTCGAGGCCTGCCTGTTGCGCCATCATGTGAGTTAGCAGCGAATATGAGGCGATGTTGAACGGTACGCCCAGGAACAGGTCGCAAGAGCGCTGATAGAGCTGGCAAGAGAGTTTTCCATCGGCAACATAGAACTGGAAGAAGGCGTGACACGGCGCCAACGCCATTTTGTCTAGCTCTGCCACGTTCCACGCGGAGACAATCATCCTCCTAGAGGAGGGGTCAGTCTTCAGCGTCTCCAGAACCTGCGAGATCTGGTCAATGTGTTCTCCGGAAGGCGTGGGCCAGCTGCGCCACTGGTAACCGTAGACGGGTCCAAGTTCGCCCTCTGCATCAGCCCACTCATCCCAAATGGTGATGCCGTGATCTTGCAACCACCGAACGTTAGTGTCGCCGTTCAGGAACCAGAGCAACTCGCCCTTTACGGCCTTCATTGCCACAAATTTGGTGGTGATTCGGGGGAATCCCTCTTCGGCCAGGTTGTAGCGAAGTTGCCGGCCAAATACCGAACGGGTGCCTACACCGGTGCGGTCGCTCTTTGCGGTGCCATTCTCTAAAACGTCTAACAGCAGATCCTCATACTGCCTATTGATTGGGCGTTCTGCCATTGTTACCTCTGTTCTTCCAGAATCTCAGATTCAACGTTAATGGGGCCACGGAATGGTCCGAGGGCGGCTTGTGCGCCTTCGATTACGTTGGAGGCGAGCGAACGTCCGCCGATCCATCCGAGCGCAGCGCCGACTCCGAATGGGATGAAGCGGCCAAGGGACCGCCCTGCCCATCGCTTTCCTAGGCGTTTGCCCAAAGACTTTACCAACCGGGCGTTCACTGACTTCATAGCTGGGTTCGAGGCGCTCATAAAGGTCTTGCGAGCCCAGTTCAGTCCGGACAGCCCCATCTGGTCGGCTACTAGTTTGGCGCCCTCGTCGCCCATCATTGAGGACATCACTAGGGTGCGACGGGCTTCTTTGCCGTCCACGGAGATTCCGGCTAGTTCTGCCAGGCCTAGTACGTAGTAAGCAGTTTCGGTAAGGAAAGCTAACAGCTCTGCCCCCGTCAGTCCGACAGCAGCAACGGTGCCAACGCCGGGTAGGACAGCACCGGCGCCCACGGCTGCCGAAGAAGTGGCTGCCCAATTGCGGTAACGCTTGCCCAGGATCTTCGCGAGTTCCTCATTCGAAGCTCCGGGATTGGCAGTCTTCAGCGCGGCGACACGGCGTTTGATGTCAGCGGCAGGTAGCTCGAGCGCTGCATCCAGCACGCCGGTCCAGTCCATTTGGACGGCAGACGAGGCTGCTTTGGAGGCCGAGGTGACGACTGTACCTAAGTTTGCTCCTTTCGGTAGGGAGGTCTTGTCAACTTTGCTCTTACCTAGCATTACTATTCCTCAACTATCGTGGTTTTGTAGGTTGCCCCGTCTTCAACGGTGTGGCCTACGGTGCAGTGCTTTTCGATTGCCCTGTGTGCCCGCTCGATTAGTTTTGCCTTGGCGTCCTGGTCCAGGCTGGACATGTCCGTGACGATCTCTACCCGGAAGTGCTTGTAGGAGTTGCGCTCTGAATCCTTGTCAGTTTCAACCCCTACGCTGGCCTGAAAATCATCGCCGAGTTCCCTGGCCAGAGTGTGGTCGGCGGACAGGGTATTACACGTTGCTAGCGCCAGCTTCATCAGTTCTCCGGGAGAGAACTGTCCTTCACCAGTACCGATTTCTACAGTGGCGCCGTTGGCGTTGTGTCCAACGTAGTAGCGTTCACCTTTTCGTTCTGCCCACAGTGCATCATTTTGAGTCATGTCTTAATGGTGCCATGAATATTGCCTTTAGTCGGGCCTGATTGGGAAGTTTGGCTGAGCGCGCAGAATTTTGGGCAAAGTAATGATGAGCGCGGCTACCTCGCGGAGAGTCCACTTCACGAAAGATAGTGGCGGGGCAGAGGCTCCCACCCCCGTGGCGTCCAAGCCTACGGCTTTAGCCCACGCTAATGCTCGGGGGAGGTGGAAGGTAGAAGTTACTAGGAAGATTTTTTTGTCGGCAGTCGGCAACAGGGCGCTGCTAAAGCGGAGGTTTTCCTCGGTGCTGGTAGATTCTGCCTCTAAGATCAGGAACGCTGGGTGTATTCCACGGGCAACGGCATATCTTGCCATTGCTGCAGCTTCACTGATCTTTTCATCCGGCCCCTGCCCGCCCGACAAGATAAGGACATCCTTCTTCCCACGTCTATTCCACAAAGAAATTGCGCTGTCTAGTCTGCGGGCCAGAACAGGGGAGGGGGAGGTGCCTCGCAACCCAGCACCTAGGACTACTATGGCTGTCATTGCGCAAGGTAGGTCGCTGCGGCCTTCTCTTCGTAGGCTTGCGCCCGGCCAAGCTGCTCGCTGACTTTTTGCTCGATCATCTTGCCAACGAAGGGGATCTTCACACTAATCTCGCCTTCCACGACTCGCTTGGTCTGTCCTGATTGCTCAGTCAGGGTAGAGGTGGCACTGACCATTACGGGAACACCGGAAACGGCAACGGACAACGAACCGGGGCGCGAACCGCTGGAAGTGGGACCCCACGCCTCTACAACAGTTACCTGTAACTTGTCGGGGATAAAACGACGAATCTTAGCGGGTGCCTCGCCGCTCGCCACTGAGACGGTAGAGCTGGCCTGAATGCGCCCAGACCTGCACGTTAGATCAATGTCTTCCAGCGCCACACCGATGGTTTTCGCCCTCGTCCTATAAAAATTTTCGTTGCTTAGCATCTCTTCGGTTTTGGCGAATGGGGCCGGGTAGGTGATGGTGAGTTCGAATTTCAACGGGTCCTCCGAAAAACGTCGAGGCATTGGCGCCGGTCGGTAATTTATACGTTTACTCTATATGTATGAGGCAAATGACAAAGATGGGGGAGCGCTTCAACCTCCTGCCGGTTTCCGCTTCTGAAGCCGACCGCTTACATGTCTTGATGGCAGATTGGCAGATTCTGGCTGACTTGGCAATGGCAGATTTGGTGCTCTGGATGCCTACTAAAGACGACAGGTTTGTTGCCGTGGCACAGTGTCGCCCCGCTACTGGACAGACAGTGCATCTGGACGATGTGGTAGGCAAGCACGCTTCTCCGATGCGGCGGGAGCGACTGCGGCAGACCTACGCCGAAGGAAAGATCATCAGTGCAGATTCGCCTAGGTGGGCGGGTACTTACTCGGTTATGGAAACGTTCATACCAGTAGTAGTTGACGGCCACACATGCGCAGTGATGAGTCGCGAGTCCGGTTCTGGACTTTCCCGGATTGCTAATATGCAGGCTCAATGGTCAGCGAGCGCGGCCGATTTGCTCTGCCAGATGATGACGCGCGGGGAATACCCTTACGACGTGGCGCCTACAGTGGGAACGCTTGGGGCGCCTCGCGTCAGTGATGGAATCATGCTGGTCGACGGTGAAGGGCGTCTTAGCGAGATCTCTCCGAATGCTTTTTCTTGTCTTCGACGTATTGGGCTGCCTCAGGATCTAAAGGGCCAGGTGCTAGCCGAAACCATCACCGATCTTATTAGCAAGGAGGCAGATCCGGTCGAGGAAACTTTGGCCGTAGTTGTGATGGGACGAGCCTCCTGGGTTACTGAGGTGGAAACCCGTTTGGGCACCATCACCTTGAGGGCTTTGCCCCTTACAAACGGAAAGCAGCGGTTGGGCGCGATCCTACTGTGTCGTGACGTGACCGAGATGCGTCGGCGCGAACGCGAAATGATGTCCAAAGATGCCACTATTCGCGAGATCCACCATAGGGTGAAGAATAATTTGCAGACTGTGCATGCGCTGTTGCGAATGCAGACGCGGCGATCGGATAACCCCGAGGTGAAGAGCGCGCTACAAGAAGCCGGCAGGCGAGTGGGCACGATTGCAAAGGTGCACGACGTGCTTTCACAGACGCTTGATGAGACGGTCGATTTCGACAAGCTTGCTAAAGAAGTGCTTGCCTTGGCTGCCTCCATGGCTTCTTTTGAGGGCGATGCCACGGCCAAGATAGAGGGCTCTTTTGGCACGGTAGGCGCTGATGCGGCTTCTGCCCTGTCTGTGGTGCTTTCAGAGCTGGTAACTAATGCGGTCGAACATGGCCTTGAGGGGGAGCGGGGAACGATTCTTGTGCGGGCCAACCGCGATGGCGCCAAGCTCCACGTTGAGGTCATAAATGACGGCAAATCAATCCCCGAAGGAGCCACTATGACTGGGCTTGGAACTCGGATTGTGCAGACTTTGGTTCGGGGTGAACTCGGAGGCGCCGTCGAATGGTCTAACTTGCCGCACGGTGGAACAGTAGCAACTGTGAACGCTGTAGTAGATGACGTATAAATGAGTCGTTAACTATTTCAGGCGGGGCATTGCCCCGCCTGAAATCATTTTTACTGCGCCTAGCTAGCCCGGCGCGCGCGAGCGGCGCGGCGTCGCATGGATCGCCTTTCGTCCTCGCTCTTACCGCCCCAAACGCCAGAATCCTGATGGTTCTCGATCGCCCATTTTAGACAGGTTTCTTGCACGTTGCACTTAGCGCAAACTAGCTTTGCCTCTTCTGCCTGAGCGATAGCTGGCCCGGTATTTCCGATAGGAAAAAACAGTTCGGGATCGACTGTCAGGCAGGCAGCACGGCTACGCCAATCCATTGGGCACTCCTTCGATTGGGAACATTAGGTGTCCCAGAGATGACTTCTGCGTTAACGCAGATTGGAACGTGTATCCATTTTTCTTATGTATGAAAGGTTTTGCAAGGGTTTTGAGGGGCATATCTGCTGGTTGGGGGGTGGGAATAGTCACAGCGGTCCCTTTGCGGTGGCCTGTATCACCGTGGCGGTGCAACCGTCTAGGTAAACGCCACGGCCCGGACGAGCGGCCCCTGGAAGAGGCATCATTCCCGTTAGGTTGTACTCGCGAGCCCATGACCGGAAGGTGGGGGATGGTTGCAAGACCACGATCTTTGCCTTCTGTGCAAACTCGTGTAAGGGGCCAGCAAAGCTTGTAGTCAGTTCTGCTATGGAACAGGTGAGGATGCGAATTGTTGCAGAACCGTTGTAGGCGGGACCGTCTCCATCCATCACATGCTCAGCAGGTACCTTCAGGAATTCTGCTAGGGCCCGAGCAAGGGTGGTCTTTCCGGAACCGCTCGAACCGGCAATTAGCCACCTTTCTCCTTGGGGTATCCATGGAGTAGCAAGGGGGCCTATCCAACCGATGCCTACCGTGGCAACTGTGCCTGGCTCTGGCAGACTGCTGACCAAAGGGATACCGGTTGCCACGAGTACTTCAGGTAAAGCAACCTGGACTATGGTGCGTTCCCCCGCCACGACTAGCGCTCGCCCCGGACACGTAAGTTGACTTGTCTCCTTGGAACGAAGACCGACCCTAGCGCTGTCTGCCTCTTCAGATAGTCCGAGGTAGATGCGTGTTGCAAAGTTGCTGGCCCACCTGGCTCCTGCACTGGTAGGCCGAATGGTGACAATTAGGTTAATGCCGTCAACCCTGCAGACCTGTTCCAGCAAATCCACTCCTGATCCGGCTCCTTCTGCCAGGTCCAGGTTTGCTATGAGGGAATCTGCGCCGTCAATGACTACGAGCGAACCTTTTGCATTGCCTGCAAGCAAAAGACGTATTCCTAGCGCCTGCTCGGAAGCAGTATTCAGAATGGAGCAAGCTCCGCTCCATTCCCCTGGACGATTGGTGAAGACATGAACTGCTCCGGCGGCATATTGGCAGGCTATTGTCTTCGCCGTCGTGGTTGCGCCCATCCGGGTGGGGGCGCACAGAAGTGTTTTCCCTATGCTCGGTAGACAAAAAGTAGTGGTGCACTGCCTTTTTGGATAGTCCGCTATGCCGAGGACGGTACCGTCGCCACCTCCTGCTGCCGCTTCGGCCAGAGAAATGCTCTGTGGCAGAGGCTCGGCCCAGGGCGCAGGTGCTCTAAAAGTTGTACTTGCGCAGATCTTGTTTACTGCCGATGCAACCATCTCTGGTTTGGCCCAGGCTATCTGCACCTCCCGGCGGTTGCCAGCTGCATCAAGTATTGCTCTGCCAGGTATCGGCGGCAGGTTCGCAGCTGTCGAATCGCCGAGCACATCGAGCGAATCACCTGCTTCTAGTACGCGAAGGCATAGCCGCAAACTGGCATTTGCTCGAATATGAGAGTCCACTACTCCGCCCGGCCTTTGCGTGGCGAGTATGAGCGATACCCCAAGTGAACGCCCCAAGGCTGCAATGCGCGTAAGGTCTTCCATGATTTTGGGGTGGGTCAGTGATAGCTCTCGAAATTCGTCGACGACTATTACCAGCCGGGGTCCAATATCGCCGCCTTGGCCCGCTACGCGTTCGCGCCTATGCAACTCCGCTAGCAAGGAGGACAGCGCCCTCTCAGTAGCGCCTGAGTCTAAATTAGTCAGCATTCCCGCCACATGAGGTAACTGTGCCAAGGGGGCAAAGGCCGCACCGCCTTTGTAATCGACCAGTATGAAGTTGACCTGCCAGGGTGGCATCGCCAATGCCAGCCCCAATAGCCATGTGGTGAGTGCTTCAGACTTGCCCGCCCCGGTAGTCCCAGCAACCAGCGCGTGAGGCCCATCTGCTAGGTCTATATAGACCGGTCCAGAAGCATCGGCGCCTATCTGGACTCTGGTAGCTGGCTTTACCCACAATTCGGTATTGCCTGAATAAGCGGGCAAAGCATCTTCGGCATAGAGCAAAGCGGGCATCTGGCTGTTGGTTTCCAAAAATGCCTCAAACCACCGCTGTGATACTCCGACTGCCTGATCGACGGCTAGGATCCGACTAGCGCTCGCGGGCACGTCCTCTTCGTGAGGTACTGCTGCCATAGTCGCGCTGCCGTCTTTCCACGAGACTCGATATTTACCGTCAAGGGGAGTTATTTTTGCGTCACATTGGGCTAGCCACCACCACAGGCTGGTTTTTGCGCCGCTTCCAACTAGGTATACGGATTCGCCATGCTCAACTTTCAAAATCCCGCCTCTTTGCGAGGCCGATAGCCAGGCCATGAGGGGACCTGTAGATTTACCTTTTTGGGTCTTTCCGGTGGCCGCAAGATATAAACCCCACGGTGTTGGGAAGGGCAATTTCTTCTCTGCAGTTGCCCGATACTGCCAGATTGCTGCTACTAGTGCCGATATTAAAATCGCTCCCAGCGCGATGGCTGCCCATTTGTTTGCGGTTAAGGACCTCCACATTAGTAACGGCATTATCAGCATGGGGATTAGGAACAGCGCTTTAGAGAAGCTTCTCTTTTGCTTACCTGGACGGCGAAAGCGTAGGTCTGGTGGGCGTCTTGCTACTCGCACTGGTGTCTGCCCAAACATAATTCGTTGGCCGTGGCGCACGAAGATTTTCTTGCGAACCGGCCACCAATAACCCACCCGAAGTCGGATGGGGTTATGGGGGGCCACGCTCTGGGCTATGAAGCCCTTTCTATGGCGAGATATTTTGACCTGCGCTCTAGAGGCCGTAGGGTCGCCAACTAGAGCTCGGCCGAGCACGCCCTCTTCTAGACGATTTGGGCATCCTGCGTACGGGCCGGATTCAGGCGTCAGCAGTAGTTGGTTCATGCCCTCACGGTAGGGTGTAAGGGTAAAAATGGCCCGGGCTTATCCACACTGGCTGTACTTAAATAGACCTTCGAAGCGCTGTGGATAACAATAGGGGACATGAGTGAGCACGAGCGCGAAGAACAAGAATCTGCCCAGCAGCTGCATGCAGAGCTGACAGACCAGATTGAAGCTGCGAGGTACCAGTATTACAACCAAGAAGCCCCTGAGCTTTCGGATGCTCGGTACGACGAATTATTCGCGCGCCTTACACGACTGGAGGAACAGCATCCTGAACTCGTGGACGCGAATTCCCCGACCCAGTCGGTAGGGGGTAGCCCTGAGGCAGCGTTTACTCCCTTTACTCACCTGGAGCGCATGTTGTCTCTGGACGACGTATTTTCACTCGATGAAGTTTCACTGTGGTACCAACGCATGCAGAAGGCTGCGGGCACTAGTGAAGTGCCGGTTACGTGTGAAGTGAAGGTAGATGGGCTTGCCATCTCGTTGCTATACGAGGACGGCGAACTCACGCGTGCCACCACCCGTGGAGATGGCACGGTTGGCGAAGACGTGACTGCGAATATCGCTACTATCAAGCAGATTCCTAAACGGTTGCACGGAGAGGATCTGCCGAGGCAGATCGAGATTCGCGGAGAGATTTTTCTGCCGTTGAAGGCCTTCGCTGACATGAACCAGAAGGCCGCTCTGTTCAATAAGGAGCAAGAGGATCTGAAAGCCGCTGGTAAGAAGGCAAGGCCTAAACAGAAGATTTTTGTGAATGCCCGGAATGCTGCTGCCGGGTCACTAAGGCAGAAGGATCCAAAAGTTACTGCTTCTCGCCCGTTGCGGATGATTACGCACGGCTTGGGGTTTGTGGACTGGGCAAATGGACCACAGACTCAGCACGGCTGGTATTCCCAGTTGAAGGAATGGGGATTGCCAGTTTCTGAGGAGACTGAGCGGGTTTACTCTTTGCAACAGATTTATGACTACATCGACCGGATTGGGAAGAAGCGGCCGCAGATTTCGCACGGTATTGATGGAGTGGTCGTAAAGGTCGACCAAATATCGCTCCAAAAGCAATTGGGGCAGACCTCCCGTACGCCGCGATGGGCTACCGCGTATAAGTTTCCTCCGGTAGAGGTCCATACCCGTCTACTTGATATAAGAGTGCACGTGGGGCGCACAGGCAGGGTCACCCCGTATGGACTTATGGAAGAGGCTTTTGTTGACGGTTCTAACGTGTCTCGGGCAACCCTTCACAATGCGGAGGAGGTAGTTCGCAAGGGGGTACTTATAGGAGACACTGTGGTGCTTCGTAAGGCGGGTGATGTTATTCCCGAGATCGTTGGCCCGGTAGTGGCAGCGAGAGATGGTTCCGAACGTGAATTTGTCATGCCTGATACCTGTCCGTCCTGCGGAGCTAAGATCGCGGCGCAGAAGGATGGGGACGTGGATCTTCGGTGCCCTAACCAGGCCTACTGTCCTGCTCAGATCACAGAGCGGATATCGCATTTAGGTTCTAGGGGAGCATTTGACATTGAAGGGCTAGGAGACGAATCAGCGCTTGCGCTTACCCAGCCGGAAGCCAATAGGGACGAGGTGGCGGCTTCGCTAGTGCAGGGACAGAAGGTGTTACTGGAGGACGGCAACGTATTGCAATTGCGGGAGGCGGAGGATCTTCCGCATGCCGAGCAGATCTTGAAGGCCGAGGCCCTGCTGCCTGCCCCCGCTGCTCCCATCTTGTCCAATGAGGCTCCGATTTTTAGTCTTACTTCGGAAGACTTGCGGGACGTGATGACTTGGCGGAAGAAGAAGGATTGCTGGGTCCAAGTGCGCTATTTCTGGTCGAAGGGGGAAAAGCTGTCGGCCGCTGCGGCGCAGCAAGCCGGCTCTGTCTTCGGGCCGCCGAAGGAAGGGAAAACTGTCAAATCACTGATGGCAGAGCTCGAGGCTGCCAAAGCGCAACCGCTGTGGCGGGTGCTAGTGGGGTTGTCGATTCGTCATCTAGGTCCTACTGCTTCGCGAGCATTAGCTAGCCATTTCGGTTCTATGGATGCCTTGCGTTCCGCTTCTGTTGAAGAAATTGCCCAGGTCGAGGGCGTAGGTGCGGTTATCGCGCAGTCGGTCAAGGACTGGTTTAGCGAACCTTGGCATGTAGAGATCGTGCAGGCCTGGGAAGAGGCTGGGGTCCGGATGGCAGACGAAGTCGAGGCTAGCCGTCCTCAACAAACCCTGGCGGGGATGACCGTTGTTGTTTCGGGCAAGATGCCGGGTTATACCCGTGAGTCTGCTAAGGAAGCGATCGAGTCGCGGGGCGGTAAGGCCGCCGGATCGGTGTCGAAAAAGACTAGCGTTGTGGTAGCCGGTGATGGGGCAGGATCGAAGGCTACAAAGGCAGAGTCTTTAGGGATTCCAGTGCTTTCGGATGAAGACTTCGATAGCTTATTGCAGTCGGGGCGTGAGCTTCTTGTAAGTCGCGGTTTACTAGAGGATGTATCGGAGGGGACGGACTAACCGTTCGGTCATCCGAACGAAGGCTCCGCGTGATTCCCATTCTAGGAGGCTCATTTCTCTGGCGTTGGTTAGGTCTTCTAGGAAAACCTTCTCTAGATAGGCTGCCTGTTCTCGATCGGTGATCTGCAGGTTTATCTCGTAGTTGCCAGTCATGGATAGCTGGTCAATGTTGGCGGTGCCGATGGTTGACCAGCGTCCGTCTACCGTCATGGTCTTCGCATGGATCATGACGTCCTGGTATAGCCACAGTTGGGCGCCGGATTCAAGTAGTTCGGCGTAGAAGGAACGGGCTGCCCAGTCGGCAATTAGGTGATTGGATTTTTCCGGCACCAGGATGCGGACGTCCACCCCGCGGTGTGCTGCTGCGAGGAGGGCATCTTGGATCTGCGAGTCGGGAATGAAGTATGCGGAGGTAATCCACACGCGTTTGGAGGCCCGTTCGATGGCGTTGATGTAGCTGCCGCGGACGGGGAACAAGAGTTTTCGTGGGGTGTTCAGCGCAGCGGTTATCTTGTTGTCCCAGCTGCGTGCTCCGCGGTCGAAGAGGTGTTTTTGGGATCCTTTGCAGTGCTCGTTCCAGAAGTCAACAAAGGCATTGTCTAGCTCCCACACGCCGGGGCCTTCAATGCGAAGGTGGGTGTCGCGCCATTGGTCGATGTAGATTTCGCCAATGTTATATCCCCCTACGAACCCGATCTTGCCGTCGGCTACGACGATCTTGCGGTGGTCTCTGCCCATTGCCCGCAGTCCCCGTTTGAAGATGCCGAATTTGAGGATTGGAAATTGCAATACGTGAAGGTGTTCCAGTTTGGGGAAGCGCTTGAACCGTGGGGGCACGACTAGGTTGCCGAAACCGTCGTAGATTATGAAGACGTCTACGCCACGGCGCGCTGCAGCGATGAGGGCGTCTTTGAAGCGTTGGCCGGTGTTGTCACCTTTCCAGATAAATGATTCAAAGAAGACATAGGATTTGGCGTTCGAGATGGCATAGATCATGTCGTCATACAGTTCGCGCGCATCCATGTACGTGGTCAATTGGTTGTCCGAGACGGCTAGGTCTTTTGGTGCCAGGGCGGGAAATGACAAAGGCCCGGATGGGCTGCGGCGTTTCCTCCACTCGTCAACCGCCACTAGTCCCGCGGCAGCAACCGCCTGAGCTGTGAGTATGCCTCCCGCAGTATATTTGGTTACTTTCTTTGCTGTTGCGATCCTGGAACGTTTTGCCATGGATTTACTCTATCGCGAAGGGCTTATTTACTGAGCCACTTACGCCTTAGCGGTAGCTAACAGGTACCATCGAAGCATGTCGACTATTTCCACTGAAGAGGTCGCCCGGCTTGCTGGGCTGGCCCGTATTGCACTTACTGATTCGGAGATTACGCGACTTGCTGGCGAGCTTGACCAGATTGCAGATGCGGTTTCGCGCGTGTCTGAGGTTGCGACTCCTGATGTTCCGGCTACTTCCCACCCGATTGCGTTGCAGAACGTTATGCGCGAGGACGAGGTAGGTCCAACTTTGGATCGCGACGAGGTGTTGGCTGCTGCGCCCGCATCGGAGCGGGGTCAATTCAAGGTTGCGCAGATTTTGGGGGAGGAATAAATGAATAGCATTTTGCAGCTTTCCGCGCTCGAGTTGGCGCAGAAGCTTTCTGCTGGCGAGCTCACCTCTGTGGAGCTGACTCAGGCCTGTTTAGACCGGATTGCCGCGGTGGATGACAAGGTGCACGCGTTCTTGCACGTTGATGCCGAGGGCGCCCTGGAGACGGCACACAAAGTTGATGAAGCGCGCAGCCAGGGACAGGAATTGCACCCGCTGGCGGGTATTCCGATTGCGGTAAAAGACAATATTGTTACTCGTGGCATTCCTACTACCTGCGCGTCGAAGATCCTTGAAGGATGGCTTCCTCCGTACGACGCTACTGTGGTTACTACTCTGAAGAAGGCAATGCTGCCGATCGTGGGTAAGACCAACATGGACGAGTTCGCGATGGGCTCTTCTACCGAGCACTCCGCTTTCGGCCCTACCCATAACCCGTGGGACTTGGATCGTATCCCAGGCGGATCTGGTGGCGGCAGCGCAGCGGCTGTTGGCTCCTTCATGGTCCCACTTGCTCTGGGGTCTGATACGGGCGGTTCTATTCGCCAGCCGGCCGCGGTTACTGGCACTGTTGGCGTGAAGCCGACTTACGGCGCGGTCTCTCGTTATGGCCTGGTTGCCATGGCTTCTTCTTTGGATCAGATTGGTCCGGTTACCAGGACTCTGGCGGATGCGGCAGCTCTGCAGGAGCTGATCGGCGGGCACGATCCGGCCGATTCGACCTCGCTGGATGAACCTGTTGCCGATCTGCTAGAGGCAGTTCGCTCGGGCAAGGCTGAGGGGTTGCGCGTTGGCATTGTGAAGCAGCTGCAGGGCGAGGGCTACCAGGACGGAGTCGTCTCCACCTTCAACCGTGTCATCGATTCTTTGCGTGAAGCTGGCGCAGAAATTGTAGAGGTCGACTGTCCGTCCTTCGAATATGCCCTCTCGGCTTACTACTTGATTATGCCTGCAGAGGTCAGTTCCAACCTGGCCCGTTTTGACGGCGTTCGCTACGGCCTCCGCGTGGAGCCTGCTGAAGGCCACGCCACCGCAGAGCGAGTAATGGCAGCTACCCGTGAGGCAGGCTTTGGTGACGAGGTAAAGCGCCGCATTATCTTGGGCACGCACGTACTTTCCGCGGGCTATTACGATGCTTACTACGGCAGCGCACAGAAGGTGCGTACGCTCGTTCAGCGCGATTTGGATCGTGTCTTTGAACAGGTTGATGTGTTGATGTCTCCTACTGCTCCCACCACCGCGTGGAAGCTGGGGCAGAAACTGGATGATCCGCTCGCCATGTACCTGGGCGACGTTACGACTATCCCGTCGAACTTGGCCGGCATCCCTGGCGTGTCGGTGCCGATCGGACTGGATCCGCAAGAGGGACTTCCTGTTGGCCTGCAGGTTTTGGCTCCCGCTAGGGAAGACAAGCGGATGTACGCGGCTGCGGCTGCGGTCTCGAATGTCGTAGAGGCTAATCTGCCGGAGTTTTGCCCGGCTAAGACGTGGAAGGAAGACAAGTGAGCACACTTATGAAGTACGAGGACGTCGTAGCGAACTTCGACCCCGTCCTCGGCATTGAGGTACACGTGGAGCTTGGTACCAAGACCAAGATGTTTGATGCTGCTCCGAACGCCTTTGGTGGGGAACCGAACACGCAGATCACTCCCGTCTCTCTGGGCTTGCCCGGATCGCTTCCGGTGGTAAACCACAAGGCAGTTGAGTATGCGATCAAGATCGGCTTGGCACTGAATTGCAATATCGCTGAGTTCTGCCGGTTTGCTAGGAAGAACTACTTCTATCCGGACTTGGTAAAGGCATTCCAGACTTCCCAGTATGACGAGCCGATCGCTTATGACGGCTACGTTGACGTAGAGCTGGATGACGGCACGATGTTCCGTGTTGACATTGAGCGAGCCCACATGGAAGAAGACGCTGGCAAGAACACCCACATTGGTGGTGCGGAAGGCCGTATTCAGGGCGCGTCTTACTCGCTGGTGGACTATAACCGTGCCGGTGTTCCCCTAGTAGAGATTGTTACCCGTCCGATCGAGGGCGCCGGTGAGCGGGCTCCTGAAGTTGCTGCCAAGTACGTGCAGACTCTGCGCGATATTTTCAGGGCGCTAGACGTTTCTGAGGCTCGCATGGAGCGGGGCAATGTGCGTGCGGATGTGAACGTGTCGTTGCGGAAGGATCCTTCTGCTCCGCTGGGTACTCGTACCGAGACCAAGAACGTGAACTCGTTCAGGGCCATCGACAAGACCGTGCGCTACGAGATGCGTCGCCAGGGAGCGATTCTGTCGAGGGGCGGAAAGGTCATTCAGGAAACTAGGCACTGGCACGAAGAGGATTCGACTACTTCTTCTGGCCGCGAGAAGTCTGATGCTGAGGACTACCGCTACTTCCCAGAACCGGATCTTGTTCCGGTTGCGCCTTCCCGGGAATGGGTTGAGCAGTTGCGCCAGTCTCTGCCTGAGCTGCCTGTGGTTCGCCGCCGCAGGTTGCGCGAGGAATATGGCTTCACCGACATGGAGATGCGGGACGTTGTAAACGCAGGTGCTTTGGATCTGATCGTACAGACGGTGGAAGCTGGCACGAAGCCTGTGGCCGCTAGGAAGTGGTGGATGACCGAGCTCTCGCGTGCAGCGAAGGATAGGCAGGTGGATCTTGTGGATCTGCCGGTCGCCCCAGAGCAGATCGCCCAGCTGCAGAAGCTGGTTGACGACGGCAAGATGACCGACAAGCTTGCTCGTAAGTGTCTAGAGGGCGTGCTTGAAGGCGAGGGCGATCCCGCCGAGGTCATGTCCAAGCGAGGACTTGAACTAGTGCAGGACGATGGGGCGCTGGATGCGGCTGTAGCAAAGGTCGTGGATGCGAACCCGGATATCGTGGCTAAGGTTCAAAGCGGCAAGACCAAGGCGGTTGGCGCTCTGGTCGGTCAGGTAATGAAAGAAATGCGTGGCAAGGCTGATGCAGCCAAGGCCAGCCAACTCCTTCTAAAGGCATGTCAAGAAAAGTAAATATGAGGACTTCACCTTCTTACACGGTCCAGCTGCGGCTGGTCCTTTCTCAGCAGCGGATCTCTGCTGGCCAGGTGGTTGACCTGGTAACTGGTACCGGTGCCGAGATCACCGGCTTGGATGTTGCCCATTCCGAGGGCGCCGGCCTTACCGTCGACCTCACTTGCGATACTCGCGACAGTGAACATCGCAGGCAGGTTGCCAAGCTACTAGCGGAAACTCCCGGAGTGCAGGTTCAGGCGGTTTCTGATGCCACCTTCCTCGCACATATTGGGGGCAAGCTGGATGTGGAGCCGAAGACTCCAATCCGCAACCGCGACGACCTGTCTCGCGTGTATACGCCAGGGGTAGCCCGGGTGTGTACTGCGATCCACGACGAGCCTTCCAAGGCTTGGTCTTTGACAGTCAAGAAGAACACCGTTGCCGTGGTTACCGACGGCACTGCGGTTCTTGGGCTCGGCGATATTGGTCCGGAGGCTGCAATGCCCGTTATGGAAGGCAAGGCATGTCTGTTCAAGCAATTTGGCGGGGTGGATGCCTGGCCGGTTGCTTTGGATACGAAGGACACTGACCAGATCGTCGAAATCGTGAAGGCTATTGCGCCTGCTTATGGTGGCATTAACCTGGAGGACATTTCTGCGCCCAGGTGCTTCGAGATCGAGGAGCGGCTGAGGGAAGAATTGGATATTCCGGTCTTCCATGATGACCAGCACGGCACTGCCATTGTCTGCCTAGCAGCCTTGTTGAACGCGTTGAAGCTCGTCGACAAGAAGATTGAGGACATTCGGATCGTGGTTTCCGGTGTCGGCGCCGCGGGATCAGCCATCATCAAGTTGTTGATGGCCCAGGGTGCGAAAGACATTGTTGGGTACGGCCGCAGTGGAGCACTTGTGTCTGACGATGTGGAGGGCATGCACCCATCCCGTAGGTGGCTTGCCGAACACACCAACCCTCGCAAAGTGAAGGGGTCTTTGAAGGAAGGCCTGAAGGACGCCGATGTGTTCATTGGAGTCTCGCACGGTGACATCCTGACCGGGGAAGACATCGCCCAGATGGCACCAGATGCCATCGTATTCGCGATGGCAAACCCGATTCCTGAAGTGGATCCGATGGAGGCAAGCAAATACGCGAAGATCGTGGCGACGGGGCGTTCTGATTTCCCGAACCAGATCAACAATGTGTTGGCATTCCCAGGTCTCTTCCGTGGATTGCTAGATGCTCGCGTCTCGCAGATAACCACGGAGGTGCTACGGGTAGCAGCAGTCGCAATCGCCGAAGTGATTTCCGAGGACGAATTGGCACCTGAATACATCATTCCTGGTGTGTTCCATCCTCGAGTGGCTGATGCTGTTTCCACCGCGGTAAAGGAAGCTGTGGCGGACTTGCCCCACCACGAAGTAGCCGTGCAAGAGCACGTAAATTACTAAAAACGCAGTTCAGCGGCTAGTGTGCGCAGGCTCACTGGCCGCTGATTTGTATCTTAGGGTCGTTGTCTGGTTATATATTTTCCTGTCGCCCGGCGATACGGAGCGGCGGAAACAACTAAATAGCATTGCTGAGAGGCAAGTCACTCGAACTGAAGTTGACATCCTGGAAGCAAATGTTTTAGAGTTGATTTCTGTTGCGCTGGTGATTGGCCGACGCGGCAAGAACCCCTGGGGGTACTGGTAGAAACCAGGTTCCTGGTGTGGTGTGGTTGTTTTTGTTCTCGATAGTGTGTTTTTGTTTTTGCTCTTTTTTGTGTGTGGGCTTTGCGCAACTGTTTTGGTTGTGTTTGGTCTTTTTTTGTTTTTTTGGTTGGGATTGCCCTTTTTGGGGTGTTTTCTGAATGTTTTTGTTTGGAGAGTTTGATCCTGGCTCAGGACGAACGCTGACGGCGTGCTTAA
>NZ_JBWPWD010000003.1:0-311817 GCF_056590455.1 Winkia sp. C0117E2 | reverse complement strand
AAACAGTTGCGCAAAGCCCACACACAAAAAGAGCAAAAACAAAAACACACTATCGAGAACAAAAACAACCACACCACACCAACCCAAAAACCCAGGTCAGGGGCCGTGTCGAACCGGTTGATCACCGGCGCAACGAGAAATACTTTAGGCAGGATTGCCACCCAAATGCAAACCAATTTGCGGTGACGCTGCACACACACACTTTCCTCAGCAATCCGTAAAGGGCTAAATACTGCCAAAAACGGGCCGGAAAGTTTTCCGGGAAAGCGGGCTTTTCACCCTCGTTTCAACAAAAAGCAACCGCCCACACATTCGAAAATGTGGGGCGGCAAACAAAGACTACTAAGAACTATCCTTCATAGAACGGGTAGTCGGTATAGCCCAACTCGCCTTTCGCGTAGAAAGTGGACTGCACGGGCTCGTTTACAGGTAAACCCTCCTGCCACCTACGAGCCAAGTCCGGGTTAGCCAAGGCTGCGCGCCCTACGCTGACCGCATCAGCGCAATCGCCCTCGACAATTTCAAGGGCCTCTTCGCGGGTAGTTACTCGGTCGAAGCCATTGTTCAAAATGAAGGGCCCGCCGAAAGCCTTCCTGATGCCCGCCACCAACTCAGATGTCGGATCCCCGTAGATGACGTCCAAGAAAGCCAAGTCGGCCTCGGCTGCGAAACGGGCATACTCCAGATACGTAGCGCGGGTCTCTTCCAGATCCGGCTCCAGCGCTCCCTGAACATTGTGCTGGGGAGAAAGACGCACTCCAACTTTGTCAGCGCCGATCGCATCGACGACAGCCTTAGTTACCTCAATCGGGAACTGCGCCCGCTTCACCGGCGAACCGCCATAGCGATCCGTACGCTTATTAGAAGATGGAGCGAAGAACTGGTGAAGTAGGTAGCCATTAGCCGCATGCAGCTGCACGCCATCCATACCTACCTCGATCGCATTCTTCGCAGCCTGCGCAAATTCGGAAATGATGGTGGCGATCTCGGCCTCAGTCAAAGCGTAGGGAGGCGGCGGGACAACCTTCCCCTTCTTGGTACGTGCGAAACCGTCCAGCTGCTCACTGGATGCAGACACCGTCCGCCCAGTCTGCGTGATCTCGGGGTGCGACACCCGGCCACCATGCATGAGCTGGAGGACAATTAGGCCGCCCTTGGCATGGACTGCCTCCGTAACCTTCTTCCACCCTTCCAGCTGAGCCTCCGTGCAAATGCCCGACTGACCGTACCAAGTGCGCCCCTCCAAAGTAGGCCAAGTCCCCTCGGCAACAATTAGCCCGAGGGAAGCCCTCTGTTCGTAATACAAGGCGTGCAACTCGTTCGGAACGCCGTCATCCTCGGCCCGAAGGCGAGTAAGCGGAGCCATAACCAGACGGTTCTTTAGGTGAAGACTCCCCATAGTAAGCGGCGTAAAGAGGGCAGCAGCATCTTTCATATAAACCTCCAACAAGTATTAGTAGATAACCTAAACAATTGCTTAACTCATACCTAAGTCAATGATCTTGCAGTAATTTGCTCAAAAATAGCAATACTATTCTGCCGATTGTGCCAAAGGCGGATTAGCGATAGGCAAACAGGTATTTGCATCATGAAGAAAAATGTGCGAAATCTGTATATAAATCCCCATCTACAAGCGCGAACGGAGAAAAACGGTGACCGCATCCCCGCAAAAGCACCTGCCCGCTTGGTCGCTAGCAGTAACCGGCATGGTGTCCGTACAAATTGGCTCAGCACTTTCGGTAGGTCTTATAGACACCTACAGTGCCGGAGGAGTCGCATGGATGCGACTAGTGGCGGGAACGGTAGTTTTCTGGCTAATTAGTAGGCCGCCAATTCGCTCTATTCGTCGCAAAGACATACTGCCTCTGATCGGGCTGGGGTTAGCCACTGGATCCATGTCCACCCTATTCATACTGGCCCTGCCCTACATCAACCTGGGGACGGCGGTCGCGATCGAATACCTTGGCCCGCTCAGTGTGGCGGCGCTTCGGTCACGTTCACTAAAACCCGTGGGCTGGCTGTTTCTAGCCTTCGCGGGAGTGCTAGCAATGACCCAACCATGGTCGTCGGCCTTCAACCTAAAAGGTGTAATGATGGCGGCCTTTGCCGGGGCGTGCTGGGGCACCTACATCCTGCTCACGCAGAAAGTGGGCGACCACTTCACAGGGCTCAGTGCACTGTCCATTACCGTTCCCATTGCCTCACTCGTTGCGGGCGCAGTCGGCGCTCCAACCATCATCAGCCAGTTCGACCTCAAAATGGTGGCAATTGCGTTCGGTATCGCGCTACTACACCCCGTAATCCCATTCGCCCTCGAAATGATGGCGCTGCGCAGGATGAACCCAACCGCGTTTGGCACTCTTACTTCTTTGGAGCCGGCCGTAAGCATCCTCATCGGCATACTGATCCTGGGACAGATTCCGAACTGGCTCCAGGCCCTTGGCGTAGCCGTAGTAGTAATAGCCGGGGCAGGCTCACAGCAAAATGCTGCCCGCGACCCCGAAGCTATCACCGAACAAAATGTTACCGAACTACTAGAAGATGAGGCGGCAATCTTACCGAAAAAGAAAACTCGGCGTCATTTCAATAAAACACCATCATTCAAGTGGCGCAAACAAAAAGATGATTAAGGACACCAGTTCTACGAAACAGGCGGACTAGAGCATAGACTTTAACCGAAGATAAAGTTTTTCGGAATGAGGTATTGATGCCGTCTGTTGCAGAAAACATTGTTGCTAGCCTCAAAGCTAGCGGCGTCTCCAAGGTTTGGGGCGTTGCAGGAGACTCCCTGAACGCACTGACCGATGCGATCCGCCTGACTGACGGAATTGGCTGGGTTCCAGTCCGTCATGAGGAGGCTGGCGCCTTCGCTGCTGGTGCTGAAGCAGCCGTCACCGGCAAATTAGCGGTAACCGTAGGCTCCTGTGGGCCCGGAAACCTGCACCTTATCAACGGTTTGTTCGACGCAAACCGTTCCCACCAACCCGTTCTTGCGATCGCCGCTCACATTCCTCACGACGAGATCGGCGGGAGCTATTTCCAGGAAACTCACCCCGAGAACCTTTTCCAGGAATGCTCCGTATACTGCGAACTTGTTTCGAACCCCGCTCAGATGCCACGCATCCTTCGCGTAGCTATGCGCGCTGCCCTCGACAAGAAGGGCGTTGCCGTTCTAGTAATCCCGGGTAACATTCTGCAGGCCGAAGTCAAGGGCGAACCGGAAGTCGTATTCCATTCCCCCACTCGCTCCATTCCCGCCCAGGAAGCACTGGACAAGGCCGCCGAAATCCTGAATCACTCCAAGAAGGTATCGATTCTGGCAGGCGCTGGTTGCGAGGGCGCACATGACGAACTCGTTTCCTTGGCAGACAAACTACAGGCACCCATCGTGCATACGATGCGCGGTAAAGAATGGGTTGCCTATGACAATCCCTTCGACGTCGGCATGACCGGTCTGTTGGGCTTCACCTCCGGCTACAACGCAATGACCGACTGCGACACTTTGCTGATGCTGGGCGCGGACCTGCCCTACAGGCAGTTCTACCCGAAGAATGCGAAGGTAATTCAGGTGGATCTGGCCGGAGAACACATTGGCCGCCGCACCAAGGTTGACGTTCCACTAGTTGGCACCGTGAAAGACACGGCGCCTGAACTGGAAAAGCTCATCAAGCCCGGACGTTCCTCGAGGCATCTAAAGAAGATGCAGAAGGACTACAAGGAAGCCACCAAGGACCTGATGGCCCTAGCAAAGCCGTCTCGCGGCAAGATTCACCCGCAGTACTTGGCAGAACTGCTAAACCGTTACGCCGACGACGACGCCATCTTCGTTCCCGACGTTGGCTCCCCCGTGATCTGGGCAGCCCGCTACATCGATGTCAACGGCAAGCGCCGCATCATCGGTTCCTTCAACCACGGATCAATGGCAAACGGCCTGCCCATGGGCATGGGCGCACAGGCGGCATACCCGAACCGCCAGGTCATCTCCATGTCTGGTGACGGCGGCCTCTCGATGCTCATGGGTGATCTGCTCACCTTGAAGCAGGACGGGCTCCCGGTGAAAATCGTCGTCTTCAACAACTCTTCGCTGAACTTCGTCGAGTTGGAAATGAAGTCGGCCGGCTTCGTCAACTACGCTACCGACCTGTCTGATCCGAACTTCGCCAACATCGCTGAAGCTTGCGACTTGAAGGGCTACCGCGTTGAAAAGGCGAAGGACCTAGAAAAGACGGTGAAGGAATTCCTAGCCCATAAGGGCCCGGCCATCCTTGACGTGATCACCGACCGCCAGGAGCTAACCATTCCTCCGACTATCGATCTGGATCAGATGAAGGGCTTCAGCCTGTACGCAATGCGCACCGTGCTTTCCGGCCGCGGCGCAGAATTGATCGACATGGCAAAGACCAACATTAGGCAGCTGCCCAGCTTCTTCTAAGCACAGCTACCAAACGAACGAGGGCGCCCCTGCGGGCGCCCTCTTCTTATATAAGCTGCTGCAACTAAGCTACTGCCCGCCCATGCCTGTGGTAGCAAAGCCTTTAACGATTTGGCGTTGAAACAGGACGAAAACAATAACCAGTGGCAGTGCACCAATAACTGCGCTTGCCATACCTTGCGCGTACTGCACGCCATAAGCATTCTTTACAGTTCCTAACCCGACAGGGATGGTCATCAGGTTCGGCGAGTTTGTAATGATAAAAGGCCACAGGAAGTTATTCCAACACCCAATAAATACAAAGATCGCAACAGCTACGATGATCGATCTAGACAACGGCAAGATAATTGCAGTCAGGATCTTCACCCGGGAGGCGCCTTCCAACCTTGCTGATTCTTCCAGTTCAACGGGTAGCTGATCGAAGAAATTCTTTAGCACGATCACCATCAAGGGGGCCACTACCTGCGGCAAAGCTACACCGGCAAGCGTATCCGATAGCTTCATGAACTTCATCTGTTCAAACAGAGGAACTATCAGTATCTGAGGAGGCACCATGATAGCTGCAACAGTAAGGCCGTAGCATAACCGTCGACCAGGAAAATCTGTTCTCGAGAATACATACGCTGCAGGCACGGATATTAGCAGAGTGATCGCAGTTACTACGGCTGCCACTACCAGGGAGTTCCACAGCCACAAAGGTATATCTCCGCCGCGAATTACCGCGGCATAGTTATCGAGGGTCCATCCCCTAGGAGGCCAAAAAGCGAGGGGCGCTGCCGAAGCATCGGCCTCGTGCTTGAACGACATCTGGAGCGCAAAGAAAATCGGGATTGCCCAAGCCAGTGCGGCAATAACCAAAGCCACGAATGCTCCGACCCCTTTGTAAATCGTGTGGAGTTAGCACCTAATCAGATGCCTTTTGCGGATGGAAGCTTCTCTGTTCCCTACGCGGGCCAACCATTCTTCGTCTCTGAGTTTGGAGGCATCTGGTGGAACGAGGAGGAAGCGAGAGCGCAACAGGAAGTAAATGATCAGGCCGCTTCATGGGGATATGGGGACAGAGTCCGTTCACTAGAGGAGTTCTACGAGCGTTTTGCCGGCTTGGTCTCAGTCCTAACTGCAATGCCGCAGACATTTGGCTATTGCTACACCCAGTTGACCGATGTATTCCAAGAGAAAAATGGAATCGTTGCGTTCGACAGGAGCTCCAAGCTCGACATAGAACGGATCAGAAAGATACAAACTAAACCAGCAGCCTATGAAGAATAGGCAACCATAGACAAGATCTTGCTAAGGGCAGCCGACAACATGTTCTTGTGGCTGTGGAGGTGCGTCGAACGTTGAGTCTTTAGAGCCGCTCTTCCAACGCATCTTCCTGAGTGACACGTCTGATAACCCGAGCATGATTTCCGGCAGCTATAACTCCCCGCTGGAACATTCCGAGTCACTACCGAACCGGCACCCACAATCGCGCCGGCACCGATCGTGACACCAGGAAGTACACACACCTTCGCGCCCAACCACACGTTGTCCCCTATCGTGATTGGACTCGCCTTCTCGATCCCCCTATTTCGGCCCTCAGGCAGACGCGCATGGTCGGCAGTATAAAAGCCACAATCGGGGCCATTAAAGCAATGATCCCCAATAGTGATGCCACCACCATCCATAAAGTAGGCATTATGGTTTACAAAGACGTCATCGCCGATCTTCGTCAGCGTCCCATAGTCAGCAAACATGGGAGACAAAATCGTCGCATGTTCTCCAAGGGTTGGAAACAGCCTGGCAAGCACGTCCAGGCGTTCCTGCTGCCTTGACGGTTGCAAACTATTCAGTTGAAAACAGAGCTCGTCTGCTCGCTGCCGTAGCCTCAAGATTTCACTGTCGTAGTTTGCGTCATAATACTGCCCAGCAAGCATCTTTTCGTATTCGCTCAAAACGCCCCAAGATACAAAAAACTCGCGGTCAAAACCGCGAGTAACTGGTGGAGCTAGGGGGATTCGAACCCCCGACCTTCTCATTGCGAACGAGACGCGCTACCAACTGCGCCATAGCCCCTTAGGACTTGTATAGGTTAGCACTAAACGGGCACCAGTTTCCAACTGCCGCAGCTTAGATCACAATAAGGCCGGCCAGGAACACCTGACCGGCCTCAAAAGCTGCGATTCATTAGGACGCGTTCGCTCTACGAGCCTCCAACATATCGTCCCCATCCATACGAACAAGCGCAGTACGTGCCACCTCGGCAGAAGTCATCGCAACCTCGGCCTTCCGAACCGAGCGCGGCCTGTACGGTACAGCAACCCCCGCTGCAGGAGTATCCCCACGCATGTGTTCCACCGCCACAGTGCGTGGCTGGACCAGCGGCTTCAACTTGTGAGTCGGAGCAGGGACCGGCATAGGAGACCAAGTCATCCCCTTGGCATACTTACGAGGCCGCTCGTTTCCCGCAACCGGCTGCGCAGTAGAACCAGTCTTGGCCTCTTCTTGCTTCTGCTGACCTTGCTCCTGATCCTTCGCCTCAACCTGCTCGGTCATCCCGGGATCATACTTTGTGAGTCTAGAAAGCTGCCGCCAAGACCTGTTCGCCTTCGGTGCGGGACGGTCGGCCGCAAGCGCTTCCTGCTTCAGTTTGCGAATACGTGCCATATCAGCAACGTCCTGCTTGCGATCAGCAACAGTTGAGCGCCTGGAATAGTAGAGTGCAGCGCCAACTCCCGCAGTGGGCAGGAGCGCCCACAGCAACGAGATCTTCCCGGCCGCGGCAACAATCAGCACGAGTACGAGGGCGGCCACCATCAACACGGTAAGCGCCACCCTGCGTTGGGCAGCAGCATGCCTGCGGGCAACTAACGCGGCTCGCTGCGCACGCGCATTTACCAATTCAGACCTGCTGTTGTTCATTTTGCCTCCTATTTGGGGGAACAGTATCCCACCGTTTTCCCCGCGGCTTTGGTACTGAACGCTTTCAGTATTCAATATTTGCAGTTTTCCGGAGAACCTATCCGCTTCGTTGCCCTGGCTGGTTGCCAAACGCCACAAGACGACCTTGGGGAAGACAACCCCAAGTACAACAAGCACGACTGCTGCGAAAGCCACTCCTCCAAACTCCACATCGTTAAATCTATGAAAGAAACAGCTGGATCGTGGACGACTCGCCCCGAAAGTTCCAAACCATGAGAACGATTCAATAACCGCCCTTATCAATAGTCACAACTTTCACATCAGTAACAACTGTTGTTCTGCTTGTGAGCCTCCAGCCTGGCCACAAACCCACCGTGGGCGTCCTCGACAGTAGCAGCGAAAGAGACGTGGTCCGCCCAACTGCCGTCGATACAGATGTATTTCCGCCGTACTCCCTCTTTACGCAGGCCAAGCTTGCGCGGAATCGCCAAGGAACGGGCGTTCTCGGGCCGAATATTGATCTCGGCTCGGTGCAGGTTCAAATCGGTAAAGCAGGCGTCCAGAGCCATAGCCACTGCCAGAGTCATCAAACCCATATTCGCCCAAGTCTGCGAAATCCAATACCCAATAGCGCAACTTTGCGTAGCCGCCCTCGAGATGTCGGAAATAGTAAGTTGCCCTATCGCTTGACCGTCACCTTCGATGACCAAAGGCATCATGCGGCCATCCAATATCTGCCTGTTACAGCTGGCCACATACTGTTCAAAGGTGGGTGGGTCTACCGGGTACCCCACCGGCGCGCTAGCTTCCCAAGGCCCCAACCACTCTCGCTCCCCATAGCGAAGTTCATTGACCCGAAGGTGATCAGCGCGCTTCATTTGCCTAAGCCGCAAATAGCCCAGATTCGCCGTGGTAATCGCGGCCAGCTCGGGCTTGTCATAGACCAAGTCAAGCGGTCTGCGCAGCGCCAACCGCGCCTGATCTATTAGCGAGAACACTAGTCGAGCACCATGCACACTAGTTCGTCCCCGGCGCGCACTTCCGTAACATCCTCCGGAACTACAGCGAGGGCGTTCGCCTCCGTGAGCTTGGAAAGTAGCCGATCCTTGGGGTCGCCACAGACGCTGGCCACATAGCCTTCAGCGGGAGCACCAGAGAGCGCCACGCGGACGAATTCTCGTTTCCCAGCCGGCGAGGCCCAGCCCCGGTCTACCCGGGCAGTAAGGGCCGTGCGGTAAAGCTCGGACCAGCCTGCCATGGACCGCAGTGCCGGCCGCACAAATACTTCGTAACAGATCTGAGCGGTTACGGGATCACCGGGCAAACAGAAAATCGGAGTATCTTCTACCGTGCCCACGCCCATATGTTTGCCGGGAGCAATGGCTACGGAATCGAAACGGACAGTCCCTAGGGGCGACAAGACCTCTTTTACCGTGTCCCCTGCCCCGTAGGAAAGACCGCCGGTAGTAATCAATAGGTCGGCGCGTACTAGCTGGTCCTCGATAGTTTGCCGCAGGATGCGGTGCTCATCTGGCACGGCATTGACGCGGAAAGTATCGGCACCGGCATCCGCCACCGCAGCCGCAAGGGCGTGCCCATTAGCATCGAAAACAGCACCGGGGCTAGCGATCCGACCGGGTTCTACCAGCTCGTCACCAATGGACATGACGACGACTCTAGGATGCGGATGCACCAGTACACGCAATCTGCCCACCCCAGCCAGCAACGCAATCTGCCTGGCGCCGATGCGCTGGCCTTCCTGCAACACGTTCTGGTAGGCCTCAACGTCGCTTGCTCGGGGACGAATATTCTGCCCCGGCAACGAAAGCTTCTTAATCTGCACATTCGATTCGTCCCGGTCGGTGTCCTCTAGGTCCACCACGGCATCCGCCCCTGCTGGCACCGGCGCCCCAGAAGCAATACGAACCGCTGTTTCGGCAATCACTGAAGTAGGATCAACATCGCCAGCGCGAACCTCATCAATTACGCGCAAATAGACTGGCTCGTCAGCGCTAGCCCCCGCAATGTCGACGCTGCGCACTGCGTATCCGTCAATCGTGGAAACATCGGTGACGGGCAGATCGAACGGGGAGGCTACGTCCTCGGCAAGAATGCACCCGACCGCATCCGGTAGCAGTACCTCTAGCGGTGGAAGCGGACCCACCTGAGCCAAACAAGCTTCTAAATGCTGGGCGACAGTTCGCATGCGCGCTCCCCTCAAAGTTGCAGTTTCCTTAAGGCTATCTGTTTTCCATGTGGCAACCTTGCTCGCACGCCGAAACCTGCAATGATGGGATCATGAATAAGGAGCAATCATTTGACGCGGTAGTCGAAGAAGACATCGAGGACAAAAAGGCAGCTCTAAGAGCCAAAGTGCGCGCCTGCCGCAAGAAGTTAACTTCTCAGGCCCGGAAAGAGGCGGCGAAAAATATCCTTGACGCAGCTGCTCCCGTGCTGGAACGCGAGGACGAAACTATTGCCTCCTATGTTCCGGTAAATGCTGAGCCCGACGTAATGGGCATCGCAAATGAGGCGTTCAGACAGGGCAAGGAAGTCCTTCTGCCACGCCTTGGACCCAAGCTTTCTCGCACCTGGGCGCTCTACCGCGGCCCGGGCGACCTGCAGGTACACGCACCCGGCCGTCCTCCTGCCCCGTCTGGCGAAATACTTTCCCCGGACGTCATCAGTAGAGCCGGGCTGCTTATACTGCCTGCCCTCAGCATCGACCGTTCCGGAAATAGGTTGGGCCAAGGTGGGGGTTGGTATGACCACATTTTGGAAAATGCTTCTGCCGATGCCTGCATTTGCGCAGTTGTCTACACTTCGGAATTTTTAGATGCCGAGAACGCTCTTCCTATTGCCCCTCATGACAAGAAGGTGAACGCGGTACTTACCCCTGCCGGATTCTTATACCTTAACTAACCCTTCATAACTTATTGGTTGCAAAAGGTAGACTGCATAGCACTCTAACTATTATTTCCTATACTCGTCCCTCTAAACTTGGAGGCAAATAACCCCGTTTACACAGGAGAAGAGAATGCTTCAGGGATTCAAAGAATTCGTAATGCGTGGCAATGCACTAGAACTTGCCGTTGGCGTCGTTATTGCCGGTGCCTTCTCGGCAATCGTCACCGCGATCGTCGACGGCATCATTAACCCGATAATTGCTGGCCTAATCGGCAAACCTAACTTTGACGAGGTCGCAGCGTTCCACCTGGGCAACGCCACTGTCAAACCCGGCTTGCTAATTACCGCCATTATTAACTTTATTTTGATAGCTGCAGCCGTATATTTCCTGATTGTGCTGCCCATGAACAAGCTCAATGAAAAGATCGCTGCTCGCCGTAAGGCTGGCGAAGAAGTCGAGGACGCAGCCGTTTCCGAGGACGTCGCTCTGCTAACCGAAATTCGTGACCTTCTTGCAGCCCAGCACGGTGACACCGCTTCTATTTCCAGCGCAGAAGGCCGCCACCGCGCAGATATCTGATTTGAGCTGAATGTAAAAATGGGGACCAATTTGGCCCCCATTTTTATTTGCCTGATTCAGCTTCCCCAGTGCGGCGGAACATTGTCGCGTAAGCGCGCGTCATTTTCTCCTTTGCCGTGGTCAGTCGAAGTCTTGGCTAGCTTTACGTAATCCGGCTGCACAGTGCCTTCGTCCCAACTTGGGGCCTGCCCCATCTGGAGGCGCTTCTTGTCCGCCTGCGAAACGAATACTGCCCGTCGTCTAGGCTTCTTCATCGGCCGATTCTTCTGCCGGGTCTGCCACGGCTCCATTGCGACGAGCTACGTTCGCCAGCACCGCATTTACCTGCGCCCCGCGGCGTACGATCTGTAGGGCTTCAATCAGTTCCGCAACCATCTGCGACTCGCTCCGTTCCACCCCGTCAGAAGCAATCCACCTCGCCATCTCGTCTAGCTGGTCATCTCCGTAGGCGGTGAGCGGCAACCCCGGCGCGATGGGAGGACGCGGTTCGGAGCGAACCGGAGCCGGTTCACTGACCTCGCCAGATTCGTCCACTTCCAGTTCGTCCGTCTGCTCCACCGAAGGTTGCGGAGCCGACTCCGGCAGCGGTTCACCCTGCGCTTCCTCGACAATATCGAGTACCAGGTTCAAGATAGCCTCGGCCTCTGCCTGGGGATTCATGAAGACCGCGGTGGAATACACCGTGTACACGCCCCACCCGAATTCGGCTAGGCGGGCAGGCAGGATCCGCTCCCGCCGCCGCAAAGAAGGCTCTGAAGCGTAGGCGACATTGTCGGTGAGTACCGCTACCAGCAGTTCATCCGGGAATGCCGGATGGCCAATTGCCAGCGGAATGCGCACCCCTTTATCTGTACCCACGTTGGGCAGCACGGTAAGACCCAGACGATACAAGCGTTCTGCCAGGTCAACTAGCAAACGATCCGGTTCAGATTCCTCTTCTGTAGAAGCCTGTGCCAGTTCGATCGGAGACAACGCCTTGCCGGATTCCTGGGCGCTAGCTAGCAGATCTACCAGCATGCGAGCGCCCTCGGAATTCAACCGAGATTCGTCAATATCTTCCGGGGCAAACGAGGCAACCACGTCCAAATCCCCGCGCACTGCTGAAAGGGCGTCAACCAACAAAGATGGGCCCGTAGAACCGCTGATTGCCCCGAAGTCGTGCAAGACGCGTCCGTGCGGAGTCTTAGCAAATCCGACCGCCAAAATGATGCGGTCTCGGCGTAGTCCCGCCGCGTGCGCAGCATCCAAGGTCACGAACGGTTCCACAGCCGTGGGCTTGAAGAACGAATCTATAGCCGGCGAATCCGCCACCGCGGAAATGATCGCCTCTCGGATACGTTGAGCATGCCGCGCGTTCAGCGTGACCACTGCCAAGGACTCATCGGGCCGCGACAGCGCGTGGTCAATTACCAAGTCGACCACGGCCTCGACCTCGTCAGCAGAAGATTCGATAGCCGAAAGTCCGGGGGCGGGCATTCCGCGCCCGTCTACCAAATGTAGTCCCAGCGCCGAGGACGTCCGAGGGACCGGAACCGAAAACACAGCGCGCCCGTACCCGTGCGACGCCAAGAAATCAGTAACCGCTTCGTTCGACTTCCCTACCGAGGGCGGCACAGTGATATGCGGCAGTATTTCGGCAAATTCGGTCACTGCTCCGCCGAGTTTACGCCGCACGTCCCCGGCCACGACCACCTGGGTGGCCCTGCATAGAGCCGGCAACAGCTCCGCGACTTCGAGGCGCTCCACGCCGTCAAGAACTACCACGTCAATGCGTGCCTTCTCGTCGAACAGGCTAGACATCTGCAGCGGCGGAACAATGCGGATCGGCATCACGTACGCCGACAGCGGGTAATCTGCCAGTATCTGCGGCAGTGGCAGGTCGCTATCGGCAGCCAAGGCCTCGTACAAGAGCCCCGCCTGGTCGCGATCATCTAGCAGCCGCCGGCGCACCTGCTGGGCAATCTTGAATCGTGCCTGTGGCACCAGCGAACGTTCCTGTTCCCGATCTAGGTTGCGTAGCTGCGTGCTGAGGCCGGCCAACGTTTTTCCGGTGTAGTGGGCCAGGCGGTCATCCTGGGACAGCATCACCGAAAGGGCGGAAGCCCACCATGCCAAGTCTAGCTCGGATGGGATCAGATAGTCAGGCACCTGCCGTGCCCGCAGGTCATCCACTAGATCTTCAAGCCCGAGCGCCTTGATCTTCTTTAGCACTTTGACACGTTCAGGGAGCCTGGCAGCGCCGTCTTTGTCCTGGGCAAGCGCGTCCATGAGCCGCACTAGGTCGTCTACCGGCATCTTGGCCAAATCGCCGTGCACGGTAGAGAAGAACGGCGAAATTGCCTTCAGATCAGTGCGCAGGGCCTGGTTGACGTTGATCATCTCGTCAAGGCCGCCCGGCAGTTTTGGCCACCCGGCCGCGTCTCCGTATTCGGCCCAGACACTCCGCAGATTCTGCACCCTAGTAAGGCGTTCGTGCAGGTTGTCTACCTTTACTCCGGGACGAACCATGTCCCGAGCCTGCCTCACCAGACGCCTGCGGGTCGATCCCTTCATGTTGAGGGCGCGTTCCTTACGCCATTCCTTGGGCGCGGTCGCGATCATCATGTCTGCCGCGGAGCGTTCGAACACCATCGGCAAGAACACGTCGAGGCTGTCGCGGACTCCGGCTAGCAGTTCCAGCTGCTGTTCCCAGTCTTCCAAGGTGTGGGCCTGGGTTAGCCCGGTCTCGCGTGCAACGCGCCCAATGTTGGCACGCACTTGCGGCAGCGATTGGATAGAGATGCGCTGGACGCATTCGACAGTTTCGGCAACGGCTTCGGGCGCGGAAATTACTGCCCCGTGCCACGCGTTAGACTTCTTGCCCGCCTTGAAGATGCCCAACTCGGCAGCTTCCTGCAACGCTGCACGCGCGCTGGCTGCGCCGTCCTCGGCAATCTTGTCCAAACGTTCTTCCGAAAAGCGCACCTTGGTGCGTGGCCCGGAAGTACCCGCAGTAAGGTCAGTCAAAACCTGCAAGGCATCGTATGGGGAGATTCCCCAAGTTTCCTTTGGCTTGTGCAGAGCCTGGGTGTAGCCCCCCAGCTTCTCGCGTACCTTCACCAACTCGGTGCGGATGTCCTCTACCATGTCCGCATCTTGGGTATTAGTCGGTTCGATAGTGATCGCGTGCCGCAGCGCGGCGATAGCTCCGCGATCCCAATCGGTGCTATCCGATAGATCTAGCACCAAGTCGTCTAGCCCCAGTTCGCGCAGGTAGGCCATCAAGGCTGTGGCGGCACGGCGTTCGCCCGGCACATACGCCACGCGTTTGCCGCTGACAGCTGCATCGACCATGATAGCCGCAATGGTCTCCGCCCTCTCGGATGCGGGCGGGGTGTCGAGTACCAGGGATCTGCCGGCAGCAACCGCGTCGAGGGCGTCATGCTGCAGCGGGTCGAGCAGGCCCACCCCTTTTTCGGTGTGCGGGTCCCGGTCGGTGCGAATCGGCTCGGCAAGCGGCTTCGCCAGCGCCGCACGCGCGGTATCATCGCCGGCAAGAGCGGCAACCACCGTAGATTCCACGGCTCGCTCGCGCAACCGCTGCAAATCGCCAATCACTATGTCCGCTGGCTTCACAAACACTCCGAGCGTGAGCGACTCGTACATGTCGAAGCCAACCAGGTTCAGCGACCCAGCTTCGCGCAGGAAACGCAACGCATTGAGCGGCGAAAAATCCCCCACCTTGTCGAATTGGGAGATGTCCAGCTTCAGCCCCTTATCGCGAAGGGCCTGCGCCAATTCACTATTCAGGCTGAGCCCGGGGCGAAGCGTCAGAAGGATGTCGTCGTCCTCGGCAAGCTGCATAGTGAGCGGGCGCAGCAAGGCCGTGACAGAGTGAGCAGACGAAGTGCCGTCAGTAGCATCCGTCCAAGAAGCGGTACCGATCCCCAAGTGCATGGGGATTGCCCCCTGGCCCGAGCTCAGTTCACTCTGAGCCGCAAGGAGGTCGTGAGCGCGCATGCGCACGTGCGCCAACGCGTTCGGTTCGCGCACCAAGTTGGTAAGACGTGTAGCCCTGCCGGCATAGAGCTGGGCAAGACCGGTCGGATGCGCCGCAAACAGCTCCAATTTGGGCAGCGACGGAGCGGAAGTAGCGGACTGCTGGAGTTCCTCTACCCACCCGTTCAAAGCCTCATCTACCAGCTGAGACCTGGTAGAGGGCGCGCCTTCGGTGGCCTTTTTTGGGCGCAGCTTAGAAAACTTCTCACTTTTGCTCACCGTTCCACCTTATCCAGACCAGACACCGGAACCGAGCGACGGGCGCGCGCGCCTTAAAATAAGCCACAAAAATTGCCCCACCTGGGGGCAATCCTTGCTTCTTGGGCCTAGCTAACGAACCTTCACGCTAGAGGCAGCAACACCAGCTGCCTCGCGGGCCTCCGCGGTAGAAGTTCCCACTGCGAGGGCGACCCCCATGCGGCGGTCGTTATAGGCTTCAGGCTTTCCAAACAGGCGCACGTCAACGCAGGCATTCGTACCGTTAGTGGTTGCCAAGGCCTCTTCGACGCCCTCGAAACGAGGCTGGTCGGAATCTACCTGCGATTTGATCGGCACAGAAGCGCCGGGGCGGCGGATCGACACGTCCAGCGGCATTCCCAAGATGGCGCGGGCATGCAAGTCGAATTCGCTGTGGTACTGGCTGATCAGGGTTACCATGCCCGTGTCGTGGGGGCGCGGAGAGAGCTCCGAGAACATGACTTCGTCCCCGGCCACGAACAGTTCCACCCCAAAAATGCCGAGGACGGGCCCCTGCCATTCGGGAGTTTCGGCTGCCAACGCATCAGTGACTGCCTTCGAGACCTCCCGCGCCCGCGCCAGCACCTTCGGCGGCATCTGGTGCGGCTGCCAGCTTTCGACGTAGTCTCCGCGGGACTGCGTGTGCCCGATGGGGGCACAGAAGCTAGTTTGTACCTGCCCGTGAGCGTCTAGGTGACGAACCGTGAGCAGGGTAATTTCGTAGTCGAAATTGATCTTGGATTCGCAAATGACCCAGTTGGTGTGTGCGCGAGCCTCGCTCTGCGCCTTCTTCCACGCGGTAGCGATCTGCTCCGGAGCGGTTACTAGGCTTTGGCCGTGGCCCGAAGAGGACATCGTGGGCTTCACAAAGCACGGGAAACCGATCTTGTTTGCCAATTCCTCCAATTGTTCTTCCGAGGACGCAAACCCGTAGTTCGAAGTGGGCACCCCCGCCTTCTCAGCCGCCAGGGTACGGATAAACCGGCGATCAAAAGTTGCCTGGACCGCGGGCGCACTAGGAACTACGCGTACTGGCGAAACCTTGGCCTGACCGCGTTGTTCTTCCATCCACTGTTCCAAGACGCCGGCAGCCAGCTTTTCAACTTCGGGGACGACCAGATCCGGGTTCACCTCGGAAAGTAGCTGCGAAAGCGCCTGGTTATCCGTCATATAAACTATGCGCGAGTCGTCCGCGACCTGCATAGCAGGGGCGTTGGCGTAGGAATCGACGGCTATAACCGTGCAGCCGAGACGTTTGAGCGAGATGGTCAGTTCTTTGCCTAATTCGCCGCTTCCCAGGAGCAGGATCTTGGCGGGCAAAGTAAGAGGAAAATGGTTCGCGTTCATATATAGAATCGTACATGCCTGATAGCGCAGGCCTCGCCCTAATCCACTTTTCTTGTGTTTTCGGCCAGGATTTTTCTGTGCACGGGGATGGTCATCGCGTTAGCGAAGGCGACCAACGCGATGCCGCCTATAACTACCACTGCCCCTGTAAGCACCGCTACTAGCCCGTCATACCTACTTAGCTCGTCATTGTTCAGGGCAAGAAGCATCATGGGAAACGCGTTGAGGACGCCAATGAGGTATCCAATTAGGCACACGCCGGCTACTGGCGCCAGAGCCTCGGTAGCTGACACTTTCAGTGCGAAGGAATCGGGGGCACCCATTCGGGCAAGGGCTCGCGTTTGGCAGGCGTGTTCATATTCTGCCGATAGTCCTGCGAGCAACGTGGAGGCGGCAGCCAGTAGAAAACCGAATAGCACGGTAAGGCCGGCCCCGACCTTTACGTCTGCCAAACCGGTGAGCACTATTTGTTCGTCTTTGTGTGATGCCACCCCCATCCCAAACCGGGGCGTAGTTGCGGCAGCGCCGGCAATTACAGACAGGAAAGCCACCCCTGCGACCCGCCTCCACGTATCACGCGGGGCTGCCATTATGCGTCTTGCCGACACGGATACGACGAGGTTAGAGGAGACGGCAAAGGCTCTTGCGACGAGCCGCAGCAAATAGGGCATTGCCATTACCATGGTCCACCCGGCCACCAACAACACCATAATGACCAGGAGCAGGTTGGCCTGCATCTGATTATTAGCAAAGGTGGACGGGATGATGATTGCTGCCGTTGCCGAAGCCACAAACAGTAGTGCTCGTCCTCCGCGCAGCTTGCGTGAGCGGGATTTTCTAACCACTCCTTGGGGAGAGATAATTACGCGCCGCAGTCCCAACGTCGCCGCTTCCCCACTGAGCAGAACTATAGCCAGTGCGCAAGCTAGGTACCCCAGAGGCGGAAGAAACATTTCCCTCCAGAGCAACGGGCTACCTTGAAATGAGAGTTTGTGTAACGGGGGCAGTGCCAGCATGCAGAGGGCGAAGCCACACACCGTTCCGATGCTCGCCTGCAGCATCGTCTCTAAACCTGCAATTTTCACTATTCCCCACTGGGACACTCCCAGCAGCCGCAAGGTCGCCATTCTGTGTTCGCGCGCGTTAGCGCCCAGTAAAGAGGCAGAACTAGCAAGCGTAGTCAGAGGGCCGATGAGTAGGGCTAACGCCAGCAATGCCAGAAGAAAGTAGAACCCTGCAGTCGACTTGCCCAACGTCCAGTCTGCCAGCGCACTCACCGGGTGAACGAATCTACGCCAGAACATGTAGGTGCCGGTGGCAACCAGGTAGGTAATGGCCGACACCACCGTAAATGCCCCTACAGAAGCTAGCACCAGCGGCCCCTCACCGCTGGCCGCCCCGAATCGGTGCCTAGCTATTTGCGCGGTAGTCGAGAGCAGGTTTTTCGCCTGCAAGGCACGCTCAGGCATCTTTTCCCCCGATCAGCTGTTCAGAATGAACCAGCCCGTCACGAATTTCCACCACCCGATTACACCAGGAAGCAACGTTCAGATCGTGGGTAACTATTACCAGAGCCGTATCGAAAATACGCGCTAGAGCCGTAAGTACTTGCATCACCTCGTGTGATGTCGGCTGATCAAGCGCACCGGTAGGCTCGTCGGCAAACATGATCGCCGGATTCGTCACAATGGCACGGGCAATAGCTACGCGTTGGGCCTGACCACCTGACATGTCTCCAGGCAGCACATTGGCTTTGTCTGCAATCCCAAGCCTGGCCATCGCATCGGTAGCCACCCGCAGCGCCTGGGCCCTCTTCATTCCACGCAACTGCAACGGTAACGCCACGTTGTCACGCGCCGGCAGTTCCGGTAACAGCGCCCCATCTTGGAACACGAACCCGAACGAGCCTAATCGCACCGCCGACCTAGCTGCATCGGACATGGTAGAGAGCTCTTCGCCCTCAAAGACAATGCTTCCTGTATCCGGGGTCAGGACGCCCGAAAGACAATGCAGCAGAGTGGACTTGCCAGAACCGGACGGGCCCATGACCGCGAGCGCCTCGCCCGCGCGAAGCTGCAAGGACACGTCGGCTAAGGCGCGCACTTTGCCAAAAGACTTGCTGATGTTTCGCGCTGCCAGGATTGTTTTCTTCATAGCTCCATTCCACTAATTGCTGCGGCGACTTGGAATATGCGCCGCCTGAATAGTGTGGTAGGGCCTGCCCTACTTTGTTCACCTTACCGGGCGGACTCGCGGGGCCGCCGGATGCCTATCGTTAGGATAGGCACGTGAGGTTATTTTCCAGATGGCAGGAGCGTCGTGAGGCGGCAGAAGAGGTGCGCCGCCTTGCCAAGTCGCGCCGGGCTATTGTCGACGCGTACGAGGTGGAGCGTCGCCGCATTGAACGCGATCTGCACGATGGGGCGCAGCAGTACTTGGTGGCCGCCGCACTCACCTTGGGGGAAGCCGAGTTGGATCCAAGCTTGCAAGAAAATCCGCAGCTGGCCGACTTGCTTGCGAAGACTCACGAGAATTTGGATACCGCACTGGCACAACTGCGAACTACCGTGCGTGGGATCCACCCGCAAGTGCTGGAAGATAAGGGGCTCGTAGCCGCTCTCGAGGACGTAGTGCGCCACAGCGCTATCCCGATCACAATCCGCTGCCCCGCCCCTGTTCCCCCACTTCCCGAGGGCGTATTGGCCTGCGCCTACTTTTTCACCACCGAGGCGATCACCAATGCCACCAAGTATGCGGCAGAAGCTCCGGTGAACGTGTTGATAACGGTAGGAGAGCAGTTACGTATTTCTGTGCAGGATGACGGTCCGGGCGGAGCCACGCTCCTTGAGGGGCACGGCTTGGCCGGCATTCAAGAACGGCTGGCAGCCTTCGGCGGCTCCCTAACCATCTCTTCCCCGTTGGGCGGTCCCACCCAGGTGATCGGCTCGATCCCACTACTGCTCTTTGCTGGCGAAAGCGCTATAAAACTGGAGAAACAATGAAATTGGTATTAGCTGACGACTCCGGCCTGCTGCGGGAATCTTTGGCGGGCATGCTGGAACGGCAAGGCTTCCAGATCGTGGGGCAAACGGATAATGCGCAGACTCTGCCGGTGCTGGTAGATGCCCTGTTTGCCGAGGACAATGCTCCCGACCTGGTGGTCACTGACGTGCGCATGCCCCCGAATATGGCAGAGGACGGCCTGGAAGCCGCGCAAAAGATCCGTGCCGCTCACCCGCGCCTCGCCATTTTGATCTGCAGCCAGTATGTCGCCCCCGCATATGCCAGGGCGGTACTGGACATGACCCAGCCGGGCACGGGTACCGGATACCTACTGAAAGACTCGGTGGGCCACGTTGCTGATTTCATTTCTACCCTGCGCGCTGTGGGCCGCGGTGCGGTAGTGATAGACCCGCAGGTGGCTGGGGCAATGGTGTCTTCGACTGGCATAGACCAGCTGACCGAGCGCGAGTTGGAGGTCCTGGCCCTAATGGCGCAGGGGAAATCCAATTCGCAGATCGCCGAATCACTCTTCGTGTCCGGGGCCGCGGTGGGCAAACATGTGGCGAATATTTTCGCCAAGATGGGGCTCACCCCCGATCAGGAAAATCGCAGGGTGCGCGCCATTTTAACCTATTTGCAGGACAAAGCTCCCCACTAGGTCAGTTGTAGGTAACTTCTGCCTTCTTCTCGGCAAAGTCGGCTACCAGTTCTGCCCAGTCATCCTTGTTTTCCCAAGTTAGTACCAGACGGGAATCCTGCTCATAGGAGCGCACCTGGCACTTCCCCTTGAAGGCGGGGTGGGACTTGCGCAGCTGCAGCAAACCCAGAATTCGGCGCACTACAGGGGAGCGCAATTCCTCGCGAACCTGGGCGGCACTATAGTACGGCCGGTTTATGTCGCGGCCAACGCCCGTTTGCGCCAGCAGTTCCAGATCGCAGGGGGCCGCAAGCAGCCCCGCGTAGTAGACCTGGCAGACGCCGGGAGTGAAGGCCTGCACCGCCCTCGCCAAAAAGTACGCGTCCTCGTCTGCCCCACAAGCATCGAAGAAAGTGCAGTTCACCTGGTAAATATCCAGATTGGAAGCGTTCCAGCCAGTGGCCTTCCTGGACGCCCCCTTGGAAGCCTCGTGGATGCCTTCGACAAGGCCGTCCACTGCCTCAGCCGAAAGCAGCCCGGCTTCCCCGCTCTGCTGATCAGGCCCCACGTCGACAATGCCAATTCCATCGTGAGTATCCAAGACCGTAATCGCGTTCGTGGGACGAACCTTCAGCCACTTAGTCAGCGGCCCCACCTGCCCCGTGTAGAGGGCGTGCAACACCAGCGGCGGCAGCGCAAAGTCATAGACACTATCTACCTTCTGTGCCACCTGAATCTGGTTCTTGTAATGCGAATGGATCTCGACTAAAACACTCATGCCTAGGGCACGTGCCTGCTCGGTGAGTTCGCCGATGAACTCGTAAGTCTGCGGAGTCATAAAACAGCTGCTTCCAGCGGTCTTCACCGAATACCCCACCGCGTCCAGGCGCACCTGGCTGACTCCGCCAGCAGCCATAGCGGAAAGGATCGAGGCAATGTAACGGCGCCCGCCCTCGGAACGCATATCCACGTCGATCTGCTGGGGCGTAAACGTAGTCCACACAAGCCGTGTCTGCTCCCCCCACTTGTAGTGGGTGAAAGGCAGCCCGGGGCGAGGACGATAAATCGCTGCCAAATCCTGTTCGCTAGCCCCTTCCGGGAACACCGAGGACAGAGTCAAGAACATGTCCGCATAAGGCGAACCCTGCCCCTTCTCTACAACGTCCTGGAACTGGGCGGACTTATAAGACATATGGTTGACGATCATGTCTGCCATGACCGAAAAATCCTGCGAAATCTTCTTTACGTCATCCCAGGAACCAAGCCGCGGATCGACACTGGTGTGATCGGAGGGATCAAAGCCCGCATCCGCCCCATCGAAAGGAGTAAAGAAAGGCAGAATATGTACCCCGTCGAATGCGTCGCGAAGCTCAGTCATCAAAGAGGCTAGTTCAGAAAGATCTTTCCCGAACCTATTGGCGTACGTAATTAACTGAGTCGAATCGGAATACTTCGGCTGGGACAGAGTAAAAGAATCATCTGGATGTGGTGGAATCAAAACGCCTCCAAAGCACTAGTGCTTACAGGTTAGGACAAGTTGCGCCCCGGCAAAAGTAAAACAGGGTTTGCCGGGTACTACCGGACATAAACCACTAGTGTTTAAACGCCATTGTCTTTTCGCGAAGGAGCAATAGTGAGCGCCCCGACACCTTCCAAACCGGAAGAGACTAAACCACACCTGTCAACCCTGCAGATCATGCTGATGAACTTCGGCTTCTTCGGCATCCAATATTCCTTCGGTATGCAGCAAACCGCTGTAAACCCGGTGTACCAGTTTCTGGGTGCCGACCCGGCAACCCTGCCGATCCTAAACATGGCCGGCCCGATCACCGGGCTGTTCATTCAGCCAATGATAGGCGCACTGTCAGACCGCACCTGGTCCCCGAAATGGGGTCGTCGGAAGCCATTCTTCCTGGTAGGCGCCATCGGCTGCTCAGTCTGCCTGTTCTTGTTCCCCTTCGTCTCGGCCGTGTGGATGGCAGTGCTCCTGCTCTGGCTACTAGATGCCTCTAACAACACCGCCATGGAGCCCTTCCGTGCTTTCATCGCCGACAAGCTCCCCGAAAACCAATTGGCCAAGGGCTTCCTCACCCAATCCTTCTTCACCGGACTAGGCATCACGCTGGCAAACCTATCCCTATGGGTCTTCCAGCAACTAATCACCTCCTCCACCGCAGCAGGGATCCCCTACTGGGTAGTCGGCTCCTTCATGCTCGGAGCCGTCTGCTCCATCGGATCCGTTCTAGTTACCGTTCTTTCCACCAAAGAAATTCCCCCTACCGAGGGCGAACTGGAACGCCTGCGCGCAGAAAAGAAAGGCTTCGGTGGGGCCTTGAAGGAGATTTGGGGGGCAATCAAAGACATGCCGGTGGGGTTGCGTAAGCTCGCCCTCGTCTACCTGTTCCAATGGTTCGCCATGAATGTCTACTGGCAATTCGTAGCGGCCACCGCTTCGGATGCCGTCTGGGGTACTCATGACCCGGCAAGCCAAGCCTTCGGAGAAGCAACCGCTTGGACCGGCGTCATCAACGGCACCTATAACATCGTCACCTTCTGCACCGCTTTCGGCCTCGTATCCCTAGCGCACAAGATTGGCCCCAAAGCCGTGCACTGTTCCTGCCTGCTAGTGGCCGCCGTGGGGCTGTTCGTATTCCCATCCATGACCACGAAGGGAATGCTGCTGGTACCCATTATTGGTCTAGGCATTGCCTGGGCATCCATCATGGGCGTGCCCTACATTATGGCGGTACGCATGATCCCCAAGGAGCGCTACGGCGTGTACATGGGCATCATCAACATGATGATCGTTATCCCTCAGCTACTACAGACGCTGACCTTCGGTGCGATCTACACCCACTTCCTAAACGCCACTCCCGCCAACGCAATGCGTTTCGCCGCAATATTCCTGGCCATCGCCGCAGTCGCAATGCTGTGGATCAACGAACGCAATGACGGAGCGGGCGATCTGACACACTAGCGGGACAGTCCATCCCGCTAGCCGGCACCCTTTGAGGAGCGGGCAAGGAGGCAGGCATAATTGGGCCTACAGCCAACTCTAAGGAGTCCCAATGTCCGCATTGATCGACACCGAAATCGATCGGATTACCCCACAGCTGATTGCACTTCGCCACGAACTACACCAGATGCCCGAAGTAGGACTGGATCTGCCAAATACGGCACGGCGCATCCGCAGCGAGATTGACTCCTTAGGCCTTGAGGTTGTAGCCGCCAAATCTTCTACCGGCTACATGGCAATCCTCCGAGGCGGCGCAGCCGGCGAAAACCGTCCCCTAGTGCTACTGCGCGCAGACATGGACGGCCTTCCCGTAAAGGAAGCCACAAAACTGCCGTGGGCCTCAAAGAACGGAAACATGCACGCCTGCGGGCACGACCTGCACATGGCCGGACTAGTAGGAGCCATGCGCGCCCTGCATCACGTAAGGGAGCACCTTGCTGGCGACGTCCTCTTCATGTTCCAACCCGGCGAAGAGGCCCACCACGGCGGAGACAAAATGATCGCCGAGGGGCTGCTAGAAGCAGCCGGGCGCACCCCAGATCACGCCTATGCCTGCCACGTGTGGGCGGCCCGCTACCCGGCAAAGACCATCTTCTCTAGGCCGACCGGAGCCATGGCGTCCTCGGATAACCTCTACGTAACCATAAAAGGTCGCGGCGGCCACGGCAGTGCGCCCCACGAAACTCACGACCCAATCATGGCGTGCGCCCAAATCCTCAGCGAAATACAGGTGACCGTAGCCCGCGAATTCGATGCTTTCGACCCGGTCGTTGTGACCTGCGGGCAGATCCATGCCGGATCCACCGAAAACATCATCCCGGGCGAAGCCAAAATGGACTTCACCATGCGCTCCGTGAACCCGCAAACCCGCATCCGCCTGCAGGCGCGGATCCAAGAACTAATCCACTCCCTAGCCCAAGCAAATAACGTGGAAGCGAAGTGCGTACTGGACCAGATCACCCCAGTGACCTTCAACGACGCCGCCGAATACCAGTTCGTAGCCAACACCCTGGCAGTGAAATTCAAAGAACGGTGGATGCCCCAGTCGCACGCAATGGCCGCCTCTGAAGACTTCGCCTACGTCCTCGAAAAGATCCCCGGCTGCTTCATTGGCGTGTCCGCGGTCCCCGAAGGAACAGACGAAAATAAGGCCCAGTTCAACCATTCAGCAAAAGCCAACTTTGCTGATTACGCGGTAGCGGACACCGCCAAGGTACTAGCCGAACTGGCCTGGTCCCGCCTAGGTACAGCCAAAGAGGCGTAGGCAAGAAAAAGTGCCCCCGAGACGATTCGAACGTCCGACACCCGCTTTAGGAGAGCGGTGCTCTATCCCCTGAGCTACGAGGGCAACGCCATAAGGTTACCAGCATGAAGGCCGACTAGCTAAATGCCTAGTCGGCCTTCACAAAAAATGTAAGCGAAAACTCTACCTATCCCACTTCGGTGCCACCGCGTCGCCCTCGTCTCGGCTACGGGTGGGTACCACCATGACCGGGCACTGCGAGTGCCCCAACACCGCCTGGGAGGTAGACCCAAGCAACAACCCCGCAAAGCCGCCCTTGCCGCGACTACCGACCACTACCAGGTCAACCGCAGTAGAGAACTCCGTGAGCAATGCCGCCGCGTTTCCATCTAGCGCATGGCGACGAATAGTTACCCCGTCCCTGTCCTGGACATTCTGCACCAGTTCAGTTAGGCGCTGGCGCGTGTCCTCGATGACTGCATCGCGATCCACAGACGCTGGGAACCAGCCCATGGTCGAGGACGAAGTAGCAAGCGGCACAGCAGAAACTACTGTGAGCTCTGCGCCCCACGCCTTTGCTTCCTTCACGGCGTACCGCAGCGACGGGCTTGCCGCAGAAGAACCATCCACACCGACGACGATGCGCTTAGCGGGAGTGAAAGCGGGGCCGGAATGGTGACGAGGCACTACCACTACCGGACAAGATGCGTGCGCGGGCAGAGCCGAAGAGACGGTCCCCAACAGCCTGTCGGCGAAGCCCCCGCCTCCCCTGGTACCCACAACTACCATCTGGTAGTCCTCGGAAAGGTCGATCAGTACGCCAGCCGGATCACCCGGCTCAAGAACAGTATTAACAGTAAGCCCATCCCGCTTAGCCGCCTGCGCGGCCTCATCAACAACTGCCTGCGCGGAGGCCTTGATCGTCTCGTCATCTAGAGCGGCATAGCCACCGTCCAAAGAAGCGGCGGTAAAGGAAGGGAGCGCATAGGCGCAAACAATCGTGAGCTCACTGCCGGTACGACTGGCTCGGTCAGCCGCCCACTCGACAGCTTGCAGGCTCTCCTTCGAACCATCTACACCAACCAGGATTGCTTTACCAGACATAGGAACCTCCCAAAAGGTATTACCTACTCCCTATTGTGCACTATTAGCACGCCTAGTGGGACAAATTTACGTACGCCACTTCTCACATAAACCCCTCTAGCAGGCAAAATATCGATAAACTACCGCCCTCGCAGACATAAAAAACGCGCCCCCGAGCAAAAAGGGGCGCGTTCTATCTAAAAGTTTTTGTTAACGAGCCATCCGGTAGTAGTGGAAGGAAGTGTATACATCACCGATGACAACGCCAGTTGCGGGTGTAGCGGCGTGGATCATCTTGCCATTGCCTAGATAGATGCCGACGTGGCCGGGGGTCCACATTAGATCGCCGGGCTGAGCCTCGGCTGCGGAGACCTCGTAGGAGCCCATAGCAGCTGCCTGACCTTCAGACTGGTGCGGCAGAGAAATACCGAACTGGCCGTACACAACCATGGTGAAGCCGGAGCAATCGAAAGCATCCGGGCCAGCAGCACCAAAAACGTAGGGCATGCCCAGGTAGCGCATCGCAATGTCAACGATCGCGTTGCCGGTAGCGTCAGAGTGGCCGAGCTGCTGAGTGGAGGACGCCTCAGTGGTATCCCCATCCTGCTGGGTGCTGGAAGCAACCGCTGCACGGTTCTGGCCCTGCGTCTTGGAAGTCTTAGCCTCGGAGTAAGCAGCCTTGGTCTTGGTGCTGGAATCGTCCCAAGACTTGATGGTGGCCTTGACCGAGCCGTTCTTGGCAACGCTGCTCTTTAGAGTCTTCGCTACGCTCGCAACGTTGACCCCTTTAGCTGGCGCCTGGTGGCCGACGGTGCCTGCTAGGGCCGGCACTACCACGACGCCGGAGAGGGCGATAGAAGTACCTACGACGGCGCCTGCGCGACGACGAGTAGCAGGTGCGGCAAGAGAATTGCCGAGTTCGGTCAGAGGTGTCGAGGGGCGGCAAGCTGCGCGATGCCGACCAGCGGACTTCTTAGCCAAGATGACTCCCATTAGCTCCTCACCAACTACTGGCACTCGCACCGTTTGCTCATTGATTTCCGCTTCTGCGAGGCAAGTTTGAGGACTCGCAAAAACGCGATCTGAAGATCTGTCGAGAAAAAGCATAACCGGAAGATAACGGTTTGTCACGTTTTTATTACAGAAACGCGGGACAGATCACGCGAATATTAATTTATGGCTACGAACAGGTGGGCCAGCAAGGAGGCATCGAAACGCACATCCCCCCTGGTGGAGGCAGATTTCAGGCGGGCGACGTCGCCCTCGACCAAAATTGTTACAGTTGTGCCCACCTGTATGGAAAATTGTTGCAATTGCCCTAAAACGCCTGGCTCTGCCTGTAGCGGCTCCCCGAAACGAGTGATCTGCACCTCTTTGTTGCCGTCCAGTTCAAGCTCTGAGGCAGCTACCTCGTGCCGTTCAGCCACAGGCTTGTGACCGGGGATCGGGTTCCCGTACGGATCCACCGCGGGATCCCCCATCACATCCGCCAGCCGCTCCTCTACTTTCTTGGACAGGACATGCTCCCACCTACAGGCCTCTTCATGTGCCTCGGCCCATGGCAGTTTTAGGGGGCCAACAAGCAGGCATTCAACAAGGCGGTGTTTTCTTATTACCTCTATCGCCCGCGAACGCCCCTCCTTTGAAAGCTGAATAATACGATCTTCACCGACAAAAACTAGCTTGTCGCGTTCCATCCGCGCCACAGTTTGCGATACGGTAGGCCCAGATTGGCCCAATCTTTCAACGATTCTGGCACGCAGAGGAGGGATGCCATCTTCTTCCATCTCGAAGATAGTCTTCAGATACATCTCCGTGGTATCGATCAGATTGCCCACGTGCTCCTCCTTATCGCGCAAGTTGCCGTTAATTCTATCCAGACTACCTAGTTCTAGCCGGGCGAGATCGCTAGGGTTAGTTTATGGAGGAACTGCAACTACCAAAATCCCTACTGCCCAGCGACGGCCGGTTCGGCTGTGGCCCAACAAAGATTCCGCCCTCGCATCTACAGCAGGTGGCGGCCTCGCCCCTGATGGGTACCTCCCATAGGCAGCAACCGGTGCGAGCGCTGGTGGGTTCCATCCAAGAGAGGTTCCGCGACTACTTCGGCCTACCCAAGGAATACGCGGTAGTGCTAGGCAACGGAGGCGCCTCCACTTTTTGGGCTGTAGCCACCACTTCCCTGGTGCGGCGCCGCAGTGCTCACGCGGTGTTTGGAGCGTTCGGACAAAAATTTGCTGCGCATACCGCTGCCGCTCCGCATTTGCGCGATCCGGTTATATACAAGGCGGCCCCCGGGTCTTTAGCAATGGTGCGTCCCAACGCCGAGGTCGACGCCTACGCCTGGGTGCATCACGAAACTTCCACGGGGGTTGTCAGTCCGTTGCAGGTCCCCACTGCAGGAGGCTTGCGGCTTGTGGACGCCACCTCCATCGCGGGAGCGCTTCCTCTTAGTACGCTCCCCGACGCGTACTACTTTTCGCCGCAGAAGGTGTTTGCCTCCGACGGGGGCCTCTGGTTTGCCTTCCTCTCTCCGGCGGCAGTCGAAAGAGCCCACGAGTTGGCAAGCGATCAGCGCCGGTGGATGCCCGACGTGTTGAACCTGGCGCTGGCAGTAGAAAAGTCTGCCGCCCAACAGACCGTGAACACCCCCGCACTGGCCACGCTGATCCTGCTCTCGGAAGAACTGGACGCGCTGATAGATGCCGGTGGGCCACAGAAAGTGGCAGCTGCGTGCGCCCGCAAGGCACAACTGATCTACGAATGGGCAGAGTCTTCCGACTTCGCCACTCCCTTCGTCAAGGTACCTGCACTGCGTTCCCCGGTAGTTGCCACAATAGATATAGAAGGACTGGACGCAAAGGCCATTAGTAGCGTCTGTCGCCGCGCGGGCATTGTCGACATCGACTCCTACCGCGCCTTGGGGCGCAACCAGCTGCGCATAGGCACCTACCCCGCAGTCAGCGAAGCGGACGTGTGCGCGCTCCTTGAATGTCTAGATTGGATTGGCGCGCACCTCTAGTCGTCCTCGGCGCGTTCGCGTGGCCCGTAGCTGGTGAGGAACGGGCGATACCGTTGCACCTGCACCTCTACCTGCCACTTGCGCCACGCCCAAACGCCCATGACGAGGGCGATAATCACCGCTGCGATAGAACCTATGCCAATCGACCAGCGCGGCCCCCAGGCTTCAGCAACCCACCCGACGATCGGCGCCCCTATGGGGGTGGCTCCCATGTTGACGGTCTGGTAAATAGAGATGACCCGCCCTCGCATGGAGGGATGGGTATACATCTGAATTGCCGCGTTCGCCGTAGTGAGCATGGTTAGCGTGGCAAGCCCGGTAGGGATCAGCAGCAACGCAAAGGTCCAGTACCCGGGTGCTAGCGCTGCCGCTCCCGAGGCCACCCCAAAGGCGAGGGCGGCGAGGACTACGATCCGCACCCTGGGGTACCTGCGGCGCGCCGCAAGCAAAGCTCCCGCCAAGGTACCCACCGCCATGGCAGAAGTGAGCAGCCCGTACGCCTCCGGACCGCGATGGAACTGGACGCGGGCCATGACCGCGGTAGTCATCTGGAAATTGAGGCCGAAGGCGGACACGACGCCGGCAATGCACATGATCACTATGATGTCGCTACGCCGCTTGATGTAGCGGAAGCCCTGCATAAACATGCCCTTGCGCTCGGGCTTTTTGGCTGGCGCCGATTCGTAAGTCTCTTTGATCAGGAACATGACGAACACCGGGCCGGCAAAAGTAAGTGCGTTCAGCAGAAACACCCAGCCCGGCCCGACCGCGGCCACCGCGACACCGGCAACGGCTGGCCCCACTAGCCTGGCCATATTAAATGAGGTCGAATTGAGCCCCACTGCATTGGGCAACATTTTTGGGGGCACTAGAGAAGAAATATAGACCAGCCGCACGGGCGTATCAGCTGCTGCCACGCAGCCAGTAAGGAACGCAAACACGTACAGGTGCCACAGCGCTGCAGTGTTGGTAAGTAGCAGCACTGCCATCACAATCGCCAGGATCCCCATTGCGGACTGCGTAAAAATTAACAGCTTGCGCTTATCCATTCGATCCGCCAGCACTCCCGCTGCGGCGCCGAACAGCAGCATGGGCAAGAACTGCAGGGCGGTGGTTACCCCCACCGCAAAACCAGAGTTATCTGTCAGCTCAGTAAGAACCACCCAATCTTGGGCCACCCGCTGCATCCAGGTACCAACATTGGCAAACACAGACGCTATGAACCAGAGCCGATAGCTTCTAAACTTCAGTGACGCAAAGGTTCTTCCCATACATTCATCTTCGCTCACTTCATACAAATTTGCAGGCCGCACGGGGAATGAAAATTATTCGAGGGATCCGCGTCCGCCTTCTGCCTCAACCTGGCCCCTACATATCTGCCGCTACCTGTCCCCCCTATATAAGGAGAAAAAGAACTGCCCAAGCCAGCTAGTGGCTTGGGCAGCTCCAAGAGTTATTTACTCAGGCAAACAGCGCCTTGATGGGGCCGAGCACAAAGTAGAACACGAACAAGATTGCGACTAGCGCCATCAGCGGGTGAATTTCGCGCGCCTTGCCGCGGGCCAGCTTGATGATGGTCCAGACGATAACGCCCGCACCGATGCCCACCGTGATCGAGTAGGCGAAGGGCATCATGGCCACAGTCAGGAACGCCGGGATTGCAATCTCGGGATCCTTCCAATCGATGTCCAGCACCTGCTGCATCATCAAGAAACCAACGAAGACCAGCGCGGTCGAAGCAGCTTCAGACGGTACGACCTCGACCAGCGGGGAGAAGAATACCGACAGCAAGAAGAAAGCACCAGTAAACACGGTAGCCAGCCCAGTACGTGCGCCCTCGCCAACGCCTGCGGAAGATTCCACGTACGAAGTGTTCGAGGACGTGCCCGCCAGGCCACCGACGGCGGCAGCAATGGAGTCAACCAGCAAGATTCGGTCCGAGTGCGGCGGGATGCCGTTCTCGTCAAGCAGGTCGCCCTCGGCACCGATCGCAACCATGGTGCCCATGGTGTCAAAGAAGTCGGCGAGCAGTAGCGAGAAGATGATCAGCACTGCGGCTATTGGGCCCAGCTTGGAGAATGCGCCAAAGAAATCGATCTGGCCCAGGGTGGCAAAATCGGGAAGGCGGATGGGCGAACCAGTCAGGTTCGGAGCATTAAGCCCCCACCCGGTTGGGTGAGCTACCTTGCCAGTTTCGTCATGCATGGCCGGAACGTGCGCAATTGCCTGCACAATTACCGACAAAGTGGTGGCACCGACGATACCGATCAGGATCGCACCGCGAACTTTCTTCACGTACAAGATGACGATCAGGAGCAAGCCAACCACGAAGATGAATGCAGGCCAGCCCGCAAGGGAGCCGTCAATACCCAGCTGTACCGGAGTCCCGCCAGGGCGGATGACGCCAGCATTGAGCAGGCCAACGAAAGCAATAAACAGGCCGATGCCCACAGAAATAGCAGTCTTCAATTCGGCGGGAACTGCCCTAAATACGGCCTCGCGCAACCCGGTAAGAACCAGCAGAGTGATCGCTGCGCCCTCCCAGAAAATCAATCCCATTGCTTCGGCGTAGCTGAGTCCCATAGCACCGCACAAGGTGAATGCCACCATCGCGTTTAGGCCCATGCCCGCAGCAAGCGCCAATGGGTAGTTTGCGACAACGCCCATAAGAATGGACATGAGGCCAGCCACCAAAGCTGTGCCTGCCGCAATAGAAGTAGGAGGAATCGACGAATCGACTCCCCCTAAAAGATTGGCGTTGACTACAAGAATGTAGGCCATCGCGAAGAAGGTAACTAGACCTCCGCGGAATTCGCGCCCAACTGTAGAGCCACGCTCACTAATGTGAAAGAACTTATCAAGCCCGCTGCGGTTCGCAGCTGCAGTAGTGTTTGATGCCACGTCTCTTCCAATTCAATGGGGAACAGTCCGCACCAATATTTTCAGAGTTTTTCCCGCAGCGGAAAACTGCTTGCTCACACTTTTCGTAGATAAGGGCCAAAAACGGCATAAATAAGCCATTTTTGCATAAATGTTCTTCGCGCCACGTTACGAGGCAGTTACCTCCAGATCGGCGTCGCTGAGCGCCGCCTGATTCTTTGGCACGGTAGTGGGCGCTACGTCCTCGTCAGTTTCTGAGTGGGCCCCACACACGTGATCCAGGCTTACTACCCTGCCGTCAGAGGGCGACCATTCATTGGCACACACCCCAAACATGGTGCGCATCGACCCGTGCAACTTCATCAGAAAACCGCAGGTGGAACACTGTTCCCCCTTCTTCTTGCGCGCGCGTTCCGGACCGTGCTCGCGGGACCGGTACCAGCGCTTAGCTGCCTGATCACGCCCCTCAGGGGAGAGCACCCGCTTGCGCCCCAGTCCGACCTCGTCAATCTGGAGGGCGTCCCGGTTTTCCTGATCTACCTGCGTGTACCCAGGTTCTAGGCGCTCGTCCTGTTCCTGGTAGGGCAACGTGTCGCCGGGACGCATGTCGCCTGGCTTCAGCCGCTCTTTCCACGGCACCCACTTGGGAGCCAGCAGCGCGTCCGGGCCAGGAATCAGCGCGACCTCGCAAATAGTAGCCTTGCGGCCCCGGGGCACGCGGGCAAGGGTAGTGACCCAGCGCCACCCGCGATAGCCGGCCTTCAGGCAATCAAAGGAATGGGTGCCCAGCCGCACGTCATCTAGAACAAAATCTAGATGTTCACCGACTTCATCTGGCTTTGCAATTGCCAGTAAAGCCTCCCGGGCGAGCTCTACCGCCCCGGCTAGCACCTTGTCAGTTTCAGGCATCAAAATCATCCGCAACTGCGCGCAGTACCGACGCGATCTTTTTCCCATTTGCGGGGTAGCGTCCCTTGCGCAACGACGTAGAAGAATAATCCAACAGTTTGATCAGGTCCTCGACAACGGGCACCATGACCGAGGGCTTACGCCGGGCCTGCTTCGCTAGGGAAGGCATTGGGGCCTCGACTGTTAGCCCAAATGCTTGCGGCCCTTTTCGCCCATCTGCAACAGAGTATTCCACCCTGGTACCCGCCTTCAGATGCGTGGTACCGGCGGGAAGAGCCGAGGCGTGCAAGAACACTTCTGCCCCGTCGTCGCCCGCGATAAAACCGAATCCGCGGTCGGCGTCAAACCACTTCACTTTGCCAGCTGGCACTTTTACTCCTTCAGTACTCTTATGCGTTATCTAATGATAGCCGAGGGCGGGGCTAGGAAGTATATTCGCCTGATCACTTCCATAACCTTTTCGCAAGCTGCGAATAATTGCGCGGCTTGGCCAGCGAAAGAGCAACATACTTGCAACAATATGCTTATGAAGCACTTTTCCCGTCTCCGCAAAGCAGCGGCCGTCTTAGCGGCTGGCGCCGCCTGCATGTTTGCATTCCCGGCTGGGGCTGCCGCGCAGGAGCCCTACCCTATTGAAGACATGATTTCGGATAAGGCGAACGTATTGGACTCGCAGGGGCTAGCTGAGGCCAGGGAAGCTGCTCAGGCTACCCGATCTTCCAAGGCGGGCAACTTCAACGCGGTCTTCGTCGACGACTTCTCGGGCATGTCCACTGATACCTGGTGTGAGCAGACGATGCGCGAGTCTTCACTGCTAGGTCGCAACGTCCTAATGGTGGTCGCGGTCAAGACTCGGGATTACGGCTTTTGCTTCGGCAACGAGGTGGAGCTGTCCAGTTCGCAAAAATCCAGCATCGACCAGGCCGCGGTGTCGGCACTGTCTAACGAAAACTGGGCGGAAGCGGCCATCCGCCCCGCCAAACAGATGCAAGACATGGAACCGGGCGGCAGCTCCCATTTGGGCGGCAGCGGCCTTTTATCGCTACTGGGCAGCGTACCCGTGCTACTTGGCTTCGGCGTGGTGGTTATCGGACTGATAGTTATGGCGCGCAGACGCAAGCAGTCGCCCTCCCAGGTAACGGGGCAGCGCCAGGGCGTACCCACCAATTCGCCAGAGCAGATGCAGCAGGTAGTCCAGCAGGCCGGCTCCGTCGCCCTGGAGGCGGACAACGCGGTGCGCGCAGCTGAAGAGGACGTCCTATTCGCACGCGCCCAGTTCGGCGCCACCCGCACCGACTCCTTCGAGGCGGCATATCAGAGTGCCTCCAAGGAACGCGACCAGGCACTCGGCACGCTCAACCAGATGAATCAGGCGAGCCAGCTGCAAGACAAATTCGCGCTGGCAAACCAGGTACTCCAGCATGCCAACACGGCCCTGCAGATCATCCAGGCCAAGCGCCAAGAATTCGAGGAGCTGTCCAACGACCAGGCGCAGGCCGACAAAGGCTTGCAGGATGCGGAAAAACGCATTGGCGAATCCAGGCAGAACCTGCAGCCGGCCAAGGCAGAACTAGAGAACCTGCACCTGTCTTTCCCCGGAGTCAACCTCTCCTCAATTGACGACAACGTGGACCAGGCCAACGCACTATTGGATTCCGCGGCGCAAACCGTAGCAGAAGGCAAGAAGGCGTTTTCACAAGACAATCGGGCCAGCGCGGTAGAACATCTGCACTTGGCACGGCGGGCCATCACCCAAGCGAACGGCCTCCTTTCGGGCATCACCAATGCCCGCCAGAACCTGGCTCAGTCCAACGAGTCGCTGCTTAGGGCCATCGGCTCCATCAGCTCCGACTTGGACGACGTGGCCCGCGAAAACCAAAAACGCGGCCAGTCCCTGTTCGAACCGCTAGTTGCCGAAGCAAAGGCAGCCATCGAATTTGCGCAGCAGGCACGCGCAGGCAAAGCCGATCCGCTGGCCGCCGCAGAGCGCATTCGCACCGCCGAGGACGCCCTCGACAACGTACTGGATCCAATTAGGCAGCAGAACGAACGCGACCAGCGCAAAGCCGGCATCTACCAGGACCGCAAGCAGAGCGCGCAGTCCCACATTGCCGAGGCCGAATCCCTGATCTCGCCTAACCGCGGCATGGTAGACGTGCAACTGCGCTCGCTAGTGTCGGGAGCCAAGAACAAACTCGAAAACGCCCGCCAACTGGAAAACACAGATATAACCACCGCCCTCACGCTTGTTACTGAAGCCGACAAGGATGCCCTGGAAGTAATCAACCAGATGCGCAACTTCACGCCGCGAGGCGCCATGGGAAACTACCAGGGTGCCGGCGGGATCGACATTGGCTCATTCCTACTGGGCGGCCTACTCTCGGGCGGGCACCACTCCAGCTGGGGCTCTTCAGACTGGGGCTCCTCTGATTGGGGTTCCTCCGACGGCGGCTTTGGCGGCAGCTTCGGCGGCGGCAGCTTCGGCGGCGGAGGCGGCTTCGGTGGCTCCTTCGGCGGCGGCAAGTTCTAACCATATTTCCTCCAACCAATTTTCATTCACGAAAGGCAAGAAATGGCTGAAAAACAATCGATTCTAGGACGCATCACTCAGCTGGCAAAGGCCAACATCAACGCGCTGCTGGATCGGGCAGAAGACCCCGAAAAGATGCTAGATCAGCTAATCCGCGACTACACCAACTCCATCGCTGATGCCGAAAACGCAGTAGCCCAAACCGTAGGAAACCTGCGCCTGGCCGAGCGCGACCGCGAAGAAGACTCTAAGGCCGTTGCCGAATGGGGTCGCAAGGCGGAAGCTGCCTCTTCCAAGGCCGACGAACTGCGTGCTGGCGGCGACACTGCCCAGGCCGACAAATTCGACAACCTGGCCAAGATGGCCCTGACCAAGCAGATGCAGTTCGAGGACGAAATCAAGACCGCCGACCCGATGATCGCCTCCCAGACTCAGGTAGTCGAGAAGCTAAAGTCCGGCCTAAACGACATGAAACTGAAGCTGGACCAGCTAAAGTCCAGGCGTGACCAGCTGGTCGCCCGCCAGAAGACCGCGGAGGCACAGAACAAGGTGCGCGACGCGATGGGCTCCATCAACGTCATGGATCCGACCTCTGAACTCAGCAGGTGGGAAGAGAACATTCGCCGCCAAGAAGCACAGGCTGCTGGCAAGATCGAACTGCAGAAGGATTCCTTCGAATCGCAGTTCGAAGAGCTAGAAAAGATGGGTCAGCAAAGCGAGGTCGACGCTCGCCTCGCCGCTTTGAAAAACAAGAAGTAAAAGCCGCTAGCTAGCAGTGCCCCGGAGGAAACTCCGGGGCACTTTTTGCCCTGGCTCCGAAGGCGCGGGCAAAAAGTGGCCACCCCGAAAGGGGTGGCCACTGCGGAAACTACCGATTACTTAGTGCGTCGTCGCTGCAGGAGTACGCCTCCCACCGCGAGCAATAAGCCTGCCACTGAAAGCAGCGCGGTTGCCGCTACACCGGTATGCGCGAGCGCCCCGGCATGGCCGGCTTTACCAACTACGGTCTGCCCATAATGGCCGTCCTTACCCGGCTGTCTGGTCTGCCCATCATGGCCGTCCTTACCCGGCTGTCCGGCCTGCCCATCATGGCCGTCCTTACCGGGTTTGTCCGCCTGGCCGTCATCTCCGCCTTGCGGCTCGTCGGGATCAACCTGCTCTGCAGCCGTCAGATCCTCAACTAGCACATTGTCGATAGTCATGTCCGACTGTGCACCGCCGCCAGCTTTTTCGATTCCGAACCAGTATGCGCCCTCGCCAACTTCCACTTCATGGCTGAAGTGCTTGGTCCCGTCAGTGGGAGCAAAACTGTGCTCGAAGATCCGCTTGGTCTGCTCGCCGGGCACGTCCGTTCCCAGCACCAGTTTGTAGGTGTCAGGCCTTGCCACCTGGTAGTCGAAACCAATGCGGTATTTGTGTCCCTTCTGGAAGGGAACAGTTGCGGTGGTAGTGCGCAGAATCAATCCCGGGTTTTCCTCGTGCGACAGCAACGACCACTTGCCGTCGAGGACGTTGTCAATCAGCTTTCCGCCCTCGACAACGTTGCCAGCATCGTTCTTACCCCACCAGCCGCGCTGGGAGTACGGGGCATGCCGCTCCGCCAATTGGGTGCGCGCGTCGCCACCGGCATTGGCCTCGCCGGTAACGAACGGCCAATAGCCAACGTCCGGGTGTTCGAAGTCTTCGGCAACAATGGCGTTCTTCGGTGCCTTGGTTGGCGTGAACGAGGTGAGCCGCAGATCGTCGATGCTAACCGTGGCGTCGCCTGCCTTCGCTCCGATAGTGAAGTTCACCTTGCCGCCGGTAGTGGTAAAGGTGACGCGCGCCCGCTGGAAGTAGGTCCCCAGTTTTTCATCCGAGGCCGTAGAGTTCTTCGCCGTTGTGGAACTCAGGGTGGTCGTAGGCACGCCCTTTACTGTTCGCTGAGTGCCCGCTGCCTTCACCCCGGCACCGGTCACCGCAAGATTCACCTGGCGGGCCTTCCGCGGATCAATTTGAATCCATGCCGACGCATTGTAGGTACCGGCCGGTAGTTTGCCCTGTTCGAAGGTAGTAGTGATGGACGAATCGTCCTTGCCTAGTTCCGCCTGGAAGTTGCCTCGATCAGTGCGCACGACCCTAGCTCCGCCGGTAACGGCGTAGTGTTTCAGTCCCGCCGAGAAGAAGCCGGGATCTGCAATACCGGATCCCTCGCCCCAGGCCGGATCTACCTGCCGGTCCTGAGTATCCAGCACATAGGCCGACTTTGCGTCTGCCTTCAAAGTGACCTGCCCATTTACCACGGGCACAGTTCCCACCGCCTCGCGGCCAATGTCGGTCAGTCGGTACATCTTCAGTTTCGACGCCTTTGCCCACTCCCCGGTCAGCTGCCAGGTAGTGGTACCGCCCTTGATGTTGTAGTGGTACAGGCGATCGTTAGTCCACGGCAGCAGGTAGGCGCCGTCCTCGTAAACGGTTTTGCCGTCGTAGGTGATCTTCCGGTTGGTCGGAATCGTCTTCCCGTCGATCTTCTTCACCGGCGAGGTTGCCACCGTGCCATTTTCAAAAGTGATCTTGCCGTCTTCCCAGGTGCGGATAGCAGAGCGCTGCAAGAACTTGGTGGGCAAGTTCCGTTCCCACACGTTGGTAATAAACGGGTTGTAATCGATGTGCCCGGTCCATCCTTCGAACTCGACCACGTTGGTGTTACCCAGAATTGGATCGGGGTTAAAGGTGTCGCGCCGGGAGTTTTCGACGAAACGGAACACCTTCGATTCGATGCCCTTATTATTTTGCCCACCGTAGTTCTCGTCATTAGACCAGTGCGACCACAGAGATATTTCGGGCAGGGAGTAAGACCATTCGGAGCCTACTTTCCAGCCCTGCTTCTGCAGTTCGGCGCCCAACCTGTTGGGTTCCCATCCGAAGTCGCGATAGACGTCGATGTACAGCCAATCCAGATTTTCAGGCGCTTCCTTTCGCAGCTGCGCAAAACGATCCAGTACCTTCGCGGTGCCCAGATCCTTCGCCGAGTCGATCGTATAAGCCTGGTTCATCCACCCCCAGGCTGCCTGTGGTGGCCAATTCAATAGGTCTTCACCGAAGTTATGGGATTCTGAATAAGATTCGGTGACATTGACGTGCACCCCCAGGTTCGCATTGAAGCGTTTGGCGCCCTCGGCTAGGGTCTTCAGATCCTTCAGCCCACCGGCACGCTCGTTGTAGTGGCCGGCGTAGTCGGGGTGGGCGCTGTCGTGCCCTTCAGCCTGGTAGCCCTTCAGCAGCAGCTGCTGGCCCAGCCCATCAGTGGCGAGGGCGATTCGCTTCGTGTCGTCTAGAGTACGCAGGAACGGGTGGGTAGCCTGCGACACGATATTAAACGGGATGCGGGTGATCACCTTGGTTGGTACTTCTTCGGCGCCGTTTGGAGCCTTCCGCAGGCTGCGCAGAGCGGTGGCGCCGTCCTGCCAGTCAACCTTGCCGTCCTCGTTGGCGTCCGCTACTGGCTTTACTGCAATCCAGGGATCCGCGTCATTGCCAATGGCATCGGTTGCTGCCGCCCCGCGCCAGGTGAAGGTGCCTGGGTAGATGGTGGATTCTGTGGCGGTGTGGGTGTCCCATCGCCCGTTGGTCGCCAGATTCTTGTCGGGGTAGTCGGCGGTCGCGTCGTCAACCGCGTTCGATTCCATGCCGAAAGATATGCCCTTGGTGGTGGGCACTACCAGCCAGGATCTATACGATCCCTGTTTTAGTTCGGCCGGACTGGCGATCACGTCTCCGCTGTTCGCCCGATCCACGCTCAGTCGGGTCAGGGCGAGCTGTCCGTCCCGGTCTACTTTCACCAGGCCGAGGGCGGGGATCCGCACCCGGTGTACTTTGTGCTGGGGGTCCTTCAGGTTCGTAAGCGTGAGCTTGAACGTCCCGTCTTTTACGGTGGCTACAGCCTGCATCGTGACGTCCAGTTTGTCTACGCTCACGTCCCAGGTGGCGCTCGAGGACGTGGTCTTGGCAGGAGTGAAGGTAACTTTCTGTTCCTGCTCGTCAACCAGAATCGATTCGATCCTCTGACCGGCACCGGGTGCGCTCTTGTCGTTTACCTGCCAGCTCAAGATGGCCGGGCTCTTGCGTGCCAGTTCCACCGTGAGGGCGCCATCGCTGATAGTCAACGAGTCCGCTGCTTTAGCTTTCCTTGGCTGCGTCGCGCTTTTGTCTGAGGGCTCGGGGGCCGGATCCGCGCTCGGCTCTGCCGCAGACTCCGCAGCCTCTTCTGTTGGCTCGGCCTGATCTTCGGCGGGCTGGTCTGCCTGCGCCTGGCTGGCCGCGTTTTCCTGGCTGCTTTGTTCTGGTTGGGGTTCTTCTTCAGCTAGCGCCGGGCTCACGCCCCATAGCGCTAAAGCTCCGGCTGCAAGCAGGGTTCCGCCCGCGCGCGCGAGACGGCCCGCCTGTTTCGGCTTAGTTGACATCTTTGTCCCTTCGATGGTTTTTCAGGAACTACCCTATTGTGCTTACCTGTATGACGAAAGCGGTTTTGGCAAAGAATTGAAACTGAGCACGGGAAATGATTTCTTTCCTATGAATATGGCCCGAGCTACTAGTAGCCTTAAAGGCATGGGTAAAAATTTAACTTACATAGTTATTGATGGGGAAAATATTGATGCCACGTTAGGCATGTCTGTTCTTGGCCATCGTCCAGAATCAGAAGAACGTCCCCGGTGGGATCGCATTCTGGAATATGCCCGCGAGCGGTGGGGCGGCGAAGTGCGTGCCCTATTTTTCCTGAATGCTTCTTCGGGGCATTTGCCTATGGCGTTCGTGCAGGCACTCGTTGCGATGGGGTACACACCCGTACCGCTGTCTTCCACCAATCCCAACGACAAGGTGGTCGACATTGGTATTCAGCGCACTTTGGATGCCATTCTGGATCAGAGCGAGGGCGACGTCATTCTTGGCACTCATGACATCGATTTCTTGCCTCAAGTCGAGGACTTGTTGGATGCTGGCAGGAGAGTAGGAATCATGTGTTTCCGTGAATTCTTGTCTATTGCTTTCAACGATTTTGTCGATGAGGGCATCGAGATCATTGATATGGAATATGACATGCATGCTTTCCAGGTGCCGTTGCCCAGGTTGCACATTATTCCGCTTGATGAATTTGATCCTACGAAGATTATTTAGTGGGCAGAAAGGAAGTCGGCTAGTTCGGCTTCCTTTTTTGTATCGCTCCACTTGCATGCCCTAGCCACCACTTCGGCGATGGCTGGTGCGGCCTCTTTGCCAGCGTCTTGGTGGCGCCGGCCCAGCATCAGGCGCCGGTCTATGACGTCAGTTAGGGTGAGTGCTCCCTCGCTGCATAGTGCCCACACAATTTCGACTTTTAGACGTTCGGGGGCTCCGGGGATCTTTTCGGCCAGCACCGGTTCTTGTTTGATTAGCGCCAGCATGTCTTCGACCTCGTCACCGTACCTGTTCAGCATGGAGGCGATGTGTACGGAGTCTAGTCCGGCGGTGGCGGCCACGGAGTAGCGGGTGTTCCACATCTTGGTGTAGTCGGCTGCTCCGATCAGCGGCAGCTTGGCGGTGCGCGATGGCCGCCATTTGTCTAGGTGGCGCATGATTTGGTCGATGGTGCGTTCGGCCGTCAGCCGGTAGAGCGTCATTGCTCCCCCAAATATTGCCGTGATGCCCGAGCCTACGTCGGAAATGTACGGCCAACGCATGGTGGCTCCCTGCGGGTGGTCCTTGTCTACGATCAGATAGCGCACGCCCGCCCATGCCGATTCCACGTCGGCCCGGCTGATCGGCACTGACAGGTAGGAGTTGACCTGCTCTAGTAGTGCCTCAATGTCTTCTTCCAACACTTTGGGGTGAGACTTGTCGCCGTCGTAAGGCCGGCAGTAGGAGCCGATGATCCAGTGGGTCCGGCGCGGCACCAGGGTGATTGGGCGCGAGGGCGTAGCTAGGTAGGCGCCGGTAGAGCCACGGATGGCACTGCGCGGCACAGAAATGTTGACTCCTTTTTGCAGCTGTACCTTGTCGGCCAGTTCCGGTGACATCTGCAGGGACGAGGAGGCTACCCAGGGGCCGGTTGCCAGAACGGTGTGGCGGGCACGTACGCGAAAGCGGTGGCCTGGCCGCAGTTGATCAGAAACTTCTGCCCCGTTGACTTTGCCTGAGGCGTCGCGCAGTATCTTGGTTGCCTGCACGTGCGAAGCCACCGTGGCACCGTAGCGTTTCGCCGTGCGCAACACGGTGATGACCAGTCGGGTGTCGGTTACGACGGCGTCAAAGAATCGAAGCGCGCCTGCCCTGGGACTACGCGCTAACGAGGGGAACGCGCGTACTGCCTCTTTCACCCCGCACGTGCGCGGTGGCGGCACGGCTCCCCGCACTCCGGCGCGGACCACCATGTCGTGGATGAAGGCTACGCCGATTTGGCGGATGCGATCCTTAATGCCAAATTCGACCGGCCAGATAAAGGGCATGAGTTTGACCAGGTGTGGCGTCGTGGTTTGCAGCATAATGCCACGTTCGGCCGCCACTTTTGCTATTTCGTGTACTTCGCGGTCCTCTAGCCACGAGATGCCGCCGTGGATCAGCCCTTTTGTTCTAGAAGAGGTGCCCTGGCCCCAGTCTTGGGCTTCGATTAGAGCTACGCTTAGCCCGCGGCTGGCCGCTTCGAGGGCGATGCCCGCCCCATTTATGCCGCCTCCGATTACCAGGATGTCGAAGATCTCTCCAGCTTCCATCTTGGCTATGTCCCGCGCCCTCTGAGACGCGTTGAGCTGCGAATTTGCCACGGATCCTCCTTCGATTTCCTGTAAAAAATCTATCACCACAAATGCGTGTGGCCCCGCCAAGGCGGGGCCACAGCTCAGACTTGTTCTAGCCTTGCCGCTTCACTAGCGGGAAGGTGATAGTTTCGCGAATGCCAAGACCGGTAATAGCCATGAGCAAACGGTCAATACCCATACCCATGCCACCGGCCGGGGGCATACCCAGCTCAATAGCCTGCAAGAACTCTTCGTCCACTTCCATTGCCTCAGGATCACCATTAGCGGCATCCAAAGACTGCTTCTCGAAGCGCTCGCGCTGGACCACCGGGTCGTTCAGCTCGGAGTAGCCGGTAGCCAACTCAAAACCACGCACGTACAGGTCCCACTTCTCTACAACACCCTTGCGCGAACGGTGCTGCTTGACCAGCGGAGAAGTATCCTCGGGGAAGTTCTTCACGAAAGTAGGCTCGTACAGGTCGTCACCGACCTCTTCTTCCCACAGCATTTCAGCCAGCTTGCCCGGCACGTAGTAGTCCTCGACAACAATCCCGCGCTCTTCAGCCAGCTCAACCAGGCGCTCACGCGGAGTCTCCGGAGTAATCTGCTCGCCAATCTTCTCAGAAAGAGTGGAATACAAATCCATCTCCTTCCATTCGCCACCCAAATCGTACTCAGTGCCATCAGCCAAAGTCACCAGCGTAGAACCGGTAGCCGCAATAGCCGCGTTCTGAATCAGTTCCTTGGTCAACTGGGCAATAGTGTCGTAGTTACCGTAAGCCGCGTAGGCCTCAAGCATGGTGAATTCAGGCGAGTGCGAAGAATCAGCGCCCTCGTTACGGAAATTCCTGTTAATTTCGAAGTTGCGCTCAATGCCACCAATCAGGCACCGCTTCAAGAACAGCTCAGGCGCAATACGCAAGTACAGATCCGTGTCATAAGCATTCATGTGAGTGGTAAACGGACGAGCCGCCGCCCCACCGTGCAGGTTCTGCAAAATCGGAGTTTCCATCTCGATAAAGCCCTGCTCATCAAAGTAATCACGCAGCGACTTCACCACGCGAGCACGAAGACGCACCATCTCGCGTGCCCGAGGACGCATAATCATATCCAGCTCACGCCTACGAACACGCTGCTCCTCAGACAGCACCGACGCCCCATCCTTGCCCTCAAACGTCTTCGGCAGAGGCAAAATGGACTTACACGTAAGCATCCATGCCGGAGGAACAACCCCGGTACGCTCATCAGGAGTGCTCCCCGGAGTGGCCATAACCGACAGCTCGCCAGTACGCGAAGAAATAACCCGACCATACACAAACAAGTGATCGCCCAAGTCAACATCGGCCTTGTAATTCTTCAATGAATCAGCACCGATCTCGCGAGCCGACAACATAGCCTGCAACTTGTTGCCTTCGCCGTCCATCAGAGTAACGAAACACAGCTTGCCAGTATTACGCGAAAGCATCACGCGCCCAGCAACACCAACAAAATCTTCAGTCTCTTCACCAGCAGCCAGATCATACTTCTCGCGGACCTCGCTAATCGTGGCCGTAACCGGCACCAACACTGGATACGGGTTACGCCCATCAGCAAGCAAGCGCTCACGCTTTTCCGCACGAACACGCACCTGCTCAGGAAGATCTACTTTTACGTCTGCTGCTTCATTCGTTTCTTTTTGTGCCACGGTTAACAAGTGTACAGGTACTTTCGAGCTTGCAGGTAGTTCCTATTGCCTACGCAGACCTGCCCGGAAACCTGCCGTTCACCGATTCGTCAACTGCGGGTAATAGTAGGCCGCTAGCTTTGGCGGCGTGAAACTATTACACAAAACTCTGGCGGGTATAGCCGCCATTTCTTTGGGCGCAGTAGGCTTCTCGCTTCCAGCCAGCGCCGATACAACCCCGGAACCGCCGGCATCCGCAACGGGCGGAGTTGACCTAGATAAGTCCGAGGGCGCACGCGGCTCAATCGCCGTTGTTCCTGACACCCAGTTCTACTCTCGTTACGGCGAGGGACAGAACGACATGTACACGAAGAACTTCCCCGACCTGCCCAACCCCTACGATTCCCAGATGCAGTGGATCATCGACCACCAGAAAGACTACCAGCTGGCGATCACCCAGCACCTTGGGGACGTGGTCGATCAGGTGACGGTAGACGGGCAGTGGGACCTGGCGTCCAAGTCCCAGAAGAAGCTCGAAGATGCGGGCGTTCCGTACGCAATCATTCCCGGCAATCACGACTGCCACAACTGTGTCCCGCAATGGCAGGGAAAGCCCTCGGACCTGTTCTCTAGCTACCAAAGGAATTTCCCGGTCTCGCGTCAGGCTAAAGCCTCTACCTTCCAGGAGGCTTCGCCCTCGGGACTATCCAATTTCCACGAATTTACCGTGGCCGGGGTCAAGATGGGCTCAGTCAACCTGCCCTGGCATGCGGACGATGCCGAGATCGCGTGGGCAGGAAAGATTCTTGACGCGAACCCGAAGCTTCCCACGGTGCTCACCTCGCACCAGATCATCAACGTCGACAGTGCAGGCAATCCCCTAGCTACCGATTTTGGCGACAAGCTGTGGGACAAGATTATTCGTAACCACCCGCAAATCTTCCTGACTATCAACGGTCACCACCACGGCTCCACCAACCGCGTGCTCAAGAACGATGCTGGGCTGGACGTGTTCGAGCAGCTGATCGACTTCCAGGGCGCCTACCAGGGCGGCAATGGCAAGATGTCCATGTTCGAATTCGACTTCACCCACAATCAGCTCTCGCTCACTTCCTTCAGCCCCTGGGTGGTGCAGAAGCCACAAAAGCAGGTAACCCCATTCGACCACGCGATAGACAAGAGTGTGGGAGCCACCTACACCGTCCCCATCGATTTCAAGAAACGTTTCGAAGCATTCGGAGCCGAGTTCACTCCCGAGGGCAGTGTCGCCTCCTCCACCTCGAAGCTGCGGTCCTGGCTAAATGCCAACTTCACCCCCGCCGAGACCATTGCCAAGCCTGCCCCCACCTCCTCCACCGACTACCCGAAGGTGGATGGGACTCTTGCCCACTGGCGGCCAGCCAAGCAAGACGGAAAGCTGGCGCTAAAGGATCTGAGCGGAAACGGCAACGACATGGCGCTAGCAGGCCCGGCCGACCTCGTCACACTTTCGCAGGATGCCCCCACCGATTCGGCTGAAAATTCTTCGCTCGCGTTCTCTCCGGAGGGCAAAGGCCAATTTGCCCACTTCGCCACCTCTAAGGATGCGCCGCTAAACAAGGCTGCTCTGAAGGATGGCTACACGTTCGAAACATTCATCAAGATCGACAAGAACTATTCCGAAGCCAATCACTGGATGGCGTTTGTTACCCGCGAAGGGAAACGTTCTGACATCAAGAATTTCGGCGAAGATTCCGACATTGAAGAACCTCCTCTAGCCGGCGCCATCTCGTCCCTGAAAGAGGTCCAGTGGGCTTTTGCAGATGCCGAGGACGTCTCCCTTGGGCACTCGAACTGGTCCTGCGAGATTCCCGTGGGGCAATGGCACCACATTGCAGTTGTAGATGATCCTAAGATCGACGCCGTAACCATGTACGTCGACGGCGCTCCGGCACTGCGCGCAACCAACGGCGCGCACGGCCTCAACCCGGTAAACGCCGGGGCATGGCTCATTGGAGGGTCAATTTACGACGGAAAGCTCAATACCGGCTTTTACGGCAACATCGGGGAAACCCGAATCGTAGACCACGCGCTCAGCTCCGAGCAGTGGCTGACTGCCCGCTCCGCAGATAAACCGGCCCCCACCACGGACAAGCCGGCAACTGACAAGCCGGCAACTGACAAGCCGGCAACTGACAAACCCGGCACCGAAACTCCCACCGCGGAAGGTTCTTCGCAAAAGCACCAGTCCGCCTCTGGCGCAAATAGAACTGTGCCCTCCCACCTTTCCCACACCGGCGTAAATCTTGCTGCCACCTTGGCAACTGTCGCCGCTGTAGTTCTGGTAGGAGGGACGCTGATGTTCTTGCGCAGGCGCGAGGACTAACCCTTCACAGAGCCTGCCGCTAGGCCGGACTGCCAGTACTTCTGCAGTCCCAAGAACAAAATAATCAGTGGTACAACCCCGAGGAGGGCGCCCATCATTACGGCTCCCTTTTCGGGGTTGTAGTAGCTCATCATGCCGTAGAGACCCAGGGTGACCGGTTTGATCTCTTGCGAGGAAACCATCATCAAAGGCAGCAGGAAGTTATTCCAGGTGGCCACGAAAATGAACAGGAATATGGTGACCATAGCTGGCGCTAGCAGTCGAAGTACCATGGTGAAGAAAATCCGCGCCTCGGAGGCGCCGTCGATACGGGCGGCCTCGATCAGTTCAGTAGGCACCGAGGACTGGGCGTAAACACGGCCCAAGAACACCCCGAAGGGGCTTACACACGACGGGATAATAATGGCCGCCATAGTGTTGGTGAGTCCCAGGTGCTGGAACACGATGTACATGGGAATGGTCAGCAACGCTACTGGCAGCAGCAACCCGCCCATAATGACGCCCATAGCCACGTTCTTGCCGGGGAAGCGGAATTTGGCCAGGCCGTACCCTGCCATTACCGAGATGAGGGTGCCGATGACGCCGGCTACCGTAGAATACACAAGTGAGTTCAGCACCCACCGCCAAAACATGCCGTGAGTCCAGCTCATCAGCCGCCGGTAGTTGTCGGCGAACCCCTGCACGATTCCGTCAAAACCCGAGGCGAACCAGACGCCCGAAGAACCCACCAGTTCAGGGTTCGACTTCGAGGAAGCAATGATCACCCAGTAGACGGGGAATAGGAAATACACCAGCGCGAGAAGCAACAACCCCGTGGTAATCCACTTTGCCGCCGAACTTGGCGCGACCGAGCGGACGGGCACGCCCTCTAGCGAAGGCCGATATTTGATTCCGCTTTTGGTAGTCAGAGTGCTCATTTTGCGGTCTTCCTATCTACTAGGGCGTACACGATGGCGAGGGCGCCTGCGAACACCGCCATCACAATGGATACTGCCGAGGCCGGCCCATCGCCCGAGGGCGAGAGGTTGCCCATCATGGTGTTGTAAGCCATCATCATCGGCGTGTATGCCTTCCCCATCCAGGTTTGGGAGGTGGCCATGATGGAAGGCTCGTTGAACAGCTGAATCGTACCGATGATAGACAGGAGCACTGCCAGCAGTGCTGCCCCGCGCACCAGTGGAATCTTGATGCGGGTAACGATCTGGAACCCGGTGGCTCCGTCAATGCGGGCGGCCTCTGAAAGGTCCGCGGGGATAGCTTGCAGTGCCGCCAAGAAGATCAGCATGTTGTAGCCCGTATACGTCCACGTGGTCATGTTTGCCATGGAAGCCAAGATGACGTTGCGGGACAAGAAATTTACGTTGATGCCCAGTGAGGAGAGCCCAGAAACGATTGGCGAGAGTTCCGGCGTGTACAGGTACAGCCAGATCATTGCTGCTACGATGCCGGGAATAGCAAACGGCAAGAAATAGCCAAGCCGGTAAATAGTTACGTGTTTTGTTAGGAATGAATCCAGCAATAGCGCGAATATAAGCGCCAAGATGATCATCACGGGCACCTGGAACAAGGTGTACAGGATTACCCTGCCCATCCCCCGCCAGAATTCTGTATTGGCGAGGACGGCCTTGTAGTTGGCGAGGCCAACGAAGGTAGATACGGATTCCCCACCCCCAAATGCGCCTCCTCCCGACGCTTCTTGCGCGAAGAAGGACGAGAAGATGGAGACGCAAATGGGGATTAGGAATACAAGGATGAACAGGAGGCAGAAGGGCGCCATGAACGCCCACCCGGTCCTTGCATCATGTCTTTCTCTGGCGCGCGAACCTCGGTTAGCTAGCCCTTTAGGCATTGCAGAGGAGCCGCGGACTTTTTCTGCACTCACTTGTTCAATTCCTTATCAATGTTGCTAGTTAGCTACCGGCAGTTTCTGATCCTGCAAGGACTTGACGGAGGCATCCTGTGCAGTCTTGAAAACGTCAGCAACCTTCTTCTCGCCAGTAGCGGTGTTAGCTGCGGTCTTGTTCATTTCTTCCATGACTCCGCTGAAGCCAGGCATGTAACCGAAGTCCTGAGCCATTACCTCGTTGGCCTTAGATAGCTCGGCAAAAACGTCCTGGCCACCGTAGAACTTGGAGATCTTCTCGGGAGTCTTGGCATCGCCCTTGGCGGCCACTACTAGACCCTGAGACACGAGCGGTTCAATTTGAGTGTTGAACCAGCCAGCAAAGTCGACTGCCGCCTCGGGTGCCTTGCAGCCCTTCATCACGGCTACGCCAGAACCACCGTCGGGGCCAGACTTGACTCCCTGACCGTAGTCCGGCAACTGGGTAACGGCCCATTCGCCCTCGTTGTCAGTTCCAGCCATGTCGTCGACCAGTAGCGGAGCTTCCCAAGCAGCACCGATGGTGCCAATGAGCTTCTTGTCGCCCAGTGCCTTCTTGAAGGAGTCATCCCAGCGATTTTCGGTCAGCACCGCCTTGCTGTCTAGCAAGTCCTGCCAGAACGCGGCAACCTTCTGCGACCCCTCGCCGTCAGTCTTTACTGCCCACTTGTTGTTTTCCACCTTGTACCAGCTGTCTCCAGCGGCGGCAGCCTGAGCGCTCAGCCAGAAGGCGGATTCGTCCGGCTGGAAGTCGGCAATGTACTTGCCAGCAGCAGCAGCCTTCTTGGCAGCAGCCTTGAAATCATCCAGATTCTTCGGGGCTTCGATGCCAAGCTTTTCGAATTCTGCCTTGTTGTAGTAGTAGACCAGCGGGCCAGTATCCTGGGGCAGTCCGACAGTCTTGCCGTCGACGCTCATTAGCGAGAACGGGCCGGCAGCAAACTTATCCTTGTATGCTTCAGCCTGCTTCGTAACGTCCTCAACTAGTCCCTTGGTGTACATCTCCGGGACCTCGGAGTAGCCCAGCTGAGCCAAGCACGGACCGTTATCAGCCTTGATGTCGGTCTCGAGCTTCTTAGTCAGTTCCTGTGCCTTGCCATCGAACTTGGTGGCCTTGACCTGCTTGTCAGGGTTTTCCTTGTTCCACTTCTTCACAATTTCATCGACCTTGGTCATTCCCTCGCCATCGGGCAGGCGGTGGATGAACTGGATCTGAGTATCGGAAGAACTAGAAGTCTCGGTATCTTTCTTAGTCTTGTCAGCGTCAGAAGAGCACGCTGCCAGAGATAGGGACGCAAGCGCGAGCACAGCGATGCCCGCACCGGCTTTACGGAAATTCCTCATTATGAACCTCTTCATTGAAGTGAATAAAATACGCGGGAATATGCGGAACTAGTTTATCTTTTCCGCCCCTCCCTTCCGGTTTCGCACATGTCTCACAAAAACCTCACTTAACCCATTTGACCTGCATAGATGGAACAGTTATAGCTTCTTTCGACACTGTAGAAAATGTGCCAGATTGATCAGTATTGCTGATGTTTGCGACCAGCACCTTGCCGTTGGGATAATGCGCTACTTCCAAGGCCGGGTTATCGCTTACGCCGCTGCAGGCCCACTGCTCTTCGGCTCCAGCCGCCCAGTACAGTGCGCGGTGTAGAAGGCGCGCATTAGGGATCGAATAGGCCAACCCGGATGCGTAGACTGCGCGTCCCGCAAAGTACTGGTTGACTGCTAGGATCAGCCCACCCTCGGTATGAGCTAACGAGGTACCAGTGGTAGCGAATACCCCATTTATTGCCTCGCCGGGAGCAAAGGGGGCAGACAAATCGGCAGTAATAAAGTGATCCTCTGCCCGCCTGGGGTACTTGTCAGTGGACAAGGACCAATCGCGTTCCCGGTCAACACCCAGCACATCGGAGAGGGCGAAAGTAGCGCCCGTACGCCCGGCAGCTGCCGCGGTCAACGCAGTAGGTTCCCCTACCCCGATGAAGCCGCCCCCGCGCGCCACGAACTCGCGCATAGCCACCACTAACTTCGGATCCTCCCATGCCGGACCACCCGAGAAAGCAGTACCAGCAGAACCGGCATTGATTACCACGTCGACGCCCTCTAGCGCCCCGTCTACAACGTCGGCGAAACTGAGGAACTGCACCTCAAAAGGTAGCCCCGCGAGCGCTTCAATAACCCCCACGTAGGAGTAGGCCTCGCGGTAGTGCAGGGCGTGCGCCACCATGTGGGTCTGCCAGCTGCGCAGAGCGCCCCAAGCGTTGACGATTCCCACCTTGATAGGACTGTTCAGCGGGCGCTGCCCATCGGTGACCGAGTGGAGGGAACGGAATTCTGCAACAATCTGTTCCACCCGGTCGATGAAGTCAGGGTGTTGCATGGCTAGTGAGAGGTAGCCGCCGTAGCCCATGCGATCCAGGGGATTACGAATGATGGCTCGGCGAGCGCTCAGCCACGATTCGTTGGCTTCGCCCACCGGATCGCCCTCGGGGTTGAACACATCTGGGAAGAAATAGGGCAAAAACCGTCCCTCCGTGTAGCGCACGCCTGGAATGTCACTGATCATTCGGCAGGTCGCGGCGTTGCCAACGGACCCGACTACCGCATCCAATTCGATGTCTGGGAAGTACTTCCCGTAAGGCTCGGTGCCAATCCAGTTGTCGCCCAGGAACATCATGGCTTCCCTGCCGGCATCGTGAGTGGTCTTCACCAGGGTCTTTGCCTTGTCTGCCACCTGCTTGCTGACGAAGTCAATCCAGTCCAAGAAATGCGCTTTTGGAGGGCGGAAGGGCGAGTTGTAATAGCCGGCATCCACAAAGTCTTCAGGGCGCAGCGCATAGCCCTTTTCTTTTTCAAACGCCTGCAGGGCGGGCACGGAAACCGCGGCAGAATAGCCGAACCAGTCTACGTACTTCTCGCGGGCATCTTCACCGAAGACCAGGGTGAAGTGGTAGAAGAAGGTGGTGAAGCGAACCACGTCTACTTCGGGGTGTTCATCCAACCATTCCTTCAGGGCCTTCTGCATGAACTGCCAGGTCTGGGCGTAGGCAGGATCGTAAGTCTTGTCCTTCTTGCGGGTGGGATCGCTTGCCCAGTCGTTGGTCAGGTAGTTGTAGATCTGGGTCGAATCCCAAATCTGCCGGGCCAGGAAGTTTACCGTGTATTCGTGGAGCAGTTCGGGGCTGGCAATGGTGACGATTGCCGAGGCCGATTCTGCGTCTTCTGGACCGGAGTTAGCCGCTTCCGCTTCCCGATCAATTGGGCGGGCGGGGGCCGGCGCTACGCTCCACCCGCTGGGAGGCACTTCCCTGCCGGTGGTACGGTCTATGACCTGCCAGTACTTAGCCAGGTCGCACTCTAGTTCGGGCGCAAACTGCTGGGCAAAATACCCCTCCATCACATCGATCTGGAGCGCTTCATTGCTGCCAGCTACTTTGCGGCGGCTCATCAAATACTGGTGCACGCGCTGATCTGGGTGCGCCCGCGACCAGCCGTGGTCGCCCCTAGACGGGAAATAGGTGGCATACACCTTGTCGACTAGCTCCTTCGCTAGTGCGGGCAGGGCGGTGCCGTCAGAATTTCGCACCGCATCCGGTTTTAGGCGGGCTACCAGTTCACGAATCTGGCTGTCCATGCCCTCTTCGATAGGTAGGGTCAAGCGGCCACTATCCATTGGTGCTCCTTCTATATGCTCGTCCGGCAAACGCCGCCACGTGGGTGGCAGCGCGGTCTTTCAAATACGGGAATACCCGCAGGTATTCCTTTAGCCATTTACTGGCGAATTCTTCAGCACTCTCGCGCCTGACAAGGGCCCAGACGCTGCCCCCGAAACCAGCCCCGAATGCACTGGCTGCCTGCGCGCCTAGCTGCCGGGCGCTGCGGGCTAGGAAAACGGTCTGCTGCACCTGGTTCTCTAGGCCTGTCTGCGCCAACTGCTGAGAACGGTCCACCAGTTCACCAAAATCTTTCAAGTGACCGCCTGCTAGCGCGTCGGCCGCCAGCGGCACAATTTCTTCGGATTCCGCGTAGAACTGGTCCAGCCGGCGACGCAAATAGTTGTCTTCGCCTACCAGTTCCCGCATGCGGTCTAAGGCATGCTCAGAGGAGGCGATTGCCTCGGCCAACGAGGTATCGGTACGGCCGGTATCTGAATTCCACAACCCCACAATTTCGCGCACCGCCAGAGACACCCGGTTGTAAGCGTCGCGGGCAGCACCGGTCTTTTCGGCCAGCACCCCGGACACTGCCACCACGAAGGCATACCCTTCGGGCACGGGTACCAATGCCCGGCGCCGCACCGGCGAGAAGGAGTATTCCGCTAGTTTGCCCTGTTCGCAGCACAGCATGGCGGTGTGGTCTTCGCTGCCGCCAAAGGTTCCTACCCCGCGTCTGCCTTTTAGATCCCCGAAAGTCATTCCGTTCTCGATGCAAGCCATGTAGCCCGCCAACGATTCGTAGTCGCGAATGTGCCGGCGGAAGAGCGCCAGCGAAGCAATACCGCCCAGGTCAATGAGGCAGCGGGAGATGCCGATGACCATTGCCGAGGAAGAAGACATGCCCGATGCCAACGGCAGGGTGGAGTCCACATCTATTTGTGCCCCCACCACGTAGCCGGGAAAGTTTGCTTCTAGGCGGGTCACTACCGCTTCGGGGTAGGCGGCCCAATGCCCCGGCGGCAGTGGCGGCCTATCCCCGCTGATCTGAATGTCTACGCTTTCGCCAACTGCCGACGAATACACGCGCACCACCGGCTCGTCGATGCGCCTGGCGGTAAACGTAATCCCGCGGTCTACTGCCGCAAGCAGTGACCGGCCACCCGCATAGTCCGTGTGCTTGCCCAGCACTTCAATACGCCCGGGCACAAACCAGGACACTTCGTTTACAGGCCCCGGCAACGCGTCGGGGGTAGATACCTTTGCGGCAATGTTGATTGCCCCGGTGATGGGGCCTGTGGGATAGAGGACCGGATCCATGATTTACAGACTCACCGACACATCTGCCAAGGCTTCTTTGACCGCCGCAATGTCGCGGCGCGAAGACATGTCCAGCACGCCCTCTTTAGAAGGCACTACCGTCACCTGTTCGCCCTGCTCAATCAAATATCTAACCGCATCCACTACCTCGTATTCCCCGCGGGGCGAGGGCGAAATATTGGCGCAGGCAGTAATGACTTGCGGGGTGAACCGCCAGCAGTTCATTGACACGGGAGCTCCGGGCAATTCTTGCAGCTGCTGCGCAGTCGGCTTTTCCACGATGTCGCGAAGATGGCCGTCCTCGGTTGCCATGATGGCGAAGGCCGCAATGCGGTCGGCAGGAATGTTGGAGTTAGCTACTAGCCCGTCGCGGTCAAAGCCAACAGTGGCAGTACCATCGGTTTGCGCCAGTGCCTTGAGCGCGCCGACCGGATAGTAGTTGTCCGAGTTGAGCACCAATGCGCCCTCGGTAAGAAAATCTTTGGCGGCGGCCACCGCGTCGGCAGTGCCTAGCGGCTTCTCTTGTACGGCGTAAGAGATGGTGACCTTCTTGGTAGCCAGCGAATCGTAGTAGTCGCGGAACGCTTGCTGTTCTGGCCCTATTACCAGGCAAACTTCCTTGATACCGGCCTTCACGAGGGCGGAAATAACGTAGTCCAAAAAGGGACGGCCCACGTCGATCAGCCCCTTGGTGCCGGCGGATGCGGCCCCTACCTGGGAGTCTTCTAGTTTCGTGCCGTCGTCGGCGCGCATGCGAGTGCCGAGTCCGCGAGCCATAATGACTGCCTTGCGCGTGCTCATGCTACGGTGACCTCGATTCCGTGTCGTGTTAGTGCGGCTATCTGATCGGCACTGGTACCACCGTCGGTAATAACTTGGTCGATCTTGTCGAAAGAGCAGATGTTAGCGAAGGCGCTTTGCCCGAATTTGGTGTGGTCTGCCAAAACTACAACTTTCTGAGCCACTTCCACCAAGGCCGTATTCACTACAGCTTCGGCTTCGTTGTTTGTGTAAATGCCACCTGATTGTATATCGAGGGAGGTGACTCCTAAAAACAAGAGTCCCACTTTGATGCGCTCCAATACGGCCTTGGCCAGCGACCCTACAAGTTCGTAGGAGCGGGAGCGCGCCACCCCACCGATCACCACGAGTTGCACGTTGGGGCGCACAGTCAGGTCGTTGGCAATGTTTACGGCGTTAGTGATCACTGTCAGCGGCCGTTCGGTAAAGGCTCTTTCCGAGGACGTGCGCACGCCCAGTTCGTAGGCCGCCACTGTGGTGGTGGTACCGCCGTTGAACGAGACAACAGAGCCGGGTTTTGCGAGCAGGCACGCGCGCCGAGCAATGGCCTGCTTTTCGTCCCATTCCCGCGAAGTGCGGTAGCGCATGGGCAATTCTCCCGAGGACGCGTTTGCCTTCGCACCACCTCGTACCCTGGTGATAAGTTGCTGCTCGCTCAGGGCATCTAGATCGCGGCGAACCGTAGCTGGAGATACTCCGAGGGCGGCGACAATATCGTCTACGTGCACACTTCCACGCTCGATCACTAAGTCGACAATTTTTGACTGTCGGTCTTGTCTGCCCACTGCCACTCCTTTGCTAGCCGGGACAAGCAAAATCTTGTCACATTCGCTCAAGCTGTGCAAGAAATTTTGCTCACTTTTGCTGATCGAAGCTTATATGCCCAGCCCAGAAGCCTATTTCGCGATGATTTTTTCTGCCTAAACCCCTTATTTTTCACCGTCACAAGCCCGACTCATTGACCGATTTTGACCGAAAACCCTAGCCTTGAGTCGAAATTCAATCAGAAAGGTGCAGCAATGTCGCTAACCAGTCAGGAAATCAATTCACAGCCGGAAACCTGGCGGAAAACTACGCAGGTGGATGCCTCCGCCCTCGTCACTGAGAAGGGGCGCGTCGCCGTGGTTGGCTGCGGCACCTCATGGTTCATGGCGCAGGCATACGCCCGGATGCGCGAACTAAAGACGGGAGAGGCAACTTTCGCCTACACCGCAACCGAATTCCCCATGGGCGACTGGCAGAAGGTCATCTGCATCTCTCGTTCCGGTACCACTACCGAAATCGTCGATCTGCTGCGGGCGACGCGCGAACAGAACGTTCCGAACGTCCTGATCACCGCGGTCACCCCCGGCCCGGGCAGCGACTACGCGGACGAAGAAATTACTCTTGCCTTTGCCGACGAAGAATCGGTGGTACAGACCCGCTTTGCTACCACCGCCCTACTATTGCTGCTCTCTACTCTTGGCGAGGACGTACAGGCGGCCGCCGCCGATTGCGAAAAGGCCCTGCAACTAGACATTCCCGAGCGATGGGTAAAGGCAGACCAGATCTCGTTCCTGGGTACCGGCTGGACCATTGGCCTAGCAAACGAAGCAGCCCTGAAGAACAGGGAAGCCTCGCAGTCCTGGGCTGAATCCTACCCGGCCATGGAGTACCGGCACGGCCCCATTTCGATCGCCCAACCCGGCAGGCTGGTGTGGGCCTTCGGGAAGCTCCCCGCCGGACTGGCGGAGCAGGTGGCCCAGACCGGCGCAGAACTGGTTACCAGCGAGCTGCACCCGCTAGCACACCTGGTGCTCGCGCAGCGACTGGCGGTCGCCCGCGCCGAGGATCGCGGCCTAAACCCAGACACCCCTCGGAACCTGACCCGTTCGGTGATTCTTGCTGAAGGGCAACACTGATGCACGCCTTCGGGATAGATGTCGGCGGCACCAACATCAAGGCGGTGCTTGCCAGCAAAACCGGCGAGGTCGCAGCCAGGTGGAATCGCCCCACTCCGCGCACCGGCAAGGTGGAGGACATTATCGACGCGCTCGCGGATCTGTATGCCACTATGCGCGCTGAAAGTAGCGGGCTCGAGGGCGTCACCGAGTTGGTACCCACCGTAACGGTGGCAGTACCGGGCATTGTTGACGAGGAACACGGGGTGGGGGTCTACTCCGTCAATTTGGGGTGGAAAGATTACCCGCTGCGCGACGCCCTCGCCACTGCCCTGCAGGTACCCGTAGTGCTAGCGCATGACGTGCGTTCGGGCGCTCTTGGGGAAAGCAGGTGGGGTGCGGCAGAGGCCGATAGCCTCTACATTGCCCTGGGTACCGGCGTTTCCGCAGCCTTGATCATCGACGGCTACCCCGTGGCCGCCCACCCGTGGTCTGGCGAGATCGGGCAACACCTGGTGCCCGATCCGGATCGGCCCGGCCAGAACACCACGTTGGAAAAGGTGTGTTCGGCCTCCGCTTTCGCACGCCGCATGTGGAGGGCGGATCCGCGCCTCATTGCAGAGGATGCGGGGGCGCGCGAGGTCTTCGATCTGGCTCGCGGCGGCAACGAATTGGCGCGGCACATCATTAGTTCTGGTCTGGGCGAGTTGTCGCGCTCCATTGCCGCTGCCATTCATTTGCTTGGTCCCATTCCCGTAGTCGTGGGTGGGGGTATGGCTGGGGCTGGTCCTCTGCTGCTCAATCCCATTGCACAGCAGCTGCGCTCGTACTCGCCGCTGCTCCCCGAAGCTCCTCTGCGCAGTGCCACCTTGGGTACTTACAGTCAGGCTCTGGGGGCTGCAGTGCGCTCGTTCGATTCCTACGTGCAGTGGCGCGCACTGCCCATTAGTTTCCCAGCGGTGGATTAGATGATTCTGACACTTACCGCTAATCCCGCCCTCGACGTTACCTACCGGGTGGAGCACCTGCAGGTGGGGTCTTCTTACCGCGTTGCGCCCACAGTTGCCGCTGGCGGCAAGGGAATCAACGTGGCACGGGTGGCAGCCCGTCTTGGGCATCGGGTCGCGACTACCGGTCCGCTGGGTGGAGCCAACGGGAACCGCATTCGCCGCCTGCTGCAAGATGATGCGGTAGAGCAACGGTTTGTGCCTTCTGCCGCCCCTACCCGCCAGACCGTAAATATCACTTCTGACGGTGACGCCACGATCTTCAACGAGGCGGGGGCGGACCAGCCCGATTCGCTGTGGCAGACCTTGGCTTGCCAGCTGCGGGACGAGGGCGCCCAAGTTGTAACTATCTGCGGCTCCTTTCCACCCCACACCCCCGCGGGAGTGTTGCGGATGCTAGTTGAGGCTGCCAAGGAGGGCGGAAGCCTGGTGGTTGTAGATACTTCCGGCCCGCTGCTACTGGAGGCCGCGAACGCGGGCGCGGACCTTCTGAAACCTAACGAGGCAGAACTGGCGGCGGCGACCGGCGCGGGCGAAGTGGCCGCGGGGGCGGCCCGGCTTTTGCAACTGGGGGCCCAGATGGTGGTGTGTTCTTTGGGCGCCAAGGGCGTGGCTGCTTTTACCGCGCATATGCAGGTCAGCCAGCCGCCCGCCACGCGGGTGCACGGCAACCCGACCGGTGCTGGCGATTCTTTAGTTGCCTCGCTGGCCTCGCAGATGGAGGAGGCCGGCCAGCTCCCACAATCCAAAGACGAACTTTCTTGCTGGCTAAGGAAGGCCAGCGCATTGGCGGCGGCTACGGTAGCCGCCCCTACGGCCGGTGCTTTCGACCCGGCGCTTTACCAAAAACTTTTGGAGGAATAATGCCCCTATCCGACACCGCTGCCCTGGCTCGCCAGGCAGCAGCAAACAAGCAGGGCTTGGGCGCTTTCAATGTGGTGCTGCTGCACCACGCAGAAATGTTCGTCCGCGCCGCCGAAAACGTAGGGCTGCCGGTGATCTTGCAGCTGTCGCAAAATGCCGTGAAATGGCACGGCAGGTTCGCGCCCCTATCTTCAGCACTGCTCGCCCTCGCGAAAGAGGCAAAAGTGCCGGTGGGGGTGCATCTAGACCATGCGGAAGATCCGCAACTGTGCCGCCGCGCCATTGACCTGGGCTATTCCTCGGTCATGTACGACGGCTCCAAGCTGCCGGATGCGGAAAACCGCGAAGCTACCGCGCAGATCGTCGCTTACGCGCACCAGAACGGCGTGTCCGTCGAGGCCGAGCTAGGTGAGGTCGGGGGCAAGAACGGCGTGCACGATCCGAAGGCCCGCACTGCTCCCGAAGATGCGGCCCAGTTCGTAGCGGATACCGGCGTGGATCTACTGGCGGTGGCGGTGGGTTCTTCGCACGCCATGGCAACTCGCGAAGCGGTGTTAGACAATTCCCTGATCGAACGGATCCGCCAAGCAGTGCCTGTTCCCCTTGTGCTGCACGGGTCTTCGGGGGTTCCTGACGACGGCATGGTAGCGGCAATCAGGGCCGGAATGACCAAGATCAATGTCTCTACCCACCTGAATGTGGTCTGCACCCAGCAGGTGCGGGCGGCTTTGAAGGAGGACGAACAGCTGGTCGACCCTCGCAAGTATTTGGGGCCGGCAGATGAGCAGGTGCGCGCAGAGGTCGAACGCCTCCTGCAGCTATATCGCTCATAAGGATGGAACAGTTGGCCGATAACTGGCAGTAAAACCGCAGGTGGTTCATTAGAATCTTCTAATAATGCCAGTTATTGGCCTTCCCGGCCCATCCAATTGCGCATACTTTAACGGTGCACGCAGAGGTGCATAAAAACAGTTAGGGATACATATGCGCAACGCAACGACGCGATTACTGGCGGCAGGTGTCGCCGGAGTTACCGCCCTCACCCTTGCCGGTTGTGGGCAAAGCAAAGATGATTCCGCTTCCTCAGATTCAGGTACCACCCTAAAGATGCTGGTGCCCGCCTACACCGACAATGTGAAGGAATTGTGGGGCGAGGTTATCGACGGTTTCAAGAAAGAAAACCCAGACATCAACATCGACCTGCAGGTTGAATCGTGGGAGAACATCAATGACGTGGTGCGCCAGAACATTCAAGCGGACAAAGCACCCGACATTTTGAACATCGACTCGTTCACTGATTTTGCCGCCGACGACCTGCTCTACAGTGCCGAGGACGTTGCCTCGAAGAAGACCCTGGATAACATCCAGGACTCCTTCAGGAAGAATGCCTCCATGGAGGGCACCCAGTACGGGCTACCCCTATTCGCTTCGGCCCGCGCCCTCTTCTACAACGAAGACCTATTCAAAGAGGCCGGCATCACCGCCCCACCAAAGACCTGGGCTGAGCTAGAAAAGGACGCCAAAGCAATCAAAGCCCTAGGCAAAGATGGTGTAGACGGTTACGGAATGCCGCTCGGTAACGAGGAGGCCCAGGCTGAGGCTGCAATCTGGTTCTTCGGCGCAGGCGGCGGCTACGGTGACGAAAACAAGATCACGGTAGACCAGAAGGCCAACGTTGAGGCCGCCAATTTCATGCAGAAGCTGATCAAAGAGGGCGCCACTGAAGCTAACCCCGGTTCCGCCCAACGCACCCCGCTCGGAAAAACATTCTTCCAAGGCAAGCTCGGCATGGTAGTCGGACTACCCCAATACAAGAAGCTGATCGAAGAACAGAACCCCAAGCTGAACTACAAGATCGCCCCAATACCCACCAAAGACGGCTCAGAAGTAACCCTGGGCGTTGCCGACCACCTGATGGCCTTCGACAACGGCGCCGACAAGCAGGAAGCGATCAAGAAGTTCTTCGACTACTTCTACTCAGATGCTGCCTACCCCAAGTTCGTAGGAACCCTAGGCTTCATCCCGATCACCAAGAGCGCTGGTGAGGCCATGAAGGACGACCCCACCACCAAGGAATTCATTCCGCTGCTCCCCAAGGCGAAGTTCTACCCCTTCACCAACCCAAAGTGGCAATCCGTGCAGGGCTCGATCCAATCCAACATTGGCAAGATCGCCACAGAAGATCCAGCCACGGTACTAAAACAAATCCAATCCGAATCCGAACAAGACTAAAACGGTGGGGGTGGGAAACCACCCCCACTCCACCCCCATGAAAAATAACAAAAATAAGACCTCCGCGGCGCTCAGAGCACTCCCCTGGCTCGCGCCCGTCCTCGTCCTAATCGCAGCCATCGTTGCCTACCCAATGGGACTGATGATCTTCAATTCCACCCGCAAAATATCGCGCATCGGCCGTGACAAAGGATTTGTGGGACTGGACAACTACACCAAGGTGCTCTCGGACCCGGCTCTTCCCCGCGTCCTGGCCAATACCGCCATCTGGGTAATCGCCGTCGTAGTGATCACCATCGTCCTTTCACTAGCACTGGCCAACTTCCTAAACAAAGCTTTCCCAGGCCGCCGCCTAGTGCGCCTGGCAGTCATCATCCCCTGGGCTGCCTCGGTAGTAATGACCACCACCGTGGTCTACTACTCCCTGCAACCAAAACTAGGGTTGGCACAGCAATTCCTAAAAGACATCGGACTGACTTCCAGAACCGACCTAGGAATCACTTCCCAACCCATTCCCGCTTTCCTAGTGGCAATCGCAGTAGCAGTATTTGTTTCACTTCCGTTCACTACTTACACGCTGCTGGCCGGCCACCAAGCCATCACCAATGACGTGCTAGAAGCCGCCCGCGTAGACGGCGCCTCCAAGGTGCGCACCTACTTTTCGATCATCCTGCCGCAGCTGAAACCAGCACTGGCAACCGCCACCACCATCAACATCATCAACGTGTTCAACAACATCCCAATCCTGCAGGTTATGACCGGCGCCATCCCCGGCAACAGCGCCGACACCACGACCACACTGCTGTTCAAATACATCCGCGCTCGCGGCCACGTCGACTGGGCCAGTGCCCTTTCGGTACTGAATTTGGTCCTGATGATCGTCATCATAGGGATCTATCTGGCTCTTGCGAAACCAATGAGGGGGGTTGAAGACTGATGCTCAAAAACTGGTGGAAACGGCACAGCGAACCGTCGGCCCCGGGAGCACACCCGCACACCGGCCTGCGCGTTGCAGCGGGCATAGTGCTGATCGTCCTCTTCGTGTTGCCATATTTGGTAATGGTGCTCGGCTCGCTCAAGTCGCGGGCAGAAGTGCTGTCAATCCCGCCCACGTACCTACCCCAAAACTGGCATTTCGACAATTACCTGACCATGTGGTCCACGCCTGAAACGCCGGTAGGGCAGAACCTGCTGTCTACTCTGATCATTGCCGCAGTGGCCACCCTGATCGTGGTGATCGTGGCGATGCCGGCAGCCTATTACACTGCCAGATTCCGGTTCCCTGGGCGCGGTGCCTTCCTCTTCCTGGTGTTGCTTACGCAAATGTGTCCCCCGGCGCTGGTAGTTGCTGGGCTCTTCCGGGAATTCCAGATGCTGTCCCTCAACGACACGCTACTGGCAATGATCCTTATCAATTCGGCCTTCAACTTGGCCTTCGCAACGTGGATTATGCATTCCTTCTTTGCCTCCGTACCTGCCGAGGTCGACGAGGCCGCACAAATTGACGGGGCCGGGCTTCTGACCGTCCTATTCCGCATCAATTTGCCGCTCGTTTGGCCAGGAATCGTGACTGCGGTGATCTTCACGTTCGTTGCCGCCTGGAACGAATTCGCCGCCTCCCTGGTAGTGCTGTCCTCGCCGGACAAGCAACCACTGTCGGTCGCGCTCACCAAGTTCGTGGGGCAGTACGAGACCAGTTGGCAGTACGTCTTCGGGGTTTCCGTGGTTGCCATCATTCCGGTGGTGATTCTGTTTGCGGTGGTTGAAAAGCGCCTAATCGGCGGTCTCACGGCTGGCTCGATCAAGTAAGCGTGCAAAGTTCTGGGGCGGTTAGCTACGCGCTAACCGCCCCAAATTTTTATCTTTCCGCTACCGGAAGTTTCAAGTCTTTCAGCACCAGCACTGATTCAGCTTGTGCCACCGAGAATAGCTCGCCGACAGGAGCAGTACCGTCGGCCACTTCGCCGGCACTGCGTTTGATTGCCTCGGCTACCGTGTCATAACCGGGAATAAAGTAGGCATCTTGCACCATTGCGTCTTCAGCTTCTTTAGCGGCCGCTACTACATTCTGCCCGCCGTAGAACTGCGATACTTTCGCATCGCTCTTCGGGGTATCCTTCGCGGCTACCACCAGCCCCTGCGAGGCTAGGTCGTCCACGTTGGTGTTGAACCAGTTTGCAAATTCGACGGCCTTGTCCGGGGCCTTGCACCCCTTCATGACTACTACGGCAGAGCCGCCGTCAGGAGCCGTCTGCTTGCCCGCCCCCAGATCGGGCAGCGGGGCAATCCCCCACTTGTCGGTTGTCTCCTGCATGTCTGCGGCCAGCAGCGGGGCCTCCCAGGCTCCTCCGATGGTACCGATCAGTTTTCCCTGTTGCAGTGCCTTCTTGAAGGTGTCATCCCACCGGGGCAGTTTCAGAGCAGCGCCGTCTGCAAAGAGACCCTGCCAAAGGCTGGCGACCCTCTTCGCTCCTGGCCCATCCACGCCCACTTTCCACTTGCCGGACTCGATCTGGTACCACTTGTCTCCGGCGGCCATGGCCTGAGCGGAGAACCAGTATGGGGATTCGTCAGGCTCAAAGTCGGCTACATATTTTCCACTTTCGGCTGCTATTTTTCCTATCTTCCGAAAGTCTGCAATATTCTGCGGCGGGTCAATTCCTAACCGCGCAAAAGCCGACCTGTTGTAGAAATACACCAGTGGGCCCGTATCAGTGGGGAGCCCAAAGTACTTGCCGTCCACCCCGGTCATTGACACTGCCGAGGGCGAATAGTTCTTCTGATATTGCTTTACCTGGGCGGTAACGTCTTGCACCAGTGATTTCGTATAAACACCGGGGATCTCGTTGTAGCCCATCATTGCCAGGCAGGGGGCGGTGCCTGCCTTTACATCCAGCTCGAGCTTCTTGATCAGTTCGTCTAGGCCCGCATCGAATTTTTCGGCCTTGACCTGCGAAGCTGGGTGCTCCTTGTTCCACTTTTGCACCATCTGGGAAACGCTTACCATGTTCTGTCCGTCTGGCAGCGTATGTAAAAATTCGATGGGTTCGGAGGTGGTATTTGTTGTGCACCCTGCTAGCGCACAAATCGGAATGATTGAACTTGCGGCAAGCAACTTGGAGAAACGAGTCCGCATTTTCGCCCCCTAATAGGCATAGAAAAGTTGACTACTGCCAGGTTAACGCAGTTACCGAATGGGCAGGAAACGTTAACCGCATTTGTTCTGTATTGGCTGTTGCCGCATTTTGAGCTACCACTTTTGCGTCTTTTGAGATTCATTTACCCGTGTTTTCTAAAAGCGCTAGGGTTAGAAAAAACCTTAGGGGAATAATGACTGTTGACCTCATTGAAAAAGCGGAAGGTTGCCTGCTAGGCCTAGCTTTAGGGGATGCGCTCGGGGCCCCCACGCAATCCTTGTCGCCGCAGCAGATTATCTCTACCTACGGGCGCATTACGCACCTTCGGGATGCCAGTGCGGACCAACCAATCGCACCGAATCTTCCTGCCGGACGGGTCACTGACGACACTGATCAGGCGCTCATCGTCGCCCACATGCTAGTGCAGGGACTCTCCGCTCCCGCCTTTGCGCAGGCGTTACTCGATTGGGAAGACCACATGATCGCGATAGGTTCGCTAGATCTGCTCGGCCCTTCCACCAAGGCCGCCCTCTATAAGATTCGCGAGGGCGGGGACCTGACAGAGGCGGGAAAATACGGCTCCACTAACGGTTCTACGATGCGCATTGCGCCGGTGGGCATTGCCTACCCGCCTGGCCAGCACCTTCGGGAGTCCGTCTGCCAGATATCGTCACTCACTCACGGCACTACGATCGGCATCTCGGCCGCCATGACGGTGGCGGTGACCATCAGTAATGTCCTGGAGGGGGCGGCCCTGCCCGAGGCGCTAGCTGCGGGGATCGCCGAGGGCAGCAAAGACTACGGCAACTGGGTCGCGGGCGCGTCAATCCCCGCCCGCTTCAAGGCGCTGTGGCCACTGTGTCAATCCATGGGTGAGGAAGAATTTTCTACCTTCTTACAGCAGGTAGTGGGCACGTCTGTGCAGTCTCCCGAATCGGTTACTGCCGCTCTACTGCTGGCCTGCAAGTATGCGGACAAGCCTTTTACGGCCCTGTGCGCGGCGGCGAATCTGGGCGGGGACACCGACACCATTGGGGCCATAGCCGGGGCCATCTTAGGTGCCCTGCACGGCCCTGCTGGTTTTCCGCCCTCGCAGATTGGCCTGGTTGAAGAGGTCAATGAGCACGATTTTGCCGGCACTGCCGAAAAGCTCTTGGCACTGCGCAAAGGGGAACAATAATGGGCCGCCGTCTTACTTCCTACGAGCAGCGAGGCATCGAACCGGTTCCTGCCAGCGAGCGTGGCGGCAACCCGCTGGAATTGTTCTGGGTGTGGTTCGCGGCGAATATTTCAGTGCTCGGCCTTCCCCTGGGAGTTTCGCTGATCGCCCTCGGACTTAGTATTCCGCAGGCTCTCTTTGCGGCCACCGTCGGGTCAGTGGGTTCTTTTGCCGTCGTGGGCATCATTTCGGTAGCTGGCAGGAATGGTGGGGCGCCGTCGCTCACATTGTCCAGGGCGATGTTCGGCACCCTGGGCAACATTGGGCCCACGTTCATCTCCCTGCTCTCGCGATTGGGCTGGGAAACAGTCAATACTGCGACGGCGGCACTGGCGTTCGTGACTTTCTGCTCCTACTGCTTTGGCACTGCCGGCACGGCGGCAAAGGCACCTGTCATTGCAGTGGTTGGAGCTGTTGGTTTTGTCGCCCTGACGGTCGCGGCGGCTGGACTGGGCCACGCCGCTATCTTGGTGGTGCAAAAATGGGCGACTTGGATATTCGGAGCCTTAAACCTGCTGGTGGCAGCCTTTTTATTGGTCCGAGTGAATTTCTCTGCGCTGGGAACAAAGCCCGGTGCCGGCCTTGCCGAAGTGCTCACGGGAATAGGCATCATTGCCGCTGGGACGGGCATTGGCTGGGCTAACTCCGGCGCCGATATGGCCCGCTACCAGCGTCCCTCGGTGACAGGGGGCGCCCTCGTACTTTCTGCCGCCGCGGGTGCCGGCATCCCGCTGGTCATCATGATCGGCATGGGTGCCCTCATTGGCGGTTCTAACCAGCAGGTGCTTGCATCCCCCAACCCGATGGAGGCTATTCGGCAAACTCTGCCCGAGCCGATGGCAGCTACCTACCTACTGGTTTCGATTGTCGGCCTTTTGCTCTCTAATCACCTGTCGGTTTATTCAGCCGGGCTTACTACCCTCACCCTCGGCATCCGCATTCCCCGCGTGTGGGCAGTGCTAGTTGACGTGGTCGCTACCACTTCAGGATCCATCCTGTTTCTGCTTGTGGCGCAGGGTTTTTACGGGCCATTTGTTGCCTTCATTTCCGTGCTGGCGATTCCCATTGCCGCGTGGATCGGCATCTTCTTGGTGGACATGTGCTTCCGGAACAGCTACAGCGGCCCTGACCTGCTAGACCTTTCGGCAGGAGGCAAGTACTTTTACACCGGCGGGATCAGGTGGGCAGCACTTCTTCCCTGGCTGCTTGCCATCGGAATTGGTTCACTATTCATTCAGGTAACCGACGGGTCGACGCCCATATTTACGGGACCGGCCTATTCCACCTGGATTGGTCAGGCAGGGTTGGCTTGGCTAGTAACCTTGGTACTTGCCGCAGCCTGCTACGCCCCTCTTGCTAGGAGGCGATTCTGATGGCGCGACTGATCCATACCGGCCAGGCGATTGTAGACCTCACAATGTCCCTCGCCAGGGTACCTAAGGCAGGCGAGGACGTCTTCGTAGATTCACACAACTTTGCAGCTGGCGGCGGTTTCAACGTCATGGCAGCGGCAGCTCGCGACGGCGCCGAGGTAGTCTATGCCGGGACCTGTGGCACGGGCTTCTTTGGGGACCTAGTGCGCAGCGCAATGCAGGCCGAGGGCGTCCATCTAGCCCTGCCGCCCATTCCCGATCAAGACACTGGTTTTTGCATTGCCATGACGGATGCACAGGCAGAAAGAACCTTCGTCTCTACGGTGGGCGCCGAAGCGCAGCTAACCGCTCAGCTGCTGGCGCAGGTGCCGCTATCTTCCGAAGACGTAATCTATCTTTCCGGGTATTCCTTCGTTCACCCCCAAAACAGCGCGGCACTATTGCAGTGGTTGCCCACGGTCAAGGCCAAGCAGATCGTATTAGATGTCAGTCCCGTGGTAGGCGACATTGCCGCCCTCGATAAGGTGCTTGGCCTGTGCAGTGTAGTCAGCGTGAACGAACGCGAATTAGCGTTGCTCGAATACTCCACGGCTATGGCTGGAGCCGCCCTCGCTAGACAATTCCACGTAACCGTGCTGGCTCGGGCTGGAGCCGCGGGCACCACTATCTATTGGCCGTCCTCGGATCCACCCAAGCACGTGGCAACGCCCGTGGTAAGTCCCGTCGACTCCAATGGGGCCGGAGACGCCCACGCGGGAGTCTTTTGTTCTTCCCTGTTAGCTGGCCTGGACACGGTTCAGGCAGTAAGGCGCGCGAATGTGGCCGGCGCACTGACCGTCACCAAAGCAGGCCCTGCCACCTCCCCCAGCCGGGCACAAATCGAGGCGTATCTACAGCAGCTTTAGGCGCAGACAATTCGCGACGGTGCTCGCAATGTTTTTGGCGGCACTCTTCTTTGCTTCCTCAAGCGACATTGGGGCAAACAGGGTAGGCACAACCGCTGCAAACGGGTGCGGCACCAGTTCCTCCGCGTCGGACCCAACCCTGCCCGCCACCGCGATGGTTGGCACGTGCTGTTCTGCAGCCATCTGCGCTACCCCATATGGGGTTTTCCCGTAACGAGTTTGCCCGTCAATCTTGCCCTCGCCAGTAAAGACCAGGTCTGCTCCCCGGATTTTTTCCGGCAGGCCCACGGCTTCTCCGACCGCCTGCACTCCGGGTCGTAGCTGGGCACCCAGAGCAAGGAGGGCAACCCCCATGCCCCCTGCTGCCCCTGCCCCGGGAAGATCAATCAGTTCTTTGCCGGTAACCTGTTCCAGCAGCCTTCCCCAATACGCCAGAGTGCGATCCAAGTCTTCGATGTCAGATTGGGTGGCCCCTTTTTGCGGGCCGAAAATCGCGGAAGCGCCCTCGCGGCCGCATAGCGGGTTAGTTACGTCGCTAGCTACGGTAAGTTCCATTGCCGCCACAGTCTGCAGAGCAGGTTCCAGGGCCAGCTGCGTAATTTGCGGAATATTCTTTACTAGCGGCTCTACGGCATGTCCGTTCTGATCAAAGAATTGTGCTCCCAGCCCTGCCAGGAGTCCGATCCCGCCATCGTTTGTAGCAGATCCGCCCAGGCCAATCAGTGCTCGATGTATGCCCATCGATGCCATCGCTCGCAGTGTCTGCCCTGCCCCTCTGGAAGAGGCCGACCAAATGTCCCGCCTAGCAGGGGCTACCAGGCCCAATCCCACAGCAGACGCCACCTCAAAGACTCCCGCCTGCCCGACTTTGCCAAAACGAGCACCTACGGAAGTGCCCATTGGGCCGTGCACCTGCAATTCCTGCCAGTATCCACCCAACGCTGCAACAACTGCCGAGGCCGTGCCTTCGCCTCCGTCTGCCATGGGAACCAAAGTGCAATCTGCCTCGGGTGCCACTTCGCGGACTCCCCACTCCATTGCGGCGGCCACCTTGGCGGCGCTCAGGCATTCCTTAAATGAATCTGGTGCAAGTACAACCCTCATGATTTTTCTCCAACGAAAATGGGGCCGGCGCTCTTTGGCGCCAGCCCCACAAATCCGCGCAGGATTTACTTCATCTTGGTGCCCTTGGAGCCGAGTCGTTCACAGGCCTCGACAACGCGTGCAGCCATGCCAGCTTCAGCAGCCTTGCCCCAAGAACGGGGATCGTACTGCTTCTTGACGCCTACCTCGCCGTCGATCTTCAGGACGCCGGAGTAGTTCTCCATCATCCAGGCAGCAACCGGACGGGTGAAGGCGTACTGGGTGTCGGTGTCGACGTTCATCTTGATGACGCCGTTCTTTACAGCGGTGGCGATTTCTTCGGCAGTGGAGCCGGAGCCGCCGTGCATTACTAGGTCGAATGGACGATCGCCAGCGTTGAACTTGGCGCCGACCTCTTCCTGGATGGTGCCCAGGATTTCCGGACGCAGCTTCACGAAGCCGGGCTTGTATGCGCCGTGAACGTTACCGAAGGTAAGAGCAGTCATGTAACGGCCCTTTTCACCTAGGCCAAGAGCCTCGACGGTCTTGATGCCATCTTCGGTGGTGGTGTACAGCTTCTCGTTAATTTCGCCCTTGATGCCGTCTTCTTCGCCGCCGACAACGCCGATTTCAACTTCCAGGATGGTGTTGGCCTTCTGGGACAGCTCCAGCAGCTCCTGGCCAATCTTCAGGTTCTCGTCGAGCGGAACGGAGGAGCCGTCCCACATGTGCGACTGGAAGAACGGATCGCGGCCAGCCTTGACCTCTTCGGCCTCCAGCTCTAGCAGCGGACGTACCCAAGAGTCGATGTTCTGCTTGGCGCAGTGGTCGGTGTGCAGCGCAACGGTGACGTTGTAGTTCTTGGCGACCTCACGGGCGTAAGCAACCATTGCCAGCGAGCCGGCAACGCGATCCTTCTTGGTAGAACCAGAGAAGTATTCGGCACCACCTACGGAAACCTGGATGATGCCGTCAGATTCGGCTTCCTCGAATCCACGCAGGGCAGCAGTTAGGGTCTGGGAAGAGGTTACGTTGATTGCCGGGTACGCGAACTTCTGTTCCTTTGCCCGGTCCAGCATTTCGGCGTAGACCTCTGGGGTTGCGATTGCCACAGGTATCTCCTTTTAACTAGAGGATCGCTACAGGGATAAATTTACCCTGTTTCACATTTTTTTCCGAGTGCCAAAGTCCCAATTTAGCCCAATATTCGCCTGTAGCTAACCGGTAGGGCGGCTAAGGTGCACTCTGGCCCATGCCCACATTGCGACCGCGGCGGCAGCACCCACGTTTATGGAGCGGGTGGAACCGTACTGGGTGATGTGGTGAATTGCGCTGCAAGAGGCTCGCATCGGCTCGCTTAGTCCTTCTGATTCGGAGCCGAAAACTAGCACGCACTCACGCGGTAGTTCCACCTCTTCGATTGGGGTGGAGCCGGGAACATTGTCAATGCCGATGATTAGTTTGCCGCGTTCTTGCATCCGGCTAACAAATTCTTCTGGCGTGGCCAGGTTGTCTACGTGCAGGTACCGGTCGGTGACCATTGCTCCGCGCCGGTTCCAACGCTTCTTGCCAACGATGTGCACCGCTTGGGCATTGAAGGCGTTGGCGCTGCGCACAATGGAGCCGATGTTGAAATCGTGGTCCAGGTTCTCGATGGCCACTTCAAGCGAGGATCGCGACTGATCCAGATCAGCAACAATGGCATCCAGCTTCCAATACCGGTATTTATCTGAGACGTTTCGCCGGTCACCATATTCGAGCAGGGTCGGATCCAATCGCGGATCGTCCGGCCATGCCTTCTTCCCTCCGGGGTAAGGGCCTACCCCGACCTCGCGGGAATCAATACGTTCTTCTGCCACTATCTGATCCTCCAGCTGGATCGTCCGGTGATGAGCCTGATTAGGGGGCGGGGGCTGATGTGGGTGAGGGCGTCGACCACCTTGTACGTAAAGGAAGGTACGACCTCGACCTTTCCTGCGCTAACCCCACGCATAGCTTCGGCTACGACCTGTTGTGGGCTGATCCGAGCAATCGTTGGCAGAGAGGCGAAGTCGAAACCGATCTTGTCAAAGAATTCGGTGGCGGTGGTGCCCGGCCGCACGGAGGTGACCGTGACCCCGCTCCCCTTCAGTTCACTGGCAAGTGCTTCCGAGAAGACGTTCACCCAGGTCTTGTGGGCAGCGTAGGTGCCCCCTGCCGTCCAGGAAGCCACCGAGGAAATGTTGACTATGGCGCCGTGGTGGCGCGCCTTCATAGCGCGCGCTGCAGCCTGGGATAACACCATGACCGCACGCACCATCACGTTCAACGCGTCTAGTTCGCGCTGCGTGTCGCCCTCGACGAACACTTGCCCCAAGCCGAAGCCGGCGTTGTTTACCAGCAGCGAGATGGGCCGCTCCGACTGAGAGAGCCGGGCTGCGACCCGATCCGTGTCTGCCGCTTTCGACAGGTCCGCGGGCAGCACCTCGACATTTACCCAGTCGAGGGCGGCCGCCACCTGCCGCAATTTAGTTTCGTTGCGCGCCACTAGCACCAGGTCGTGTCCACGTTCAGCTAGTTGGCGGGCAAACTCTTCACCGATGCCCGAAGAGGCACCGGTGATTAGGGCTGTTGCCACTTAGTCCAGCTCCAAATCCGAAAGCGAGAGGGCGTGCAGGTACTTGTACCCGGCCGCTTCGATCTTTTCCTTGGCACCCGTGTCGCGGTCTACTACAACGGCGACGGCCAGGATATTGGCGCCGGCCTCGGAAACAGCTTTTGCGGCTTCCAGCGGGGAGCCGCCGGTGGTAGAGGTATCTTCGAGCACCACCACGTTGCGGCCAGCAATGTCCGGCCCTTCGATGCGGCGCTTCATGCCGTGGTCCTTGGCGGCCTTGCGCACTACGAAGGCGTCCACGTCTAGGCCCCTGGAAGCGGCTGCGTGCATGATCGCGGTGGCAACCGGGTCGGCTCCCATAGTGAGTCCGCCAACGGCGTCAATATCTTCTGGGGAAATGCCGGCTTCTTCCAGCATGTCCAGCATGACGTGCCCGATCAGAGGGGCTGCTTCGTGGTGCAAAGTTGCTCTGCGCATGTCCACGTAAAAATCAGATTTGAGGCCGGAGGCAAGGGTAACTTCCCCGCGAATAACGGCCAGTTCACGTACTAGTTCGGCAAGTTTGTTGTGCTGCGGATCGTTAGACATGCCTCTACTTTACAGGCTTGGCGCGCCCGGCCGTGCGATAGCTTAGAAGTATGCGTATTGCAACCTGGAATGTGAACTCTATTAGAGCCCGACTAGACCGCGTCCTGGCATTTTTGGATCGCTCCGAAGCGGACGTGCTTGCCATCCAAGAAACCAAGTGCAAGGAAGAGGTCTTTCCCGCGGACGCTTTTGCCGAGGTCGGCTACTACTCTTGCGCTGCCGGCATCAGCCAGTGGAACGGGGTGGCGATCCTCTCGCGCAGCGAACCGCAGGACGTCCAGGTGTCTTTTCCGAACTGTCCTACTTTCAAAGACAAGGTAGAACCGCGGGCAATATTCGCCACCTGCGCCGGGGTACGCATCGGCTCCCTGTACGTGCCTCACGGACGAGCCTTGGACGACCCCCACTACCAGTACAAACTGGACTGGCTGGCTAGATTGAAAGACTTTGCCAGCGCGCAGCTGGAGTCGGGGCAGGATAGGCTGGCCCTAATGGGCGATTGGAACGTGGCCCCCGAAGACAAGGACGTGTGGGACATGGAGGTCTTCAAAGACTCCACGCACGTGTCCGCTCCGGAACGCGAAGCATTCGCCGCTTTTTCCGACCTCGGGATGGTAGAGGTGACCCGGGACCGGGCGGAAGGCTACACCTACTGGGACTACCGGCGACTGCGCTTCCCCAAGAACGAGGGCATGCGCATCGACTGGATGTACGCCACCGCCGCCCTCGATAAAGCGGTCACTAACGTGCAGATCGACCGCGAAGAGCGCAAGGGCAAAGGCGCCTCTGACCACGTGCCCGTAATTGTTGACTTCGACCTGTAGGAGGAACAGTGCAGCAGGTGGAACGCTGGCTCTCGTGGGCTATGCGCATTCAGTCTTTAGCCCAAACGGGTTTGGCATACACGGATAACAACTTCGATCGCGCACGCTACCAAGAGCTGCGGGAAATAGCCGCCGAAATGGTGGCTCACCAGGCAGATATTCCCACGCAGAAGGCACGAGAGCTGTTCTGCAACGAATCGGGCTATCAGACTCCGAAGGTGGATACACGCGCGGCAATATTTAGGGATGACAAGATCCTTTTGGTGCGTGAGAATGACGGCCAGTGGTCCCTTCCGGGAGGCTGGGCTGACATCTTGCAGTCCCCGGCCTCGAACACGGCAAAAGAGGCAGCCGAGGAAGCGGGGCTGCGCGTGCGCCCCTACAAGCTGGTGGCGGTGCAAGATCGCAACAAGCACAACCAACCCCTGTTTGCCTATTCGGTGTGGAAGCTATTTTTCCTTTGCCACAACGAGGGCGGCAGCTTCGAGTCAAACATCGAAACTACAAAGTCCGGTTACTTCAGCCTGGATGAGCTGCCACAGGTCTCTGATTCCAAGAACACGCCCGCGCAGATCCGCATGTGCTTCGAGGCCCGCGCTCAAGGACCAGCGTGGCAGACCCTATTCGACTAATCGGCGTAGGCTGCCAGGATCGCCTCATTTAGGCCCGGCCAAGCCTGCACATGTTGCTTCCCAAACGGCTTGGCTCCAATGAAGGCGGCCCCCAGTTGCAGCTGCGGGTCCACCCATAGGAACGACCCGGATTGCCCGAAGTGCCCACACACTTTTTGAGAGGCTGAGGGCGCGGTCCAGTGCGGCGATTTCTGCCCCCGGATTTCAAATCCTAGCCCCCACAGGTTGTTGTCTTGCCTGCCATAGCCGGGCAGCACCCCGCTGAGTCCATCAAAATGAGGGCGCATCGCATTTGCAGCGGTTTCTTTGCTGATCAGGGTGGGCTCCATCAGTTCCCGCAGGAACAGCGTCAGGTCATTAGTGGTTGATATTCCCGAATACGCCGGCGATCCGGGCACGGATGTTTCGGTCATTTGCAGCGGCTCCAGTACCGCCTGCTTGATCCACTGCCCCGCGTTTTCAGCTCCCACGCTCTGGCAGACTGCCTGGCCCAAGATTTCGATGTTCCGGTTCGAGTAGATGCGCCGGGTGCCAACCGGAGAGAGCACCTTATCTGAATCCATGGCCAACCCGGAAGCGTGCGAGAAGACGTGCTCGAGGGTTGCCCCCTTTGGCCCTAGCGGATCTGAAAGCGATATCTTTCCCGCTTCGAGCGCTACCAAGTATGCCCACGACGCGAGCAATTTGGTTACTGAGGCGAGCGGGAAGGACTGGTGGATGCCGGGCGTCCACCCTACCGCCTTGCCTCTTTTTACCACTACCAGCTGCCACGGTTCCTGCAGCAGTCGGTCGGTTTCATCTAACGATTGCTGCAATTGCCGAGGCATGGAGTGCATCTATTTCCCCTGTGGGTCTTCTTCTTGCTGTACAGGTGCAAACAGCTGCCGGATCGCTTCTTCCCGATCCTGTTCTTCGCTGTCATCCCAGCCCTTCGCTAGGACCAGGTCCCGATCGGTGACGATGTCGGAGGCAATAATCTTGTCCACGACTCGCTTGGGAACCTCGTGGGCGTAATAGCTGTCAGCAATGTCTTGAACCGTGAGCACATCCGCGTTAAGAATGCGGTAAACCAGTCCGATCTGCAGGTGGCCAACGCCCATATCAGACAGATTGTCGGGGGAAACATCCAGCAGCCCAATGTCTAGGAAGTCCCGAAGGGTCATGCCCGTAACCCGCTGTATCTGCAACATTGCCTGCGGAGTGTCGAGCTCCAAGTATTTTGCGAGCGAAGCGTGATGCGGGCTCAGTATGTCGAAGGCCTTCACAATTTCGCCGCGAAGCGCACCCTGCACGTCCACGCTGTGATCGTATAGCCACATGATGCGCAGCCCCCGCCACAGTGCCAGGTGCTGCTGGGCCAGATCCGCGGCAGAAGTATTCACCTTGAATAGGCCGTGCTCTTCAAATGCCTTGTATGCCCTGGTCAACGCCTTCGCGATGCGAGTCATGTTGTACTGGTAATGTTCCCGGGCCGGATGACCGGTAGAAGCAGCCTCCACCTCGATTACACAGTCCATCTGAGCCAGAGCCGGGTCGTGTACGTGAATACCGGTAAGAGCTAAGAAAAGGCGAACGACCTCGTGTGCCTCCAAGTGCTCGACACTGTCGAGTGTTACGCCGAACTGGCTTTCGTAGCGTTCGATAACCGCCGCCAGCAGCGCTTCTTTAGTGGGGAAATGGTAGATGACGCCGGGGTGAGAGATGCCGACTCGACGAGCGATATCCCTCATGGAAAGACCGTAATATCCCACCTCGCCAAGGAGCGCAACCGTTGTATCTAGGATTTTCTGCCGCCGAGCTAGGCCGCCAGCATAAGGTCCCCGCTCTTTCTTTCGCGCAGGCATCACAATCTCCCCTCTGACCTCTTCTACCTTAGTTTAGCCCGTTCCGAGCACATTACTGTAAATTTAATTTTTGCTTTACAAATTGTTATGCGACAGCGCGGAGCGATCCCAAAACTGGGATCACTCCGCGCCAAGCGCCGGTCAATTATGCCACGCCAAGATTAAGCTTCGAATCCGTTGCCGTAACGGTGACGGTTTCGCCCTCCTTAACCTTTCCAGCAAGCAGCATTTTCGCTAGTGGATCGCCAATTTCCCGCTGTACCAGTCGCCGCAGAGGGCGGGCACCGTACGCCGGATCATACCCTTCCCTTGCCAGGTACTGTCGGGCCGATTCATCCACCTCAAGCTTGATCCTGCGGTCCTTCAGACGGGCCGCCATGGAGGCCACCTGCAAAGTGACAATCTGGCCCAATTCGTCCTCATCAAGGGCGTCGAAGATTACTACTTCGTCCAACCTGTTCAGGAATTCCGGCTTGAACGCACTCCGGACCGTAGACATTACCGAGTTGTGCTGCTCCTCGGTGTCCATGGTTGGATCCACCAAGAACTGCGAACCCAAGTTCGAAGTCAGCACCAAAATGGTGTTGCGGAAATCAACCGTGCGCCCCTGCCCATCAGTAAGCCGGCCATCGTCTAGGACCTGCAACAAAATGTTGAAGATCTCGGGGTGAGCCTTCTCGACCTCGTCCAGCAATACCACTGAGTAGGGGCGACGCCGAATCGCCTCGGTGAGCTGGCCGCCCTCGTCGTAACCGACGTATCCCGGAGGAGCACCGACCAGACGCGAAACCGAGTGCTTCTCGGAATACTCGGACATGTCGATACGCACCAGCGCATGCTCGTCGTCAAACAGGAAGTCCGCCAAGGACTTTGCCAATTCGGTCTTACCCACACCAGTCGGCCCCAGGAACATGAAGGAACCAGTCGGCCGGTCAGGGTCAGACACCCCTGCCCGCGAGCGCCGCACCGCATCGGCCACCACCTGAACAGCCTTCTTCTGGCCTATTAGGCGTTCGCCAATGACGTCTTCCATGTGCAACAGCTTGTCCTGTTCGCCCTCTAGCAGTTTGCCAGTGGGAATGCCGGTCCACGCTTCGACTACCTCGGCAACCTCGCTGGGCCCCACCTTTTCGGCAATCATGGGTTCGAGCGGGGTCTCTTCATCCTCCTCGGCGGCGGCGATCTGCCGTTCCACCTGGGGGATGTCGCCATTTTGCAGGCGGCCGGCTTCTTCCCAACGCCCATCGCGCATGGCCACGTTCAACTGGGTGCGCAACTCGTCGAGTTTTACCCTCAGATCGCCGACCTTGTTGTGCTCGGCCTTTTCGGCCTCCCATCTGGCAGTGAGTCCGCGCAATTCCTCGGTCTTGTTGGCCAGCTCTTCGCGCAGCTTAGCCAGCCGTTCCGCGCTAGCAGCGTCGTCTGCCTCGTCCGAATCAGTCAGGTAGGACTCCTCCATGCGCAACCGGTCCACCTCGCGGGTGAGCTGGTCGATCTCTTCTGGCGAAGAGTCCAGCTCCATGCGCAGTCTAGAAGCCGCCTCGTCGATCAGGTCGATCGCCTTATCCGGCAACTGCCTGCCGGTAATGTAGCGGTCGGACAGGCGGGCAGCAGCAACCAGGGCGCCATCCGAAATGGTGATCTTGTGGTGAGCTTCGTACTTAGGAGCGATGCCGCGCAGTATTGCCACGGTGTCCTCAACCGAGGGCTCCCCCACGAAAACCTGCTGGAACCGGCGTTCCAAAGCCGGATCCTTTTCAATGTTTTCGCGGTATTCGTCGAGCGTAGTAGCGCCCACCAGGCGAAGTTCCCCGCGGGCCAGCATCGGCTTGAGCATGTTGCCCGCGTCCATCGCACCTTCCGAACCGGCCCCGGCGCCTACCACCGTGTGCAACTCGTCGATGAAGGTAATGATCTGCCCGTCAGCAGACTTCACTTCAGCCAACACTGCCTTGAAGCGTTCCTCAAATTCGCCGCGGTACTTTGCCCCCGCCAGCATTGCCGAAATGTCCAGGCTAATCAGGCGCTTGTCGCGAAGAGATTCCGGCACGTCGCCCGCGACGATTCGCTGGGCTAGCCCCTCCACTACCGCAGTCTTGCCAACGCCGGGTTCACCGATCAACACCGGGTTGTTCTTGGTGCGCCTAGAAAGAACCTGTACCACGCGTCGGATTTCACTGTCTCTGCCAATGACCGGGTCGAGTTTGCCATCCTTAGCAACCTGGGTCAGGTCGCGCCCGTACTTTTTCAGAGCCTCGAAGGTGCCCTCCGGATTCGGCGAGGTAACGGGGCCGTTCTGCCGAATCTTGGGCATAGCCGCTTCGAGAGCTTCGGACGTAGCCCCGCCAGCTTTTAGCGCCTCGGCTGCCGCCGAGGGAACTTTCGCCAGAGCCTGCAGCAAATGCTCAGTAGAGACGTACTCATCCCCCATGGCCCCAGCGCTCTCGCTGGCCTGGGTAATCACATTCAGCAGCGCCCTGGAAGTGGATGGTTCACTAACCGAAGAACCTGACGAGGACGGCAATGCCACCAGGGCTTTCCGCACGTGCGCGCCGATCTGCTTGCGATCCGCGCCCGCTGCCTCCAACAGGGCCAGGGCAATCCCGCCCTCATCTTCCAATAAAACATTGAGCAGGTGCAGCGGTTCCACCTGCGGATTACCTGCTGCCGAGGCAGCCTGCAACGCAGCGGTTACCGCTTCCTGCGATTTAGTAGTGAGCTTGGTGTTCACTTGGACCTCCTCAAGAATTTCCTATCTGATTAGTCCAACAATCCTAAAGTTGAGTCTATTCCACTCAATCCCGCTTTACAGTGTAGCTTAGCTCACTTCTAATGTATTTCTCAGACTCCTACCCCAACCTGGGCTCACTCCCCTTTTCACGGCGGGCCATAGCAGAAAAATAATGCGCCAATGAATCTTTTCAAGCAAAATAGTTGTGTCCGACATATTTTCTACCCAAGGAGCAAACATGGGACTAGATGATCTGAAGAACAAGGCAACCGAAAAGCTATCCGAGGTCACCGGCAACGAGGAAACCACTGACGCTGGCCTCGACAAGGCCTCCGACGCCGCCAAGAAGGTTACCGGTGGCAAGTTCGACGATAAGATTGATCAGGCCCGCGACGCTGCAGACAAGCGCCTAGGCGAATAATCCAATCGTCAGGGGTGGGGCATTTGCCCCACCCTTATTTAGTTAAAGGGGACGGTTATGGACCTGAACAACATCAAGAATCAAGCAATGAACAAGGTGCGCGAAGCATCGCACAACGAGAAGCTGACCGATTCTGTTCTGGACAAGGCTTCCCAGGCGGCTAAGAAAGTCACCGGCGGTAAGTATGACGACAAGATCGATCAGGCTCGCGGTGCTGCAGACAACTACCTTGGCTCAAACGAGGACAAGCAGACTGAACAGAAGAAGGAAAAGCCCAAGGACGCCCCTAAGGAAAACAAGGACGCCCAGTAAGCGCGATCGCATAAAAATACTGGCCCAGCTTAGCTGGGCCAGTATTTTTATGCCTTCCTTACGCGCAGCCGGCGCACTAGGAGCACCATGCCGATCCCGGCGGCAACCATAGAAGCGAAGACCGCAACCTGGATGGCTATGGCATATCCCGGGGCTAGCCCGCCCTGAAACTCAGGGTCCAAATATTGTGCCGAATCCGTAGCCGTCCCCTGTGCCTTACACCGAAACACGTATTCGCCCGAGGACAGAATGGGAGCTATGTAGACCTTCTTGGAAAAGGGAGCGGGCACTAGCTTCGTGCGTCCCTGTCCCTGGCCGATTGTGCAATCGTCACCGGCGCCCTCTTCGGAAAAACCTACGTACGTGATGCCAAGCTGAGACATCTGGACCTTTGCGCCGTCGTGCACCTGCAGTGCATCAGGAGACTGCAACGCTTTTTGTAACCCTGCCGGCTCCCTCATGAACATCGCTACACCGCCGATCATTGGAGCAATGATGAAAGCGCAAAGCAGCCCACCGATCAGCAAAGCAATTGGCAACCCCAGGCCCCGTTTCTTCTTCTTTGCCACCTTTGTGGACCACTGGCCCGGCCGCGGAGGCCAGGACGGTGTTTCTTCAGTCGGCGCTTTGGGCACCTCCGGCGCGGCCTGATAGACAGATCCGTCAGGCAGGATCGGCCTGCCCTGCTCGTCGCGGGGCAACCGAACCCCATAGCGCGGTTTTTCAGGAGTGGCCATCTACGTCTACTTCTGTTCCGCGTTGACGAGCTTAGAAGTGTTACGCGCAGTTCGCACGTTTGCCACTAGCAGTTCCAGAACTACTCGCCCAAACACCAGATGGAAGAAAGAGGGCACAATCCCAACAAACAGGCACGCAAGGAAGGTCCCAATGAACGTTCCCGTGCCAGATGCCGCGCTGGAGAACTCGTAGCTAGCAGATGCGGCCGAGCCCGAGGCAATCAGCAGGGATCCCCCCACCCACAGCAGGACCACCCAAGCCATTAGCAGGACGTAAAGAACCTGTGCAAAAGATATGGTGACAAACTTTTCGAACTTCAGGTCAAAGAGAGCCCCAAAGAACGTATCCCCGGACCGCTGCGGCTGGGCATAGTAGCCGGGGCCCTGCTGGAACTGTGGGTATTGCCCGGTAGGTGGGTACTGGCCGGTAGGTGGATACTGTCCGCCCTGCTGGTTCTGTCCTCCCTGCTGGTAGGGATACGGGTGGGAGGTATTGCCGCTAGAAGGCTGCTGCGTAGGGGCGCCCTGCGATTGCCCTTCAGAATGCGATTGCACAGAAGAAGCGTAAGAATCGCCCTCAGTAGTTGCCACCGGAGGCGGTGGTGGCGGTGTCTGCGACCTGTGCTGCTGCGGAGTATTTTCAGACATATTACTCACCTTCCATAGTTCGTGTGTACCAAGCATACGAAATCTACTAGGAAGCGTGCAGACGCACCCAGATATACAAATGCGCTCCTCAGGTTTCCCTAAGGAGCGCATCAGTATTCTTGCTAGACGTCCAATACTACGACAGCCCTGGAAGCAGGCCGTTGCTCGCGCGAAAAGCCAAGTCGCGAGCCGTACGGCACCAAGGCACCGCCTCTGGCCGGCGCCCGGAACCGTTCTCCGAGCGCGGATTCCCACACCTCCCCAGACGAGGAAGCAGCGAACACTCGCGAAGAACGAGCCACTAGTTCCTGCAGCCGCTCATTTTCAGCTTCGAGCCGCCCCAGCTTCTCTTCGAGCTCAATAATGCGGGAAATCCCCGCCAAATTGATGCCCTCTTCCTGGCTCAGCTGCTGGATACGACGCAGGCGCGCTATATCCGAGGGCGAATACCGGCGCCCTCTCCCCTTAGTGCGCTGCGGGGTAACCAGCCCCAGCCGGTCGTATTGGCGCAGAGTCTGGGGGTGCATGCCAGCGAGCTCAGCAGCCACTGAGATCACGTACATCGCTGCGTCAAACACGCCATCACCTCCAAACTAGTCTTGCGCTGCCTGCGCCTGCCACCCGGAGCGCGGATCGAAATCTGCCGTCTGAGCAGCAAATTCTTCCAAGGCTGACTTGGCCTTGCGCGACAGCTTCTTGGGTACTTCTACTTTAAGCTTAAGCAGCAGGTCTGAAGCCTTCTTGCCCTTGGGCACACCGCGGCCACGCAACCGCAGCACAGCCCCTGAAGAAGACCCGGCAGGCACCTTCACGGTAACCAACTTTCCATCCAGCAACGGCACCTGCACCTTCGCGCCCAAAGCTGCCTCTTCGACAGTCACGGGAAGATCGGCAACTAGGTTGCCGCCCTCGATCGCGAATACCGGGTGCGGCTTGACATGAATGGTAACGACCAGGTTGCCCGGAGCTCCCCCATTCGCAGATGGGCGGCCCTTCCCGCGCAACCGCAGCTTCTGGCCATCGTGCACGCCCGCAGGGATGCGCACGGTCATAATCCGCCCGTCGACCTTCATCTTCAGAGTGGTACCGTGTACCGCCTGTCGCAGGTCAAGCGAGGTTTCCGTAGCCAAGTCCTGCCCCTTCTGCGGGGCTTGCGAGAAGCCCCCGAACGAGCCGGAATTACCGAAGCCGCCGCCCGCGGCTCCGCCGCCGAAGAGCCCGGACAAGATGTCTTCGAATCCCGCGCCCCCGCCGCCGGAGTTTGAAAAGCGAACTCTTGAATTCGCTCCGCCCCCGCCGAACATTGACGCGAACATGTCTTCGAACCCCCCGGCGGAGGCCCCCTGAGGGCCCGCGGAGAACCTGGCACCTCCCCCGGCCATCCGTCTGAGGGCGTCGTATTGGCTGCGCTGCTTCTTATCAGAGAGCACCGCGTAAGCTTCCCCGACCTCCTTGAACCTTTCCTCGGCGGTCTTGTCGCCAGGGTTCTGGTCCGGGTGATACTTGCGGGCGAGCTTGCGGTATGCCTTCTTGATGGCTGCTTGGTCGGCATCCTTGGAGATGCCTAAGACTTTGTAGAAGTCTTTAGAAAGCCAATCTTGGTTGGTCATCCCAGCTCACCTCCTCTTTATGCGGGATTGGAAACCATAACTTTTGTTGCCCGCAGGACTCGATCGCCGACCTTGTAGCCGGGCTGGAGTACCTGGGTAACCGTTGGTTCGCTTACGTCGGCAGACTCGTTGGCCATGAGCGCTTCGTGCAGCTTCGGGTCGAAGTGGTCGCCCTCGGCTCCGTAGCGTTCCAGACCGAAGCGGTTCTGCAGCGTTTCTTCCAACTTTTGCGCGATTGCCGCAAAGGGGCCGTCTTTCAGATCCCCTGCGGTGCGGGCACCGTAGATATCGTCGAGGACGGACAGCAGCGACTCCAATACGTCCAGCTGTCCAGCAGTCTTGTGCGCGGGAATATCAGCCTTCGACCGGCGGACGTAAGACTGGTATTCGTTGTTCAGGTTGTACAGGTCGGCCTTTGCCCTGGCCAAATCATCGCCTAATTTGCCAATGATCTGGTCGGTGCTAGGCACCTCTTCTTCCTGCTTATCCTTGGGCGCTTCTTCTGTTTCGCCCTCGCTCGCCTGTGTGGCGGGAGCGTCCTCAGTTTCTGCGGTGGTATCTTCCGATGGCGCTTCGCGCTGTGCGGCAGACTCTTCTGCCTTCGCGTTCTCGGCGTCCGAAACGCCGGGAGCGGGCTTGTCAGCCCGCTCCTGGGGCTCGTTTAGTTCACTCACTTGGAGGAATCCTCATCATCTACTACCTCGGCATCGATGACGTCGTCATCGGCGGAGGAGGCGTTCTGGTCGCCAGCCGGGGCCTCGTTCTGCGGGGACTGCTGGGCCTGTGCGTACAGGGCCTGGCCGATCGACTGTGCCTTCTGGTTCAGTTCATCCATGGCGGACTTTACTGCCTCGGTGTCGTCGCCCTCTAGAGCCTTCTTGACCTTGTCCACAGATTCGCGGACCGGAGCCACGGTGTCCTCGGGTAGCTTGTCAGCGTTGTCCTTCAGCAGCTTCTCGATGGAGTAGACAGTCTGCTCTGCGTTGTTGCGAGCCTCCTGGGCGTCGCGGCGCTTCTTGTCTTCTTCAGCGTTTTCTTCTGCTTCCTTCACCATGCGGTCGATGTCCTCGTCAGACAGCGAAGACGTGCCGGTGATGGTCATGGACTGCTCGCCGCCAGTGCCGCGGTCCTTAGCGGACACGTGCACAATGCCGTTGGCGTCGATGTCGAAGGTGACCTCGATCTGCGGGATGCCGCGCGGGGCCGGAGCAATACCGGTCAGTTCGAAGTTGCCGAGCGGCTTGTTGTCGCGAGCAAACTTGCGTTCACCCTGGTAGACCTGGATCAGCACGGAGGGCTGATTGTCCTCGGCAGTCGAGAACACCTCGGAGTGCTTGGTCGGGATCGCGGTGTTGCGATCGATCAGGTTGGTCATCACGCCACCCTTGGTCTCGATGCCCAGCGACAGCGGGGTCACGTCGATCAGCAGCACGTCGGAACGCTCGCCCTGAATGACGCCAGCCTGCAGTGCTGCACCAACAGCAACAACCTCGTCGGGGTTTACGCCCTTGTTCGGTTCCTTGCCACCGGTCAGTTCCTTGACGACGTCAGTCACGGCCGGCATACGGGTGGACCCACCAACCAGCACTACGTGGTCGATGTCGGACACCGAAATGCCCGCGTCCTTGATTACCTGCTGGAACGGCGCCTTGGTGCGCTCGATCAGATCCGAAGTCATGTCCTGGAACTTTGCCCTAGACAGGGACTCGTCCAAGTGGATCGGGCCTTCGGGAGTCATGGACAGGTACTGCAGCGAAATCGAGGTCTGAGTGGCAGAAGACAGTTCCTTCTTGGCCTGCTCAGCTGCTTCGCGCAGACGCTGCAGAGCAACGCGATCGGTAGTCAGATCAGTACCGGTCTTGGACTTCACCTGCTGCACCAACCAGTCGACGATGCGCTGATCCCAGTCGTCGCCACCAAGCTTGTTGTCGCCGTGAGTGGCGCGCACCTGAATAGTGGAGAAGTCGTCCTCGTCCTTGCCAACTTCCAGCAACGACACGTCGAAGGTGCCGCCACCCAAGTCGAACACTAGGATCAGTTCGTCTTCCTTGCCCTTTTCGAGGCCGTAGGCCAGCGCTGCGGCGGTAGGCTCGTTGACGATGCGCTTTACGTTTAGGCCAGCGATCTTACCGGCATCCTTAGTTGCCTGACGCTGGGAATCGTTGAAGTATGCGGGAACGGTAATAACCGCATCGGTAACGGTGTCGCCCAAGTATTCTTCCGCGTCGTGCTTGAGCTTGCCAAGGATACGAGCGCTGATTTCCTGAGCGGTGTACTTCTTGCCGTCGATGTCGACGGTCCAGTCGGTACCCATGTGGCGCTTCACAGAAGAGATGGTGCGATCGACGTTGGTTACCGCCTGACGCTTAGCGATTTCACCGACCAGCACCTCGCCAGACTTGGAGAAAGCGACTACCGACGGAGTAGTGCGGGCGCCTTCCGCGTTGGCGATAACGGTGGGCTCGCCACCTTCTAGTACTGCAATTGCCGAGTTCGTGGTGCCAAGGTCAATACCTACTGCACGTGCCATATTTATCTTCCTTCCATCTGGCCGCCGCGAACATAGCGACCATCATTGAGTCTGTTGCACTCAAGTTTTCCTTAGGAGCTTTCGACTGTCAAGTCGCCACTCCAAAAGTTGAGTCTACTTAACTCAACTATGAGGGCAACGCTTTTATTCCAGCAATTAAGTAAGCTCCCTCACACCCCGCTTGGGTCGAGGTACGCAAGCTCCCACAGAACGTGCGAAACTAGGCAAGTAACAGCAAATCGGAGGAAAAATGGCAACCGAACTACTAACCGAGACTACTGACGAAGTAGTAGCACTAATGCAGGAACTAATTCCGCAGCTATCGCGCTCTTCGAAACCACTTACCGCAGAGCAGACCGCGGAATTTATTGCCCAGGACGGGGTCTATCTGTTCGGATTCCGCTCCGAAACCGAAGAAAACAAGGGCAAACTACTTGGCATGCTTTCGCTCGCCACCTTCAAGATTCCCACCGGCCTGCGCGCCTGGATCGAGGACGTAGTAGTAGACGAAGCAGCGCGCGGCCAGGGCGCCGGCCAGGCACTGGTAGAGGCCGCGGTCGCCCACGCCAAAGAACTGGGATGCCGCACCGTAGACCTAACCTCCCGCCCCTCCCGAGAGGCGGCAAACAGGTTGTACAAGCGCTGCGGCTTCAAACTACGCGAAACGAACGTCTACCGTTTCGCCGATTAGCGCACCTCGGCTCGCTGGCAGGCTTTCGAGTCTGCCAGCAGCACAGACACCTGCTCCATTACGCGCATAATTGCGCGTTCATCCATCTTCGACAGCCCGTCAAAGAAATACTTTTGCAGCACGGGCTCAACTATTTCCATCGCCCCCGCAAGAGCATCGTCGCCCTCGGAGGTCATTACCGCATACATCGCGCGCTGATCTTTAGGGCAAACCTGCCTACAAACTAGCGACCGCTTCACCAACCTAGACACAGCGCGAGTAACCCCAGAGCGGGTCAGCGCTACGGAATCAGCCAGGTCACTCATGCGCAGCCGCCACTCAGGAGCCTGTTTCAGCGAATACAACAACTGTACATCTTGCAAGGACAGCCCCAGAGCAGACAACTCCAGGTCAAGCACGTCATCCACCTTGCGAAATACATAGCCAAGCTGATGCCACAGCGAGAAGTTGTCGGCCACGAGCCCCTCCTTAACTTTCATCCCCGATCTTTAGGTCCCCATTGTAGGCAAAAAACTTTACCCGCACCGAGCAACTGTTTCCTCCGGTGCGACTTACACCAAAAAATTCAATTACCAGCCGAATCATATTAACCCCTGCGAAACAATATTTTCAATATTCATTGCGCGCGCAACCATTTTGATGTTACCGTGAGGCCAAGAGACGAAAGGATAGAAATGACCAAGGTAGCAATCATCTACTATTCCTCGACCGGACACGGCACTGACATGGCAGAGCGCCTTGCCAAGGCCGCGGAAGAAGCAGGAGCCGAGGTGCGCCTGCGCCACATCGCTGAAACTGTAAGCCCCGAAACCTTCGCCTCTAACCCGGCCTGGAGCGCCAACTACGAGGCCACAAAGGATCTGCCAGCCGCCACCGGCGACGATCTGGTGTGGGCAGATGCGATCATCTTCGGCACCCCCACTCGCTTCAGCTCGCCCGCCAGCCAGTTCCAAGCCTTCATCGACGCTCTGGGCGGACTGTGGGCCGAAGGCAAGCTCGCCAACAAGGTCTACGCGGCATTCACCTCTTCGCAGACCGCCCACGGTGGCCAGGAAACCACGCTGCACAAGATCTACCAGATGGTGATGCACTTTGGCGGCATCATCGTCACCCCGGGCTTCACCGCTCCCCTCAAGTTCGTGGACGGCAACCCGTACGGCGTGTCCAAGGTGACTGGCCCCGAAAATAAGAACGAAATCGATCAGGCCACCGTAGACGCCCTCGACCACATGGCCAAGCGGGTAGTGGAAGTAACTTCCAAGCTCGCCTAATTAGCGCAAACAAAAATGGGGGAAGCAGCTGCTTCCCCCATTTTGCTATCTAATTCGACTAGTCGTCGATCCCATCGTCAATGTGGTCAACGGCCTGGATCGTGACATCGACGTTGCCCCTGGTCGCCTTCGAGTAGGGGCACAATTCGTGAGTGCGCTCAGCTAGCTTCTGCACCTGCTCTACTGGCACCTCGGGTACGGTCACCTCTAGTTTTACCTTGATCGCGAAGGAGTCGCCCTCGGGACCAATTCCAACAGTGGCGCGAACCTTCGATCCCTTGTGCGGAATGTCCAGTTCCTTTGAGGCAATCCCCATGGCGCCTTGGAAACAGGCGCCGTAGCCGATTGCGAACAGCTGCTCGGGGTTAGTGCCCTTGCCAGTGCCACCCATTTCGGAGGGAGTGGCCAGCTGCAAGGTGATGTCGGGGTTGCGCGAATAGGCCTTGCCATCGCGTCCACCGCCGGTGATTGCTACTGCTTCGTATGCGATTTCTTCAGGTGTGTTCATATGTGTAGCACAACACTTTTTCTGATTCTTTGCAATAGGGAGACCAGGCAGGTCGACGTATCATCTTTACATGAGTCAAGAAGAGCAGCGTCAATTTCTGACGGATTTTATCGCCCACTCGCCCACTTCTTTCCACGCCGCCGCGCGCGCCTGTGAACTGCTAAAACAGGCGGGGTACAACGTCGAGGACGAAGCCCAGCCCTTCGATGCTTCCCCGGGTGGGCACGTGGTTGTTCGCGATGGCGCATTCATCGCCTGGTATATTCCGACCTCGGCTAAGCCCGGAGCCCGCATCGTGGGGGCGCACACCGATTCTCCCGCGTTCAAGCTGAAGCCGCAGCCACAGTTCACCACTGCGGACGGCTACAACCAGCTTGCCGTCGAGGTGTATGGCGGCATGATGCCGAACTCGTGGCTCAATCGCGAACTGGGCGTGGCCGGGCGCATCACCGACCGGACGGGCAAGTCACACCTGGTGCGTACCGACACGGTGGCCTTCCTGCCGCAGCTAGCAATTCATCTGGATCGGAGCGCCGGCAACAAGCTGGAGTTGGACAGGCAGAAGCACCTGCAGCCGATCCTGCAGGAAGAGGACATTTTGGCCGTAGTCGCCAAAGAGGCGGGGATCGCGAAGCAGGATATTGTCGGCCACGACTTACTGACCTACCCCACCGAGGGCCCGCGAGTATTCGGAGGTGACTACCTGGCTTCGGCGCGGCAGGACAATCTGCTTTCCACAGCGGCGGGCTTGCACGCCCTGCTTGACTTGGAAGACAGCAACCACGTTGCGATCTTGGCGTGTTTCGACCACGAAGAGGTCGGCTCACAAAGCCGTTCGGGCGCGTGCGGCCCCTTCCTTGAATCCGTATTGAACCGCATCATTGGCAGCGAGACGGTAGAAGTGCGCGAACAGTTCATGGCCCAAACTACCTGCCTGAGCGCTGACGTGGCCCACGCCGTACACCCCAACTATTCTGAGAAGCACGATCCGCAGCACCACCCAGTGTTTGGCGGCGGTCCGGTACTAAAGCTAAATGCCGCCCAGCACTATTCCACCGATTCGGTGGGGCAGGCTATCTTTGCAGCCGCTGCAGCCGAGGCAGGGCAGCCGACGCAGGTGTTTGTTTCTAATAATTCCAGTCCGTGCGGTTCTACGATCGCGCCTTTGACCGCCACTCGCTTGGGTATCACAACCGTTGACATAGGCCAGCCGATTCTGTCCATGCATTCGGCCCGCGAAGTCTCGTTCCTTCCGGACTTCGAGGCAACCAGCGCCGTGATGGCAGCTTACCTGGCTTCTTAGAAGGCGAAAATCGCCGGCACCAGGATGATCTTGATGATCATCGAAAAGGCGAAGAGGGCGGCGTAGGCATTTTCGATGCGTTCGTCAGCCACGCGGTCTTGGGCAGCGCTCAGGACCGCTGGCTGGCCTAGGCCGCCGGCTACTGCGCCAGCCGTTCTGGGCGCTGACAGGCCGGCAAAATAGGCAAGAATTACGGTGCCCAGGCAGGATGCGAGCACGATCGCAGCCGAGACGAAGATGCCTCTAAATCCTTCTGGGCTGGTTGCCATCTTGGCAAAGGATGGCCCCGCTACTAGGCCCAGTCCGGCTAGGAAAAATAGCAGTCCCAGCTGGCGCATGGTCAGGTTGGCTGCCTGCGGCAATGCCCACACTAGCGGTCCGGTACGACGCAGCCCGCCTAGCACCATGCCTACTACTAGTGGCCCAGCTGCCGGCCCCAATGAGAAGCTCATGTCTCCGGGCATGGGGATCTGTGCAGAGCCGACGATCATGCCGATTACTAGCCCAATGCCAACTGCTACCGCGTCAATTTCGCTGACGCGCCGTTCAGAATCGCCGAAGAATTCCGAGATCTTTTCCATTTCGTCGCGGGGAGCTACCACGGCAACGTGATCGCCTGGTTCGATAATGGTCTCGTCAGTTGCTAGCAAATCCAGATCACCGCGGCGGATGCGAGTGACTTGGGAGCCGAAGCGGGCAGGCAGGTTGAGCTCTGCGATGGTGCGTCCCGACACTTCCGGATTCGAGCAGATAAACCATTCGAAATCGACCTCGGACCTATCGTCAGCAAGGTGCTCTTCCACTAGCTGCCCCAGGTACTCGACGGTCTCCAACGGGGCTTCCCCAACTCCTACTACTACGACTTCGTCGCCTGGAACCAGATCTTCCCCCGGTGCAACTACGCGCGTGTGCTTGTCGCGCCGCAGGTAGGACATGCGCACTTCGCCGGTGCGCATCCCCGGCACGTCCCGCACCGGAATGTACCTGTGCACTTCGACGGTGTAGGAAACTAGGCCCTGGCCGGCCAGCGAAGGAACGTCGTTGTGTCCTTTCCATTTCAGCCCCACGGTAATCGCGGCGATTACGATGCCCACAATAACGGCCAGCGGGTATGCCAGCGCGTAGCCGACAGTGGCTTCATGCGAGCCGGTCAACTTTGCTGCCGTGTCGAGGGCGGGGGCCGCCGTTAGCGCGCCGGTAAAAAGTCCCGTAGTAAGCGCTTTGGGAAGACCTGCAAGGTGGCCGCCAACAATTGCTACAACGGCGGCTATCAACACCGAAGCCGTGGCTATCCCCATGAGAGGCAATTGCCGGCGAAATTGCGACAGAAAGGTAGTGCCTGCCCCCACTCCTACCGAGTAGACGAAGAGAGCTAACCCCAGCCCCTGCAGCAGTTCCATCCCTTCGCCCAACTGCGGCCGAGCAGCAGCTAGTGCCAGTCCCACGAAGAGGGCGCCCGCAGCTCCGAAGCGGATGGGGCCAAAAGGGATAGCGCCCAAAATGGCGCCCAGAGCAACTACTAAGAAAACGGTTAAAAGTGGGTGGGAACAAAGAAGGTCAAGCACACCAAAATCGTACCGCTGCCCACTGTTGGCTTACCGTCTACTAGGCATTTTGTTCCTGGGGAACCTCCCAGTTGTGGTCAGCGCAGATGCGTTGCAAGAACATGCCCGCCCAGTCTGCGTAGGCAGCCGAGTTCGGGTGGAACAAATCGGCAGCATGACGCCGGAAAAGGTAGAACCAGGTAGGCAGAGAGCGGGAGTAAGTGCGCAGGTCAATAACGGTGTGTCCGTGTTGTTCGACGGCCTCGTCAACCTTTTGCGAGAACAGTTTTGCCCGCTTTTCCCAGTTGCCAAAACCATAGCTAGGGATGTTGGCCACATAGGCCTTGGTGGGCAGCTGAGCAAGGATATTTTCGATAGCTTGCCCGAACGTTTTTGCTTCGAGGTGCTTCATCATCACATCGTTGCCACCAATGTCCAGGGTGATCACGTCGGGGGTAAGCAACGAACCGTCCAAGCCCATGCCGCGGAGCTGCTGCAATTCATTGCCTAGCACCGTTACCGCAGTGCCGCCAGAAACCGACAGATTCACGCACAGTACTTTGCGCCCGGAAGCAGCCTCAAGCCCCTGCGCAATGCGAGCCACGTACCCGTCCTCTATGGTGCGAGCGCCGATCCCCTGGGCTGCCGAATCGCCCAACGCCACATAGATAAGAGGGCGTTCTGCCGGAGCCTGCTTAGCAATACGATCCAGGTCCACGCTGATTCCGAGCTGTGCGTCTTCCCAAGCGCGGCGGTAGGGGCGGCGCTGGCGGGCCAACTTGTGAACGGCCACCCTCCAGCAAGCCAGTCCGGTAGCCGTTAGCGAAACGGTGGTGGCACCAATTGTTTTCCAAGCAAAGTTGAAGAATCTGCGCTTATTCATGCCTCAATCATCCCACACCGATCGCCCGCTGAGGTGCTAGGTGAAAAAGTCTTCCTACCCACAATAATTCGCCCCCGGGGGACACACTTCGGCAGCAGCGATATCTTGGGCGCTATTGAAAAGCGGAATATAGGCTTGTATCAGCCCTGAATAAGTTATAGATCCGAGGCGAAATGCTCCTTAAACTTTCTTGGCAATATTTGCACCGCCACAAATTTGCCATTGCCGTGGTCGTGCTCGCACAGTTGGCGCAAACTCTGCTGAATTTATTCCTCCCGGCACTCAATGCCCGCATCATCGACAAGGGCGTGGTTGCCGGAAACCTAGAGGTAGTAAAGCAGTCCGGGCTCACCATGATCCTGTTTTCTTTCCTGTCTGCGGGCCTCTCCTTCCTAGCTGTTTATCAGGGCGCTCGCCTGTCTATGGCACTGGGCAAATACCTGCGCAAAGTACAGTTCATCAAGGTGGGCGAATTTGGCCTTCCCGAAATCAACCGTTTTGGCGCCGGCACGCTTGTCACGCGTGCTACTAACGACGCCCAGCAAGTACAGATGGTCACGTTCATTACTTTGACCGTGATGGTAGTAGCCCCGGTAATGATGGTCGGCGGCATCTTCATGGCCCTGCGCCAGACAGTGGGCCTGTCATGGATTTTGGCGGTCTCGATCGCGGTCTTGGGCGCTGCCGCCGGCGGGGCCATGTATCTGCTGGCCCCCATCTTCAAGCGCATTCAAAGCAGGATCGACGACGTGAACGCGGTACTGCGCGAGCAGCTCACCGGCGTACAGGTGATCCGCGCTTTTGGCCGCCAGGATAGCGAGGCCGATCGCTTTGCCCATGCCAATGCCCGGCTACGCAAGATGCAACTGCGCGCCGGCAATATCTTCGCCATCTTTATTCCCTCAATTTCCCTGATCATTGGGATATCTAACGCGGCGGTAGTCTGGTTTGCCTCCGGCCAAGTAGAGGCGGCACAGATGGAAATCGGTGACCTGATGGCATACATCAACTACTTAGCGATGATTCTGGGCGCGGTCATGATGGCAGCAATGCTGTTCATGATGATCCCGCGCGGACGCGTCAGCGCCGGGCGCATTGGCGAAGTATTGCAGACCACCCCACAGGTGCAGGACGCAAGCTCGCCCGTGCCCATGCCGCAGGGACCAGTGGACTTTGTGTTCACGAACGCCCAGATCACGCACCCCGGTGCCGAGTCTCCTGTCCTGGCCAACATCAACGTGACCATCCCGGCAGGTAAGACCACCGCCATCATCGGTTCTACCGGTACCGGCAAATCGACGTTCGTAAACCTGCTCCCCCGTCTCATGGACACGTCCGAGGGCGAACTGGTTGTGCGCGAGCGCGACGGCAACACCACCAATATTCGCAACATAGAATTGGCACAACTACGCAGCCACGTCGCCCTCGTGCCGCAAAAGGCCTACCTGTTCTCGGGCACTATCGCCACCACTGTTTCCGGGCTTACTAAGGAGCAGATTACCGACGAGGTTCGCGCCAGGGTACGGCGGGCCCTAACCGGCGCCGCAGCCGACGAATTTGTTGACAAGCTCGAAGACGGCGTAGACGCGAAGGTAGAATCCGGCGGCAGCAACTTCTCCGGCGGACAAAAGCAGCGACTGACCATCGCCCGGGCCCTCTACGCCCAAGCGGGGCTGGTGATTTTCGACGACTCCTTCTCCGCCCTCGATTACGCAACGGACGCGCGCGTGCGCACCAACCTTCGGAAATACGTGGGCGACGCTGCCGTAGTAGTGGTGGCGCAACGAGTCTCTACGGTCCGCCACGCAGACAACATCCTGGTGTTCGACGCCGGTCAGATCACTGCCCAGGGCACCCACGAGGAACTAATGGAATCGTCCCAGACGTATCGCGAGATCGTAGCCTCGCAGCTTAGCGCCGAGGAGGCAGCATGAGCCCCAGACCAAACAATAGGAAACCAGGCCAAAAGGCGAAGAACCCTATCCGCACCATCGCCCGACTTTTCGCTACCCTTCGGGCCGAAAAGCTACGCGTCATAGCGGCGATACTCCTGACGTTCATCTGCATTGTTGCGTCAGTAGTGGCACCCCGACTGCTAGGTAGGGCTACAGATACGATATTCGCCGGAATGATCGGGAAGAACATGCAGCCCGGCCAGTCAAAGGCTGACGTGATTCGCCAGCTAGCCGAATCTGGCAAAGGTCAGATGGCCAAGATGCTGCAAAGCGTCGACGTGGTTCCAGGGGTGGGGATCAACTACTCGCTACTTGGGAAACTCCTCCTGACCGTAGTGCTCCTGTACCTGGTGTCAGCCGTGCTCAACTGGCTCTCCGGCCTCTGCACTAGAACCGCGGTGCAAAACGTGTCTTATGACTTGCGGCAGCGGGTACAGGCGAAAATCAACCGCCTCCCGCTCAGCGCTCTCAACGGCGCCGCCCGCGGCGACATCCTCTCTAGGGTGACAAACGATGTGGACAACGTGTCCCAATCCCTTCAGCAGGTAGTGAACCAACTGTTCCACTCCATCTTCTTACTACTTGGCACCCTGACCATGATGTTTATGCTGTCATGGCAGCTCACAATCGTGGCGCTGCTGATCGTTCCGGCAGGCCTAGTCATCATTTTCATCATTATGAAGAGGGCGCAGCCCTACTTCCAGCGGCAGTGGAAGGCGACCGGGAACGTGCAGTCCACCGTGGAAGAAGCCTTCTCGGGTCACGAGATCGTGCTGACCTTCAACCTACGCGACCAATTTCGGCGCAAATTTGCTGACCACAACAAGGAACTATTCGACTCCGCCTTCGGCGCCAACTGGCGTTCCGGACTAAGCCAACCAGTGACCACCATGATCAACAATCTGGCTTTTGTTGCCGTATGCGTCGTCGGCGCACTGATGGTGCTCGAAGGACGCATGTCGGTGGGCGGGGTACAAGCTTTCATCCAATATTCGCGTCAGTTACAAACGCCGCTGGGCCAGCTCTCACAAATGCTCTCTACTGTGCAAAGCGCCGGCGCCAGCGCCGAACGCATCTTCGAGTTCCTGGATTCTCCAGAACAGAGCCACGAAAAGGCCGCCTCCCGCCCTCAGATTGGCATGTGCGGAGCCCATATCGAGTTCAGGAACGTCTCGTTCAGCTATGAAGAGGGCGTGCCCGTCATCAAGAACCTGTCCCTGGACGTGGCCCCCGGACAGACCGTGGCAATCGTCGGCCAAACCGGCGCCGGCAAGACCACGCTGGTAAACCTACTGATGAGGTTCTACGAGATAGACAGCGGGCAGATCTTGATCGACGGTGTAGATATTCGCCAGATGACCAGGGCGCAGGTGCGCGAACGCTGCGCCATGGTCTTACAGGACACCTGGCTATTCAAGGGCTCGATCCGGGACAACATTGCCTTCGGCAACGCGGCAGCCACCGACGAACAAATTGTTGAAGCCGCCCGTGCCACCCAGGTAGACCGCATCATCCGGCAGCTCCCCGAAGGCTACGACACAGAAGTATCCGACGAGGGCGGCTCCCTCTCGCAAGGCGAGAAGCAGCTAGTGACCATCGCCCGCGCCTTCTTGCGCCACTCCGACGTGCTGATCCTGGATGAGGCAACGTCCAGCGTGGACACCCGCACCGAAGTGCTAGTGCAACAGGCGATGGATAGGTTGCAGGAAGGCAACACGTCCTTCGTGATCGCTCACCGCCTCTCGACGATCCGGGACGCATCGACCATCATCGTGATGGAGGACGGTGACGTGGTAGAACAGGGCACCCACACCGAACTGCTCGCAGCCGCTGGCGCCTACGCCCGCCTGTACCAATCCCAGTTCGAGGGCGCCTCCGCCTAACGTGACCGGCACTTTACCAGTAGCCAACACCTGAACATAAGGCGGTGGGCCGAGGAAAAACTCCTCGGCCCACCGCCTTATTTAGAATTATTTGCTAACCCCGTTGTGCCTTCAGTTCTTTGTGAGTATCACGCCCGTCGCGCGCATCGATAACCCAGGTACCGATCAGGCGGTCAACCCAGTGCCGTTCGGCGCTGTCGCGGGTTGCAAACCAGACAAACAGAAGGAAGATTGATCCAATGCCGGTTCCCTTAATGATGGGGTAAGCAATGCACTTGCCAACCGCGCGCAGGCCGCCACCCTTGCCGGTGGTGTAATCAATTGTGCGCACACCAGTAACTAGGCCCCCCAGCGTGTATCCGGTGAAGAACACGAGCAGGAGCACCACCACTCCTAGTACGATAACCCCTAAAGCCAAGCTGCCCAAAGAACCAAGAATCGCGGGTGCAAGAGCATCAGCCATCTCGTCGTCAGACATCGTTTCTACTTCAGATAGAGGAGCAGTTGCAGCGAAAATGCTGCCTCCGGAGATCACGAATACGAGCACAAGGATGACTCCTTGAAATATCTGGTCGAGGATGCGGGTAAGAATGCGCTTTCCAACACTCACACCTTTGACCCCTGCCAGGCGCGATGGGATCTGCGTCCCCGGATGCGGCGTGAAGTCCTGGTCAACGGGAGGTTCGCCCTCGACTACGACGTACTGTCCGTTCTGACCGTACCCAGCGCCACCAGCACCTGCGCCGTAGTAGGACTGGCCGTACCCCTGCGGGTTCTGGTCGTAACCGGCCTCCCCCATCTTGCCGTAGCGGGGATCGGTGTTGACAGAGTACTGACCGTACTGACCCGGCTGTGCGGGCTGGCCGTACCGACTATCCTGCGAGGTGTTTCCAACAGGCGTTGAGCCATTCTGATTCAACTGATTCGGATCCCACGGATTGCTGCCCGTGGACTCATTTTGGTTCTGATCAGACATTACTGTCTCCTAATACAAGGCGGTCTTCTTGCTTACCAGTGTATGGTGCCGGCTTTGCATTCGCAGCACCTGCTATGGATAGGGTGGAAGCAGAGGAGGCCAGATATGAATTCTGCTTTGAAAATTCCCACCAAGCGCACCATGGGAGGGTACTCAATCCCCTACCTTGGGTTTGGCACGTACAAGATTGCGCCCGAGGACACGCAACGCCTCGTGGAAACCGCACTGGAGGCCGGGATCCGACATATTGATACCGCCCAGATGTACGGCAATGAGAAGCAGGTAGGGGCGGCCATTGCGGCTTCTGGCATTCCCCGATACCAGATCTTTTTGACTACCAAGCTGAATAACGGCAATCACCTCTCCGATGATGCCCGCCGTTCTTTTGAACAGTCTTTGGCAGATTTACAGACTGATTATGTTGACTTGTTCTTGATGCACTGGCCTATGGTGCATCGCTACGGCGGACGCTTCCCCGAATGCTTCCAGATGATGCAAGATTTTTCTGCCGACGGGAGCGCGCGCACAGTCGGCGTTTCTAATTTCGAGGTCGAGCATTTGGAACGGCTTCGAACAGAAACCGGTCTAGTGCCCCACGTAAATCAGATCGAGATGCACCCACTTTTTGCCAACAATAAGGTTTTGGACTACTGCGCAAAGCATCGCATTGTGGTGCAGGCGTGGAGCCCACTGGCTAGGGGCAAGATCCTAGAGATTCCCGAGGTGCAGACGATTGCTACGCGCCTGGAGCGGACACCCGCGCAGGTGGCCCTGAGATGGGCGTTACAGCGCGGAGTTATTGTTTTTCCAAAATCTTCCTCGCGGGAGCGAATTGAAGAGAACGCAAATATTTTCGATTTCAGCTTAGATGAAGAATCGATGAGAATTCTTAATAATTTAGATAAGGGAGAGGCGGGGCGCACCGGATCCAGCCCGCAGACAATGGATCGGATTTAAAAACATTTTGGGGGGCCAGTGGCCCCCCAAAATGTTTATTGCCTATTCGTGATCGATGGTCTTGGCGGTAGAAGCCGACTTGACCGCAATCTTGCGCGGCTTGGCCTCTTCAGCCACCGGAATCGTAAGGGTCAAAAGACCGTCGTTATATTCGGCCTCGATCTTGTCTAGCGCTACGCCGTAGCCGACCGACAGCTGCCTTGCGAAGGTTCCGGTTGGGCGTTCGTGTGTAAGCCACTCAATGTCCTCGCCCTCAACAGAGTGCCGTTCTGCGCGCACAGTCAACGTGCGATCTTCGACATCGATGTCGATCGTATCGGGGTCCACTCCAGGCATCTCTAGGATGGCCACGAATTTGTCACCATCGCGGTAGAGGTCCATGGGAAGAACCGGGCTAGAAGCCTGGCGCATAGTCGAGTTGAATAGACGTTCCATCTCGCGGAAGGGATCGTACCTGCTAACCATTTTGAGCTCCTTTTCTTTTTTCAAGTTCACCTTGAGTCTAAGACGCTCAACTTTGCGATGGCCACTTAATTCACCTTGGGCGTAAAAGTTGAGCCGACAAGACTCAACCCTATTTTTGCGTGACGCGCGACGCACCCGAAAAGATCGCTTAGGTTCTACGCCTGAAGTGCCAGTATTGATACATGAACACCACTTATAGACCCTTCTTCGTGTACGGAACCCTGCGTCCAGGACAAACAAACTGCGAGGCCATTCTTGGCCCCCACCTGAAAGAGGCAATTCCCGCCCGCCTTTCCGGATACAAAATGCTGCTGACCCCCTCCTACCCGATGGCAATACCTTCAAAAGAAGACCAGATCACCGGCGACGTCATTTACGTTTCAGAAGCTAATTTCGATTCCCTTCTAGCCGACATGGATGAACTAGAGGGATATTTGGGCGACGAAGATCCGAACAACCTGTACACCAGAGTCATCACCCACCCCACCATTAGCGAGGGCGAAAACGCAGGCCAGAAGGTGGAATGCTATTTGTATGTGGCCACCGAAAACGCACTGGATCAAAACTCTGCCTACACCGAAGAATCTGCCAGCGGCGACTGGTTAAAGCGGCCCGACCAGATATAAAAAATGTTTAAACAATAAAAATACAGGCAAATTATCCGACTGTATTTATACCAATGGCAGAAAAATGCAGCTTCCACTGGTAAACACTTCTGTTTGCCGGTAGCCTCGAACATGAGAGTATGACGCGATGCATTTATGCGTTGCGGCCAAGCTCTAAACATCTTGTTCGAAAAATAAGGAGCTCAAAGTGGCATCATCCCATCAGAAGCCGTCGGCAAAGCCGACCGACGTCGCAGCAAAGAACGATGCGCGCAAAGACATCACTAAGACTGGCGCCACTGCCCAGGGCAAGGGCACTGACGTGCAGCAGTCCAATATCGGCAAGGACCACGGCAACGGCACCACCACCATTGCTGACCAGGTGGTAGCAAAGATCGCCGGCCTCTCGATCCGCGAGATCCCCGGCGTGTATGACATTGGCGGTTCCTTCAGCCGCGCCCTCGGCTCGGTTCGCGACAAGATGGGCGCTTCCGAGAACGTCAAGCAGGGCATCAACGTCGAGGTCGGCCAGACTCAGGCCGCTGTTGACCTGACCCTCGTCGCCGAGTACCCGTACCCGCTCAACGAGGTCGCCGACCAGGTTCGTTCCAAGATCATCGAAGGCATCCAGGGCTTGGTCGGCCTCGAGGTCACCGAAGTGAACATCGACATTGCCGACGTTCACATTCCTTCCATCGACGAAGATGACGACGATGAGGAAGAGGTCAAGGAAATCGAAAAGAAGAGGGAGCGCGTCAAGTGACTAACACGCAAATGGGCATCTTCGTAGGTGCCATTCTTGCAGTCGTTGCAGTTAAGCTCGGTTTTTGGGCTTTCATTCTGACTGCTCTGTTCATGGTTATTGGCGCCGTTTTGGGTCGCGCCACCACCGGCAAGCTCGACCTGCGCGCTGTCGGGAGCGCCTTGATCGGCAAGCACACCACCACGTCTGACTAACTGTGTCTGAAGCATCTGCAAACGCGCATAACTACCGCGGTCACACCACTATTCGCGCCAAAGCCATTAAGAGGGCGGCGGCTGCGGTAGTTGGTGATGCCCTGTCGGTTCCAGCTGACAAGATTTCGGTAGATTTGCACGATTCGGAAAGCGCTTTGGGCTTAGACATTTCCACTCCCGTTCCCGAAACAACAGTGGAAAGGGTTACCCGCACCAAGGATATGAACATCTTTGGCGCAGCGGATGCGGCTCGCGAAAGCATTGTTCGCAATGCTGAGCGCATTACCGGTCACAAGATCGGTGACGTCCGCATGGTTTTGACGGGTATTCACTACAAGCCCGAGCCAAAGAGGAGGGTTGAATGAGCACCGACAAGCCCATTACCTCCGACGCTCCAGTACAGCCGGCTTCGCAGGGGCCGCATGTGTCGTACATGGTGCGCCGCGAGACGCACTCATCTCGTGCTATCACGGCCTCTATTGTTGGCCTGATCGTTGCTGTGGTGTTGGTGTGGCTGATTGCTGAACGCATTCTAACTGCCATGGGCAAGCCGAACTTGCTTGCCTCTTGGGACCAGATCGCCAATTCAGTAGTAAAGCTGCCTGCCGGTGTCCCCCAGTGGGCCCTGATCGTTGGCGGCATCGTCGCCACTTTGCTCGGCCTGTGGATGCTGGGGAAGGCCTTGGGCGGCGGAGCTTTGGATCGCCACTCGCTGGCCTCTGATCGAGTTGCCTACATTGTTGACGACAAGGTTACTGCCTCGGCCCTTTCCAGGGCGGTGCGCGAACACGCTGGACTCCCCGAGGGCCAGGTTGCGACTTCGCTTTCAAAGCGTAACGCCAACGTGCAGGTCACTCCCACGTCTGGCCGTGAGGTCGATACCAGCTCCATTCAGTCTGTACTGAATACCGAGGTCGAAGGCTACCAGCTAAATCCGGCCACAACCGGTTCGGTGAAGCTTAACTCCAATGGGGAGGTGGCAAAGTGAGGCACTTACCAAGAGCTTTGAATAGGTTCCTACTGTTCCTGCTGGCAGCACTGTTGCTAGTTGGCGGCATTGGCGCCCTACTCATCTCCCTGTGGCCTACCGCTACCGACGCTTACAAGAAGAACGCACCTACCGTGCTGCAGAGCTACTCCGATCTAGCTGAGCGCACTACGGTCGGCAACACTGACATGTCCTGGTTGGCAATCGCCCTCATTGCGCTTGCTGTAATCGGCGTGATCATTGCCCTTTGCGTCATCTTCTCGCAGGGCGGCGGGCGTACTCACACCGCTTCGTTGGTTCCTTCGCAAACCTCCTCAGGCACCACTACTGCCAGCATCGACCTGGTGCAACAGGTAATTGAACACGAGGTCGGCGACGACCGGTGGATCACTAACGTGTCTGCGTATGGCTACGAGGTAAAGAACGAACCGGGAATCCTAATTAAGGTTGGCGCGTACAAGGGGGCTTCCCCCGCTCACATCCGGCAGATCATGGATCGGGCAATCGCACGCGTAGATTCGCTTCTGGGCACTACACCACCCATTTGCGTACACATCCAAAACGATTGGCGTTCATTGATCGGCTCGTCCGATCGCGTCCGTTAGTCCGGCGGATTACCCGACATAAGCACATTGAAGCTAATACCGCTTCGAAAAAGATAAAAGGAGAAAATATGTCTTTCGAAGACAAGCTGAAGAACACTGGCGAGGACCTAGGCGGCAAGGCCAAGGAAGCAGCCGGCAAGGTAACTGGCGACAAGGACACCGAAGCCGAAGGCAAGATGGACCAGGTTGGCGCCGAGGTCAAGGACAAGGCTTCCGAATTTTCCGAGAAGGCTAAGGATGCTGCAGGCGACCTAGGTGCAAACATCAAGGCCGCTGCCGAGAAGCTGAAGGAAGGCTTCACCGACAAGTAGTCAATTAGCGTGGAAGTGGCGGGCAGGTTCTGTCCGCCACTTTTTCATGCCCAAAATGCCCTATTATTGCTAGCTTTTCGCCCTTTGGAATCACTATGGCGCCTAAGCAATTTTCCCGTTATCTTTGGTTCAGTGAGTCCGATTAATTTAGACCAGATGCTTGCCCGCCTTGACGCGAAGATCCAGGGAGAATACATCTACCTTGTCTCTTCTAGGATCCCCAAGGACGTTCATGTCTTTGCCACGGTTGCCGAGGACGAAGGCACTACCTGTGTCATTGCCCGCGAGGATGCAGAAGCAGCCGGGTACCAGATCACTGATATCTATACGCGTATTACTTTGCGGGTTGAATCGTCACCGCAGGCGGTAGGGCTTACTTCGGCTGTAGCACAGGCGCTGTCTGCCCGTTCTATCCCGTGCAACGTGATTGCCGGCTTCTACCACGACCACATTTTCGTTCCCAAGCGGATGACCGACGACGCGATTGAACTGCTGCGGGACCTGTCTAAGCAAGCTCAGGGTTGGCTGTAAGCCGGATTAGCGCTTCCCCCTTCCTACATACGTATTCATGACTATTTGCCTATAGGGTTAAAGCATGAGTTCATCGAAGAACGAGTTTTCGTCCGCGCTCACTGCCATGCAGGACGGGACGGTTAAACAGAAGAACATGCTGACGGGCACTGAAGTATGGACGGTCCCTGGCAGGGGGCATCGCCCTCTGGCTGTGCCGCAGCAGGACCCTAAGCCGTTGGATCCAGCCAAGGAAGGCGCCCACTGCGCATTTTGCTCCCGCAGATACTTTGAGACCCCACCCGAAAAGGACAGGATCGTTCTGCGGGACGGAAAGTGGGTCAAGCAGGTTGGGGTTTCGGCCGAGGAACTCGAAGATGAAGTTGCCCAGTTTCGCCGAATTCCCAATCTTTTTGAGATCGTCTCTGCAAACTACTGGGCGCTAAACCACGGCCACCAGCCCAGTACCCAGGAGCGCGAACGGATGGCTCGTTACCTTTCCTCGTCGGTGGGCTACGACCACGTTATGCGGATTCTAAAGGCCCGGCTGCGCGCCTACGGCGTTCCCGAGAAGAAGATCGAGTCGCAACGCGATGAGGAACTGATGCCACAGGCAATGGGCTTCTTCACGGGCGGGCACGACGTGATTGTGGCGCGCCGCCACTTCGTGGATGGGGCTACTAACGATTCCCAACTGGCGTCCTCGGGCACGCTCACCCCGGACGAGCATGCTGCCTACACCCAGTTCACCTGCGATTCCATGGGTGACTTGTATGGTTTGGATCCGGCAGTGCGCTATGTGGCGGCCTTCCAGAATTGGCGCAAGCCCGCTGGGGCCTCGTTTGATCACCTGCACAAGCAGCTGGTCGCTATCGATGAACGCCCGGTACAGATCGAGGCCGAAATGGACAGGCTCCGCCGCACTCCGCACATTTATGACGATATCTTGTCCGTGGGGGCTTCCCGCGACCTGATATTGGCGCAGAATGATTACGCGGTGGCGCTCTCTGGCATTGGCCACCGCTTCCCCACGGTGGCGGTGTGGGCGCTCGGGGATCCGGTGAACCCCTGGGAGGCCGCACCTGAACAGGTACGGGGAGTCTCTGACATACTGCACGCCGTGCACGCCGCTACCGGCCCGGATGTGCCGTGCAACGAGGAGTGGTACCACCGTCCGGCCTCGGTAGCTTCGCCGTTGCGCTGGCGGATTCTGGTCAAGTGGCGCATCTCTACCCTTGCCGGGTTCGAGGGCGGCACCCGCATCTATTTGAACACTATTGATCCATGGGGAGTTCGCGACCGGGTCCTGGGCAAGCTGTACGACCTGCGCGAGAAGGGCCTGATCGCCCCTATGAGGCTAGGAAAGGAATGCAAGGTCGATCCGTCCTTGCTTAGAGGATAATGTCGCATGCTTCGCCTCCACCGGCGGGAAGGAGGGCCTCGCGGATAGCGCTCACGATTATTGTGGGGGCAGTAGTAATAGCCTTACTTGCGCTCGCTATTAGCGCCTACCAGCGCGCCCATCCTGCCAAGGCGAAGGTGCACGTCGCCTCCTCTATATCCGCAAAGAATGTGGGGGTATCCGCTTTCCTTCCGTTGTTCGGGAAGGGTTCGCCAGCTGGCCCCGCCCGAATCGGAGAAGCCACCATCGGTCTTGCTAGGAATCATGGCCAGACCATATTGATGCGGTTAGACCGGGACGTTTCGTGGCAACTCCAGACGAAGACGGCACTATCTGCATGTACCACCTCACCGATTACCGGCCAAACTTTCGCCTGCCTGTCTTCTTCTACCGAGGGGTCGCGTCTTCTGCTTGTCGATGCGAATACGGGTAAGGCCCGGTGGCTTTTTTCCATGCCCACCAAAGCGGAAGCCGTAGCCGCATTGGAAGGAAATATCCTGCTGGCCCTGCCGAAGGGCAAATATGCGCAGGTCGACTTGAACGGGGAACTTGTGTCGCTGCCCTGGCCAAAAGACGAACCCAAAGCGAATCGGTGCCCTACGGCCTCGGCCACGCCGATCACCCCGAACATGGCTAAAACGCTTGGACCTAACCGGGCAGTAGTATCGGTAAACGGGACGGTCGACGTGGTAGAACCTAAACGTGTGCTGCTGCGCAGTTCCGGCTACCCGCTACTGTCCGGATCCGACGTTTACATTTCGCCATTTCCCAATTGCAATAGAGGAGCGGCGCTGATCGGCGACAAGGTGGCCGACCTTCCGGAACACCTGGTGCTCCCCCGCACAACAGACTCGCACGTTCCCCCGGTAGCGCTACTGGACAAGGTGCCGCACCACTTCAAGAATGGCAAGCTAGGCAATCCGCTATTTCGCGCGGACAGGGCCGTTTTTTCTGGTGCCCCCACGTTTATTGCCCACAATTCTGCCGGGCTGGCGATGGGCGTCGATGCCGGCCTGGTCCAAGTCGGCAACGACGGGCATCTGGACTGGAGGTTCGAGCAGCCACTGGCGCAGGGAACCGCCAGTAAGCTCGGCACCCTAGCCGTCTCCAAACAGGGCGAGGTGTCCGTAGTGAAGGACGGTAAGGCAACATGGACCTCGCCGGAGCGGGTAGGAGATGCGCCCCGCCTGGACACTACCCAGGGAAGAATCACGGTCTCGGGTACTAACGGGCAGATTGTGCTCGCGCCCGGCTACGGTAAGACAGCTAAGCTCACCGCCCCAAAAGTAACTAAGAAAATAGAAGGTCACGCCCCATTGCCGGCTGGCAGCTGCGTGCTAGTGCAACGCATCTCCACCGAATCTGCGGACGTGACCATGATGAAAGCTAACTGCCAGGTTGAGGGCACCCAAGAAATACTGAGCGTCGTCACCACCGATCAGGTGCCCCGAGATGCCGACGTGGACACCCTCACTGACTCCTGCAGGGTCAACCGGGCAGCACGCACCATGATTTCAGTGCAATCTTCCATCTATGACCCGAAAGTGGTGGCAGTATGCCTGGCAGGTTCGCTGTAGTTACTTTTGGGAGTTTGCTAAAGCGTTCTTGTTCTTGCCGCCATACCATTTGGAGGTACCACGCACGGCCAGACGCTGGATGAGTGCCACGGTAAGTCCCGACAGGGCCCCGAAGAGGGCTACTTCGAGCATGTTAGCTACGGCTTCGTCCTCGCTACCGCGCGGGGGCTTATGACCGGTGAATCCCTTCCAGATCAAGTCGATCAGACGATCGGCCACAAACCCGGCCCCTGCAACCGATGCTGCACTTGCTACTTTCCAACCAATATCCATGTTTCCTCCTAGGCCTATAGTTTTTCACGCTTTGGGGCCGAGTGCCCATCATTTCCCATGTTTTCTGCGGCCTGCCGATCTACCTTCGTGCGCATCTCTTTGACCCTGGCGTGACCCAGCACCTGAGCTGCCACCGGGGTCGCGATTGCCTGCAGACCGATTGCCAGGATGACCAGCACCACCCACTGCAAAGTGTGCATGTAAAGGGCGAGCCCGATCATCATTACCGCAAAAGCAAAGAGTTGGGGTTTAGTGGCAGCGTGCATGCGCGAGAGCGTGTCTTTCCACCGGGCGATCCCCAGGGCAGAAATGCAGATCCAAATAGCACCGGCCAGCATGATTATAGCCCCTGACCATTCGAGGACGATCATTTGCCTTCCCCCTTCGCCTTTGCTTCCTGTTCGTCTTGCGCCTTCGCTATCTGTTCAGGGGTCAGGTGGGAGGTTTCTTCGCCCTCGGCACGCTGTGCCTTCATTTCTTCTGCCTGCAAGCGACGCTCACGTGCCTTTTCTTCGGCAGCAGAGATGACTCTGCGGTTTTCTTCCCCGCCGTGGCGGGCAATGCGCCCGATCGTAGCCGAGGAGATAAAACCAACCAGCGCCACAATTACCAGCAGTGGCTGCAGATCATCGCGTTCGAAGAGGGCGGCGCACACTGCAATCACACCCACCAGCACCGCAGTCATTAGATCGGTGGCGATCGCTCTGTCAGCCAGCGAAGGGCCTTTTTCTAACCGGTATAGGGTCAGCAGCACGGCCAGGGCCAAGAATCCGCCGGCTGCAACGAGCACGAATTGCATTAGTCCTCCTGTGGCCTGGGTAGGGCACGTCCAATACGCGCGGTCTGTTTGGTAATCATTTCGCGCACTCCACGCTCGCCGCCGGAGGCTTCCATGTCAATCACGTGCAAGTACATGGAACCGTCGGCGTCGCTTTCGTGCCTATTCACGTCAATTACGAGCGTGCCCGGAACCAAAGAAGTCATGGCCGCGCTGATCATCAACTCCATGTCGCTTACGGCACCAAGGTTGATGGAAACGAAGCCGCTGCGATACCGCTTGCCGGTGACGATCAGCTTTGACACGTGGAGGGCGGACATGAACATGTCCCAGGCGAAACGCGCGATTAGAGCCAGCAGGGGCACAAACCTAATCCTGCCCAGGGCTCCCACTCGCATCATCGGCCCCACCCACTGCACTAGCAGCGCAACCAGGATACCCCCAATGATTACTACGGGTTCGATAGACCGGAACAGAACGAGCCACACCAGCAGCAGCCACAGGGTCATCTTCCAGGAAGTATTCCGAATCATCCTCATTGGTCCTCCCCTACGCGTACCCGCTCGCGAGTGTCGGTATCAAAATCCAGGCGGAGCGGCGCGGGCAGAACTTGCGGCCGCTGCGTGTGCGGGGGCAGAACGTCGAAATCACTGCGACGCACCACGTCAGATGAGTGCCCGCTGCCTCGCCCATCCTGGCCGAGGACGGCATTGAGGTAGGGCGTGCGCGCTTTCAGATCGACAGCGGCTCTTTCGGCATATCCGTAAATAATGTTCATTCCCCCGGCCATCGCCACCTGCACTAGCAGTAGGCCTGCAGTGGCTACTACCATTGCCTTCGGCAAGGAGCGCTTTTCAGCCTTGAGTTGTTTCTCGCCCTCGCTAGGCTGCCAAAACGCCATGGACCAGGCCTTGACCACCACGTACAGGGTGAGCATCGACGCGACTAGGCCAGCCGCGAGCAGCGCCCAACCGCGCCCAGTGCCGGCAAGTACCGAAGCGCGGGCGAGGCCCACCTTCCCCAAGAAACCGGTCAGCGGAGGGATGCCGACCAAGTTGAATGCCACGATCAAGAACATGCCCGCCAAGAACGGAGACTTTCCGGCCAGGCCACCCAGTTTGGCAAGCGAAGTAGTTCCGCCCAGGTACTGCATGAGGCCTACGATCAGGAATAGCGTAGTCTGCACCAAAATGTGGTGGGCGGCGTACACGATAGCGGCGCCAAGGCCGGCCTCCGAAGACAACGAAATGCCCCAGATCATGAAACCGATGTGCGAAACAAGGGTAAAGGACACCATACGTTTTATGTCGTCCTGGGCGATCGCACCCAAAATTCCCACGATCATGGTGAACATGCCGAGGACGGCCAAGATGGTATCCAGCGCTCCGCCTGGGAACAGCAGGAACTGAGTGCGAATAATGGCGTAGACACCCACCTTGGTAAGCAGGCCGGCGAACACGGCCGTGACCGGGGCGGGAGCTGTCGGGTAAGAGTCAGGTAGCCATGCCGACAGTGGGAAGATTGCCGCCTTGATCCCAAAGGCAACCAGGAAAGTGGCCTGCAACAGGATGCGGGTGGGTTCTGGAAGTTCCGACAGGCGGATTGCCAGCTGCGCCATGTTGACCGTTCCCACAGCGGCGTATGTGAAGGCTATGCCGATCAAGAAAACGGCAGAGGAAAATAGGGAAACCACGACGTACACGGTGCCGGAACGCACCCTGGACCGGGTGCCTCCCAAGGTGATCAGTACGAAGGAGGCCGCCAACAAAATCTCGAAGCCGATGTACAGGTTGAACAGGTCCCCAGCCAGGAACGCATCCGACACGCCCGCAGAAAGCACCAGGTAGGAGGGGTAATAGACGGGCATTGGGGAGGCCGACTCGTCGCGGGATACCGACTGCGAGGACGAGTAGATCAGCACGCCCACAGTCACTATCAGCGACACGATCAGCATCATTAGGGTAAGCCGGTCCGCAACCAGCGAGACCCCAACCGGGGCAGCCCATGAGCCGACGTCGAGCACCATGGGGGCGGTGTCGGCTTCGAACGCCATGGCGATTGCCGCCGCCAACGACCCGGCCAACGCAATGACGGTAACGGACAATTGGGTGCGGCGGAAGCGACCAAGTACGAGCGATAGTCCTGCAGCTAGTAGCGGCGCAATGACGGGAATGGGCAGTAACCAGGTCACTTGGCATCCTCCCCTTCTGCTTCATCTTTGTCGTCGCGGTCTGCTTGGTCTTCGTCCTGGCCGGAATCTTCGTCCTCGGTCTCGGGAGCGTCTTCGATGCGTTCGCTGCCACGGCCGGTAGCTGCACGCCTTGCTAGACGGCGGTCTTCAACGTCGTCCACAACCTCGTCACCGCCGGTAAGAATCCATTCGCGGAATGCCAACGCCAGCATGAACGCGGTGGTGGCCATGGTGATAACGATCGAAGTCAAGATCATGGCTTGTGGCAGCGGATCGGCAATGGACGAGAGGGCGTCGGTGCCTAGAATTGGGGGCGCTCCGGCGGCTCCACCTGCTGCTAACAAGGCAATGTTCGATCCGTTGCCGATCAGGGCCAGCCCGATGACGATGCGGGTGAAAGTGCGATCGGTTACCAGGTAGACACCGGCACCAACCAGTACGCCGGCTAGCAAAACCAGACCCAAAGTGGGAATCACTTTGTCTTCCCCTTTCTGGAGCTAACTAGTTGCACGCCCTGTTCTTCGTCGTGGTCGAGGGCGGCGCCCAGTGCCCCAAGAATGTCTACAGCCAGCCCCAGAACCACCAGGTACACGCCAATATCTAGCCCCATAGCAGTGGTGAAGTGGACGGTGCCGAGCGGGCCGAAGAGAATGTCGACGGGCAGGGTTTGGAAGGGCGCTCCCCCTGCGAGCACCGGGGCAAGCCCGGCAGCTGCGGCAATGGTTAGTCCCAGTCCAAGGATTGCGCCGGGGCTAAATGGCGCCGCCAGTGTCAGTTCGTAATGCCCACCTGCCAGGTAGCGGATCGACAGTGCCGAGGCGGCTAGCATTCCGCCGGCAAAACCGCCGCCGGGCGAGTTGTGTCCTACTAGTAGTAGCCAGACGGAGGCCACCAGCAACGTGGGGTACAGGATTCGGGCTGCTACCTCTAGCATCAGCGACCGTCGGTCTTCTTCGAGGGCGGAGGCCCCTGCCAGCCAACGAGAGTTGGTGCTGGTACGGCTTGCCGCCTTTGCCACGCTGGAACGCAGCGAGGGCGCAGATACTGTCAGCCGGCTAATTAGGCCGGAGCGGAAGATCAAGGCGGTAACCCCGGTAACTGCGATTAGTAGTACGGATAGTTCGCCGACGGTGTCCCATGCGCGCACGTCTACCAGGATGACGTTTACGATGTTGTGGCCGTAGCCGAATTGCAAGACTTCGTCGGGAAGCAGTTCAGAGACCGGGTTTTCTTTGCGGGAGGCCGCCGCAAGCAGCACCCCACCGGAGGTAACCACGCCGGCCACCACGGAGATAATTAGTCGCAGCCAGCGCGAAGAGCGGAGCGGCCGGTCGGTGAAGTGGGTGGGCAAAAAGCGTAGTACCAGCACAAAGACCACGATGGTGAAGGCTTCTACTACCAGTTGAGTCAGGGCCAGGTCGGGTGCGCCGTGCACGGCCCACAGGGTTGCCATGCCCACCCCCATTGCGCCCAGGCCCAGTACGGCCTTCATTCTTCTGCGGGCGCGCACCACAACTATGGTGGCCCCGGCAAGAATCGCGATGGCTATCGCTTGCAGGAAGGAATCGAATAGGCGTACCGGCCCCCACTTGATGGTTGGGAGGGCGTAGCACAGTGCCCCGCCCACAGCAATGGCGAATACGGTCGAGATGATAGAGATGTCTAGTGGCAGCGAGCCGGACTGGGTGAATGAGGTGACTCGACCAGCTACCGCCTCTAGGTTGCGCATGATTACCCGATACAGGTTAGCTGCACGGAAGGTCTCGGGTAGTGCCGTCTTCTTGGCAAAGCGGATTACCTTGCCACGCCAGTGGAAGCAGGCATATCCGCCTGTCAGTATGAGGGCGGTGATGAGGGCTGGCATCAGCCCGCTCCACAGGGCCAGGTGGCCGGCCTCGTTGGAAGTTGCCAAGTACCCTTCCAGCTGGGTGTCGGCATGGGGGCCGGTCAGAGCGTTGACCGAGCCGGGGAAGAACCCGCCCGACACTGTGATCGCCGCTAGGAAACCTGGGACGGCAATTAGTGCTGCTGCCGGGTAGGAACCGACCGGGGCCTCTTTTTCAGAGAGCAAAGAGGCCAGCCTGTGTCCTGGCAGTTCCTTGCCGCCGAAGGCGCCGAACCACCAGCGCAACGAGTAGGCGGCGGTTAGGACGGAACCAGCAGCTATGCCCGCTAGCAGGATGACTCCGGCCGCTCCCTGGTGCAGCAGGTTGTGGATGCCAGCTTCCTTGCCAAGGTAACCGAGCGTCAGCGGGAAGCCTGCCATGGAGGCCGCGGCAAGGCCGCCAATCGTGGCCAGCACCGGGTGGGTGCGGCCGACCCCGGACAGTTCGCGAATGTCGCGGGATCCGGTGATCTTCTCTACTGTGCCGGTAGTAAGGAAGAGGCACGATTTAAAGGTGCCGTGTGCTAGCACCAAAGTGAGGGCGGCCAGCAGCGTGGCTCGATTGCCGTAGCCTGCCAGCGCGGTTATGAGGCCCAGCTGCGAGACCGTGCCGTATGCGAGCACTCGTTTGAGGTCTGTCTGTCTAATGGCCAGCCAGCCACCAACTAGCAGCGTGGCGGCACCGAAGATGGTTAGCAGCGAGGACCAGACGGGCACATCCGCAAAACCGGGGGTGAAACGCAGGGCCAGGTAGACGCCCGCCTTGACCAGGGTGGCTGCGTGCAGAAATGCAGATACCGGGGTCGGGGCGGCCATGGCGGCCGGCAGCCAGAAGTGGAATGGCAGCATTGCCGACTTGGTTAGGATGCCGATGATTACCAGCACGAGGGCGACGTTCAAGGTGCCCGGATGGCCTTGCAGTAGCGTTCCTTCCGCCCCGCGCGCAACTAGTTGATCGACTTGGAAGGATCCGCCCGGGCCGGCCCCTAGAATCATGAACCCGCCGAACATCGCCAGCGAGCCGAAGGTGGTTACCACGAATGCTTGGCGGGCGGCGGCACGGGCGGCTCGCGAGCGGTAGTGGTGGCCGATAAGCAGGAAGGAGAACACCGAGGTCAGTTCCCAGAAGGTGTAAATCATCAGGGCGTGGTTAGACCACACCAGGCCCAGCATGGATCCGCCGAAGAAGGTAAAGGTGGCGGCAAAACGGGCTCTGCCTGCTGCGTTAGGCGGAAAGTAGAAGGCGCAGTAGATGACTATGGCGGCACCGACTCCTGAAACTACCAGGGTCATGATCCACGCCAAGGGATCGAAACGGAATGCTAGGTCTAGCCCTAGCACGCTCACCCACGTGTGGTGCTGGACCACCGTGGCAGTGAATGCTCGACCGGTGTTGAGTAGGGCCCAGATAGCCGTGGCGGCAAAGGGAACAAAAGCCACTGCATAGCCGCGTCCAGAGAAACGTCCTACTGCGGCCCCTGCCATCGCCCCGAACAGTACGAAGAGCGACAGCAATACAAGCACGCGCACTCCTTTAGATTGATGAAAGTACCGTTAATGATGTTAACAAATTTGTAACATTCGCGTGCGGCTGTGTCGCCTTCCAGCGGTTATTCCTCTTTCTGAGAACGACTCTCCATTCCGTCCTCCCGAAATACCTCCGCCACCTGTTCCGACACGGGGGCGTCGATGGTGTCGCGCAGGGAGGATGATTTCATGAAGGCCACAAGGATTAGGCAGATCAGCGTGCTGACGGTGCCGGCAATGAAGATTGTTCCCATTGCGTCGGCAAAAGAATCGGCAACTAGGTGAGCAATCTGCGGGGAGCTCGCGGCTGCACTGGCCGAATGTCCCTGTGCCACTTTGGGCGGCATTTTGACTCCGGCCTCAGCAAAGTTCCTGCGCAGTTGTACGGCAAGGGACATATTGAAGATTAGAGAAGCAAATTGCACGCCCATTGCACCGCCCAGGTTCCTGAAGAAGGTAACCATCGCTGTGGAAGCCCCCATGTCGCGCAGCGGTACCGTATTTTGCACTGCCAACACCAGGTTCTGCATCGAGGATCCCTGCCCGGCGCCGAGCAGGAACATCCCGACCCACAGCACCACCAGCGGCGTGGATTTGCCGGTGAAGGACAAGATTGCCAGCCCAGCGACCATCATAACGAAGCCGGAGACGACGAATCGTTTCCACCTGCCGACCGATGACACCATCCTGCCCGTGAAGGTCGAGAAAACGAAGGAGGCGATCATCATGGGCAGCATGCACATGCCGGATGCGGTAGGGCTCATTTGCCGCCCGATCTGGAAATACTGGCCGAAGTAGACCATGGGCGCGTTCAGCACCAGGCCCAAGCCGATGGATGCCAACACGGCAAGTGTCACGGTTTGGTTGGCCAGCAGCCGCACCGGAACGATGGGCTGGTCAGCGCGCAGTTCCACGAACACGAACGCGATCACTGCAATAACGCCAAGTATCGCCATCACCATCATGGGCATGGAGGTCCACGCCATGATCCCGTCCCCGCCCATCGACATGTAGATGAGCAGCAGGGATACGCCCGCGGTGCCCATGGTAGATCCCAGATAGTCAATCTTCGGGTTTTCTATTACAGAGGACGGCACACGCAGTTTCTTTGCAAGGACCACCATCGCGGCGATGGCGAAGGGCACTGAAATCCACAGGCACCAGCGCCATCCCAGCAGGTCTACTACGAAGCCGCCGACGATTGGGCCGGACACGTTGGCAACGGTGACGACCGCGCCAAAGTAGCCGTTGTATTTACCCCTCTCGCGCGGCGAGGTGATCACTGCCATGACGGTTTGCACCATGGCCATTAGTGCCCCGAGGCCGGCACCTTGGACGATTCGCATCAGGATTAGCATGTCCGCCGTCACCGAGGCTCCAGCTAGCAACGATCCGAGGGCGAAAATGGCAATAAAGAAAATCAGCAGTTTCTTTTTGTCGTATAAATCGCCGAGTCTGCCGGCGATGGGTGTGGCTGCCGTTGAAGAAAGCAGCATGGAGGTTACTACCCACGCGTACTGGGTTTCGGAACCGTGTAGCGAGGAGAGCATTACGGGCAGAGCCGTTCCCACGATCGTTAGTGACATTACTGCCACGAACATGACTAATAGGAGGCCTGCGATGACCTCCATAGTTTCGTTTTTGGGCGCACCCCACCTGCTAAAAATTTTTCCCATTGATTTCCTCCTCGCATAGGCTACTCCCACAAGCGTGGAGTTAGCGCGGTAGTTTTTGGAGTGTTTGATCACCACTGCATTTTCTTCGCCGTAGAATCTTGGGCGGGCTTTAGTAGGGTGGGATTCGTGAAATTGTCGGTATTGCAAACAGTATGCTTGACCTTGGTCGTTATTGCGACGGTGGTTGGGATAGGCAGCTTTATCCGCGGTCTTTCGCAGATGGTTTCGATCATTGCCGAGGGCGCCCCTGCCCCGGGCAGGGGGAAGCCTCTTGCGCGCCGCCTTTGGCTTGCTATCTCGAAGCCCCTGTCGCACTCAGCTTTTAAGGGTCGACCTTTCATCAAGGCGGCGCACTGGCTAGTGATGGTGTCGTTCCCGCTGCTGTTTTTGACTTTGGTTGCCGGCTACGGCCAGGTGGTGAACCCGCACTACACGCTCCCAATTCTGGGTTCGTTTGCGCCCTGGGAGTGGACTGTTGAGGCCATTGCGTGGGCCTCGATGGCCGGTATCATCTGGCTGATTGTGGTGCGCACTCGCGCGGGCAAGGGAAGGCCCGGAGAGGCAGAATCTACTGGTCGGGACGGTCAGAAGAGGCCGTCTCGCTTTTTGGGGTCTGCCTGGAGCCATGCCCGCTTCGTCGAGGGCGTCATCCTTGGGGTCGTCATTTGCGTGCTGTTGCTTCGCATATTGGAATACGCCCTGCTGTCTAAGGATCCGGCTACTGCCGTATCCGCATGGCATTTCCCTTTCACTTTCCTTCTGGGCAAGCTGGCAGCGCACGCATCGGTTGGGGCTTTGCAGAACGCGATTGTGGTTACCGCGACCGTAAAGATCGTCATCTCCATGGCCTGGATGGTAGTGGTCGGCTTGGCCATTTCGATGGGCGTAGCTTGGCACCGGTTCTTGGCGTTCGTAAACATTTACGCGCGCCGCAAGGTGGATGGTTCGAAAGCGCTGGGGGCTGCCGCTCCCATGTACGCTGGCGGCAAGCCGGTCACCGCCAAGTCAATGGAGAACTTGGAGGCGCTCGAGGGCGAATCGCTAGGAGTCGGCTCTCTGGCAGACATGACCTGGAAGGATCGCCTCGATATCTTCTCGTGTACCGAGTGCGGCCGCTGCCAGGAGGTGTGCCCGGCGTGGGCCACCGGCAAGCCCCTGTCCCCCAAACTTTTCATTACTGCCCTCCGCGACCACGCGGTGGCGTCCTCGTCATTCGCGCAGGCCGCAGCCAAAATGGGCGCTAGCGATACCGACGAATTAGTACAGGGCACCAAGAGCCTGTACCGCGGCTCGCTCATGCCTCACAACGCAGATGTGCTCGGGGCGCTCCGGGACGCGAAGATCACCGGCGCGGACGGGGTGGCCATCGAACCGGCGCCACTAGTCTGCAACGTAATTTCTCCCGAAACCCTGTGGGCCTGCACCACTTGCGGCGCCTGCGTCGACCAGTGCCCCACCGATCTAGAGATCCTCGATCACATCATTGACATCCGCCGCCACCAGGTCACCATGCAAAGTGCCTTCCCGCAGGATCTGGCCCGCCCACTGCGGTCTTTGCAGCGCCAACAAAACCCGTACGGCATCTCCGGGAAGAAGCGACTGGACTGGGCTAAAGACTTAGATTTCGACGTGCCCGTCGTAGGCCAGGACATTCCGAATGCCTCCTCAGTCGACTACCTATTCTGGGTCGGGTGTGCGGGTGCCTACGACGATCGAGCCAAGAAGACTACGCAGGCGGTGGCGCAGATGCTCCACCACGCCGGCGTCACCTTTGCAGTGCTCGGCAGCGGCGAGAGCTGCACCGGCGATCCGGCCCGCCGCGCCGGCAACGAACTGCTGTACCAGACACTGGCCGCCGCAGCGGTAGAAAAACTGAACGAAGCCGCCCCCAAACGCATCGTGGTCACCTGTGCCCACTGCTTCAACACCATTCGCAACGAATACCCCGAGCTTGGGGGGAATTACCAGGTAATCCACCACACTGAATTACTGTCCACACTGGTAGCCGAAGGCAAGCTGAAGCCCCTCATCGAAAACGGCAAGCACAAAGTGACCCTGCACGACGCCTGCTACCTGGGCCGACACAACGGCATCTACAACGCCCCGCGCGAATTGCTCGGCGCCCTCCCCGGCTTCGAAGTAACCGAAATGCCGCGCACTAAAGACCGGGCAATGTGTTGCGGTGCTGGCGGTGCCCATGCCTTCATGCAGGACACAATCGGCGTTCGCATTGCCGATGCGCGGGTCAGCGAAGCCGCAGCCACCGGGGCAGACACCGTGGCAACCGCCTGCCCATTCTGTTCGACAATGCTGGCCTCCGGCAGGCCGCAAGAGGGCGAAGCCCCACAGGTTGCCGACGTGGCCATCCTGCTGCGCGACGCAGTACTGGAAAAGACTGTTGAAGAAAAACCGGTTCAGCAGGAAGAAGAGGAAGACGACTGGGACGATTTCTTCGACTGAGCCTAGAAGACTAGGAAACCGTCCTCGTCTACAGCGCGCCCGCCAGTCAAGGTGCACAATGTGCGCGCCACCTGCTCAATCGTAGAAGCGACCCGCAACCGTTCTACTCGCATGGAACGCTGCACCTTGGCAGCCCCCGCCTTGGCCGGATTGTCCGGTACCCACTGGATCAAATAGCTGGTCGGTTCGTCCTCGGCCCAGGTCTCATACTGCACGCACACAGGCAGGTAGTGAGCCGGCTCAACCACAATTTCGAGGCTGGAGGAATGCCCGGCTCGCCCCATCAGGTGGTAGCCGGGAGTCAGCTCCGCATAGGCAGCTTCCTGATCGTACTCGTCGGCGCGACGATGCAATTCTTGCCGTTCCGCTTCGCTCATCTGCGCAACCGCAGCTTCCCGAATCCCGTGCTTGTCCATAGCCAGCTTGCTCGGCGCCAGGGGCGGTTCCGCCAGGGCGGGTGCATCTAGCGTGGGCACAATGGTCTCTAGGGACTCGACCAACTGGGCAGGATCCAAGTAGTGCGGGCCGTAAACTACCATGCCCACCGACGAATCCGGATCCGGGGTAATGACCTTAGCCGTGTCGGGCACGCGCAACTGACCTGCCAACCGGCGCGCAAACTTGCGGCACGCATTGACCGCGCGCAGATATTCACCCGCGGGAGCCTCAGTGAAAGCATCCATCAGAGGGTCCAGGCCGCGCAGATGCGGCGGCATCTTCCCAGCCACCTGCTGCTCGCACTGCAAAATAAACGCCTGCGTGACAGTAGCGTGAAACCCCATCTCGGAAGCCACCAGCTTCTCGACCTGGAAAGGCCCAGCAAGCGTTGCCGCCTCAGAAATCTGTAACCTGCCGGGACCAACCCAGCCTGCGCGGGGCCACAGCGACACCGCGAGCGCTTCTAGTTCGCTGACTTCGACCTCGTCGGCAACGCCCAAGACTACGGCCTGGGCGGCCTCTTCGAGCGGCAGCTCCCCCTGCACCTTGTACCACTCTGCGCCGGGATCGATCGAGACGCCCTCGGCAGTGGTGATACCCGTGGCCCCCACCCGGTAGGCGGGAATGCCTAACGCGGTAGAAGTGACGGTGTTGGGGATGGCTGCGATGTCCTCCGAAAAGTTCTGCTCGGCCGCCCACGCCATCTTCTGTTCGGTCGAAACTCGGCGAACTGGTTTATTCATTCCGGATTGCCTCGCGTGAAACGCAAGTAAGAGCGGGAGGCGGTCGGGCCGCGCTGGCCCTGATAGTGCGATCCCAGTTCACCCGAACCGTACGGATTCTGTGCCGGCGAAGTCAGCTCAAAGAAGCACAGCTGGCCGACCTTCATTCCGGGGTACAGCAAAATCGGCATGGTGGCGGTGTTCGACAGTTCCAAGGTGACGTGCCCGGAAAAGCCCGGATCAATGAAACCTGCGGTCGAGTGCGTCAGCAACCCCAGCCGCCCCAGCGAGGACTTGCCCTCCAGGCGGGCAGCAATGTCCGGCCCCAACGTAACCTTTTCCCAAGTGGCGCCCAGCACGAACTCGCCCGGGTGCAAGACGAAGGGCTCGTCGCCCTCGACCTTGACAAGGTGAGTGAGATCTTCCTGCTCGCTAGCAGGGTCGATCACCGAATACTTGTGGTTATCGAAAAGCCGAAACCACCTGTCTAGGCGCACGTCGATAGAGGAAGGCTGGATTAGCTCGGGGGCGAGCGGGTCCAGGTTCACCCTTCCCGAATCCAAGGCGCGCCGAATATCACGATCACTTAGCAACACGTATCCATTATGCCTAACTCTGAGGCCGCCGGAAAACGCGCTGGTTTAGACTTCGAAGTTAAGATTTTTTATGAGCAAGCGCCTTCTTGGTTTTCATCGTTGCCTGCGCCGTAGTGGGATCCTCCGGCCAGGGGTGTTTCGGGTAGCGGCCCCGCATTTCGGCACGCACCCCCGGATAGGCATTCTTCCAGAATGATTCCAAATCCTGGGTTAGTGCCAGCGGCCGCCCAGCTGGAGACAGTAAGGACAGCTGTACGGGCACACGCCCATCTACAACGGTGGGATTTTGCTCCCACCCAAAACATGCTTGCAGCTTCACTGAAAGTCGGGGTGGGGCGCCGTCCTCTAAATATTCGAGGGCGACGGTGCTTCCCGAAGGCACTTGCAGGCGTTCGGGGACGAGCTCGTCTAGTTTGGCTGCTTCCGGCCACGGCAAAATACCCTGCAAGGCCGAGGTTGGCGACAGTTGCGGTACGCTCGCCCCTTTTTCTAGCTGGGCAAGCAAAGGGGCGGCGAATAGTTCGTTCTTCCCTAACCCCTCCATTGAGGTGTCGGGCCAGGGAGCACCCAAAGTGCGGTGCAGCAATAGCAGGCGGCGGCGCAGGTTCTCGCCTTTCTTCGACCAGGTGAAAAGGCGGGCTCCCTGGCGGGCGAATTCTGCGCGAACGGCCTCGGCTACGGCCTCGCCCCGAGCAGGCACCGGCCTTGCCGAGAGTTCGATGTGCCCCAACGTCACCGTCTCTTCGGCACGTACCTTGCCGTCCTCAAAGTGCACGGTCACGGAGGTATTTTTCAGCGGCTCTCCCAGACGCAACGCGTCCGCCTCAGTTAATTCGGCCGCCAGGCGGATGATGTTTGTAGGGCTAGCCTTGGTCAGGTCGGCTACCGCCAGCCAGGTTTGTCCTTGCAGCGGCGAGCCTTTCGGGAGGGCGGCGCCGTTGCCTTGGGCCAGCAAATATTCGTCGGAATTACCGCGACGGCGAGCGATCCTGCCAGGGTAGGCCAACGCTACCATTTCGGCTTCTAAGCTTGCGCTAGTGGGACTTTGCTCGGTGGGGGCCATCTGCGCGAAACGCTTCGCATCCGCCTTCCACCGCGGTGGGCACTGCCGCTTGAGCCGCCTGTGCAGCGCGGGCAAATCAGCTCCCGTATCGCGTTCGTCAGAGCTGAGAGTGGCCAACAGCGCCCCGGCGCGGGCAGGACCAAACCTTTTGCCCCCTTCCAAAAGGGCACGCCCAAGGCGCGGATCAGCGGGGATGCGAGCCAGCTGGCGACCGAAGGCAGTGATCGTCCCGCGCTCGTCTACCGCTCCCAGAGTTCGCAGTGTATTCTCTGCTCGGTCACTAGCAGCTTCGGGCAGTGGCGAGGGAAGCGCCATCCCGCGAGCGCGCGGAGCCCCCCACGCCGCCAGCAGCAGGAGCAATTGGGCTAGGTCAGAGGTTTCGACCTCTGGCAAGGAATGGGAGCGCATGCGAGCCCATTCGACTTTGGAGAACAGTCTGATGACGCGGCCGGGACCGAGGCGGCCGGCGCGACCTGCCCGCTGGGTCGAGGAGGCTTTTGAAGAATAGTTAGTGACCAGGCCGGTCATTTGGCGGGAGACGTCAAAGGTGGCCACTCGTTCCAGGCCCGCGTCTACTACTAGGCGCACCCCTGGCACTGTGATGGATGATTCTGCCACATTGGTGGTACAGACTAGGCGTTTGCCCTTCTGAGGCAGGGCGAGGATGCTGTCTTGCTCGGCTCCGCTCAGGCGTCCGTGTAGCAATCTGACGTCCATGTCCGGGCAGGCGGCGCGCGCGGCTTGGGCAGCAATTTCCAGGTCGCGTAGTCCGGGGAGGAATAGCAACGCTACTTGCCCCTCATCCTTTTCGAGGGCGGAGGCGGCTGCCCTGCCCGCGTAGGCAAGAAAATCCGGGTTTGTGCCCCGGTCAGTTAGCCGTTGCATCTTGCCTGGCTGGTAGTCGATCTGGAGCGGGTAGGATTCGGCGTCGATGGCAACTTCTTCTACCCCACCCAGAGTGGCGGAGAATCTGTCCGCATCTAGGGTTGCGGACATGGCAACCACCTGGAAGTCCTCGCGCAGTTGAGCAATGTCGTGGCAGATCCCCACTGCCAGGTCAGTGTCGGTGTGGCGTTCGTGTACCTCATCTAGTACTACGGCGCCAACTCCCGCTAGTTCGGGATCGGCAATGGCCCTGCGGATGAATACCCCGGTGGTTACAAATTCGACTTTGGTGTGCGCACTTAGTTTGGATTCGCCCCGCACAGTGAGTCCTACTTGGTGGCCAACTTTTTCGCCCAGCAGACTGGCCAGGCGGTGGGCGCCGGCGCGGGCAGCCAGCCGCCTAGGTTGGGTGACTATGACGCGTCCTGGCACCGTTGCCGCAAGGGCGGGCGGAATCAGAGTGGTCTTTCCGGTTCCGGGCGGTGCTGAAACTACAGCCGCCCCATCTTTAGCGAGCGCGACAGCCAGCGGGGCTAGCACAGCGTAGGCGGGCAGCCCGCCCGCAGCCTGATTTATTTCCTCTATGGAACGCACCATTCAAGCATATGGGAACTTGGAGTGGGACAAAGCCCATGGGAAGATGAGGGGTATGACTGCAAAAAACGAGCGCGGCTCCCGCTCACGGCAAGGATGGGTTCCCAACCAGCATGGCGCATGGGCGATGGTCGTCGTTCCTTACTGGATTGGAGCATTGCAAGGCGAAGACTACGTGTTCCTTACCTTGCTAGTGTTTGCAGTTTGGTTCGTTGGTTACTTTGCTTTCTTCAGCGCCAGCCAATACTTCCTTTCTAAAGGCAGAAGGGGACTAAAACCGACTCTGGTATACACGACCATCACTGCCCTACTGGGATTGACTGCCGCATTTATCCGCCCATGGCTGCTGGCTTGGGCAGTGCCTTTTGTTCCACTGGCAGCGCTTGCATTAGAACGAACCGTGCACCACGCTGGCCGCTCTCTAGTTGCCCGGTCAGCGACAATTCTTGCCGCTGGCATGATGACTCTGGTCGGGTATGCGTGCGCAACGGGCGTGCAGACCATTTCCAATCTTTTTAGCAATGGTCATATTGATACCGGCGTTGCCACTAACGAAAATGCCTCTCTTACCGGTTGGCCCTGGGTGTTTTTGCTGAGCATAATCCTGACCACCTATTTTTGGCTGTCAGTACCCTACGTAAAATCCTTAGTGCGCAATCGCGGCTCTATCCCGATGGTCGCCCTGTCAATTGGCACCCACGTGCTAGCTAGCATCGGGGTTAGCGTAGCCGTCTTCCACACCTGGCTTCATCCAATAAACGCCTTCATCTGGTGGATATTCCTGGCCGGCAAATCCGCCTTCGCTCCCTGGTATTCCGCCCACACCGGGAAGCGAATCCGCCCCAAGGTCATTGGTTATTCCGAGGTAGGAATATTCATCCTGGTAATAATTGCCCTGCTCGTCAGCTAACACATCGGCCCGCCAGGTTCCCGGCACATTGTCATCTACGATGCCGCATGCCTGCATAAACGCGTATGCGGTGCGGGCTCCCACCCGCTTACAGCCAAACTCGGTGAGCCGCTTCGCCAGCTCAGCCGAGCGCGCCGAATAAGACGGCACCTCTTCGCCTCGCATAGGCCGAGGACGATCTGGGTCATAAGCTTGCCACGCAACCTTGGGTAGTCCCCCGACTGCGCGCATTTTCTGTACCGCGTTCGCTAGCGCGATCACGGCCCGGACCTTCTGTTCGTTGCGGATGCCTGCCGACTCGTCCAAGATCTGCCGCACATCGGTGTCCGTAAAAGCAGCTACCCGATCAACGTCGAAGGAGCAGAACAGGCGGCGCAACTGCGGGCGGCGAGCCAAAATCAGCCGCCATCGCATTCCCGCCTGAAACAACAGTAAGGCAAGCAGCTCAAACATGCCCTGTTCTCCCCACATCGGCACAGACCATTCTGAATCGTAATAATCGCGCAGTGCCTGATCTGCGTATGCCCATGCCGGGCGCCCTAGTCCGTCCTGACCAACGACCGCTTCATAACCATCTTTCATACCCGCACGCTAACCAAATGCAGGCATCGGCCTCTCCGAAAAAAGGGGCGATTGTGGATAAGTACGCTAATGGGCTCCTGTGGATAACCATCAGGAGCCCGTCAATGCTAGTTACAGGTTAGTAGTCCCAGTCGTCTAAATCGTCCGAGTCAGTTTGCTCGTCCTCTTCATCATCGAAACGATCATCATGCCAATCGGCAAAACCGGCCTCGTCTTGGCCGTCTGCCTCCGGATCCATATCCAGGTCCCAGCCCGACTTTGCCCACTGGGCCAACTCGTCCTCTTCATCACCCTGGTCGGCCTCAGACTGATCGGTTACCACACCGGCACTATCCAGCTGCTCCTCGGCAACCTCCTGCGCATCGGCATGCGGATTCAAGATCGCAACCGCAGCAGCCAGATCGGCATCGGACAGGTCAAGCCCCGACACATCCGTGTCATCCTGGCCGGCAGAAACCTGCTCCGGCAAAGATTCACCCACCAGCTGGCGTGACGCCGACTGCAGCGCATCAAGCATCGCCTGCGGCTCAACAAAAACCTCTTGTAGCGTCGAATGTGCCATAAACGCTAGCGATTCCCCAAAAGAATCGACCTCGGCATCAGGCACCGTAGAGTACTGGATTGCTTCGGCCTTTTGCCCCTCGTAAGCGGAAGCAAGCGCATGCAGAGCCGGCAGCTCCCCTTCCATCTCCATGGCCTCAGCCAAAGCCGACACCTGCTCAAATGCCGCGGCCACCTGGGAGTGGGCTATGCCAGCAAAGGCGGCACGCAAAACCTGCGCATAATCCAACGTCTCCTGCGTCGGATCGTCCGCCACCTGAAGGTTAAACGACGCGGGAAGCATCCCCGCCTCTACACAAATGTTCTGTAAAAGCCTGCTCGCGCTATCCATAGCTCAATTATGCGGGATAGACCCGGGTTCTTGCACCCGCTCTACCACTCTTCTTCTTCGTCCTCTTCGTCCTCGATCTGGATGTCGGCTATCTCTTCTTCTTCGTCGTCGTCTTCGTCTTCAACCTGGGTATCCAGGTCGGCAAAGTCCACGTCGTAGCGCTGGCCAACCTGAACCAACGCCTCGTGCAGTCCAGCCGGTTCCAACTGCATCTGCAACAGGCGGCCAGAGAGCTCTCCGATAACCTCAGCAACTTCGTCCACGTCCTCAATATCTACGTCTTCAAGCGTGCGCTGCAATCCAGACATATCCGACGCCAACGCGTTTTCCAGCAAAGTCACCGCCTGAAATTCCAGTTCGTCGTCCTCGGGAATAGATTCGGTAAGTTCCTGCGACCCGTGCGAGAGATCCCTGCGCGCCAGCTTCGCCTCGTCAGCCACCTCTTCGAGCAGCCACGCATATCCCTGAGTGGTCTTAGAAAGCTGGCGCTTATTAGCTACCTCAACCCACAGTTCTTCGTCGCGCCTATTGAAAGCAAAAACATGTAGATCATGAACTAGATCTGCTAGATCAATACCAAGCTGATCAGCGGGGATACGCGTCACTTTCTTTCCTTTCCTAGTTACTACCTGTAACGGTAGAACGAGAAAGAAAAAAACTCCATTTAGGAAAAGGTGTTTTATTTCGCTTAGTTATCTAGCGCCTATCCCAGTTCGGATCGTGCCCGCGCAATTTGTCTAATTGCCGCCTCTCCCGCTTGGTTGGGCGCCCACTTCCCGGCTCGCGTTTAGCCACCGGAATGTAGAACCGAGGACGGGCTGGCGAGAGATCTTCGTAACAGGTGCGGGCAACTGGTGCCCCGACCCGTTTCTTCAGCAGCTTTTGCGCCACAAAAATTTTGTCGAAGCCCTGAACGCGCACCCGCACCTCGTCGCCCACGTGCACCTTAGTAGCCGGCTTGACCGGCTCCTTATTGATACGCACATGACCAGATTTAGCCATCTGGGTGGCGAGCGTGCGCGTTTTTACCACGCGCACCGCCCACAACCACTGGTCCACCCGGACCGCGCCAGAATCTGCCCCGGTCATTCGGCCCGCTTCTGATCCATGGTGGTAAGCGGGGCGGGATCGGGCAGCTTCCGCGACCGCGCCAGCAGGTAGTAGGAAGCCACCAAGATAATCAGGTATGGAATGCCCGCGTACCACACCACGGGAAGTTCCCAGTACAGCAGGATAAAAATGGCCACCGAAATAGCAATGATCAGGTAATTCACCACCGGGTAGCCAACCAGACATGCCGGCGGCTTTTCTTTATGCGTAGTGTCCCTGCGGAAACGCAGGTGAGTCAGCATGACCATGACCCAAGTGACCAGGATCGACACGGTGGCGCACCCATACAGGTACAGGAAGGCACTGTTTGGTGCCACGATCGCCAGAACGGAGGCAATCACCATTCCCACCGTTGCTATTAGGACCGCGCCCCGAGGAGCCCCGTGCCTAGAAGTAAAGCGAGCAAAGTTGGGAGCCATCTTGTCCAGGGCGAGCGAGTGGATCATGCGGGAGCACGAATACAGGCAGCCGTTCGCGGCCGACAGCGCTGCCACGATCAAGATGGCGTTCATAATGTGCCCTGCAGCTGGCACTCCGGAAGCGTCCAAGACCTTCACGAAGGGCGATTCTGAGACTGAACCTGTATGGGCAGCCGTGTCCTGCCAATTCTGAAGCGCGACCACCACGGTAACTGCCAGCACGTAGAAGATCAGCAGTCGCCAGATCATAGCGCCGGCAGCGCGCGGAATATCCCGCTCGGGGTGTTCAGATTCAGCTGCCCCCACAGATACGTTTTCAATACCGCCGAAGCTGAAAACCGCCATACAAGCAGCGATCAGGATCCCGCCCAAACCTTTGGGCGCAAAACCGCCGTGGGCTGTCAGGTGTGCGAAACCGAGCGGCTCCGGGTAGGCCGGCCACCCAAAGAGCAGCAGCGACAATCCCAAAAGGATGAATACGCAGATGGCGGTTACTTTAATCATCGAGAACCAGTATTCAGAGGTGCCATACAGCCGCACCGTGGCCATATTGAGGCCCACGATGAATACGGAGCACAGTACCGTACCCAGCCCTAACGACAGGCCGGGAAACCAGTGCTGCAAGTAGGTGGCGGTAGCCGTAACTTCGGCCCCCACCGCCGTCAACATACACACCGAGAAGTTCCACCGGGTGACGTAGCCACCCATCTTCCCCAGGTAGTGCGCGGCAATTGCGCCGTGTCCGCCCGGAACCGGGTAAACGGACACCATCTCGGCTAACGCCCAAACGATGGAGAGGGCGCACAGTCCCGCAAGCGCGTACGAAATAACGGTGGCAGGCCCGGCTAGCGCGATAGTAGAGCCTGCCCCCAGAAAGAGGCCAGTGCCCAGGGCACCAGACAGTCCGATCATTGATACCTGACCGGATGTCAACCTCCGATCTAAGTGGGTTCTACTTGCGCTTCCAGACATAAAAATCCTCACCGTTAAGGGGTTACTAACTGGGCAAATTGTACGCCTTCCATAATGTGGCGAATATTCCATCCCGGTTTGTGGGACTTTAATGCATTTTTTCCGTAGGCTGGAGGGGCTGGAAAGTGCGACCACCACGTGCAAGCGTGGTTGCGCCCTCAAGGACGAGGACGAATTTTTACCACAGGTCGCAAAAAGATGAAAAAAACATTATGGTTTTGTAATGTAACGACTGATTCAGTTAGGGGGAGTCATGTCAGCGCTGCTACTCCATCATTTCCGCCCCCTTTTCCGGATGGTAGGTTTTGCGGCATTAGTGCCCTTCCTACTAGTCCCCTCGGTGGCTCTGGCCGATGAATCGCCAACAGCCGAGCCCACTTCTTCGCCCTCCACTTCCACCGCGGAATACCAGAAGGGCACGCAGGAAGCGGGGAAAGATTCCCCCGCCGCAGCCGACGGGCAAGGCTCCAAGCCGAGTGGCGAAATAGCTCCGAAGACTGACGACAAGAAGGCGCCCGGCACGAAGGTCGCCTCCCCCAAAAGTCACCCCCACGCCCCCAAGGCAAACGTGAAGGGCCAGCGTGCCCCTAAAGAGATAACGCCCTCGGTTGACTCGGATTCACTACCCGAATCCCCAGCGACTGAAGCTGCCGGTTCGACACTTGCGGCCGCGCCCTCGCCAAACGCTGCCCCCGAGCAGGCAGACGGGGCTAGCTTGGCCACTGAAGCGCCTGGCAAGGCGGGCAACGCGGGCGTCTCTCCGAAGGTGCTGCCCGAAGCTTCCAGTTCGCCCGGGCCAACCCCAATCAGCCCGAAGCGTTCACATTCTAAGACAGATTCTGAGGAAGGTAGCGACTCAGAAAACACCGTTGACCATCCCCACGTCATCTTGCCAACCACTTCCGTCGAGCAGGCCACACCCCACTATTTCGACGTAGATCTGCTGATTGTGGGCTTTATTGTGCTTTCCTCGGCGGGACTCATCGGACTGGCCATGGGAATGAAACTGCCCAACTGGCGCAAGGGGAATAGGCGCTGACGCCAAGCCACCTAGTGGACAAACCTTCGCACGTGCACAACCCTGCCATTAGGGTTTGCGTATGAACGCAGTTGTTATAGCAGTTTGCCTCATGCTCCTCCTGGCAGTAGCACGAGTGCACGTGGTCCTCGCCCTGTTCATAGGCGCATTGGTCGGGGGGCTGCTTAGCGGCTTAGGCCTGGATGGCACCATGGTTGCCTTCCAAGAAGGCCTAGGCGACGGCGCCAAGATTGCCCTGTCCTACGCCCTCCTCGGAGCTTTCGCTATGGCAGTTGCGCATTCGGGCTTGCCCGACATGTTGGCAAGCAAGCTAATTACCAAGCTGAACGAGGCAGAAGAGCAGGGCTCCTCCAAAGCCCGCCTGCTAACGAAGTGGGGCATGATCGCCGCAATCGCAGCCATGGCGGTCATGAGCCAGAACGTAATCCCCGTCCACATCGCCTTCATTCCGCTACTAATACCCCCGCTACTGGGGGTTATGAATAAGCTGCACCTAGACCGGCGCGCTATTACCTGCGTACTAACCTTCGGCCTAGTCACTACCTACATGTTTTTACCCATCGGCTTCGGCAAGATCTTCCTAAATGACATCCTGCTGGGCAATATCAAAAAGGCGGGGCTGGACACCTCCCACATATCAATCATGCGCACGATGGGCATTCCCGCCCTCGGCATGTTCTTAGGTCTACTATTCGCCCTCTTCGTCACCTACAGGCGGCCACGCACCTACCGCGCAACAAAAATCGAGGCGGAAGAAAAAGAAATTTCAAAGTACCGCATCACCGTATCGGTCATCGCCATCCTTGCCTGTTTCTCAATGCAACTGGTGCTGAACACCATCAACTCTGATGCGGACGCATTGCTGGTTGGCGCGCTAGTTGGTCTGGGCGTATTTATCTTTACCGGCGCAATTAAGGTGCGGGAGGCCGACGAGGTATTCACTTCGGGCATGCGCATGATGGCGCTCATCGGCTTCATTATGATCAGTGCACAGGGATTCGCAAACGTGATGAGCAAATCCGGTCAGATCGAGCCGCTCGTAAAATCCACAGCCGCCCTATTCGGCGACAATAAGGCCATGGCCGCTCTTGCCATGCTCTTGGTGGGCTTACTTGTAACGATGGGGATTGGCTCGTCGTTTTCTACCTTGCCGATCATTGCCGCCATTTATGTGCCGCTATGCGGCGCACTTGGTTTTAGTCCCATGGCCACCGTCGCGCTTGTCGGTACCGCCGGGGCCCTAGGGGACGCGGGCTCCCCCGCCTCCGATTCGACATTGGGGCCAACCGCCGGCCTCAACGTGGATGGGCAACACGACCACATTCGCGACTCGGTTATCCCCACGTTCTTGCACTTCAACATTCCGCTAATGGTAGCTGGATGGATTGCGGCAATGGTGCTTTAGCAGCGCTCGTTTAGGCACAAAGGTGCGCGTTCCCTGGCAAACTAGGGTCTATGAAAGCTGACTTCCACGAAGATTTAGCCAAGGATCCGCGCGGATCCGTACTTATTTTGCACGGTTACGCCGAACACCAAGGCCGCTACAGGGCCCTCAAGGACGCGCTGGTGCAGGGCGGATACGACGTTTACAGCTACGACCAGTACGGGCATGGCTTGGCGCCGGGGCCCCGCGCGCAAGTGGATGTGGGGGCATTGATCAAGGATCACGTGCAAGCCCGCATGGACCTTGCCGCACGCATTCGCACCGACAAGTTTTTCCTGTTCGGGCATTCCATGGGGGGCCTAGTAACTGCGGCCTCAGCACTTTTGCAGCCCGAGGGCGTATCCGGGGTTGTACTGTCCGGGCCAGCCTTGATGAATGCTTCGTTGACTCCCAAGGTTGCTCGGGCGCTCATGCCGCTAGCACAGATGTTTCCAGCCCTGGGCACGGTGCGCCTCTCGGCCGATCAGGTCTCGCGCGACCCGCAGGTAGTGGAAAGCTACACGACCGATCCTCTAAATTTCACGGGCAAGGTTCCCGCGCTCACCGCCCTCACTATGGTTGCCCAGGGTGGCGAGGTGTTGTCCAACGCCAGCGATTGGCGCCTGCCGCTTCTGATCTTCCACGGCGAAGAGGACAAATTGGCTGCGCCAGCTGGGTCCCACTATTTTGCCGAGGACGCTCGCGCTGGCGGCGCCCAGGACGTAACGGTGGTGGACGTACCCGCCGCTCGTCATGAAGTGTTCAACGAACCAGAAGCGCCAGTGCTCCGCCGAAAGATGTTGATCTGGTTGTCGCTCCACTAGAATCTGACGCTTTGGGCAGTTGGCTCCTGTGCGCTAGAGCCCAGCGCACAGGAAGATTAGTCGCGCCCATACCTTCCAGGGGCAGACCACAGCCTGCCCCTGGAAGGTTGCTATTCGCTAAACTTTTTCCGCAAAATTGTTCTGTCTCTAACAGATAGCTGCCCAGGCCTGCCACCGGCGCTACGCACAGTAGACCGTTGCCACGCCTCCTAGTTTTACTTCGGAGGGCGCGCAAGGCGTTGGGCCAGCCATCTGGGCTTTGGCAAGACCTGCAGACCGCGCTTCTATAGCACTTTTTAAACGACAAGCTCCCTTGAACTGGGCCTCAGTTCAAAGGAGCGTCTGCGCGCCCGAAGGGACTCGAACCCCCAACCTTCTGATCCGTAGTCAGATGCTCTATCCATTGAGCTACGGGCGCATAAGCGTTGTTCGCTTTGACGTAATTACTCTACAACCGGAACGCGAAACCTCCAAACCGGCGGGACGCGATCCTGATCACAGAGGCTCTTACCTGCGCCTATGTAGGAACCCGCGAACTAACAGCCCTTTTTCAGCGCAACTTTTGCTGTCCAGTTCACACCTCTGGCTCTTAGCGAGACAATGGATGCATGGTTGAACAGCTAGATCCTATGGTTGCCCCTGCCCACGACGACTTCGCAAAGACGGAGCCGTCTCGCCCATATGCGACTGTACTCGAGGCGTTGGGCCTACAGTGGTTAGCCGAACCGATGGCGCAAGGGGGCGCCTTCGTTGTCCCCCACACCGGGGCGGTGCCCGGGCGTCTCTCTACCAGGCGCATCCACGAGACCCGCGTAGATGAGGTAGCCGCTTTTGAATTTGGGCGTGCCCTAGCACGCACCCACGCGGCCGGGGCGGCCGGATGGGGAGCCCCTCCCGCCGGATGGCAGGGGGACGGCTACATGGGCCGGAAAGAACTACGCCTACCGGCAGCCAACTCCAAGGAATCACTACCTACCTGGGGCGAATTCTTTGCTGAGCAACGAATCTTGCCGTGTATGAAATACGCCCGCGAAAACGGATCCATGTCAGCCTCGGACGTAAAAATCGTGGAAAAGGTTGCTGCCCGCATCAGCCGCGGCGACTTCTCCTCGGCCCAACCGGCTCTACTGGCCGCAGACGCCCCAGCGCGCATCCACGGTGACCTATGGACGGGCAATGTGCTGTGGGCTCGTAAGGAAGACCTGCAGTGGGCGCCCCAGGCAGCTGGGACCGGAAGTCCCGAAGGAAACCGCGACGCGCTGCACAATACAGTAGGAGTCATCATCGACCCGGCCGCCCAGGGTGGACACGCAGAAACCGACTTGGCCTACCTAGAAGTATTCGGCCAACCCTACCTAGATCGCATCTACGCCGGTTACAATTCCGTCTCGAAACTGCAAGAAGGTTGGAAGAAACGCATGGGCATCCACCAACTACACATTCTGGCGGTGCACGCCGCAATATTCGGCGGCAGCTACGGCCGAATCACCGTAGCCACCGCCATGCGTTACGTCTAGGCATACACCGCCTACTTGTCCTGCAAGGCCAGATTAAATCCCTGATCTGCTATAGCCGCCACGATGCGGCGCCGCTTAGGCGCGTCGCGGGTAATGATGCGCGTCAGCTGCTCGGTGAACGAATCGACACGCCTGTTGGCATCTCGCAGATCGTAGTAGGTGGTCATCTCGGCGTCGTAATCCTTGAATGTTTCCAGGTAAGAGCCGTCCTCGCCCTCGTCGTAAACGTTTTCGTAGGCGCGCAGAGCAATGGGCATCCGCGGCTTCAGTTGTGGTTCCTGGGCAGGCTTGCCGAACATCAGCCCCAGGGCGGGAAATACCAACTTGGGCAGCTGCAGCAGCTCAACCAGCGCCCACGGATCATTCAACAGCGACCCTAAGAAACAAGTACCGAGCCCCATTGACTCGGCAGCTGTAGCAACATTCTGGGCCATCAGCACGGCATCGGTAAATCCCTGGAAGAAGCCGTCCATGGTGGTGGCGTTCGCCCCATCCTGCCCCTTCTCGGTCACAATATGCTGGGCGCTGTTCAGATCGGCCACGAACACCCAGATTTCCGGGGCTTCCGCAATGTAGGCCTGGTTGCAAATTTTTGCCACTTCTTCTTTGATTTTCGGGTCAGTGAGGCGAATCAGGGAGCTCATCTGAAGCCCACAGGAAGTAGCCGTCCGGCGTGCCACCTCTAGCAGATCTGCTCTGACCTGATCGGAAATGGGCTCATCCAAGAAGCGGCGAATGCTCTTACGAGAAAGCTGTTTTTCTAGAGTCTGGTTCATGCTTACAACCTAGTCACCCAGTCCAGGTTTGGCATTATTTTTCATGCCGCGCGAAACTCCTATTTCTTAGCCACCAGCCCCTGGCTCTGCAACCATTTTGCTGCCACATTGGCCGGATCTTCGCCCTCGACATCTACCGCGGCATTCATCCGTTGCAACGCCTTAGTGGTCAACTTCGGGGTGATACGGGAAAATACTTCCGCAATTGCGGGAGACTCGCGCAGCTTCGCTGTAGCAATGACGGGAGCTACCGCGTAGTTCGGGAAATACCCTTTGTCGTCCTCGAGCGTGGCAAGGTGCAACGACATAATCCGCCCATCCGTGCTCATGACTTCGCCAACTTTGCACTGCCCGTCCGCGAGCGCCTGGAACATGGCTCCCTGATCCATCAGTTTTATGTTTCTTCTCGGCAGATTTTCCCCCAGCCTCAGACCGTAGTGGGCCAAGGCCGGCTGCAAGCCGTCGTCGCGCGAAAAGAATTCCGGATCCGCGCAAATGGTTAGCGTTTCCGGGGCGAGGGCGGCCACGTCAGATAGCGTTCGCAGGTGTGCCTTGTCTTCTTGTCGCACCGCGAAGCCGTACGTGTTGTTCATGGGGGCAGGGGGTAACCAGGTGAGCCCATTTTTCTTATCTGCTTCGCGCACTAGCTCGTACTGTTTTTGGCGGTTCGCGACGCCTTTGCCGCCTAGGTAGATGGTCCAGGCGGTGCCGGTGTATTCGAATTCGAAGTCTACTGCCCCGGTGGTGTGGGCTTGCCGCGCGGATTGGGATCCGGGCATCCCGGTCATGTCGGTAACCTGGTAGCCTGCCGCGCGCAGGGCGATCACGGCGAGTTTGCCAAGGACTAAACCTTCGGTGAAATTTTTGGATCCGACGGTGACGTGCACGCCCTCGGCGCCCTTTTCATGCGCAATTTCGGCGGGGGCCATGTCCGGGGCAAATCCGGACGAGGGCGAAAGCGCGCACCCGCCAAGGCTAATGACGCTCAGGAGGGCCAGGGAAGTTGCTATGCGTCTCATCAGATTCCTTTCGGCCGGGCCCACAGTTCGATCATGCGCCCAACCCAGTCGACGGCTAGGGCAAGCAGGGCTACCAGTAGCGCCCCCGCCACCAGCAGTTTGTACAGGAAGAGGGTCATGCCCGTTTGGATTAGGACTCCTAGGCCGCCGCCGTTCACGAAGACGGCTAACGTCGCCGTGCCGACTAGCAGGACTAGGGCGGTGCGTAGCCCGGCAAGGACAACCGGGCTTGCTAGCGGCAGTTCTACTTTCACGAGGACAGCCAGGGCGCTCATGCCCATGCCGCGGGCTGCTTCAACAGTGTTCCGGTCTACCCCTTCCAACCCCACCATGGTGGACGAGAGTACGGGTAGTACGGCGTAGGCAACGATCGCTATGAGCGCTGTTTTCATGCCGAAGCCTATCCCCATCGCAATAAGCACTATCAGCCCTATCGAGGGCGCAGCCTGGCCAACGTTGGCAAGGGCTAGTACGGCGGGGGCAAGGCGACGCAACGGCCCCCTGGTGAGGATGATGCCTGCTGGCACCGCGATCAGGACTACCAGGACGGCGCCGAGCACTGTAAGTAGTAGGTGTTCACCCATGATGGTGATGAGGTTTGCGGTGTTTAGCTGCCGAGACTCTTTTGGGGAAAGGCTTGCGGTGCGCAGCCACATAAAGAAGAGACTGAACCCGATCAGGAGCGCTAGCGGTGGCATCCAGACGTTTCGTTTTGCAAGAAGGCGGCTCATTAGGCCTCCTGGCTGATTTGGTCTAACAGGTCGGAAGCACGCAGGGCGAAGCGGTAGCGGCCCTGACGATCTACTACTAAGACGCCGTTGTGGGTAGAGGTGAGCATCAGCTCCATGACATCTGCCGCGGAGTCGGTTCCGCGCACCAGGGGCAGGGAGTTGTCCTGGGGGTGCCGGCCGGTGCTAGCCCGATATTGTTTGGTGCTCAACCAGGCGAGCGGGCTGCCGTCCTCGTTCAAGATGACGATGCCGTGCCCGCCTGCTGCGGCTGCCTGGGCGAGCACTTTTTCCCGGTCATCCCCCAGGTGTGCGGTCACGGTGCGCGAAGGTGTCAGATCTTCGACAGGGGTAATTTTCAGGAGGCGCGTGGCGGCGTCTGCTCCCACAAAGTCTGACACGAATTCGTCTGCCGGATCCATAAGGATGTGTTCTGGCGTTCCTACTTGCCGCAACCTGCCACCTTCGGAAAGGATGGCGATGCGGGTACCGAGCTTTAGGGCCTCATCCAGATCATGCGTGACGATCACTACGGTCGTTCCCAGGCGGGCTTGGGTGGCTAGCAAGGTTTCCTGCAATGCCCGTCGGGTGATCGGATCTACCGCGCCAAATGGTTCGTCCATTAGGAGGACGGGCGGATTCGCAGCTAGGGCGCGGGCAACTCCTACGCGTTGTTGTTGACCACCGGACAGATCGCGGGGGTAACGGTCGGCATATGTTTCCGGTTCGAGGGCAACGGCGCGCAGCAGTTCGTCAACGCGGGCAGCAATGCGCTTCTTCGTCCAGCCGAGCATCTTGGGCACCATTGCAACGTTCTGCGCCACGGACAGGTGAGGCATCAGGCCGCCGGCCTGAATTACGTAGCCGATCTTGCGGCGCAACTTGTCTGGGTTCATATCTGTAACGTCGCGGCCATTGATGATGATTTTTCCCGTGGACGGTTCGATCAATCTGTTGATCATCTTTAGGGTGGTGGTCTTGCCACAGCCGGAGGGGCCAACAAGGGCCAGGATTTCCCCTGCGGAAATATCAAGGTTGAAGTCGTTTACCGCTGGCGAGTCTGCACCCGGGTATGTTTTGCTCATGTGTGAAAGCCTGATTGAGGCTCCTCCCGCAGCAGCGTGGCGGGTAGGTTCAGAAGTTTTCTGGCTAGTCACGAATCCCCCTGGAGATAGTAAGACGACCAAGTATGGCCAGGCCAAAGTCGGCAATTAGCGCCACAATTACGACTAGTAGAGTGCCCACCGCAGCTGATTCGACGGCACCAGCCCCACCTAGCCGGGCAAGTCCGGTGAAGATAAGGCTTCCTAAACCGGGACCCAAGACGTAAGCACCAATGGCAGCAATGCCCATAACCATCTGAGTTGATACCCGTATGCCTGAAAGGATCAGTGGCCAGGATAGCGGGAGGCGCACCCGGAAGAATATTGCGGTAGCGGACATCCCCTGCCCGCGCGCAGATTCGATGACTGTATTGTCTACCCCCGCTAGCCCCACCACAGCATTACGCATGATAGGTAGAGCCCCATAGAACACTAAGGCGATTACTGTCGGAGCGACTCCGAACCCCAGCGGTGCCACTAGTAGGGCCAAGAGCGCAAATGAGGGGATAGTAAGCCCTATGGTGGAAACGTTATTTAGGAGGGCACGAAGACGAGTCGACTTATAGGCTAGGGCTGCCAGGGCCACTGCCACTAGCGTGGCTAGCAAAACGCACTGGGCTGCCAGCCAGGCGTGTTGGATGGACATGAATAGTAGTTGGCGCCAACGCTGCAAAATGAAGTCAGCCATCGAATCAGCCCCGCCCTTGTCAGAGTGGTCCCAAGTTTAGGCGCAATCGCCATGGTCCGCACAAGATAGCAGGAGGCAGGTTATGGGCCGAAAGTAGGTGCCAGAAGAGGACGGCAGAGCAGCTTTTGTGTGAACTTAGCCTTTCTTCCGCGAATCAGTTTGTGAACAGGACGTAAATTTGGGTAGGCTTGCCGGTGGAGACGTCGCATAGTGGCCTAGTGCGCCTCCCTGCTAAGGAGGTTGGGGCGTTCGCCCCTCGTGGGTTCAAATCCCATCGTCTCCGCTCTGACCCCGCTGTTCCGTTGGAATGGCGGGGTTTTTCGTTGTTATGGTGCTGGAAATTCCAAAGAGTGAATGTGCGGCAGTGTGTGCCTATAGCCGCTAAAGTGCAACAAGATAGACCTAAAATAGCCACAGCTTTGTTTGGGGCATGGGCAGGGTGTGTGGGCAGCGTGGAAGCGTACATGCTCAAAGGGCGCAAGTATTACCGCTCCGCCGGCGACCCTGGTGGGCGGGTTAATAACCTGGTATCCCAGGCGCATAACCACGCGCATAGCCTTAGTGTCCTGCTGCATGAGGTTTAGGATGACCTTGCCATTCTCGTCAGAGATGACGCCTTCTTCGAAGATCTTGTAAGTAATATCCTGGCGGGTACCGATAACGACCTTGGACCAATCCACGGCTAGCAGTTCTGCCGCAGCAGCATCCCAAGCCCCATTAATTACCGGGTTTAGCGGGAAACCGAACAGGGTGGCTGGCTGGGCCTCAGAGAGTTTACCGCCGTAGATGGGCTGGCCGTTAGCATCCTTTAGGCCGCGTAGCTTCCAGTCCAGGCCGGGCCGGGAAATAAACCCGTTAATACCAAACCCCTGGGCTGCCATCTTCTCGCCCAGCTCAATAACCGCGTCCCCAACATTCTTCTTTGCTGTCAACTTTACACTGTTACCAGCAGCCTCGGCCCCGGCTGTAAGAGCGTCCGGCCAGCTAGTAGGCTTGTCCGTACCAAAGATGACGGCCTGGTCTATCTTCTTGCCTAGTGCTTCAGCTAGCAGGGGTTTTACTGCCTCCCACAGGTTAATAGAAGTATCATCAGCAACCGCGTCCGGGATCGGGACGATAACCGCTAGTTCTTCAGCGGTCATGGTCTGGCCCTTCCAGGTTGCCTCACTAGTCTGTTTCAGCCCGGTATCACCGTTAACCCAGTAGGCGTCCGGCAAAGTCGCCAGGACCGGCTGGGTCTGCTTTGTGGTAGACATGCGAGCCTTTACTGCCTTATCCAGGACAACAGAAGACTTCGGAGTATCTTGCAGGATTGCTTTTACCTGTTCCGGTGGGATCAGCTGCTCACCAGTTTGGGAGCGACCCACAATCTTGTTATAAGTACCCATAATGTTCTTTTCTCCTTTTACGTTCATGGGAAAACTCGTGTTTTAAACACGAAAGGCCGCCCGGTTAGGCGGCCAAAACAAATGACTAAAAAAATTTGTGATTGCGAAAGGGAAACAGCGCTTTAGCGTGAGCGCAGCACCTCGCCAAGGAAATCATCAGAAACAGTACTGCCGGCTTCTACCCCCTGGGTGGCAGAACGCGCCCGCACCGGGCTTCCGGCTTTTAGGCGTTCAGCCAGGGTTTTAGCCCTTTCCTCGAAATCCTCGCCCGCACCCAGCAAGGCCAGGTCTTCTTCGGAAAGCCCGTACTTGATCCCTGCAGCCATACGAGCCAGGCTCGCGTTAGCCTCATCGCGTTCCTTCTCGGCCCTCTGGAGGGCCTCAACGCGTTTTTGCTCCTCAGTTTTCTGAGACTCCAAATACTTATCGTACTCGGATGCTTTAGACGCTAGCGCCTTCTCGTTAGCCTCGTGCTTACGTGAGAGAACCTTCCACTTTTTCGCCTCAGCCTGCCAATCCACCTCCTTGTCAGGAGCGGACTCGCCCTCAGCTACAGCCTTTGCGGATTCTTCTTCAACCTCAGAGCTGATCTTCGCCTCAGCCATAATAACTAACCTTTCCTCTCAAAAACGGTTTCCCATGTCGGGAGATAAAACCCCATGCCGGGACCAATATTTCGGGTAAAACAAAACCCACCCAGGAAAAACCCCAGGCGGGCAAGAATAACAAGCAGCCAGCGATCAGCTAACTAACACTAGCGGGCACATCATCAAAAGCACGAATCTTGTCAAGAAAACGAGTCGCGATCCAGCGGTCAATGCTATCTGGTGCGTAGCTTAAATCGTCGCACTCTTCTTCAACCGCTTTTAGTAGTTCTTCTGGGACCCGGTACCCTGCAACGCTCGCCCCTTCAAGGGCAGAGCCCATGGCATCCCAAAACTCCCCCACGCTTGCATCAAAATTGACTATTTTCTGATATTCACCAGTCAGATAGGGCCAAATATTTTCAACCACCCTACCTTCTAGATGAGGGAAGAACTGGCGGCTAATGATGTCCATAACTTCCCCTTCCTAGAATAGACACATCAATCGGCCGTGCCATTACAACACCGTCTTCTCCACGAAAGTATACTCCGTTGCCATTAATCGGAACAGAGTGCCTATAGACGGGCTCCTCCAATGGACTAACTTGATAGAAAGAGACCTCCACTACTACACCATGCACTTCCCTGAAATGACTAGTTCGCTGCGACCCTCTAGGTACAATTCTCTGCGGTTCTCTCAGGGTTAGTTCTGTAGCGTAGATGATGTCGTCGGCTGTCCATGATGCTGGGAACTCGGTTTTGCCTGGAATACCGGTACCGTAGAGGTGGCCCCCATAGTACTTTATTTTCCCGCTCTTCCGTTTCTGTGATTTACCGAAGCAGTTTACGTCGAAGTCTTCTAGGGTTGGTCTTGGTAGCGGCCCTAAAGGGTCCAGGGTAGGGATTTCCGGGTGGAGCATTGGCCCGAGCCTTACCGTGCGGGTTGGGTCGTCTCTAATCCCGTTGTCTAGCAGGTATTCAATGATGGCGGGGTCTTTACGGGCAGCGGCCCAGTCTGTAACGGTGCGTAGGTTGAATTTCTCGGTCAGATCCCACGCTCTGCGGGCAGCTGGTGGTACGTCGGCCTCGTGCAGGATTTCCACAGCCGTGCATTTACAGTGCGCATGGTAGCGGCTCCCGCCCTGAGAGCGGGTAGCAGTAGTTTTATCCTCGTAGACAGCCCCGCGTGAGGCCAGCATCAGACAGAACGGGCAAGCCCCCGCCTCAGGCACACGGCACCATTTATTACCAGCAGCCTTAGCTGATAGTTTTACCGTGTTACGCACCCTGTTTAGCACCAGGTCCCCGTAGATACCGGTGAAGCGTTTTTCTGCCTCATACTGGCCCTTCGAGGCAAGTACGTCCATTACCGTGCGGGCGTGAGCACCTAGGAGCTGTTTGCCTTCCCTTTGCGGGGTTATAAGCGGCAGGGAAGTGCCAGCGCCTTGCTCTGCGCGGTGAACACTCACATAGCGGGCTCCCACATCATCCGCGCTCTGACACAATGGCCCCTGCGAGAGTTCAACAAGCTGATTGAACAGATACTCGTCTAGTTCTTCCTTGTCTTCTGGGCGGGCAGCCCAGACCTTTTTCGCCCCCTGGGTTGCCCGCGCGAAGAGGACTTCCATTAGGGCTTCCATCTCCAGGCGGGCACTACCAAAATAGCGGCCCTCAAGAGCCTTATACAGGTCCTCTAGTTCTACCGAAGGATCGGCCATACCTCCTCCTTACTCATTCGCCCCCAGGGCCCCTATCTACCCCCGCACCCGGCCCATTCAGCTGCCCGCCAGCAAGGGTTGCTAGCATTACCTGCTGGCGAGATATTTGCGCCTGGGCCTGTAAGAGCTGGTTAGTGGCGGCCTCGTCAAAACCAAGCTCGTGGAAAGTAACCGGACTATTAGTCGGCAAAATCCCGGCCTGGACCTGTTTAACTACCGCGTCAGTAGTAGCCGCCTTAGTCGGGGTAGAAGCATCTTTCCACCGCACCGCCAACCTGTTATCAGGGAACGTGCCCCCACCTAATGCGACAGCAGTAGTAAGAGCTGCCTGCCAGGCCCGCCCAAAAGTACGCTGACGGCGTTCAGCACGCTTTACATGCCTTGCCTCAGTAGCCCTAATCTGATCCGCTGAAGCCGGGTTGTCTGTCACAAACCCTAAATAGGTGGGCGGCAAGGCGGCCTCGCCCGCAACCGTTTGCGCATACATTTTCACCATCTCAATAAATGGTGCCGGACTAGAAGCCGCGAACTGGCCCAACTGGGGTACCGGATCATCCGGATCTCCCGCACTAAACATCATCATGTGGCCCGCATACATTTTCAGGGCCTGCTCAGCCATCGACCTATCCGGGCCGAACATGTCCTCACTCATGTTCAACACGTACCGTTGCGGGGCAGAAAAGAACTCTGAACCAATCTCCGCCCGCAAAAGAGTGCGGATAGCAGCTTGCGTATAAGAAATAATCGGCTCAGTAATCTCTGAGCGCCCCCACGGCTTAGAAGTACGAGGACGATTGACTAAACACTCCACCGTGGGACGGCCCAAATTATGGGCGATACTGTCACGAGCCTGCAACGCGCCGGTACCGTCCCCATCTAGCTGGATAGTCTCATTAGGTAGGTACAAGGTAGCAGCCAACACGCGGGCAGGGTTTTCCGGGTCAGTAATGAAAGTGGCGGCAGCCGAGAGGCGGCGGCGTACCGGGTCCCAAATCCCGCTCGTGGTCAGTGGGGACTCCACAGTAATAACCACCTGCGGGTCTCCCGGCCCGCCCTTATCAGTAACGATAAAGGCGACCCCGTGCACCAGAGCTTCAATGTGGGCTTCTGAGTACTGTGAATCCAAGTAGTTTTCTGCCCAAATCTGACCTGCTGCCTCACGCGTGGGCCCGTCAAACCCATCAATATCGAGGCGTTCTTCCAAAGCGTCTACAACCATGCCAGGCCAGCCCGCCACTGTCCTCACCCGCGAGCCGGTCCGCTCCGGTAGAGCAAGACCCAGGTTCGGGACTTTCACTTTCGCGTCATACCAGGCCTGTAGTTGCAGATTATCGGCCTGATGCGCACTCACCCGGGCCCCGATCTTTCGCAGCAAGGCCAGCTCGCCAGCATCGAGACCGCCAACTTTGTCAAGATTCATCAAAAGAGGGGCTCCTTCCATAGGTTTGATTTAGACAACCAGGAGTCTTCTGCGTCCCTGCTTGCGTTTTCTTAGTAGGCGGTGGGCTCCTAACACCGCCAGGGAGGTAGCTACTAGTGGGGAAATATCCGCTAGAGAGTGCTTACGCTTCCACTTCCACAGTGATTCACCCATGGGTTGGATTCGGGCCGCACTGACCGCGTCAGTCAACTGTTCTTTGCCGATGTGGCGTAGCTTGTGCTCGCCAGAAAGATCAAAAAACAGGCCGCAAGCCTGCCCGTAATCACGCCCGCCCACACGGTTAGCCCGCACCCTGAACCTGGCTAGATCTGCCTCCAGGGCCCCAACCGCCCCGCCAGCATCAATAACCAGCTTGGAGGTCGGATAAGCCGCCTGTAACTCCTGCAGTCGGGCCGGTAGCCAAGAAGTGCCGTAGTCTTGTTCAACAATCTCAACGTGCGTCATCCCATCTTCGCGTAAGGATGCTGCGGCTATTACCGCGCTCTCACGCGAGGGCGGAATATCCACCCCAAAACACACGCTCTGCCCAATCTGTGAAGCATTATCGAAACAGGCCTGCCAATCAGAAGGGGCAATCACTGGGGGGTCTTCTGCTTCCTCAGCCCAAATGCCTAGGCGTTCGCGTTTGAATTTCTCCTCATCGAGGGCATTCTTTTCACTGGCCACAAACCCCTCAGAAATGAAATACCCCAACGACGGGTTAGCCAGAGCCCAAGTGTCCTTATCTTCTGGGTCTGCCTCATCGGCTGCTGACCACTCAAAATAGGCCAGCCCGTCCTCACCGTCCTTGCTCATGCCACGCTCACGCAACCGTGCGAGCACGGTAGAAGCCGGCATACCAGCACTAGAGGTGTACCAGATCTGCGGACTGCCCTGCAGGGACCTAGCCGCCAGGGTCGAGAAGATAGCCGCCTGCTGTTCCTCAGTTAGCGCGTAAGCCTCATCTAAGGCCAAAAAATCGGCAGTGAAACCACGCCCTGCCCCAGCTGTCCTTGTAGCGTATTTCAGGCGACGGCCCGTCTTTAACTCGATTGCCTCAAACCCGTGCGCGGTGCGAATACCCCGAATGTTAGCGTCCGGGTCCCCCTCCCAACCGAGCACGTACTCGGCCAAGTCCGGGCATGACAAAATCCTGTTCTTCATAGACAAGAATGCCTCACCCGCCGTTTTGAACTCGTGCGCGGTATGAATCAGCAGGTTCTCACCCAACAAGAACAGGCCAGCCAGTTCCCGAGCCTCAAGGATCACGTTCTTACCATTTTGGCGGGGCACGATAAGACCGACCTCGCTAGCAGCCCAATGCCCTCCCTTTTGCTCGCCCAAAGACTTTTCCAGCACGTACTTTTGCCAGTCCAACAGGTCCAGACCGGCCAGGGCGGCAAGATCGGCAACGTCCTGGCCGGCAGTAGTGAAATAGGCCGGGTAGTGTTCAAGCCGTGGCCTCTGTCGGCCTTTGCGCGCGGCGTCTTGCGAGCTCATCTAACGCGTTCCCGCCTTTCTTCTTCCCCCGCTTAAGCAGGGCGAAAATAGCCTCTTCGATTTCTTGGCGGCGCTTAGAAAGCCTGGCCACGTCCCCCGGGGATGCCTCGAAGAGAGCATGATCAACAATGTTTAGGTTCTCGTGTAACCGGTCATACTCCAGCCGGTCAAATGTCTCTGGTTTAGGCGGGGCAGCCGGGAAAGTCGTGGCGGGGATACATTCCTCGGAAGCTTTTACCGCATACGGTTTTTTCTCCCGCCTTACAGGCCTTGCTGGTGGGGTCGGTCTGCCTTCGGCAACAGCTTTTGCCTGGGCACGCTTTTTTGCGCGCCGCTCAGCCGTTTGTAACCGTTTAGCTTCCTTACATGCGGGGCATGGTTCTTCCCCGTGGCGGCGGTGGCGCGTGTAGGCTGCCATAGTGCCACATGGCCTCATAATCAGCCTCCTATTCGTATATCCGGGTGCCCTCGCCGCAGCAGGGTGTACACCGCCCCAGTGTGGGGAGGGAAAGTGCGAGTTTGCCCGTGTGCCTCAACCTAGAGGGGGGCCGGGGGCATCCCCCCACCCCCGTAAGCGTCTCCTACCTGCGCTTTTACGTTTCACCGTGTGGGTTACGCTGAGCGTTTACCGTGTCGTAGCCTTACAGTTTATGCATGCCTTTGAAAGCCTCTTGCCTCGCTTATTCTTAGGCCTTATTGGTCTTACCATTTGCGTGAGGTCTTCACGGGTTTGAGAACGGTCTGCGTGCTGCGCTTCTTGTTGGATCTCCTACTGTTGCAGCCTCGGTGTGCTGGCATGAGCGCTCCGAGTAGTGAGCCGCCTTTGTGTAGTTCGCGTACGTGGTCGGCGGTGAAGGCGTCCTTGTGCGTGAACGGTAGTGTGGTGTCGATGGGTTGCCCGCAGATCCAGCAGGGTAGGCGTTCGAGTCTTACGCGGCGTTTGAGGGCGTGGGCGCGGCGAACGTACTCGCGGTTGTTGCGGCCCATCTTCTCAGGCATTATCTTTTTCCTTCGGTGTGGGGTGTTGGTTGGAGTAGGACGCGTTGGAATTTGGCGTGCCCGCCTATGGTGGGTTTGATGATGTCTAGGATGCGCCAGCCGGTTAGGTCGCATTGGGCGAGGGTCGTTATGGGGGCTCCTACTGTTTGCCCGTTGGGGGTTTATTGCGGTTTGCGTGTGGGTTGCACCCGGAAACTACCCCAAAATACGGGCCCACCCCTCCCCTCTTCCATCCTTGCGTGTTCACGGGTGGTCTAGTTAGCGCCCTTACCCCTGAATCCTTTTTGGCGTACCCGGGACCGACCGTGGATGGTTGAGGGTGTGATTAAGGGCGGTGCCTGGCGAACACTACGTGGTGTTTTTATGGCACCTCCCTATGGCGTTCGCCTATCATTTTTTCGTGTGACAGTGTCAAGTCATCCCTGGTTTAGAATATTTGTTCGATTCGCGGCAGGCGAGTATGTCTACCATCCAGTATTTGGTTCCCCGTTTTCGGTTATGTGTTTTATTTTTCCTCGGTGTTCCCATTGGCGTATTGTTGCCGGTTTTATGGTTATGTCGATCTGGTTTAGTAGGCGGGCCGCCCCAGGGCCGGTGACTCCCATCCTGACGACGGTTCCTGCCATGCGGGTTGCACAGCCTAGGTGTGGGCAGCAGCCAACATCGCCTCTAGGTTCAAATGGCGACTAGCAGAATAAATTCTATTAATAGCCCGCCGCTCTAAGAGACATTTTTTGAATAAACCCAGAAGTGCGAGTCATCATTTCGCACAGGCGACCTATACTCTGGCGCCATGAGAAAAAACGATACAACTTGGTTCATCATAGTAGCGGCTACATTGATCTGTTTAGCCTCGGCCTCGCACCGTTCCTCCTGGTTCGCTATTGGGGCGTGCGTCTTCACCCTATGTGCCGCTGTAATTAGCCTTATAGCCCAAAAATATCGCCTCACTAAAGGCCAAATGGTAGGCGATTCCTCCGCAGATCATCCTTCCCAGGACGGGGCGACAACTCCAACCAGGTTAGCTGTCGCTAGAATTACTGGCCTAATCGCCCTAGCAATCGGCCTTATTACCGTTTTTCCGTTTACCCTTCCGCCCGCATTTAACTTAGGACTCGGAATTACTGGATTCGCTTGCGGTGCATTCTCGCTCTTCGCTGTACTAACTACTAGAAAATAGGCGAACTCGGGTCTATTTTAGGTCTATTTTGTTGCAAATTAGCGGCTATAGACGCATACCGCCGCACATTCACCCTTCGGCCTTTTCCGCACTATTACAACGAAAAACCCGCCATTCCAACGGAATGGCGGGGTAGAGCGGAGAGTAAGGGATTCGAACCCTTGGTGCCATTGCTGACACAACGGTTTTCAAGACCGTCTCCTTCGGCCGCTCGGACAACTCTCCAAACGCGAAGCGCGCCTCCCAGTCTAACCAATTAACAACCAACCACGAAAATCAAGCTAGCTACTTCCTCCTCCCGAACGCATAGACTGGGAGTGCCGCATTGCCATATTTTAGGAGGGGTAATGTCACCGCAGACAGATATTTCAGCAGAGCAAGTGCGCACCCAAGTTGCCGACCTAGTAAAAGAGCTTCTGGAAAAAGCTAAACTTTCCGACGGCGACGCAATAGTAGTGGGGTGTTCTTCGTCAGAGATCTTGGGAGACCGCATTGGCAAGGCTTCTTCACCACAGATCGGCGAGGCCGTCTGGCAAGGCGTGTGCGCAGCAACCGATGGCACGGGCGTAACTCCAATCGCACAGTGCTGTGAACACCTGAACCGTGCCCTCGTGGTACCCGCTGAGCTGGCACGAAAACGCGGTTTTGAACGGGTGAACGCAGTTCCACAATTACACGCGGGCGGATCCTTCTCGTGTGCCGCCTACGCACATATCCAGGAGCCGTGGCTAGTAGAGAAGGTCGCTGTGGAGGGCGGTTTAGACATCGGCGACACGTTCATCGGGATGCATCTGAAGCACGTTGCTTCCCCGGTCAGGCTCGCTGCTACCGAAGTCGGAGCAGCACACGTGACCGCAGCGCGCACCCGCCCCAAGTACATTGGCGGCGAGCGCGCCCACTACGACCAGAATCTGAAGTAGTCAGCACCGCCCACGCGGCAGGCTCACCTGCGGGTGGGCCTGCCCTTTTCCTGCCCCAAGCTCTGCGGCGTGTCCAATAGCCCTTGATCAAGAGCTTGCGCGAACGCAGGAGATACAGGAACCCGCTGGGCCAGCATAGCTTGCACTGCGTGGTAGATATCTGGCCTGCCCGGCCAAATGGTCGTAGCCAACTGGTTATCCGGGCCCAGCTGGTGGTTCCACTTCCCATCCCCGGCTATCAGGTACTCGTCCGCGTAATCAATAAACGTACGGTAGCAGTGCTCATAGTCCTCGATCAGCCCCCGATCGGGCTCACCCGGACCGTCCAATTCTGCCCGCCGCAGCGCTACGGCCGCCCCGATTGCCTCGCATACTACCCAGTGCATGCGATCGGCAATCACCACTCCTCCACGCGCATCCGTCGTATACACGAAACCGGGCTTGCCGTTGCGTGCCCACCCGTCTTGGCGCGCCCTCATAAACAATTCACTGGCCGTTTCAAGCATCCACTCGGGAACCTCACGGCCCGCCCTAATTAGTGCTCCACGTGCCGCCACCAAGAGCTTTGCAAATTCCATGCCATGTCCCGGCGTACATCCAAAGGGGCGGAACTGGTCTGCAGGGTTGTCCTGGTTGTAATCCAGTTGCGGCTCCCACTGCGGCGAATAATGTTCCGGAATGCGCCAGTTATTGTGCTGGGCGTTTCTGCGCATCCGCCCCAATATCGCCATCGCGCGGTCTAGCCACTTCGGCTGGGTGGTAGCGTCCGCGCACGCCAGGTAGGCCTCGCAGGTGTGCATATTTGCATTCATCCCCCGGTAGTCCGAGGTCGAAGTGAAATCTAGGCTGCGATCGTCCACAACCATCTGGTATTCCGGATCCCACCAGTGTTTGTCCTGGTCCCGCATGGCAAGCGCCAAGAGCTCCTGCGCGCCGGGTCTATTCGCCACTGCCGCCGAGGACGCAGCAAGCAACACAAAGGCAGACGAATAAGCCATCTTTACCTTAGAGGCAGCAATGCCATGCCCGTTCTGGTCCAATTTCGGCTCTATCTGGTCATACCAGCCGCCATGGTCATGGTCGTAGAAGGCTTCCGTAAGCGCTCTGACTCCGTGGTCTACCATCCGCCTGCAACCGGGGATACCCATGAGCGTCCCCAGCGAGTAAACGTGCACCATGCGGCAGGTGACGAACAGGGGCAGTTGCGCTTCAGAGTCTACTTTTCCTTCCAAATCCATCGACCCGAACCCGCCCTCTACCAGCGAGTTCTTGCCGAAATCTAGAAGGTCGCGCATTTGCTGCGACAACCACCTGTTGTGTTCTATCGAATTGAACCAACCCACGCCTACTCCCATCCGCTACGTTGAGGATTACCCCTTAAGAGTACAGGCCGAGTACGCCAGGTTTTACCTATCCGAGCAGAAGCTTTCCTACCAGCGCTGCCCCATTTTCTGTGACCGGGGGAAGTACCGCAGCGGCCACGGATTTGGCATCCTGGGAACCGTTCTTCATGGCAAGCCCCCAACTGGCCCAGTCGATCATTGCCACGTCGTTAGAGCCGTCCCCAACGGCAACCGTATGCGCATGGTCAACGCCCAAAGTATCTGCTAGCTCCGCTAAGGCCCTAGCCTTGGTGGAATCTTCAGACACAACGTCTAGCCAAGCAGTCCACCCAATGTCCCATTGCACCGTGTCAATCCCAAGGCCAGCCACGATGTCTTTCAAATCTTGTGCGCTTAACGAAGGCGCCCGCAGGATAACCCGGGTCACTTCCTTCTGCCGCAGTCCTTGCCAACCTACCACTTGTTGTTCGCCGATCAGTTCGCCAGCCGGGAAGTGCTCCGACACCAAAAATCCGGATCCTACCGCTTCTACCCCTACGTAAGCATCCGGGATCTTTTCTACTAGCCGATCGATGATTGGCGCCGGCGGAAAGGTTACGGTTTTTACCACCTTGTAGTCGATCGCCCCGGCCGTCTTTCCCGGCGCGGTGCGCAACACCACCGCCCCGTTAGAACAAACTACGAAGCCATGCCGCAACTGCAACAGAGTGAGCACCCCAGCCACTGCCGGAATGGAACGGCCAGTAGCAATAACAACATTGGCCCCAGCAGCGTCTAAGGCGCGCAACGATTGCAACACCGCGCTGGACATAGAACCATCGCGCCCCAAAATGGTGCCGTCAATGTCAAAAGCAACCAGCAGCTTCGCCGGATCTACTCCCCTAAGCTGTTCTGGGACCACTAGCTGATCGCCACTAGCATCTACCACCTGTGCGGGTGCTTCGCCAGCGACGACCTGCGGCAGTGGCGCCGTTTTAGAACCACCACTAACGCGCAGGTCCCCACCGAATTCAGGCGGAATAAACGTTCCTGTTACGGGCATGTTTTCTGACGCCGAAAAGGTGAGTCCCTGCGCGTTCAATGTTTGGTATAGCTTATGCATTCACCGGTTCGATCAGTTCGCGACCACCCAGGTACGGGCGCATTGCCTTAGGAATATACAGGGATCCGTCAGCCTGCTGATGGTTTTCGAAGAGGGCGACTAGCCACCTGGTAGTGGCCAGGGTGCCATTTAGAGTGGCTACCGGGCGGGTAACCTGGCGCCCATCCTGTTCAATGCGTTCCCTAATTCCTAGCCGGCGGGCCTGGAACTGAGTGCAGTTCGAAGTGGAGGTTACCTCCATCCATCGCTCTTGCGAAGGGAGCCATGCTTCACAGTCAAACTTGCGAGCCGCAGAAGAACCAAGGTCGCCTGCTGCAGTATCGATGATCCGGTAGGGAAGCTCCATCTTGCCCAGCATCTCGCGTTCCCACCCAAGCAAGCGCTTGTGCTCTTCAGCTGCGTCCTCAATGCGACAGTAGCTGAACATTTCCACCTTATTGAACTGGTGGACGCGGATGATGCCGCGAGTGTCGCGGCCCGCAGCGCCGGCCTCGCGCCGGTAGCACGTAGACCAACCGGTGTAGCGCTTCGGCCCGTTAGACAGATCCAAGATCTCGTCAGTGTGGTAGCCAGCCAACGCCACTTCGGAGGTACCCGTCAAGTACAGGTCGTCTGCCTCTAGATGGTAGATCTCGTCAGCGTGGGCACCCAAAAAGCCGGTGCCTCCCATTGTTTGGGGGCTGACCATGGTGGGCGTAATCATGGGGACGAAACCAGCAGCCTCGGCCTGGTCCCATGCCATGGTAAGGAATGCCAGTTCCATGCGGGCGCCGATGCCCTTTAGGTAGTAGAAGCGCGAGCCGGATACTTTAGCGCCCCGCTTCATATCAATGGCATCGAGCCCTTCGGCTACTGCCAGGTGATCCTTGGGTTCAAACCCTTCTGCGGCGAAGTCGCGCCGCTCCCCCACGTGCTCTAGGTCGGTGAAGTTCTCTTCCCCACCGGTGGGGGCTTCCGGGCTGACAATGTTGTCGATGCGCATGGCAATTGCGCGAGCCTCTTCAGCCGCCTTATTAGCCTCGGCTTCCAGTTCCTTTACGTGTGCTGCCAGTTCCTTCGCCTTTGCGAGGACGGCTGGACGTTCTTCGGGACTGGCCTTACCCACCGACTTAGACACAGATTTCTGTTCCGCACGGGCGGATTCGAATTCGCTAAGCGCCTCGCGACGCTTGCGGTCTGCTGCAATGGCCTGGTCGATAAGGGCCGGGTCCTCCCCGCGAGCCTTCTGCGAGGCGTAGCCGGGGGTGGGATCGGCTTCAAGTGCACGAAGATCAATCATGTCTAAAGGATAACGCGATCATCACCGTAACTGTGAATCGATCCACACCCCACTGCTATTTTTAGATGAATCCCTGATCGATCATGGCGTCAGCTACGCGCTTGAATCCCGCAATGTTCGCGCCCAGCACGTAGTTGCCCTCGGCCCCGTAGCGGGCAGCAGTTTCCGCACAGGTGTCGTGAATGTCGGCCATGATGTGTTCCAGCTTTGTGGCTACCTGCTCGAAGGTCCACTTCGTGCGGGAAGCATTCTGTTCCATCTCGAGGGCGGAGGTTGCTACTCCCCCAGCGTTTGCGGCCTTGCCCGGAGCATAGAGCACGCCTGCCTGCTGGAAAGCGTCGATAGCGCCCGGGGTGCACGGCATGTTAGCCCCCTCGGCAACTACCTTCACTCCGTTGCTCACCAGAGTCTTAGCGTCCTCCTGCGAGAGTTCATTCTGGGTCGCACACGGCAGCGCCACGTCCACGGCTACCTGCCAGGGACGGCCTTCGGCGTGGAATACGGCACCGCTCTTGCGTTGCGCGTAATCGCTTACCCGCCCTCGTTCTACCCCTTTGACTTGCTGTAGTAGCTCTACGTCAATGCCGTCCTTGTCGTAGACCCACCCGTTCGAATCAGACACGGTCAGCACCTTTGCGCCCTTCATTTGGGCATATTGCGCCGCATAAATTGCTACGTTGCCGGAACCGGAAACCGCTACGCTTTTACCCTCAAGCCCTTCCGATATGGTGCCCAGCATGGACTGGGCGAACATGACAGTGCCGTAACCGGTTGCTTCCGTGCGCCCAAGCGAGCCGCCCCAGCCGAGCTTCTTCCCCGTCAAGACGCCTGCTTCGAAGCGGTTGGTCAGTTTCTTATATTGACCAAACAGGTAACCGATTTCGCGCCCACCCACGCCAATGTCGCCGGCAGGTACGTCTGTGAACTGGCCGATGTGACGGTACAGTTCACTCATAAAGGCCTGACAAAAACGCATCACTTCGTTGTCGGAGCGCCCGTGCGGGTCAAAGTCAGACCCACCTTTGCCACCGCCGATGCCAAGCCCGGTTAGAGAGTTTTTGAAAATCTGTTCAAAGCCAAGGAACTTGATGATGTTGCGGTTTACGGATTGGTGGAAGCGGAGGCCACCCTTGTACGGGCCGAGGGCGGAGTTGAATTCAACACGATAGCCGCGGTTTACCTGGCACTTGCCAGAGTCGTCGATCCAGGGGACGCGAAAAATAATCTGACGTTCCGGCTCTACCAATCTTTCTAACAGGGCATGGTCGGCGTATTCGGGATGCTCATCCAAAACCGGCCCGATAGAGTTCAGAAATTCTGCTACTGCCTGGTGAAATTCTGGTTCTGCTGGGTTGCGGCGCAACACGTCTTGGTACACCGCTTCTGCTGCTTTATGCATTATATTCCTTCCCTAGACACCCGGGCTTTACCCGCGCTTTACTATTCCGTTAGGTGCGCACCAATAGTTATACACTTGTCTTTGACTAAACTAAAAGTTCGCAAGGAAACTTTGGGCAGCTAGTTCAATCTCGCCCACCGCAAAGCCGCAGCTGCCGCTAGGGCCCACATACCTGCCACAATGATTACCGAGCCAATGCCGGCAATCACGCCAGTAGCAACAGAAACATAAGGGGCCAACGCCACCAGCACCACAATGTTTATCAAAGCTAGGGCAATCGCCAATAAGAAGAATGGGCAGGCATGCATGTGCGCCCGATGCCAAACCGTCTCGCTCCTACGCAACACCTTAAAGGGCAAACCTAGCGGATGCCCCACCCGAAACCCCTCGCGCCCGGGGGCAATAACCAGGAACAGGCAATACAGTGCCTGCAAAGTCAAAAGAACAGAAAAAATACCAGCAATCAGGATAGGCATGGCTTCACGCTACCATCGTTGGTCCCGAGCCTAGCCCGGGACCAACTACCGGCTACGCAAACAGTTCCGGCAACACCTTGCGGGAAGCCTCGGCCAAATCGGCCAGGTCCAAAGCGATCACAGACCGGTCAGCCGCACCCGCAACAGACTCTTCAAAGTCAGCCGGCTCGCTCTCGTTAGAACGAGTGAAGGTGACCATCGAACCACCGGTAGTACCAATGCGCGAGCAAGCTACGCCCTCTGCTTCCGCTGCGGCAGCAACCATGGACACGGCCACTTCAGGTACCACAACCAAAGCGCGCGCCTGCGATTCCGAGAACAGCCGGACTGTGTCGTCCTGTCCCTCGAAACCGACGCGAGCCAGATCGATGTTGGCGCCAATACCGAAACGTGAAGCCGACTCCAGCACTGCTGCAGCCAAGCCGCCATTGGAAATATCGTGTGCCGCTTTGACAACGCGAATACCGTCCACCTCGGCCTGAGCTACCGCAATAAGTACTCGACCCAGCGCCATTTCCGCTTCAAAATCCACCTTCGGGGGCAGCCCACCCAGGTGCGAATGGACTTCGCGAGCCCAGGCAGAACCATCCAGTTCGTCGTTAGTCTCGCCTAGCAGCAAGACGGCAAGTCCCTGTTCATTCCAGCCGGAAGGCACAGCTTTCGTAACATCGTCGATCAAGCCCAACATGCCCACTACAGGAGTCGGGTTGATCGAAGAATCCGGCTGCCCCTTCTCAGTTCCAGAGGAGTTGTACAGAGACACGTTGCCGCCGGTAACCGGCGTGCCCAGCACCTTACAGCCGTCAGCCATACCAGTCATAGCGGTAACTAGTTGCCACATTGCGTCCGGATCTTCCGGGTTACCAAAATTCAGGCAGTCGGTCACTGCCATCGGGCGAGCCCCAACGGTGCACACGTTGCGATAGGCCTCCGCGAGCGCCTGCTGGGCGCCAGCATACGGGTCGAGCTTGGTGTACCAACCGTTCGCGTCAGTAGCGATGGCTACGCCGCGGTTAGATTCTTCTACTACGCGGATGACACCCGCATCGTCGGGCTGAGCCAATGCAGTGTTGCCGCGCACGTAGCGGTCGTACTGGTCGGTTACCCACGCTTTGGAGGCACCGTTTGGGCTGAGTACTATCTTGCGTAGCTCTTCTTCTAAAGCAGCAGAAGACTCAGAGCGAGCCAGCTTGTCGGAGGTATCCGCCTGCAGGTCATCCTGCCAGGCCGGGCGGGAGTACGGGCGATCGTAGACTGGACCGTCGTGGGCCACTGTCTTCGGGTCTACGTCCACGATGCGTTCGCCGTAGTGGTCGATGGTGAGCCTGCCGTCGCCGGTCACCTCGCCAATCACGGCTGCTTCCACGTCCCACTTGTTGATGACGTCCATGAAGGCATCAATCTTGTCGGCAGCCACAACTGCCATCATGCGTTCTTGCGATTCCGACATCAGGATCTCGCCTGCAGTCAGGGTGGGGTCGCGCAGAAGCACATTTTCGAGGTCGACGTGCATACCAGAGTTGCCGTTTGAGGCCAGTTCGGAGGTGGCGCAGGAGATGCCTGCCGCGCCCAGGTCCTGGATGCCCTCTACGAGGTCAGCCGCAAATAGTTCCAGGCAGCATTCGATGAGCACCTTTTCCATGAAGGGGTCACCCACCTGGACGGATGGCCGTTTGGCCGGCATGCCGTCCTCGAAGGTTTCGGAAGCCAGGATAGAGGCGCCCCCAATACCGTCGCCGCCGGTACGAGCACCGAATAGGACGATTTTATTTCCGACGCCCTCGGCGTTTGCCAGGTGAATGTCCTCGTGCTTTAGCACTCCCACGCACAGCGCGTTAACTAGCGGATTGCCCTGGTAAGAGGGATCGAATTCGGTTTCGCCGCCAATGTTAGGCAGGCCTAAACAGTTGCCGTAGCCGCCGACGCCAGCCACTACCCCGTGTACCACGCGGGCTGTGTCAGCGTTCTTCGGATCCCCGAAACGGAGCTGATCCATGACTGCCACTGGGCGGGCGCCCATTGCAATAATGTCGCGGACAATACCGCCAACGCCGGTCGCTGCGCCCTGGTACGGCTCCACGAACGAGGGGTGATTGTGCGATTCCACCTTAAAGGTGACCGCCATCCCGTCGCCCACGTCCACGACGCCGGCGTTCTGACCCATCCCTACCAGCAGCCGCTCTTTCATTTGCTGGGTGGTCTTGCCGCCGAATTGTTCGCCCAAATGTTTTTTCGAGGACTTGTAGGAGCAGTGCTCAGACCACATGACCGAATACATTGCCAGCTCTGCGTTAGTTGGACGCCTTCCCAGCAGCTTCTTAATATCCGCGTATTCGTCGTCTTTGAGCCCTAATTCGGCGTACGGCATAGCGGTGTCGGGCGTTGCCGCCGCATCCGCAACCGTGTCGGGGTGCTCTACGTTTGCCGGTTTGTTGCTCATCGATTCTCCGTCTCGTTACGAGCTTGGGTGAGTTTTTTCATAGGTGCGCTCTGTCAGGAAAAATTTTGTTGGCGCCTGTAAGTTTTATCCACATTCGTGACCGGGTAATCCACAGTTATCCCCAGATTTGCAAGGGTTGTGCACGCAAATCGAGATACTCTCAAGTCTCACTTTAAAGTTGACTTTCTAGCGGAATTATGCGGTTACCACATTAATGTCTAATTTATTGCCATTCAGCCTCCCAAAGTTATCCACAGGTTTTATCCACAGGGTTGTGCACAGGTTGCATATTCGCAGCCGAGTCTGTGGGAAACTTGGGGATAAGCTACGACAGCAGCGATTGCAGGACAGATTTGAACAGTCCCAGCCCATCGGTGCCACCGTGAGGACCATCTGCAGACTCGGGACCAAAGCCCTGTTCTACAGCATGTTCTGGGTGCGGCATCAGACCTACTACGTTGCCCGCCTCGTTGGCGACGCCGGCAATGTCATTCATAGACCCGTTGGGATTCACATCTACGTAGCGGAACACAACCTGCCCCTGCCCCTCAAGACGCTTCAGCCCTTCGGGATCTAGCTGGAAGTTGCCCTCGCCATTTTTTAGCGGAATGGTGATCTGCGCTCCCTGTTCAAATTCGCGAGTCCAGACCGTAGTGGTATTTTCCACCACCAGCTTTTGGTCGCGGCAAATGAAACGCTGGTGATCATTTCGGATCAACGCCCCAGGTAGCAAGTGCGCTTCACACAGCACCTGGAAACCATTGCAAATACCGAGGACAGGCATGCCCTTTTTGGCAGCATCCACCACCCCGTTCATCACGGGAGCGAAGGAAGAGATTGCCCCGCAGCGCAAGTAGTCACCGTAAGAAAAACCACCGGGCAAGATTACCGCATCCACCCCGTGCAAATCAGCATCCTTGTGCCACAGCCGCACCGGCTCGGCCCCTGCCAGGCGCACCGCCCTCCGGGCGTCCCCGTCGTCAAGCGTGCCAGGGAAAGTTACCACACCTATGCGCGCCACTATTCCTCCACCGCTTCTACTCGAACAACGTTCTCGATAATGGGGTTAGAAAGCAGCTCAGTGGCGGCTTCCTTGGCAGCATCCAGATCCTTCTGAGTAACTTCGCCCTCGGTGGCCAGTTCAAAACGTTTGCCCTGACGGACGGAAGTAAAAGAATCGATGCCGATTCGGGGCAACGCTCCTAAAATTGCTTTACCTTGCGGATCAAGGATTTCAGGTTTGGGCATAATGTCGACGACGATGCGTCCCATAGGTCCTCCAAATAGGGGGTTGGTTTGGACTTTATAAGTTTACTAAGAAACCGGGTAGCAACGGCTACCCGGTTTCTTAGGCGGTAAAGGTTTTCCCAGTAGTGGTTTCGTAGGCTTCCACGTAGCGAGCGCGGGTTGCCTCAACAACCTGTTCGGGAAGAGTTGGGGGTTCCTGGCCAGAGGCACGATCCCACCCAGATTCGGCACTGGTCAGCCAATCGCGCACATACTGCTTGTCGAAAGAGGGCGTAACCTGGCCTTCCTGCCACTTGTCTACCGGCCAGAAGCGCGATGAATCGGGGGTCAATACTTCGTCTGCCAGCACTAGGTTGCCCTGTTCGTCTGCACCAAATTCAAACTTGGTGTCGGCAATAATAATGCCCTTATTCAATGCGATAGCGGCAGCCTTCTCGTAGATTTGAATGGTCTTTTCTTTCAAAGCGGTAGCGGCTTCTTCGCCTACCATCTGGGCAGTGCGCTCGAAAGAAACGTTCTCGTCATGCTCGCCCAATTCCGCTTTGGCGGCGGGAGTGTAAATTGCGGTGGGTAGCTTGGAGGCCTCGACGAGTCCGCCAGGCAGGCCCACCCCGCACACAGATTTAGACTGCTTATATTCAACGAGCCCTGACCCTGTCAGGTATCCGCGTGCCACACATTCGATCGGGTACATGTTGAGGCGCTTTACCACCATGGCCCGCCCGGCAACCTGTTCAGGCACCTCGGCGTCTACCACCAGGTGATTGTCAATCAGATCCGACAGCTGCTCAAACCACCACAGGGAAAGCTGGGTCAGCACCTTTCCCTTGTCGGGAATAACCGAGGGAAGAATGTAGTCGTATGCGCTAATGCGATCAGAAGCAACAACCAGGAGTCGATCCTGATCGCCAGATTCGGGGATGTATAGGTCACGAACTTTTCCGCTGGAGAGGTGCTTCCAGCCAGGAATTTTTGGTTGGCTCATGGCTTAATAATGTCACCACTGTATGACGACACAAAGTTACGCCGAATATCTGGACACCTCTAGGGGCTTGCGCAGGCAGAAATAGATAGGAATACCAACTACGGCTGCAGCCCCGATAGCAAAGATGGCGAAGGGTTTGGACGAGATCGTGCCCATTGAGTACAAGACGCTAATAACCCAGCCCGCACTGATAACCGATGCAGCGGCCCCAAGGAAGGGCGGCACGATGCGGCGCATACGCTCACCACCCCTGAAGGCAATGGTGAGGGCGATGCCAACAGCCGCCAGCACTAGGCACACAGCGCCCTCGATCCAGTAACTTTGCGACCCAGATACGCGGATGGGATGAGAGAGCGCGCCCCAACTAAACGGGACAACCGGCGGCAGCTCTTTGCCTACCACCATGCGGAAACCGTAGGTGCAAAAAGCTGGGAACAACAGCAATAGACAGGCAGCTAACAATTCTGAACGGTTCCACCACCGCTGCTGGATGCGCCACTTTGCGCCCCGAGCATCGCTGCCGCTGGCCTGAATGTTCGACATGTTCGGATCCTCCCGCCTTTGGGTTACCAACCCATTGTGCCATAGATGACACTTTCGCGCGCAGAATCTAGGAACAAAGTCCCTACCGGGCTGTCTGCTGCCCGCCCTCTACCTCGTCATCCAATAGCTCCGCCCTCTGAATCTTTACGTCGCGCGGCGCTTCTATGCCAATACGCACCGCATCACGATGCGCCTCTACCACAGTCAGAGTAACGGAATCGCCAATGACGATCTTTTCGCCCGGGCGCCTGGTTAATACGAGCATTTAGCCCCCTGCGAGTAAAAAACAAACACTTCTGACTCACAGTACCGCCGAAATGGATTATGAGCACTCTTTCAGATTCGATCGGCAATCAGAGCCGCCCACACGCCGGCCTTCGCTGGCGCCCCCTCCAACACCGAAACCGGGGCCGACAAATAGGCGTTGCGCAGCGGCGCCGGCGCATCCCACACCCCGTCCAGCACGAGGGCGTCGGCGTCAATACCTGCCGGCAGTTCGGCCAACCACGCTTCTAGCTGAGCATCATCTGCCTGCCCAATCGCCCAGGTAAACGCCGGTTCAGCGGCCTCCAAAAGACGCTGCGCCGTGCGCTGGTGGGAAGGCACTGCAGAGTCTACTACCGCTAACACTGTTGTGACGCCCTCATGAATTGCCTTCTGCAAATCGGCGGCGGTGCGCACCCGGTCCCCCGTGCCGGGCAACAGCGTCTTTGCTCCGGAAAGAAGTACCTGCGCATCTGAGTCAATGCGGCCGGCAAGGCGTAAGGCCCACTCGCGCACCATTTCGGCACTGCCCGTTTGGCCAATTACCACCTGCACGCTACCGGGCGTGGGCTGCGGTAGGGCAGGCGGGCGCATGGCAGAAGCCAATTCCTTGATGGTTTTGCCACTGAAATCCGGTTTTGCACCGAGGGCTACCACATCCTGCGCCGAAAGCACCCGATCGTAATCAGGGAAGGGCCCGGCCTGCTCCAGACGGGCCGGACGCGAAATAGCAGGGCGGGCAACCTTCACCTGCGGCTCCGGGGGCAGCAGCCCCTTCGCAGAGCGCGCCCGCAACTGCGCCACCAACTGGTCGATCCCCTGGTGCACCTGCGCGTCAGCCAGCTCCTTCTGCTGGTCGAACTGCTTGCGAGTCTGAGCTACAAACTCCGTAAGTTCGGCCTCGTCCTTTTCTAAACTCACGCTTTCGCCTCAGCAATGTCGAGCCGGTAGTGCCCGTCCGGAAGAGAAATCCGCTGCATCCCCTGGTATGCCTTCGTTCGAGCAGCCTCAATATCCTGGCCTAAGGCGACAACAGCAAGCACACGCCCCCCAGCAGACACAAGCCCCTGCCCCTTCCGGGCAGTACCGGCGTGAACAACGTGTACGCCCTCGAGTGCTTCGGCCTCTTCCAAGCCCGTCAGCGCTCCCCCCGTCTTCGCCTTCTGCGGGTATCCGGGCGAAGCGAGAACGACGCACACGCCCGCCTGCTCGGACCATTCGAGTTCCCCAAAATCAGCCAGTTTCCCGGTAGCTGCTGCCAACAGCAGTTGCCCCAGCGGAGAGCGCAATCTGGCCAGCACTACCTGAGTTTCAGGGTCGCCAAAGCGGACGTTGAATTCGACAACGCGCACGCCCTTCGAAGTCAGTGCCAGCCCGCAGTAAAGCAGTCCGGAAAAGGGGGTGCCGCGTTCAGCCATGCGCTGCACGGTAGGTACAGCAACCTTCTGCAACACCTGTTCCGTAAGGTCGGCCGGTGCCCACTCCAACGGCGAGTAGGCCCCCATACCGCCCGTGTTGGGGCCTTCATCCCCATCAAGCGCACGTTTGAAATCCTGCGCTGGCGCTAGCGGAAGAACAGTCTTGCCGTCACAAACACAGAACAGGGACACCTCCGGCCCGTCCAAGTATTCCTCGACAATCAGAGAACCGCCGCGCGCAAAAATATCCGCGCCATGGTCAAAAGCCTGCTGCAAATCCGAGGTGACTACCACGCCCTTGCCAGCTGCCAGTCCGTCCTCTTTTACTACGTACGGGGCGCCGAACTCGGCTAGTGCCCCCTGCAGCTCATCCTGATTATGGCAGGTCAATGCGCGAGCGGTAGGTACCCCCGCTTCCTCCATGACCTGTTTGGCAAAGGCCTTCGACCCTTCCAACCGGGCCGCTTCAGCACCGGGGCCGAAACAGGCAATTCCGGCCTGCCGCACCGCGTCAGCTACCCCAGCCACCAGCGGGGCTTCCGGTCCCACCACGACCAAGTCTACACCCAGGTGCTGCGCGGCCTGCGCCACCTGCGCCCCATCGTTAGCGTCGCCCTCGATAAGGGTCGCTACCTGCGAAATGCCTGGATTGCCCGGCATGCAGTAAATGTCGGTTACTTGCGGATCTGCCTTCAGTGCCAGCGCAAGGGCATGTTCGCGCCCGCCTGAGCCAATTACTAGGATCTTCACGGGCTCCACATTACCGCAGATGGTTTACAGATCCTTAGCTACCAGTTCCGCAATCTGGATCGCGTTCAGTGCCGCACCCTTGCGCAGGTTGTCAGAGGTGATCACCATGACCAGGCCGTGGCCCTGCGGGGCAGAATAATCCTGCCTGATGCGGCCCACAAGCGAGGGATCCTGCCCGGCCGCCTGCAAAGGCGACGGCACATCCACCAGGCGCACTCCCGGGGCCTTGGCTAACAGGTTCTTGGCTTGCTCCACACTGAGGGCGTCACGGAATTGCGCGTGCACCACCAGCGTGTGCGAAGTAAACACGGGCACGCGAATACAGGTACCGGACACAGGCAAGTCCGCGATTTCAAGAATCTTGCGGGATTCATTGCGCAGCTTCTGTTCTTCGTCGGTTTCCTCAGTGCCATCTTCCACCAGGTTGCCTGCCAACGCCACCACGTTAAACGCGATGGGGTGCACGTACGGGCCAGTTCCTTCTCCGAGATCCACTGCCCCACCGTCAGTGACCAGCCCCGTCAGGTCCTGCTCCACGCCCTTCTTGGTCTGGCTAATCAGAGTCTTCACGCCCGCGAGCCCAGACCCGGAGACTGCCTGATAGGTGGCTACCTGCAACCGGGTCAGCCCAGCCGCATCATGCAACGGCTTCAGCACAGGCATGGCTGCCATGGTCGTACAATTCGGATTCGCAATGATGCCCTTCGGCCGATTCGAAATCTGGTGCGGATTCACCTCCGACACCACCAGGGGAACCTGCGGGTCCTTCCGCCAAGCCGAAGAATTGTCCACCACCACGGCACCGGCGGTGGCAAACTTGGGTGCGAACTCGCGCGAAGCCGCCCCACCCGCACTGAAAATCGCCAAATCTATGCCCGTCAGATCGGCTGTGGCCACGTCCTCGACAGTTACCGCGGTGCCCCGGTAATCCAGCACTTTGCCCGCACTCCGCGAAGAGGCAAAGAAACGCACCTTGTCAGCTGGGAAATCCCGTTCTGCCAGAATCGTTCGCATCACGCGCCCTACCTGGCCAGTTGCTCCTACGACACCCAGGGTCAAACTCATCGTCCCGTACCTCCATAAACTACCGCCTCGGTTTCGGAGGCGTCTAAGCCGAACGCCGAATGTACGGCCCGCACCGCATCATCCAGCTCGTCCAAATCTGTTACCACCGAAATGCGGATCTCGGAAGTAGAAATCATCTCGATATTGATCCCCGCCTGCGAAAGAGCCCCAAACAGTTTCGCTGACACCCCCGGGTTGGTGCGCATACCGGCCCCCACCAAAGACAGGATGCCGATCTCGCGGTTATCCAAAAGCTCGCGGTAGCCCAGTTCCTCCTTCGCATCCGAGATGGCCTGCAGCGTGCGGCGCGAATCGGCCTCGGGAAGAGTAAAAGAGACGTTCGCCCTGCCCTGTTCAGAAACGCCCACGTTCTGCACAATCATGTCAATGTTGGCACCCACAGATGCCACAATTTCAAACAGCTTAGCTGCTGCGCCAGGCTTATCTGGAAGCCCTACCACCGTGATCTTCTCTTGGGAACGATCATGGGCAATGCCGCTAATAATAGGTGCTTCCACGGAATACTCCTCACTGGTTGGAAGGGCTGCCTTAGGAACGACTCCCCGCAGTGCCGCCGAAGCTGGCCCATCGGAAATCCACGTTCCTTCCTTGCTGGAAAAAGACGACCGCACGTGTAGAGGCACACGGTAGCGGCGAGCAAATTCGACCGCCCTCAGGTGCAGGATCTTCGCTCCGTGCGCCGCCAGTTCCAACGTCTCTTCAAAGTCGGCCCGTTGCAGCCTGTGCGCCATGGGCACCACTCGCGGGTCTGCACTAAATAGGCCATCTACATCCGTATATATTTCGCACACGTCCGCGTGCAACGCCTGGGCGAGGGCGACCGCCGTAGTGTCCGAGCCGCCACGGCCAAGGGTGGTCACGTCGTCAAAATCGTTTACCCCTTGGAAACCGGCCACTACCGCAACATTACCGGCCTGAACTGAGCGGGCAATGCGTTCAGGAATGAGGGCGGTGATCGAGGCACGCCCGTACTTCGCATCCGTGTGAATGCCTGCCTGCGGGCCAGTGAACGCGCTAGCTTCCTTACCTTCCGCCGTTATTGCCATGGCCAACAGTGACATGGAGATGCGTTCGCCAGCAGTAAGAAGGATGTCCATCTCGCGTTGCGCCGGTTCAGAAGATACCTGACCTGCCATATCCAGCAGGTCGTCCGTAGTATCCCCCATGGCCGAAACAACCACAACTACCTGGTGGCCCGCGTTAGTAGTGGCCACAACCCGCCTGGCCACTCGTTTGATCGAGTCGACGTCAGCAACGGATGAGCCACCATACTTCTGGACGATAAGTGCCACTTCACTACTCCTTGGGCGCGGTCCCACCACCAGCTAATACAAGTTGCCAGAGGGGTGCCCTAACCTTACGGCTACATACAGAATTGGCAAAATTACTACAATATTTTGAGATTGGATGGTTAAAGCATTTCAACCATGTCGGCGATCGATTCAAAAACCTTAGTGGGCCGGTAAGGGTACTTGAAGATCTCCTCGCGGTCAGTGGAACCAGTCAGCACCAGGTAGGTGCGCAACCCTGCCTCAATACCCGCTTGCACGTCCGTATCCATGCGGTCGCCCACAAAAGCCGTCGTTTCAGAGTGTGCGCCCAACTTGTTCAACCCTGCCCTGATCATCACCGGGTTCGGCTTACCCACAAAGTACGGCTTGTGACCGGTGACCGCTTCAATCATTGCGGCAACAGCGCCGTTAGCGGGCAGGATCCCGTTCTCGGAAGGACCAGACACGTCCGGGTTAGTGGCAATAAATTTGGCACCCTTTTGGATTAGGCGGCAGGCTTGGGTGATCACTTCGAAGGAGTAAGTACGGGTCTCGCCTAACACCACGTATTCGGGGTTGCGATCGGTCATAATGTAGCCGGCCTCGTGGAGGGCAGTGGTAAGTCCTGCCTCGCCAATAACAAAAGCGGTGGACCTGGGTGATTGTTGGGTTAGGAAAGAGGCCGTAGCCAGGGCCGACGTCCAGATGTTCTGTTCGGGCACATCCAACCCCGAATGCGCCAACCTGGCAGACAGATCCCGCGGGGTGAAGATCGAGTTATTGGTGAGCACCAAGAAAGGCTTCTTGTCTTCCTTCAACTTCTCGATAAATTCAGCTGCACCGTTCAAAGCGGTGTTTTCGTGGACAAGAACGCCGTCCATATCCGAAAGCCATGCTTCCGGTTCGGGCAGCTCAGAGACCGGTACGATGGAGTCGAAATCAACCACGATGTGTTCCTTCCTAACAGTGGCTTCCAGTCTACCGGATCTAAACCTGACGACGACCTTCTAAAGCCCTACCCAAAGTTATTTCATCAGCGTATTCAAGGTCCCCACCGACCGGCAGACCAGAGGCCAGGCGGGTAACCTTTAGGCCTAGTGTTCCCAAAGTTCGCGCCAGGAACGTGGCGGTGGCTTCGCCCTCGATATTAGGGTCGGTTGCCAATATGACTTCTTGGACCGTATCCCCACCAAGCCGGGTAAGCAGTTCGCGGATGCGCAGTTGATCAGGCCCCACCCCATTCAGCGGATCGATAGCCCCTCCGAGGACGTGGTACAGGCCCCGGTAGGAGCGGGTGCGTTCGATGACGCCGATGTCTTTCGCTTCTTCTACCACGCAGATTAGCGAGGCATCGCGGCGCGGGTCTGTACATATCTGGCATTCTTCACCTTCGGAAATGTTGCCACAGGTGGTGCAGAAACGTACCGAGGATTTGACCTTGGAAATGGTAGAGGTGAGCAGATCTACGTCCTCGGTATCCATCTCCAGGATGTGAAAGGCGAGCCGTTCAGCCGACTTGGGGCCTATGCCTGGTAGGCGGCCAAGCTCGTCGATTAGGTCTTGCAGGGTACCTTCGTACAAATCTATTCCTTAGTGTCCGAGATGATGCGGGCGCCCAGTATGTCCTCCACCGCGGCCAATCCCACCACCCCCGTGTCTTCAGCTTCAGGATCGTCCGGGCTCACATTGTCGTCAACGTTCTGAACCGGGGCTTCGGGTTGGGCACCCCTCGCCAGGGTCTCCTCGATAATTTCGCGGGCTCCCTGGTGGGTGGGGATAGGGTCCGGGTCAAACTGTGCTACTGGCGGAGTGGGCTGGCCAAATTCTTCGCTTCGCCCAGCCGGATGCTGCGCGTTTATTTTGTGCAGCGGCGTGACGTTCGAGGGCGTCTCCTGCGGCGGGGAAGGTGGGGTAGCAATCGGGCCCCACCCATCATCCGCGTCAGCGGCAGGGGATGAATCAGCATCTGCCCACCCAGGCTCTTGTGGCGCCACTGGCGGTTCAGCTACCTGGGGCCATCCTGGCTGGTCTTCCTGCGGGTCAGGGACCGAGTTGGCGGGTTGCGCAATGGGCCCCCACGAATCGTCCTCCGAATCATCTGCGGGCTCTTCCGGAACTTGCGCAGCGGCCTGCGGTTGAGAACCTCCATTCTGCCTGTGAACTGCATTTACATGCTGATTTTGGTTTTTCTCAGCAGACCCTTGCTTCGAACCTTGAGCGGGTTGGCGCCGCTGCGCCGGGGTGGGATTAGGGTCATCCGCACTGAGGGCAACAACCTGCAGTTTCACCCCTAATACCTGATACAGCGCATTCGAGAGCACCTGAGTGTGGGTACCCGAGTTGAATGCCTGAGCCATCCCCGGGCTCTGGTAGCGGATAGTCAACTGCCCATCCGTCACGGTCCCCAACTGGGCCTGAGTAAGGCGCCCCCAAGTGGAACGGGCATGGTTTTGCGCCAGAAATTCGGTTACCTCCTGCCACCTGTTACGGATCGTTTCCGACGTGGTCCCGTCAGAGGAGGCAGACGGCTGGTTGGCAGGCGCCGGAGAGTCTGGCACTTTCTGCGCCGGCGGCGCTTCGACGGACCGAGGGCGTTCCGATTTCACAGATTCTGGCCGAGCATGCACCTGCATGGTTGCCTCTTGCGAGGGCTGCGGCTTTTCTGGTTCACTCTGAGAATCTTGTCTTCCGGCAGGTTCGGGGCTGGCCGTCTGCGCCTGCTGCGGTTCACCCGCTTCCTCGGCTGGAGCTTGCAAGTTTGGCTGAGCAACCTGCTGTAGCGGCTTTTCTGACTGGGCGGGCGCTGCTGCCTCCCCGCGAGTAGCTGCCGACGATTCCGGCTGCGAGGCCCGGCTAGTCGCGGCCGACTGATTAGCCCCGCCACGCCTCTTAGACAGCATCTGTCTAATAGCTGCCGGCGAATCGGGTAGGTCAGGGTTGGCTACCGCGGTAGCCGCGCTAGGCGCTACCGCCACCGTCTGGGCAGGTAGCAGCAGCTTGGCGATCAACAGTTCCAGCTGCAAACGGGGGCTGATAGCACCCGACATAGCGGTGAGGGCCTCATTTGTCAGATCTGCCGCCCTAGACAAGTCAGCAGCTCCCATCACCTTCGCCTGGGTGAGCATCTGGTCGAGTTCGTCCTGAGGGATGCCCTGCAAGGCTTCGATGGCTCCCCCATTTGATACGGATATAACCAACAGGTCACGAAGGCGCTGCAACAGATCCTCTACGAAACGCCTGGGATCATGGCCGGATTCAATAATGCGTTCCACAATACGGAAAGCACCAGCCCCATCGCGGCCGGCAATCGCGTCAACCGTCTGCGCCAGCAGCGTAGAGTCAGTGTAGCCCAACAGGTGGACAGCCATTTCATAGCTGAGCACTTCGGTGTCACAGCCAGCCATCAGCTGATCAAGTACCCCCAACGTGTCGCGCACAGATCCACCGCCAGCGCGCATGACCAGGTTGAGCACCCCGCCCTCGGGAGAAATTCCTTCTTTAGCGCACATGTCCGCAAGAAAACCGCGCATGATTTCGGGAGGCACAAGGCGGAACGGGTAATGGTGGGTGCGCGATCGGATGGTAGAGATAACCTTCTCGGGTTCCGTGGTAGCAAAAATGAACTTGACGTGTTCGGGCGGCTCTTCCACCAGCTTCAGCAGCGCATTAAACCCAGCCGAGGTGACCATGTGCGCCTCGTCGAGGATGAAGATCTTGAACCTGTCGCGAACGGGAGCGAAAGCGGCACGCTCCCGCAGCTCACGCGCATCATCAACACCGTTGTGCGAGGCAGCATCGATCTCTACAACATCAAGCGAGCCCGGACCACCCGTAGCCAATTCGCGGCACGAATCACACTGGCCACACGGGGTGTCCGTAGGATACTGCGCGCAGTTCAAGCATCGTGCCAAAATGCGGGCGGAGGTAGTCTTACCGCAGCCGCGAGGGCCAGAGAAAAGGTATGCGTGGGTGACCTTTTGCGCCCGAAGGGCAGCCATAAGCGGCTTAGTCACGTGTTCTTGCCCGATCACCTGGTCAAAAGTGTCGGGACGGTAACGGCGATATAGGGCTGTGCTCACGCCTCTACTTTAGAGGGCGTCACCCACATTTGATACTTGGGGCGCCCAGAGCGAAAAATAAGGATCCCTCACGCACCCGGCAGAGCTACCCTATCCTTGCTGCCTTCCGGCCCTGGGGAGGTTCAGGTGATACCGTCACATGAGGGATCGGCTCCAGTGTACACGGCAGTAAGGCTGCTGTGGAACCAGAAGCAGCAACTACTGTCGTGACATGATGCATAGGTGGCGAAAAAGTGCTGCTAAGAACAAGATGTGGCACACCTCCCAGCTTTCTAGTTTTACTAGTCAGGCAGTTTTAAGTAAACTTATTGAAGCGCGTTTGCGTATCTGGAGGATTCGCATAGTGGCCTAGTGCGCACGCTTGGAAAGCGTGTTGGGTGCAAGCCCTCGGGGGTTCGAATCCCCCATCCTCCGCGTTCGCCCCGCTGTTCCGTTGGAATGGCGGGGTTTTTCGTTGCTAGGACGCGGGAAAAGCTCGGTTGGCAATGTTAGTAAGTGTTGCTAAGTGTAGGGATGTGTGAGTATGTTAAGGGCACGTTAGGGCACGCAGGAGGCACGAAAAATGAGCCGCGCATCATGGGGAAAAGTCCGCAAGCTACCATCAGGAAATTTTCAAGCATCGTATATTGCAGAGGGTGGAAGGCGAGTAAACGCGCCAGCAACTTTCACAACCAAAAGGGCAGCGCGCGCCTGGCTCGCCACCCAGCAAGCGCGCATAAGCGCGGAAGAAAACGGGATGGCACCAAAACAGGCTGAAAAGCCGCCCCTACCCGATAAGACTTTGCAGCAAGCCTACAATTTATATTTTGATGCCTGCGAGCGGCGTGGGCTGTCCCCAGGGACCCTGCGCTCCTATCGGAGCCACTGGAACGCGCATATAGCCCCTGCGCTAGGGAAAATGCAGCTACAGGCGATAACCGAAGATGTGATCAAAGGCTGGCTGCAGGGGAAACGTTCCACCTCGGAGAAGAAAAAGGCAGAATCGCTATCCACCCTCCAACGCATCTTACAAGCGGCTGTAGAGCAAAAATGGCTATACGAAAACCCCGCTAAGGACGTGCACCCGACAGCCGGGGCGCGTAAAAAAGCCGCGCGCCGTTCCTACCCGATTTTGACGCACGCGCAGTTAGAGGCTATCCGCGCCGCTATGCCCCCTGCCTGTGCTATCGCTGTAGATTTGGGGGCTTGGTGCGCCTTGCGCTCTGGTGAGGTATGCGCCTTGCGGCGCAAGGATATTGACCTTGTGGAAGGCGTTATAAAGGTGCGCAGGGCAGTAAAACAGGGGGTCCGGGGGGAATGGTTCGAGGGGCCCCCGAAAAGTGCTGCAGGCGTGCGTGACGTTGCCTTGCCGCCCTCGATCCTAGCGCGCCTGAAAGATCACATGAGCAAGTATGTGCAAAGCTCCAGAGAGGCGCTAATCATTCACTATCCCGGCAAGCCGGATGAATTTCTGCGAGGTAAGCATCTAAAAAACCGCTTCGATAAGGCGGTAAAGGCCGCAGGGTTGCCGCGTATGCGCTTCCACGATTTGAGACATACAGGCCTTACGGCTTTTGCGCGTGCTGGTGCTACTGCTGCTGAGCTTATGCACCGAGCGGGGCATAGTGATATCCAGACTGCGATGATTTATCAGCACGCAGAATTAGCGCGGGATAGGCAGCTTGCCGCCGCTATGGACACGGTTATCTAAGGGGTGCTAGAGTGTAGGCATTCCCCGCGAAAGCGGGGGTAACCCGTAACAGGGGCAACGCTTAGGTGTTGTTATTTCATATTCCCCGCGAAAGCGGGGGTAACCCGTAAGGTCTGGTCTTTTTGGCCGGGCCTTATTTTTTGTTGCGTAGGTCACGTGCTCACACCTTGCAATGTCGCACCGTGCGACATATACTTGTTCTTGTAAGGCAGTTCAAAGCCTTACAGCACAACATGAAAGGAAATAAAAATGGCTATCGACTACAACACCAAAATCAAAAAGCTACTCGCCGGCGAACGCGTCGAACTATCCCTAGAAGGCAATGGCGCAGCCTACACTAGGTTCGAGTACTGGACCCTAGAAGACATCAAAGAGATTGGCTGGTCTGGCACCTGCTTTGGAGTTCTAACTCGCGAGCCAAACCCCGATGAAAACAGCGAAGAACCCTACGTTGGCATGTTCTACTACTTCAACGAAGTTGACGAAATTGGCAGTCAGTTCGGGCCTTTCGACTTCGATGAAAACTGGGAGCAGCTAGATCTGTTTGAATCTGCTGAATGCGGCGAACCCGTTTACGTGTAACCGACGCGGGCTTGCTGGTCTAAACAAGGCTGGCAAGCCCACCCACCCAGGGCAGTAAAAAATACATCCCAAATAGACTTGCAATGTCGCACGGTGCGACATATAATAATGGTGTAAGGCAAAAGCCACACAACAACATGAAAGGCCCCGAAAATGGAAAACCGCACTATCGCCCTAACTCACATCTCCTTCCTCCTGCAAGATGCCATAACCGAAGCCTTTACCGAATGGCTCAAAGATACCGACCTAGCCGCTGAACAGGCCCGCAAGGCTGGGATAAGCGACCTCATGCGAGAAGACGTTACAGCCAGCACCCTAGAGGCACTAGAGGCATCTTTTGCCGTGTTTGAAACCGAACAAGCAACCTGGGAAATGCTAGGCAAGCCAAATGGCGGCGATAGCGTAACCGCTAGTATTCTGCAGGCGTGGCTAGAATCCCCCGCCGGTAAAACCGCTTTCACGCAAGGCTTCCTCAAGGCCACCGAGGCCCTAGAAAAGCCAGCGGGCAACTAAACAGGCAGGTAGGCTCGCTAGCAGTATCCACGCTGTTAGCGAGCCGCCTAAAAGGCAGCGAGAGGCAGAATAAGATTGAACTCAGCAACCTTCAAAACTTACCGTGAAACCCTAGGATTAGAGGTTAAAGACCTCGCAGCCTGGATGGGCGTCGACCGAAAAACCGTGCAAAGGTGGGAAAACCCGCAAGCGGGCGATGTCCCGGCGTGGGCAGCACGAAAAATGCTAGAGCGCTGGGACCGGCTAATTTTCTCCATTAGCTCAGCTTTAGAGTATTTAGACCAACAAGAGCAGGAGCAGGGCAGCGCCCCCGAGGCCGTGGAAATGCAGCGGTTTAAAACCGATGCGTCTTGCCAGCGCGTAAACGGGCTCGGAACTGATGCTAAACGACACGCTATTAGCGTAGGGATAATTGCCGCCGCCTTGCAGGCTGGAGGCTATGAAACCCGGCTAGATTGGGTGCCAGTAGAGCCATAAAAGGGGCATAGAAAAGCGAGGGCCGAAAACCCAGCCCCCGCTAATCTTGCCCGCCTCAGTGGCGTTTACAACGATCCGTTTTTAGCTCAAGATTCCTCATGCGCGCGTGCACGTCCTCATCTTGTATGGCCTGCTCACGCCGGTAAGACTCCATATCCTTTTTCACCTCTCCAACCTGGTGCCCAAGCCCTTTGATCTGCACTAGCGCCTTGTCGAGGCGTTCCTCGTTTTGCACTAGAAGCTTTTCAATGCGGTTAACCGCGTCTCGCAGGCTCGATCCGTGGTTGGTTTTTAGTTCCTTGGTGTTATGCTCAACGCGCTTTATTTTGCTCACTCCAGCAATTGCAGTAATAAAGGCTGCACAGCCCCCGAACCCTCCGAGGGCTACAACCGCGTCTATAAAACCGCTCACTCCTGCTTTTCATCCCTTTCGCGGCTTGCCACATGCCTACCTGAGGGCAGGGTAGTCTTATCGCGGATAAGGTCCCAGAATGCAGCCGGTAGCGCGTGATAGGCCAGCTGTCCGGCCCCGGCCACGAGCCCGAAATTCATTAGCACGAATTGCCAGGCATCCGGGTATTTCACGAAAATGAAAACCGCTATAGCAACGGCTACGTACACCGTGTAAACGATTGCGAGCTTCACGTTTTTGCGCATCCGGTAGGTTGTGCACAAGCTGATAATAAAATTCGCGATAGGGCCACAGATAGCAGCAAGCGCTATCGGGTCAATATGTTGCAAAACCGTTGTGCTACCCATTTATGCCGACCTCTTAAAAAGTTGCTTGTTGATTGCGCGCTGCATTGCTTTTACCGTGGCAGGACCAACGTAGGAGTCTTGGGTTTGCCCGTAGAATTTTTGGATTGCGCGTGCCAGGGCGGGGCCGGCTATGCCGTCTTTTTCGCCCCAGTAGCATTTTTCGCGGCGTAACCATTCCTGCATTTTTGCGATGAGCTGGGAACCTTGCGCAGTTTCGCCTTCCCACTGCCACCCAGAGCCGGGGAAATCCGCAGCCGGGTAGTATTCACGATTCGGTGCGTATTGGCTAGATACCATGCCGTCGCGGGGTGATCCCATGATTTTTTGCCATGCTGCCGTGGTACTCTTGCCCCAATCCCCATCAACAGCGAGTACCCCAACCGGGTATGCTGCCGGGGCGGGCGCGCCCGTGTAGGGTGGGTGAATTAGCGCGCAAACATCCTCGCGATCTCGCACTCTCCGGTAAACCCCGCCCCCGTTTGACTGTGAGCCGTAAGCGCCGGAGCTGGTGTTGCCCTCGATGGTTTGGAGCTTGCCCCAATATTTGATTTCTAGAATGCCGATGTGGTCGGCTATGCCGTCCCCATCCCAGTCGAAGCAAACTAGGTCGCCGGGCCGGGCATTCCCCCAGCTGACAAGCCACCCGTTAGCGCGCGCGGTTGCGATCCGCCCTGGCACGTAGGCAGAATCAAAATTAGTAACCCCCACCTGACGCAGGCACCAAGTCACGAACATGTCACAGTATGGCACCCCGGATGCGCCGAAATATGCGCCATGCCGGGCCCCATAATCGCGCCCATACTTCGTGCCCTCAGCCGGATCATTCCACCTGTTATAGCCAAGCTGAGAGGCAGCAACTCTAAGTAAATCTACAGCAGTACCCATAATTATTTATAATCAATCTCTAGAATTTCAGCAGTATCATTAGGGGACTTATCGCCCGTGTCACCATGCGCTAAAAGCGCCTTATATTCATCAGTGGTAGACATTCAATTATCCTTACGACTAACATAAATATCCCTTATAGGATATCTGAAATTAGTTGCACTCCCAAGAGAGCGTAGGAATAGCCAGGCCACTATACCCGTCAGTATTAATAGTCGCATTAGTACCGGGACGCAGCTGTATCACCCCGTCAGACTGCACAGTAATAATATTAGCCACGTTATTTATAACCGCGTCCCCGGTGAACGGCGAAAAAGTAGATTTAAACTGATGCTTAGGCCTAAACCCTGCAGGAATAATAGTGCCCATCGAATACCACCCACTATTAGCGCGTAATGACTTTTGCGAGCGAGCGTTGAAATGAGCAGAGGGCATTATGACAAGGTTGCCAATTTTGAATAGAGTGGCGCGGCTCCACCACCCATTCCCCTCTTGAAGGCGGGCAGTAGTAATCATTTCCTGAATACTTGGGACCTCGTTAATCTGCCTCATAGGGGTTTCAGCATTAGCAAAATACAGGCCATTATCGCTCTTTTGATAGATGAAACAGCCGCCCCGCTTAGAACCATCGCCCTTATTTTGAATAAACGCGGTAGACACATCCAGAGTTTCATTAGCGTCATGCGTGTAAATAATGCTGCCACTAACGCCGGTTGCAGGCGCAAAATGGAAGTACGAGCGAGGAATATCTATAGCCCGTTGCGTATTCTTAGGCACCCGGATAGTCACAAGTCGCAGCGCGTTCGGGGTATCCAAACGAGCAGGAGAAGGACTAATAGAGGGCGTACCGACCTTGTAGATAACCTCTACCTCTGAGTCATCATGGTTATCTACCTGGTAATCATGCTGCACAACATAAATAGAATCTATACGATCATAAACGCTATGCCCCGGCTCTAACCTTTGCGTAAAACGCCCAATAGTCGGGATATACCAACCTTCTTGCCCATCCTTTATCGCTAAGGTTTCCGCACTGAAAATAACATCCATTGAATTATCCGAGCAAGTAAAATTACGGCTATTTTGAGCCCCTATAATGCCCTCGTGCGAGGCAACCATGCTTAGGGAGCTCCTTAGCTCTGCAGGAGATACCACGCCTTTAGGAATGTTCCGGCTCTTGTCAAATCCTGAAACTATGCCGCGCTTATTAGCCAACTTTCACACCCAACCTAAAAGATTTTATTTGCTTACAGCCGCGAAAACGTCTAACGCAGCCCAGTTATCACCAGTATAACTACCCGGATTATTACCCGCGCGCGCCTGCAAAACAATAGAGATTTCATCGCGCGGCTGCACCTGCAGCACGGTTGAAAACTGTCCTAAAAGGTGAAAAGTGCCCATATTATCTGGCACTCTTGGCAGCGGCCTAGACTGATTGCCGCGAATTATTATTCTAAAACTTGCCTGATCCGAATGTGGCGCGCCTGCGGAATTGTAAAACCCGGTTAGAGCGGCAAATACTTGGAGCTTGCTTTTACCTTCAGGGATAATAATACGGTTTGAAATGATGTTGCCTTTGGCGGTCCATTTCGCCGCCTCCCAGTGGTAGCTAATGACTTCTGCCCGCGCCTCAAGACCTTTCAGTGTACCGTTGAGCTGCCCAGAGGTTACCGCCTGCAAATCAGCGATAGCATTAGCGTGCGAGCGCAGCCTGTCTGGGACCGCTGAAGCATCCGAGCTTATAGGCCTGTATTCCATTATGCTTTTACCTCCCTGCAAGCGAATGTGATCCACTCCGAGGCATCCCCGCTAAGCTCAAGCACCTTCAGACGGTAGCGTTTACTGCCTAGGTATTCATCTTCAAGCTGTAGTGCGAGGTGATCTCCCACCCTTACTAGATCGGCAAAGGCACGCCCGGTTTCATCCCACCGCGCGGCTTTAAAACTAATCGCCTCAAGGCTTTGCGAGGCAGATTGGGTGCCCGCCTGCGCATACCCTTTTAGCGTGCCTAATTCCTTTACGGTGGAATGTGTAGAATCCGCTAATTGCAGGAGAGGCCACCCGGCCCGCTCTAGCGTCGTATCATGGGAGCGCGCCATTAGAATTTTGTCGGCTTGCCCACCGGCTTTCGCCCAAATATCGGTGCCTATTTCTGCCGCGTCCTCAGACACTTTAATATCTGTGACGGGGGTGAGAGCGCGGCGTTGATCCCAAGAGTGCCTACCCGTCACTAGCTCAGGATCACCCATTTCTAGCAGAAAATTAATCCGCTGGCCCCCGTCTATAAGCCGAGGGGTAAAACGATATTCCGGCCCGCCAAGCACGTTAGCGAGGTCATCTATGCGAGTAGCAACTGTTGCAAGGTCTGCACCTAAATAGCTTCGTTGGTTCCACCCTGAGCTATCAGGAGGTGGCACGCTACAGGGCAGGTTACCCCACTTTTTCGCCTCTAAAACGAGCGCCCGCATAATATTCCTCAGCGAGCCGGCTAGGTTTAGCGTCCAATCTTTCGGTAACCCATTTTCGCCGCCCTCCAAGGTAGCAGAGGTAAAACCCCGTAAGGCTGCAGGCAGTACTAGACGACGCTTCAAAAGGTCCTGAAAGCCCCCACAGTCCAGCGTTAGAACCTGCTTTGCGGCGTCCCAGTCACGCTTAAACACCGGGCCCGCATGGATGATACGTCCTGCAGAAACTAGCGCTAGGATGGTCCGCCAGGGTGCGGTGTCGACCCTAAGATGCATCCCCCTAGTGTCCTCTGTAAAAGGCACTGTTACTGAGAGAGAACCGGGAGCATTTACTTGCTCCTTCCAGCTCCAAGAGCTTGCAGGCAAGCGCATAAGATACGCGCCGGTTAGAGTGTCAAATACTTCGATTACGTCCATGAGGCAAGCCACCTTACACGCCAATTTGTAGAATCCGAGGCGGAAAAAGTCACCGTGTTATCGCCCGGTTCGAGTTGGAAAAATTCATCTTTCGTAAGGTGCGCTGTAGAGACTTCACCCTCACCTACATACACGCGCCCGGTGCGAGAATCTACACGCACCGATTGCCCACTACTTATGTGGCCTTCGTAGCGGATAGCGCGCCCATTGTGCGCCCATTCCGCCCAATACAGGGGGCCGTCAGCCTCCAATATAGGCCATACAGCAAGGTTGCCCCTGTTATGCGGCGCAAGCGCGTTCGTGTAGCCCGCGTCCGTGAAACGAGCCGTGGGCCCGCGCGTGGAAGCTACGAGATCGTGGTATGCCTGATCGAACAGCGGAAAAAGCAAACCGCCCTCGATGGCAGCACCCCACCGACCCCCGAGATGCTCAAACTCGCTAAAATCAAGTAGGTCATCGAAGCCGACCCCGGCATATTTCAGCGGGTCCGCACAGGTAATAATTAGAGTGTATGCCCAGGTTAGAGGGCCAAGCCGCTTGATAACCGGCTGCTGGGAGATATACCCGCGCACATGGTAGTACTGGCCGTCATCATCTAGTACAACAAGGCGTATTTTTTGGTTAGCGACGCTCATAACCCTCTGGTGGGATGCCACCCCATCATTTAGCGAGGTAGCAACATAATAAAAATGTAGGGTTATAACCCTTGCGCCAAGTAGCAGATTATGGGGCATAAAAGCCCCGTTAGCCTGCGGTCGCAGCACCTCTTCCACGCGCGGGGCCGGGGCCTCATACCACCCAGCCAGCGCCCCGTCCGAGTGCGTAGCGAGCCCGTAAAAGCCCGCCGCCGCCTCAGGTGCGCCCTGCGCAGTAAAAAGACTTTTACCGCCAACAAAAACCGTTACATTCATGCGATAACCCCTAGCTCCTGCCTTGTGCGAGTATTGAAATACCTTGCCGCCGCCTCTGGATCATCCGCGCGCACATTGAACGTCTGAGTGACAACATTGCGGGCCATGCCAGCCCCGCCGGCTGCAGCATTTCCAGCTACCGAGACCGCCGCGCGCACGCCCTGCAAGCCCTGTAATTCCTCTTGCGCGCCGTCCACAAGTTCGCTCATGGCCCCGCGCGCGCTACTTATACGAGTGGTAATACCAACGGCGATGCCCTCTGAGATCATCGCGCCTACCTGATCCCTGAAAACGCGTGACGGGGAATGTATGCCAAGCTTGCTTTTTGCCCAAGAAACGATGCTACCGAGGGCGTTAGATACGAGGGATCGTAGCCACCCGATAGCCCCGGAAATGCCCCGCCAAAGCCCGGTAATAATATTCCTGCCTGTTTGCACTAGCCAGCTGCCAGCACCAGCTACCGCACCCCACACAGCCGATCTAATGCGCCCTAAAACGCCTGCAAGGCGGCTAATAGCACCAGAGGCAAACCCCACAAGGTTATTCCACACGCCACTAAAGAATGAGGAAACCCATCCCCATACGCTTGCCCAAATACCGCGAATAGCGCCCGTAACAGCGGCGATAATGGAGCGTATGCGGTTAATGATTGGGGTAAAGAACGCGACAATACCATTCCAAATGGCGGTGAAAAACGAGGAAACCCAACCCCATACGCTCGCCCAAATACCACGCACAAACTCAATGCCAGTACTTATAACTGTGGTTATAGTCGTAATGATTGGGGTCAAAAACGCGACTATACCATTCCACACCCACATTACCGCCGCGCTAATACCCTGCCAGATAGTTAATAGCACCGCCGCGAACACAATTATGAGGTTCTTAATGAACTCTATGGCGGGGGCAAAAATGGCCTTGATAGCCTCCCATGCGGTAAACACGACCGTTTTGATGTTTTCCCACAGCCCGCTAAAGAACGCCGCCAAACCCTGCCATATAGCAACAGCGGTGGCTTTGATAGCCTGCCAGGCAGTAGTTAGGTAGACAGTGAAAACTCTCCATGCCTTCCTGCCTGCCTCGGTTTGCGTGAAAAACCAAACCAACGCAGCAACCAAGGCCGCGATACCTGCCACAACCAAAACTATCGGGTTAATTGCCATTACCGCGTTAAACGCTGCCTGAGCTACCGCCGCTATTCTTAGCTTGCTTGACAGCCCTCCGAGAGCAACCTTGGTTAGGGCAGTTGCAGCCGTGATAGCTCTTTGCGCAACAGCCGCGCCCTTTAGCGCAAACGAGAGGGTACCGAATGCTGCTTTAGTTATAGCGGTAGCGGCGGTGGCAGCGGTAGTAACGGTCTTGTACAGCCCCCACGCGCCCACCAGGCCAGTTAACACTACCTGCAGGGCAGTCATAGCGACCTTGTTGCCGCTGATCTTTGCTGCCAGATCTGCGAGGGCACCTAGTACGCTAAGCGCCGCATTCAACAGCACCCCACCAAGAGAGGCAGCAAGCGACCCCACCAACCCCACAATCGGGGCGATAGTATCGCCAAGCCTACCGAGTAGGTCAGAGATGCCACCGAGGGCATTTTGCGCGCCCGCACCGCTACCACTAAACGCGGTAGCAAGCTTATTAGCTACCTGACTTAGCGCATCCTGCAGCTTTTTCGAGTTCGCGACCATGGACCCGAAAATAGCGATAACCCACAGGCCCGGCCCGCCAACGCCCTTGAACGCGCCCCCAATTAGAGGCAGTTTAGTAAGCAAGGGTGTGATAGCGGCCCCTACCATTGGCATAAGGCTAGCTATGTGCCCGATAGTTGCAGAAAATGCTTTCGAGCCCGGTCCGGATGCTGCCCTATCGAAGGCATCGCCTATTTTGCCTATTGCTGCCCCAACCCGGTCAAGCGCGCCCGATATTTTCTCAGGTCCAACAGCCTGGATTATAGAGGCCATAGCCCCGGTAATGCGCGTCTTAAGGTTAGTCCAGGCGGTTTGAATGCCCTTTGACGCGTCTTTAGCTTGCTTGGCAAACGAGGCGAACTTGCTCCCACCCTCGTCATTTAGTTTCACCATGGCTTTATTTACATCTTCCATGGTGAGCTTGCCATCTCGCAGCGCGTCGTACAGGTCAAAACCGCTCTTGCCAGCCCCTAAAAGCGATTCGGCAAGCTGATTCATTTGCGCTGGCATAACCTCCATAAGGGTCTTCCAGCTCAGCATGTCAACTTTGCCCGTTGCGAGCATTTGCGTGTACTGCTGCATCGCGCGGGACTGATCCGCCGTAGACTTACCAGATGCAACGAGCATGTTATTAAAGGCAAGTCCGACGTTAGTCGCCTCGTCTAGCGAGCCTGTCAGCGGCGCTATCTGCTGCACCAGCGGCATAATATCCTGCAAGCTGGTAGGCAAGCCGCGTAGCTTTTCAGAGAGCTTTTTAGCAGACTTTGCCGCGTCCGAGGCCGAATACCCCAGGTTGGCCATAATACGAGGGAAATTATTAAGCGTATCCACCCTAGAGACTGCAGAGCCGATAGAGCCGGTTAGGGTAGTGCCTATTGCTGCCGCCGCCCCGATAGCGACTTTCCCCGCTGCCCGTAGCGTACTATTTACGCCTCGGTCTACAGCTTTGCCTACTCGCATAACCGGCGCGGTAGCATTATTGAACCTTGTGCTAATCGCACTTGCCGCATTGGTGACAGCCCCGCTAACGCGCCCGAAAGCCTCAGCTACCGCTTTAGGCATGTGCAAGCTAGGTAGCTGCATGGACTGCCTGAGTGCCCTTGCTTCTGCTGCTGCCTTTCTTGCTTCTGCTGCTACTTTTTCTTGCGCGCTAGCGTACCTGGTGGCTGCTGCCTTAGCTTCCTCCTGAGCCTTAGCAACCTTTGCGGTAGCTTCAGCCTGCGACTTTTCCGCCTGACTAACCTTATGCTGTGCCCGCTCTAAAGCCTCTTCCTTAGCGCGCACATTATCGGATGCGGTAGCTGCCTTACGCTTTGCCGCCTCTAGTCTCTCAGCGGCGGCGACAGCCTGCGAACTTTCATCCCCATACTTTTTGACTGCCTCAGCTAGCTTGGTTTCTGCAACCCTAATAGCACCATTCGCATTAGCGGACTGCCGGCGCGCGTTCGCTAAAGCGCGCTCAGCGTTCGCAGCCGCCGCCCTCGCAGCAGACACGCGCCCCCCGGCTTTACCTGCCAGAGCTTGCAGGGTAGAGAGCTCCTTAGCTGCCTTATTAGAGCTCTTTTGCAGCTCTTCAAGGGCAGGGGAACCTATCCCTTTAGAGGCCGCGCCAACACTCTTTTTAAGCTGGCTCCCGAACATTTCGCCGGTTTTTTTCGCAGCCTTATTAGTGGCAGAGCGTACCCCTTTGAAAGTAGGGAATACGCTTACAGCAGCACTACCAACTAAAATATTTCTGCCTGCCACCTAATTAACCCCTAAACAATTATTCTGGAAACGCGCTATTAGCTTGCAATTGTAATTTTAGCTTAGCTTTTTCACTCTTGGACACGGTGGGCCTATTAGGCTTTTTAGCCTGCCTTATTTCAGGTATTGGCGGCTTCAAAGGCTTGCCGCCTTTATCCATGAAACTATTAATAACCGCCGCTGCCTGTACGCGCTCCAATAGCTCGGTTATAGATAGCGGGTAACTTAGTCCCACGATAGCCGCGCCTGTAAGCGTGCCAGTATCATTTACTAAATGGATGATAACCGCGTAAGCGTCCGCAGTATCCCATTCTAAAAACTCGCTGAAACGCACCCTGTAGAAGCGCGCAAGGTCAGCCGTGAGCGCCGATGAAAGCTTTAGAGTGTCTCTTATTATTCCCCAGATTTTCCCAGGCTATCGTCTGCCCCGGTACGCTCATTAATACGCTTTTCAAAGGCTTTGTCCCACTCTTGTAGGATTTCTGTAGCCTCCAAAATGTCCAGCTCATCTAGGGTGTGCTGTGCTTTTTCAGGGAAAATACTAATCATAAAATCTAGCCTGTCTTCGTCAGGCAGATTGTTAAGCTTGCGGGATTGCTTGAGCTTCATCTTTAAGGGCAGCTTAATAGTGCCCTCGGTGCTCTCATAGATTAGGGTGTCTTCAATGACTTTGCTGGTTCCGGGTAGTTTTTTATTCATAATATTTTATTCCTCAAAAAGATAAAGATTTTAGAGTAGATAGGTTATGGGGCGTTTAGCAGCGCGGGACAATATGGCAGGCAAAACCCATGAAAACCCTGCCACGCATACCCCAAACTTGCCCCGCGCTGCAGCTTATTCTGCTAGTGGCTCTCGCTAGTTTCTCCAGGAGTGCGAACCGGAGTAGAACCCCCGCCAGTCTGATCTTCCTTGGGAATTAGCCACTCGTGGAAATGCCCACCATTTACAGCACCGAGGGTGATCGTCACCTCGTAACCCTGCACCTTGCCGCGCTCGGACTTAACCGGCTTCATCTCGGTTACAGAGGCGCGCTCACCAAGGCGACGGCGAATAGTACCATTAGCGGCAATTTCTTCAGTGTAAAACGCGAACGGTTCACCGAAAGATCCCGCATTAACAAGCATGTGATGGTTAGTATCATACGCCCTACCCCTAATGAACTCCTGGGATTCGGCATTAGACTCTGCGAGCGTGATCTTGCAGGTAACATCAGCTTTCCCGGTGGGTAGAGAATACCCATCCTGCCAAAACTGGATCGGATCCCCATCCTGCTTTTCCTCCCATTCGGGACCGCCATCGTCGGTTAGCAGACCTAGCGGTTTCATCTTGCCTTTAGCGAATTTAAATTCTGCTTTCCCAACCTCTGCAATATCCGGTAGGGTGAAATCCTTCAGCCTGCAATACCCGATCTGTCCGGTAACCGGGACTAGTACAGCGCTAAGATCATTGCCATATTCATCTTTAGCCATAATCTTTTATTTCTCCTAAAAACTAGTTTTTAGCGGCCTGGCCTGCACCGTAACACTGCCTGTTAGATAAAACAATGTGCCGTCATCATAATTTTTATCTTTTATGGGTGCGGGCCCTGAAATTAGTTTAGCATCCGCAATAGGTGAATGTTCGGCGTAAAAGCACGCCTCAAAAAGGGCAGCTACTTTATTAGCGAGTGTGTCGGCTGTTTCAACCGTGGAATCGTGAACGCTTATCCCGTACGAAAAATACCGCGTAAACGTGTCTATGGGCAGGCCCCCATCGCAGCGGATAACAATAAAGGGATTAGTCAGGCTAGCAAATTGGGAAATTTCTTTTGCGAGCCTGTCACTGGCAGGGTCCCGCCATTCAAACCCTACAGGGATTTTTTCACCTAATTGTTTGTAAAGGTAATCGGCAAGCCAGTTAGTAGGGTTATCAAATATTGGTATTTCGCGGGTTGTCATAGCTTTTTGCCCCTTCGTAGAGCCTTAGCTAAAACACCGTGTTTAGCCTCTAATATGCCACTCTTCCAATCATCAGCCACAACCTTTGCAACATAGCGGTGCGGGGTTGACTCCATTTCTACATGGATAGAGCGCTCATAAGCGCCAGTATCATAAGGGGCAATAAGACGTGCCTCTGCAGCAACACCATTGGCTATTCCCTCTATTATTTGCCTCATATGCGCGCTCTTGCCGACCTCGTTAATGAAATTATCCATGCCGGATAATTCCACATCAACGCTAATTCGTGTACCCACTTTTACCCCTCCACAGCTTGCACGGTGACTACATACCCTGCTGCCCACTGCCCAGGGATTTCATAAAGTTGTGGGAACGATGTAATCTCCCACAGCGCGCTAGATTCACGCTCCCATATAGGCAAGGACATAGAGGCGTCGTCAGTGAGTCTGCAACGGTTACCCGGTACTAGCGCGGCGCGTTCTTTCGCGGTTAGCGCTGCAGAAAAGTAAAGTTTCCCAGTCATCAGGCTTTGGACGCGCCCCAGGCTGTCATCTAAGCCAGGGGTGTCAGGCGCAAAGAAAAACCCGGTTATTAGCACCTCGTCAGGCCGGTTAGTCGGATCACCCCAACGCTTGCGCTGGCTTACGCCTCGCACAGTCTCCGTATTCGGGATTAGCACCAGTAGCTTTCGCTCAGGTAGCGCGCCGGGAGTGCTAAAAAAGTCATCCCAGATGCTCATATTAAATGCACTTTCACCTGGTACGGCTCTAGAATTGCTTTTTCCTGCTCTAGCAGTCCGAGCCCGCCAACTACGCCGTTTTGAGAGCCAAAGGTTACTGAGAACGGCCCCGCTTGCTTGCGCACAATATTTGACGCGCCAGCGCTTGCCCGCTTGCCAAGCTCTGCAGCAACAGCCACCACATCGGCGGCTTCCTCCAGGGTGTAGCCGTGCCCAAAGGTTACCCGCACCGAACGGAAACGCCCCGGAAACGGCGCGCCGTTACGTGAAAGCATCCCAGCGTCAGACCAGCTAACAGAATCGGTAATATCATTCCATGCCCCGGCCCCGTCGGATACTTCCACGCTGATAAGCTCAACAAGCTTTTTAGTGGGCAACGCCAGCCCGTACCGGTACCTACCATCTAATATGATGGTTTCCTTTTTTACCGGCGCGATATGCCAGCCACAATATCGCCTAATAGCGGCTGTTGCTGCCGCCGTAGAGCCGGGGAAAACATCCGCCCTCGCTAGGGCGCTAGCCTCGCTCATTTGACCGCTCCAGAGGCTTTTTTATTCCTCGGTTTGCGTGGTTTTTCTGCTGGCACGCTCTTATTAGGCACGGTTGCTTTTTCTTCCACGAGTAGGCCCCGCGCGCGGTATTCTTCGACTCGCTCACTGCTTAGCTGCATACGCATTTTTACGCCATGCACTAAAACTTGCACGTCTTGCATAATTCCCCCTAATTGTGTGGTTAGGCCCCGCCTGCCAAGTGACAAACAGGCGGGGCCATGATGCCTAAACCTCTTTTAGGCGGCTTCAGTTACCGGCTTTTTCAGCTCTAGAAGGGCGAAAGCCGAGGGCTGACGTACCGCAAAAGCGAGGCGTTCCTCAGCCAGAATTAGGAAAAGGTTGTGTACGAAGTCATCCTCGTTGGAATTGGTAGAGGTAAGCGTTACCCCGCCCTTGCGGTAGACGGTGGCAGCAGCCGAAGAACCTACCAACACCTTGCCTTCAGCAATTGCAGGCGTAACGATAGTGCGCCTGCCCAGAATTGGCGGGTCTACAGGCACCGTCCCGTTACCGTACTGCCCAACGAACGGGCCACCCGCGAAATACTGCCCATTCTTATCTTTAGAGGCCAGCAGGGCCGCATAATCGGCGGGGTTAATGACAATGCCGTCAGCACGCAGGCCGGAGGTAACCTCGACCTGGCTGAAAGCCTTAATCAGCGAGGGCACAAACTCGTCCGCCTGCACCTTTAGCAGGCCTTCACGGTTTAGCAGACCCTTAAGGTTAGACCCCTCTCCATCGCCTGAAAGTAGCTGAGTTTCTTCAAAAATACGCAGCTGTTCGAGCAGGCGCGTGTTGATATCGGAGGCAATATATGCGGTATCTTCCAGCATTTCGGTAGACACCTTGATGTACCCTGCGATTTTTGCGAGGGTGTCAGTCTGTTGCTTGTACCCGAAATTAAGCTGGGGTTTCTTGCCGCCCTCTGCAACCGTAGCAAAATCGCCGGTACGCGCGCCCTCCACCACGTAGCGCAGGATAGAGCCTGCCATTGTGCCAGAGGTTAGCCAATCCGAAATGTAATCCCTATGCGGGGTAGCGTGCGCAACCGTCGTATCCTGCTGTACTAGACCAGCATCCCCAACGAGGTGACTATCAGTAGCCGCGGCCTTAAACTCAGGAGTGACTACAGAAAAGTTCTTAGCAGAGGCTACGACCTGCTTTGTTTCTTCGAGCCCGTATTTTAGGAACTGATCGCCAAGGCTCTTAGCCTGGCCGTCGGTTGCCGAATACTTTTTGGTTCCAAGGGATTCAATAAAGCTAGTGGCGTTATCAGCGGCTTTAGCCTTGGCTTCAAGGCCGCTGATCTCATCCTTAAGGTTTGAAAGCTCTGCGAGCTCTTCAGCGGTAAAATCGCGGCCTTCTGCCTTTGCCTTTTCAGCTATAGCAATGCCAGCGGCTGATTTTTCAGCTAGCAGCTTCTTAATGTTCTTTGGCATTTAGAATTATCCTTAAATCGATTCAAAAATATGTGCGTAGAAATCGGCTAACGCGGCGTCTGGCTTTAGTTTAGCACCCTTAGCGGCCTCACCTTTAGGCTTTTCCTCGTCGCCTTCTGGTTTACCTTCTGGTTGCTCATTATCGCCCTCGTCAGCATTACCGTTATTGTCGTCATTATCAGGCTTGTCTGGCTTATCCGGCTTGCCCGGATTTATTTCTGTTTCCTGGTTAGCACCAACCGGAACTACAGAAACTTCATGTAATTTGACCTCGGTTAAGATCACAGCCTCATTCGTCTGCTTGTATTCCACAACGTCAAAAGCAAACGACATTTGCTTTACGCGGCCCTCATTTATCAGCCGGTTAACATATGCGGCGCGCTCGTTATTCTTAACGTCTAGCTCTACTTCCACTAGAAGGCCGTGGTCGTCCTCGCTAATAGCCGTGGTCTTACCAATGTTGAATAGGGGGTCATCCATCCTATGCCCCCAATAGCAAGGGAACACAGGGCCGTCCTCTTTAATGGTTTCAGCAAAGGCCCCAGGGGCCACTATTTCACCATACGAGTCAATATTATTAAAGACTGAGCAATACCCGGAAAACTTGCCGTTTTCACTACCACCAGTAGTAGTATCGCCCGCTGCCTTTAGCTTTACATTAATAGTCTTAGTGCGCACGCCTCTAACCTTTTCATCCGAAATATCAGGCCTATTCTTATACCATGATTCTATAGCCTGTTCTACCTCTTTGCCTCGTTTTTCTTCCTTTGCGCGTTGCAAACAAACATCAATACCGGGATCGACAATATGGAACTCGCAGCCTTGCTTTTTCCAGCGTCCTATCTGCTCGCTAGTTGCGTTGTGTTGGATAATCCAAGCGTCAGAGTCTACGCCCTCAAAAATGCGGGCTATCGCCGCAGCTCTTGCTGCCCAGGAGACCTGTTTTATCGGTTCACTTTTCGCGTGATCTAATGTGCTGCCTAGAGTCTTACAAATCGCGTCATAATCAACGCGCGGTTCACCAGGGCGCGCATTCTGATTTAGAAAAGTCGTTTTACCCGCACATGGCGGCCCCATAATAATATGAATAGTCATTTACTCTAACGCCCCCAATATTTGCGAGGTTTGAACCTGCTTGCCTTCCACATATGCGCTATAGGCAATTTCATTTATGATTGCTGCCCTCTCTGCAGCATCAGTAACCCCGGCGTTAGCAAGGTCCGCTGTTAATTCTTTTTGCCAACGCCCCGCCTGCCACCACTCGGTTAAGCCAGCTTGCTTTTTCGCCTGTACTGATCTTTCCTGCCTGCTAAGAAAACCCCGCACAACCGCGAGCGCGTCTTTTTCGCCCTCGGAGGGCCTGCCCTCGCCCCCATCTAACGGGCTTGCCTGCCCGCCAATAGCCACATTTAGCGGGGTAATGAGCTCGTCTCCACCCTCTACAGGGGGCAGGCCGCGCATACGCCGCCCCTCGTTCCTTGTCATGAACGGCGCGCCAATAGCTGCAGACATTACCCGCGCTTGCTCTTCGAATGAGCCCCTCAGCTTGCCCTCTACATTGAATTGCACCCAGGCCCCATCAGGAGCGCCCAACAGAGGTAGCACGAAGCGGGATAGGCGGGCTTCGATTTCACGCAGCAGAGGGCCCAATGTGTCAGTGTAGAGGGCACGCCGGAACTCACGCACATTCGAGTAGTTTGCGTTGTCTAATACGCCTACCATTGTGGGGTTTACGTGGAAAACTTGGCAGATAGTCAGCAAGGATAGAGTGACTGATTCTGCCCATTGTGTTTCTTGCGCTGAGGGCGCAGCCTGCTGATAAGTCATCCCATCTTCGAGAAGCATGTCATCGCCGGCGCGTTCACCTCCAATAGCGAACGCTTGCCGCATTTCATCCCAACGCCGCCGGTCGTCGTCAGTCCACATTGGCGCGTCCTTAGGGCGCGAAAAGAACCCTTGGAAACGCCCGCCCCGCTTACTCATAGCGGCCCTGCGCCACCAGGAATAGTACTGCTCGCTAAGGATCTGTCTAAGCGTTTCTACAGGCGATGATGTTGCCCCCGGCTCCGAGGGAGTCCACCCCTTGAACTCGATAACCTCATTGGTTGGGATAGTGTGACTGCTTTTTACTCCTGCAGTATCCGCTATAGCGTATTCGTACCTGGTGGGCACCCCGAACGCGTCACGGGTTACAGTGACTGCCTCCGAGGGCAAAACGCGGGTCTGTAAGGCCCCATCAGGGCCGGTTAGCACCCAGATAAACGCCTGATCGTATAGCAGACGCTCGATAGTGAACGCGCGCAGGAAATCGGGCATAGTCTGGTAGTCGTTAGGCTGCTGCACCCAGGCAGCAACCGGACTAGTTTTGTCTCGCTCCTGTTCTCCTGCAGCATTTTCGGTAAAGGCGTGCAATGACAGTTGTGCTACGTTGCCCGCAAGAAAATCAACTACGGTCCTTAGGTGCGGTTGGGTGCGCCACAGTTGCGCGACACTCATTTTTTCCGGGTTCAGCCACCCGCCGCCCGAAGGCAAAGCAATAAGGTTCACAGGCATACCACCAGGGGCTAAAGCAACCTCCTGGCCTGGTGTGCCCGCCCCGGTACGCCCAAGGAAACGGGCTATAGCATCCATAAAACTCAATTTGTTTTCCTTTCTATGCCCACCACGGGCGCGACTGGCTTTCACTCTTATTCGGGGGTTCAGACACTGTTGGGACCGGGGGGCTGTTCCACCAGTCCGAGGCCATAGAGGAATAGGCGCTAAGACGGGTATCTTCTGCCTGCTCATGCGCCAGCCCGTACACTGCCCACATTGCGGCAATCAGCGGGGCCGCATCTGCAGGAGAGTCTTTACGAGTAATAACTTTGCTTTCGCCAAGGCCTTTAGCGATACTGCCTGCTACTGCCACATCTAACGCGGGTTGCCCCAAGTGCGCTAGCGTGCCATCTCTTACGCGATCTAAAAACTGCCCTGTTGCCGCCCCTAACATGGACCCACCAACGGGCCTAACCTGCAGGCCGGTTTTTTCTATCGGATCTATAAGCTCAGACGCGCCACACCCGCGCGCCTGCACCAGCGCGCTTGCCGGATCCCACTTGCGCGCAAACACAGTAAGCCAATCGGCAACCCACAACATGCCCGCCCTACAGGCGACAACCTCCACATGCGGCAAACCATCGTCACGCCACCCGGCAACGCAAACCGAGGTGTACAGGCGATCCGAGGAAACATCCACGCCCACGCTAAGCGGCGATGCGGGATCAATAACAGAATTCTTATCAGCGAGGGCCTGCCAGTCCTCAGGTTTAATCGCGGTTTCCTGCACAGACTCGACCCACATGCACAGGTTTTCTGTTTTAAACTCGGTTTCTGGCTGTGTTGCCAGCGCGTCAGCTAGCGCTTCCTCCGAAACGGTGTAACCGAGCCCCGGATTAGCCTTTGCCCAGGTTTTAGGGTCCGAAATGTCATCATCTTTGGCAGCTGCCCACCCGAAATACCCTAACGCGGTGCCTTTTTCTGCCTGCTCAATACCCTTTTTGCGTAATTCTTTTAGAACTACCGAGGTCTTATCGCCCGCGTTAGAAATACCAAGAACTATCGCGTTTTTCTTAGCAATAGTGGTATTAGCGATAGCACTCCACGCCTCCCAGGAGGAATGTTCGCGCAGCTCGTCAAAAAGAACCGTATCAGCAGACTTTGAACGGCCCCCGCGTCGGTTTGTGGGTGCTACCTTCCACTTAGCGCCAGAAACGAGCTTCAATTCCTTTTTCCCGTTTTGGGACTTTACCCCCTTTGGGGCAATGAGCGGCGCTAATTCCGGGTTCGACTCAACGATTTCAACCGCTTCACCCCAAGTATCCTCGGAGGTTTCCAGGCTTTGCGCTGTACCGAGTACGAGCGCGGAACCATCTAGGAACATGCGCCAAAGGCAAAGAACGATAGCGAGGGTGGTTTTCCCATTCTGCCTAGCAACCTCAATGATTACGGTTCTAAAGCGTAGCTCACCATTAGGGCGCGTTTCCAGGAGGTGTACTAGTGCCCATTCCTGCCAGGGCAAAAGCTCGATTTGCAGAATATCGCGCGCGAACTTAATGCACTCAAAACCGCGCGAGGTAGCCGGCGTGAGCTTACGCAGCGGTTTAGTCCACACCTGCGGTATCTTGCAGCCTTTGACACCCACTAGACAGCCCTGAGCCTATCGCGCGCCTGCTGCATTTGCGCTAGCTTCGACTTTTCTGGTGCCTTGCCAGCCTCCCTAGCCGCCCTCGCTGCAGGAGTCGCCCCCATTTCACGCAGCATATTCGTAAGATGCGGAATAAGGTAGCGCGCCTTAGTTTGCTCTGCAGCCGTGCCGAACCTGTCGATGTTATCGACGTGTTCAGCAATCTTTAGACAGGCTCTAACGAGGGCAGCGTCAGCCCCGCCCGCCTCTAATCCCTCGCAGGCCTTAGCGGTAGCCTGCACGGCCTCCACTAGCGGTCCTGTTTTAGAGGCTGCAGCCGCCGCCAGTTCCTCACGCCGCCGCTGAATATCCAAAAGCTGCTTAGCGGCAAGCGCATCGCCGTCAAGCGCGGAAATCATTACCCGCGCTGCCACCAGGTCTAGCCTTTCGCGCTCTATAGCCCTTTGCTGCTGCACAGTAGTAGCAGGAGCTTTAGCTAATTCCTTTACGCAGGCTTTCAGGGCCGCGCCCTCGCTTGTGTAACCGAGTTTTTTAGCGATTGTGGCCGCTGTACTACCCTTACGCCACAGTTCTAGCGCCTTAGCCTGCTTAGATACGCCCTTAGCCATTTTCGGCCCCCAAAACGCCGTCAGCGGCCCCATTTAGTAGGAGGGTGTCCCCTTGGGGAGAGCGGCCCATTGGCAGGCGGGGGGTAGGCCGGGTGCCTGTTATTTTTGTGATTGTAACGCCCCCTATGGGCGCATAATTATTCACTTTGCTTGTGATGTGTGGTTTCATTTTGTTTACCATTCGCGGGATGTTATTCCTATTCCGGGGTGTGGTTGGCCGTTGCCTCGTAGCCTGTTGCAGTCGGCGTGTGCTGGTCTAAAGTTTGCGGGGTCTTCTGCCAGGTCAGGGCGCTTTGAGACCGGGTAGAAGTGGTCTAGTTGAAAGCGATCGCCGTTGGCTTGGTTGGTTGATTCGGCGGTGTAATCAATTGGTTGGCCGCATAGCCAGCATGGGGCGTTGGTTTGGGTGCAGGCCTGTTTGAATTGGCGGTATAGTTTTTTGAATCTTCTGCTGCTTGATCTTTTTGCTTCTGCCATTTCAAATACGCCTCCTGCTTTTACGGTTTGCCCCGCGCCTTGTGTTTAGCCAGGAGTACATGAGCGATACCTAAACATTTAGCGCGGGGCTGTAGCTGTCCCCATATTTTGCTACGGTTTTAGTTTATCATTGGGTGTTTTATTTTCAGCTAGTAACTGTTTTATAGCGCTCGCGGTGAGCGCAAGGGCGTGGTCTTTTTTGATTACTGCTTTTTTCAGTTCAGCGCTGCAGCAGGTTGCACCCCATGAGTAGATTAGTAGCAGTATTAGGCTAATGGTTGGTCCTACCTGGTCTGGGGTGTATGCGTAGGTTAGAAATACCATTAGCGTTACCCAATGTGCTGCGCCTAGAAATGCTAGCGCCCAGTTAGTACGTCTTATCTTCTTTGCTGTTTGCATATCCGGTATTTAGTTTCCCTCCCTTCGATCTTTTAGTAGGGTTGCGAAATTTTTTAGTGTCATCGTTATTAGTTGCTCACCTGGCTTGTTATTGCCGCGCCTCTTGTGCGCTATGACGCCTATGGCAGCGTTGTCGTTTTGCCGCTCGGTTTCGGCTTCTTTGAGCCAGGCAGCGAGGGCGGGGCGGGTTGTGTTTTTGCATTCGATTACTACTCGTTGCCCGTTTTTGGTTCGTACTGCTGCGATGTCGCCTCGGTCTAACGCTCCTGCTTGTCGGCGGCGTTCTATCCTGTCGTCGACGGTTTCAGCGAGATAGTTTGCTACGAGCTTTTCGAAGTTTCTGCCTGCTGCTTTTGCAGAGGCGTTAGACCTTTTACGCGGCGTCATTGGGTTTCCCCGCTGCTAGAGCCCTGCATTCCCGTTCGACGCTCCCTAGTGCATCAATGCTTTTGCTCCAGTACGTCGCATCGTCAAAGTCATCTGTAAGATTGTCAATGGGGTTCGGTAAGGGATACTGGAAGGGTGTATCCAGACCGGGGGCTTTTTCGATGTTATGTTTAGCGGTTTGGACTATTTCTAAGGCGCGGCCGATATTTTCTGCCAGGTAGTCGCAGCTGTGGATTAAGCTTTCGCGGATTGTTTCACTCATTTTGGGTATCCTTTTCTTTGTTTGCTTGTTTGGTTTTGTTGTAGCAGTCTGCGCAATAGAATCTATACATTTTGCCGTCTGGCCTGTAGAGGCTGGATGTGTCGGTTAGTTCCATTGTTTTATGGCAGGTTGCGCATTCGACCTTGATTTTACTCATTGGCTTATTCTTCTGTGTGTGTTAGTTGGCATAGGTCATAGATTTGTTCTTCGAGGGCGTTTATTGCATCCAGGGTTTGTAATATTCGTTGGTCGACCATTTCTTTTGTGCGACGGGTAGGCTTAATAGCCGCCATGTTGCCGGTTATGCATGTCAGAATGTCTAGGTTGGCTTTGCAGGTTTCTAACCTGTGCCATGCTTTTCTGAATTCTTGGTCTATTTCTGCGAGCCTGCGGTTTGCGCGCAATCTCTGGTTGTCTAACATTCTTTGGTTTTCTCCTCAGTGCTTAGAAGGGTGGTTGTGCTACTTGCGGCCAGGCGGCTTGTAGCGCGGGCTGTTGTAGTTGTTGCGGCGGCTGTTGCGCTGGTGGTTGCGCCTGTTGTTGGGGTTGCTGGCTGTACCCTTGCGCCGGGGCTGGCTGTTGCGGCGGCTGTCCTGGTGTCCCGCCTTGTTGTTGCTGTTTGGGGGGCATTACACCGAGTAGGCGGGTGTTGAATAAGGTGGTTTTCTGTTTGGTTTGCCCGTCTCTTGCCTGGTAGGTTTCATGCGCTAGCACGCCGGTTACGGTCACCTTCCAGCCTTTGCCTACGCCAGCGTCTAATAGGGCTTCGGCCTCATAACCCCAGATTGGGGCTTCCACCCAGATAGGCAAGCCGAAATCCGCGTATTGTCCGGTTTGGGGGTCTTTGCGTTGTGGGGTTGCGCAAATGCTGAGGTTTACAACAGCTTTGCCTGAGCCGGTAAAGCGTTGCTCTAGGTTTTGTCCGAGGTGGCCGGTTACGGTTGCGTTTATCATTTAGTATTCTCCTTTGCGTATTGCTTTTTTGGTTGCACTCATGCCTTCTGCCATTTGGTTTAGGACGTATAGGCGAACGTCTTTGCTTAGCTGCTCATTAGCGTTTGTGCGCTGTATCATGTCTGCTTTGGGGTTGTCTGGGTGGTTTTCGTATGCTTTTTTGACCTGGCTGGGAGCGACCGTTAGCAGGCAGTAGCCGACTACCATTTCTTCGTTTTCGTCTATGTCGCTAAGGTCTTTTGCGAGATCTATGTACGAGGGGGTGGGCTTTGGCGGTTGGGGGTCTTTGATTTTTTCTATGCGTGCGAATAGCCCCTCACATTTGCTTGCTATTAGGTTCAGGTTGTCTAGTGCGGTTTCAGCGTCTAAGGTTTGGCAGGCGATTTTATTTCTTTCTTCCTTAGTGCCAGGCGTTTCATTTTCTACTGCGAGGTAGTTATTTATTTCGCCTATTTGGGTAGCGAGGTTTGCTACGGCGGTTTGCAAATTAGTTGCGAGTTGTTTTTCTTTCATAGCGTTTTCCCAAATGTGTTGATTTTGTGGTTTAGGTATTGCTGCCTGCTTGGTGGCAGCGTGTTAGCGGGCTGCACAATGCCCGCTTCGTAGTTGGCAGCGTTTACGGCCTCTATGGGGTCTATTCCGGCCTTAATTGTGCTTTGGTATGTCCTTACCCATTGGCGGGTCTGTTCGGCGCTCAGATTGGCGGGTAGACCCCTTATTGGGGCATCCACGGTTTTATTGTTCCGGCGTTTACGGTTTTCTATCCCTACCCGCTCGATTAGGTCGGGTAGTTTGATAAACGGCGGATTCGCTTTTATCAGGGCGCTTGTACCGGCGGTTACGTCGCTATCGGAGGCGGTTGGCACGGCGGTTAGTATTTCCCTACTCGCTAGCCTCACGTCTACGCCTTGGAGCATTGCCCCGCAAGCGGCGAGTCTTGCTAGTGCGGTTGCTACCGCACGGCCTGTTAACTGGCTTGCTGCTGTCTGGCTCATGGCGGTTACCATCCGATCGCTTTAGGGTCGGCGTGGGTTTCAGCGTCTAGTTGCTGCCCTTGCTGCCAGAATGCTTGCATTTGCTCTACCCTGCTGCCAGTGGTTGCGCGGTCTCGCATTTGCATTTTGAGGCGGTCATATTGCTTACGCAGTGTTGGCAAGCTGAGAATGTTTGAGCGCCAAAATGTTGATGCCTGGCACCAGGCGATGACTTCGAGTATTTCCGGGACTGGATGACCGTCCAGGTCGATTAGCCTCCTGGCTTCGTCTTTCCACCGCTTAGAGATGGTTGGACGCTTAGCACCATTAGCTTCGATACGAGTAGCTAGAGCGTTGCAGACTTTATCAACGTCAGCGCGTTCATTCTTCGAAGGGTCTGCATCTCCGCCAGGAGTGCAGACGTTAATATTATTAATTTTATTAATATGATTTTCTTTATGTGCAGCTCCTGCACATCTAATCTGCTCGATTTGCACATCTAAATGGTTTTGATGTGCAGCTCCTGCACCTCTGATGTGCAGCTCCTGCACATCTAATCCTGGGCCTAAAGTCCCATTGATGCAGTCTTTCAGATCAACCCGAATCGTGTAAGCTGACGACTTTTTACGACCCGCCTCGCTCTGCTGCCGCCAAGTAATAAAACCCTTAGCAGCGAGCCCACGCAGGGCCTTATCAGCCGTCCTAACTGAGACTCTAGCGTTAGCGGCTATAGTCTCCCTAGAAGGACTGCAAAACGGCTTATTCCCGGCGTAAGAGCGCAGCACCAGGAAAACAACAAGCTCATGCTCAGTAAGGCCCTCACATTGCCGTATGATCCAGTTTTCTACGCTTGCGTAACCCCGCGTAGTCTTATCGCCCATTTTCTGCTAACACCACCTTGAACGGGACCAGCCCAGAGCGGTTCAACTCGGAAACGGCCCGCGCGATATCCTCAGCTGGCAAGTGAGTCAAAAACACCAGATCTTCAAGCGAGCATTCCCCGTTATAAACATCCGGCGTGGAAGTAGATAAATAAGCAACGAGTAAAACCAATAGCGCATCAGGAGAAAGCGTTTGATCCACCAGGTAATAAAGCGGCAGCATCGCAGAACCGCTAACACACCCAACTTCAGGATCGTTAAATTTGTCTTGCATGGCCTCAACCCAGGCCATATACTCTTTGCCTTCAATATTTCCGACTCGCACTATTTCGCCCCTTTCAAATGATTTTGCAGGGTTGTAGCTAACATTTGTGCTTGCCCGGCGTTTAATTGCTCAGGTTTTGTTATTTGCTTTCCTCCTGCCCATTGACAGAATTGGGCGCGCTTTTCCTCACTAAAACCGCATTGAGTGAAAAGCGTTTCAATATCCGCTGCTGTGACCGTGCCAGGGGTCGGCTGCTGGCCTTGCGCCGGGGATGGTTGCGCCTGGTTTTGGTAGGTGAAACTATCCGGGTCTGCCTCACCAGTAGGAGCCGTAAAAGTCTGCAAAATGGCCGTACGTAAGGCTACAGACATAAACTTAGAGGTACCCTTATCGCCCCAGTCTTGCGCCTCTGCAGCAACCGTAGTAGCGAGGCTGTCGCCGTCTCCAAAGTGAAAAGTATAGGTGACAATACCCCGCGTAACGGTAGACACTTTCCCATTAGCGACCTTTTCCGCATATTCGATTTTATCAATATTCGAGGTTACGATAATTCCGTATTTACGAAATACTGGACCAATAACATCTAACACACCGTCAATGCCGCGAAACTGATAACGTGAGTGCTGGTTGAACCCGTCCTTTTTGATAATGCTAAAGCTTTTTAGAGCGTCTGTTATTGGCTTTAGAGTTGCCATGTTTCACCCAATTCATTAGAAATATTAGCGGGTATTTCATACGGTTTAATGTCTAATTGTTTTATCCCGCTGCTAAGACCAGGCCATTCGTCAAATAGTCTGCATCGTTGCCAAATGCTTATAGCTTTTTCATTTAGCGCTGCCCCTACTCGTAAGGCTTCCTCGGAGGGCGTGTACACCCCAACGAGATAAGGCGGGGTCTTTTCCACTGCGATAAACACCATGCGAGCATTAGTACTGATGTTTGCTCCTGCCAGGCCGGTTGCGTACCATGCCGCGCTCTGGTGGTATCCAAGCTGGAAGCAAGAGCGCCGGAACCCTGCGGGGGTTGCGTCCGAGGTGGTTTTCAGGTCCACTATTGGCAAAAATCCAAGCTCGGAGTCTTCCTCGTCTGGGAGCCAGTCAGGGCGGCAACGCAGCAACGCCCCATGCGGGTGTTGCCAGTAGATAGACTGCTCTGCTTTCCCTTTAGCTTGCAGGAGCCTAGCCGCCAAAGGGTTTGCTAGCACTGCCTCTCGCATAGCTTGCAGACGCTCCCACCCCTCGGAGGTAACCAGTGGGGTGTCGCCAAGCTCTTTGATTTTTTCTTGCGCTGCCTTGGAAGTTAGTGTTTTGGTTTTGGTGAATACTTCAGGCTTTACGCCCTCCAGGATGTAAGCGTGCGCAGCGGTACCAAACAGGAGCGCCTCCGAGGGCGCGGGCGGGTTCTCTAACCTGGCTTTGAACCGGGCCGGCCCGCCTTGCGCTACTAACAGTTTCGCCCCTGAAGACGACAAGCTTTTAGTATCCGCGTGATACTCGCTGTTAGGGATATTCGGGTAAATACCCGGCTTTGGCGGCAACTGCAATTCCTCGCTCATGCTGCCACCCCCTGCTTTGGCAAGTGCGTAAGCTGCAAGCGAGCAACAGTTGGAGCCGCCGCAATATTAGCGAGCTCCTGCGAGGTGTACACGGTCTTTTCCAGGTACCCGGCATGGCTGAAACATTTCCAACTACCCGTCGGCATTTTCACGAAAGCGTAAGGGCGCGAACCCAACCCGCCTAAGCGAGTAGCAACATAACCGCCTTCAACACTGGAACGGCGAAATAATTTGACTTGCGCGCCTGCTGGCAATTCCTGCAGGTCACGGCAACCGGCGAGGGCTTCACCCTCTTTAAAAATAGGTTTCATCAGTAAGTTCTTTTCATCTGGTGGGCAGTAAAGTAATGGAGAGAAAAACGCGGCGAGTAGCAGCCCCGCCGAAACAGCGGGGGCGGCATACCAAAGCGCATAACCCAAATAAGCTGTGATAACGCCAAAAGCTACCGGCATAAGCGCATGAAATACTCGCCTAGCGCTCATGCTGCACCGCCTCGGTAGCTGGCACTAGCAGACGCTTAACATCATCGGTTTTTATGCGAAACTGGCCCCGCTTAGAGGTACCCAGCCTCTCAGCTTTTAGAACCCCGCAGGTAATGTATGCGCGTACCGTATGGGGAGAAACACCTAGATATTCTGCTACCTGCCGGGTTGTAAGGTATTTTGGCAAGCTCATTTGACCGCTCCATTGCTGACTTTAACCACAGCGTCTAGTAGCGCTTTGGTTGCGCGGTCTGGTACTTTGCCTTCCACCTCGGAAATAGCTTTGAACATGACTGCCAGGTGCGCGCATGTGATCGGCTCTACAGGAGCAGGAGCGGGCGGCGTTGGAGCCTTGGCAGGTTCAGCGGCTTGCGTTTCCGGCTTTGCTGCTTGCTTAGGCTCCTGCTGGTAGCCCCTGGCACCATCCGAGGGCATTTCTTTTTCTTTTACACTCGGAGTAGCCAAATCAACGATCGCATTACGTACAGCTTTTTCAAGCTGGCGCGCTGCCTCAAAATTGGCCCCATAAGTTGTCGCAAGCTGCAAAAACTTGTGCAGCCCATCGGCATACACTAACCAATGCCCAACCCTGCCTGGCGAAGTCTTAGCTATCATTTTCGGGTCTAACTGCCTACAGATTTTCCCCGATACTTGCGTATCAAGTCCGAGGGCAACAACAAGGTCGACTGCCTTAGCCACCCAACGGCCCCGCCAATTCGTTAGCTTGATTAATTTGTTGTGGCAGATAAGCGAGGTCCACGGGATAACCTGCTTTTTGGATGCCCGATACTGCAGGAGCCCGGTTTTTTCATCTAGCGCGGTTTGCGTGATAGCCTGTCTGACAGGGGAGTAAGGTTTAGTCATTTTACTTTCCTTTCATGTTGTTGCTCCCTGGTGGCGTCGCTGCCAGGGGGCTTTTAACATGCTCAAATTGGTTGTTTTGGTTTGTTAGTTCTTGCCAGTCAGCTGTGGAAGCCGCGAACCCGCGGGGATGGTTAGCCCGAAAATCCTTGCGAGCCTGTACAGGCCCTTAGCAGTAATCCGAGGGGTCGTAGTAACGAACCGTTCCCCGGTGGCCGGATCCTCCCAGGTGGAAGCGATAACCGCCATATGCCCCGCGTCGATTACCTTTTGGTAGACGCTCCAGCTTTTACGACCGGCTGGCTTGTACACCCATCCGAGGGCATCCAGGGTTTTAAACAGCCGGTTTTGCCCTGTCTCAAGGCCTGCCCTGCAGAGCATTTGCGCGGCCTGTTTAACGCTTAGGTCTTTGCCGGTTGCGAGGAAATGGTCAAAGCTTTTGGCTTTGGGTTCTAGCCGCGCGTTTTCTGCTTCTAATGCTTTGAGGGTTTTATCTGCCTCTATGAGGGCTTTGGCCATGAGTTCCGGTCCGCTTAGCTGATTAGCAGGAATGCCGTACGAGCCGGTCTTACGGATCGTGGGTAGTACTTCGTCGAATACTTTTGCTTCGAAGGCTTGCGCGCTTGGTAGCTTCGATGACGCGGTTAGCCGGTACAAATCGCCCTCGGTAATAAAGCGGACTTGCTGCACACCGCCCGCCGTCTGAAGGGGGTACCGTTTCGTTACCCCCTTGCAGTGATCCGCGAGCGCCTTATTTGTGTTGGTGTATCCAAGGGCTGTTGCTACGTCCTTACCACAGAAAAAGACTTTGCCGCCTTCCTCTAATATGCGGACTTTGGTACCCTCAAAGCTGAAGGGGATAATTTTATTCATTACATTTCCTTCTTCCTGATCGCCTAGCTGCCTCATCAGTTAGGCGATCTTTTTTCCTGTTGAGGTTTCATCTGGAATGATCGCTAGGCATTCGCCGGGGGTGTATCCCCACGTATCGAAAATGTTTGCGATGGTTACTCCGTTAGGCGCGCTTTCTTGCTCTCTAAGCGCTATGTAGGTTGGGCGCGAAACTCCGAGTACCCGCGCCATTGCATCATCTGATTTGATGCCCTGGATCTTTTTCGCCCTCTCTAAAAAGCCCGAGCGGAAAACTAGTCTGCTCATTTCTCACCTCTGTTGTATTTCGCAGGTTTTGAACTGGTAATTACAACGTACACATCTTTTGCGCCCGTGTCAAACGGTTTGCAGTTTACGTGTTGCATAGCGCAACATTTGGCTATATAGTGGGGTTATGGATATAAAACAGTGGTTAACCGAGATAGCCGGAGGCGTCGGCTACTCGGTAATGGCGCGCGAATCTGGCCTAAACAGTGGCACCCTAAAAAGGCAGTGGGACGCGGGGAAAATTCCCCCCGCGTCAATAGTCGCTATAGCTAGACGGTATGGAGCAGCCCCGATACGAGGGCTTGTCATAGCCGGGTTAATTAGCGAGGCGGAAGCGGGGCGGGCGGGGTATGAAACGACCCGTGAGGCCCTAGCGCGCGCTACAGACGAAGAACTATTAACCGAGCTTTTGGACCGCGTGCGAAAGGATGGAGGCCTAGCCCATAGCAGCCTAACGGCCCCGCTGGATAGCTCGCACCCAGCTAGTAATGTGATTGGCCTTTCAGACCTAGAGGCTGAAAAATATTTGGACGTCGACAATGCCGCCGCCCTCGACGAAATCCCCGAAACCCTACAGGGCGAACAATATAACTTAGACGAACAATAGAGGGTGTAAAGATAACTTTTATCTTCACCTACCCAGCGGGCCGCCGCGCCGGTAAGCGCATCATCTGTCAGACCCCCGCTTTACCCTTGAAAGCTGAGAGCAGGATAAGGCGGGGCAAATTGTATGAACAGCTAATTGCATACTGTGAAAGCCAGGGTGTAGTAGTGCGTGAAACGCCCCGCTTGCGCTACGTGGGAATATGGGATGCAGAACACCGCATCATCTGGCTTAATTCTCACCTGACGGGCCGCGAGCGCGTCCCAGTGCTCTTGCACGAGGTGCTGCACATGCAGGCCGGGCATATAGGCCCCCAGCCTGCAGCAGTGGAACGCAGGATACGGCGCGACGTAGCGCGCATACTAATTAGCCGTAATGCGTATGCGAGGGCAGAAAAACTAGCAGACGGCGATCTATTCGGTATCGCCGAAGAACTAGACGCGCCCGCATGGCTAATACGCGATTATCAGCAAATCCTAGAATGCACCCCGCAGGGGGTGTCTGATCTGTCATAGCCCGGTGATACGATCGGCTTCAGCTGCTCAAATGAGAGCGTGCTAACATACCCCCGTAAATCTAGTATGGAGAAAATCCAATGAGCTCAACCCCTACCCAAATGGGAAATGCCAAGCCGAAAAAGCCGTTCTACAAGCGCGCTTGGTTTATCGTTCTAGCGGTAATTGTTCTTGTGATCGTAGTGGCCACAGCTACTAAGGGCGGCGGCGATAAGAAAACTGAGAACGCCGCCAAGCCCGAGCCCGCCGCAGCAGCAAGCGAAACAGCTAGCGCCGCCAAGGACGAAGGCAAGGATAAGACAGGCAAGATTGGCCAGCCGCTCACAGTCGGTAAGACTGAATTCACGGTGAATGCTGTCAATGTTAGCAAGGATGCAGGCGAAAACGAGTACATGAAAGAAACTGCGAATGGGCAGTTCATTATCTTGGACGTTACTGTTAAAAATAATGAAAATGAGTCACTCTCGGTTGCCGATGACTTTTTTAAGCTCAAGCTCGGTGATAAGGAATATTCGGCAAGTACTAACGCCTCCGTTGCGCTAGCTGCTGATAAAAGCGAGTTCTTGTACAAGCAAATCAACCCCGGCAATTCTGCTACCGGCAAGATAGCTTTTGACGTGCCCGATGACGTGGCAGCGGATCTTGGCAAGCTTTCCGTGCAGGTACAAACGGGGCTGTTTGGCACTGAAAAGGGATTGATCTCGCTAGCCCAGTAGGTGCGTTTTCGAGCAGGGGTCTAGTCGGCAATATGCCGGTTAGGCCCCTTCCTCTTTTTCGCTAGGGGCATGGTTAGGGCACGCCGCTAGTTTTGCCTATAATGGTGCGGATTATTTTTATTCCCCCATCCTCCGCCAGCACCCCGCTGTCCCGTTGGAACGGCGGGGTTTTTCGTTGTAATTGGGCGGGAAAGTCCAAAGAGTGAATGCGCTTCGGTATGTGCCCGTAGCCGCTAATGTGCAACAAAATAGACCTAAAATAGGCCCGCCAAACCGGCGCGCTCTAGTGGGAAAACTAAAGTTACCCGGCGGAGGCTCGAACCCTTTCTTGAATTCTTTCGCCAGCTAGACCGGCGGCTGCCTACCGAGAGCACGGCCAGTTTGACTTGCTGGTCCACCAGCTAAACCTGGGCTTGTAAGTGCTGTGCGGCAGGGCGACCTCACCCCCGATAAGGCGGCAATTGCAGCCTGCGCGTAAAAAGTAATCAATTCGGCTATCTTAAGACTTTTCCCCTCCACAGGAATTGACGGCGAGCCTCGGTGTTTTTTCGACCTTTGGCGTTTTCAGCGAAACATGGTGTAGATCGCCAAGGCTGGACGAAAACACCATGGATCGACAGGCTCCCGCCCCTAGGCCCAACACCGCGAAGCCACCCTCGCCAATCGTCTAGGCGGAAGCAGAGTAAAGTCCTGCCTATACCAATGTCCGGTAAGGAGGACCAATGCACATCCCGCAGTGGACGGTGACCGCTTTCTTGAAACTCACGAGGGCGAACCGCGCCTACCTAGACCCGGCGGCGGCTCGGAAGCGAATCGCGAAAAGAGCGCTATTGCCCCAGCCGATTGTGCCACGCTTCTTTCCGGGAAAGACACAGGTGCGCATCAAGGTCACCTACTCGGCAGGCCAGTACATATACGTGCTAGTGCCAAATGATCAGCAGCCACGGGGCGCATTCGTGTACGTGCACGGGGGTGGCTGGGTCAACCAGATCGCACCCCAGCACTGGCAGTTAGCAGCCGAGATGGCCACCACCACCGGGCGGGCAGTTCTACTTCCTATCTACCCGCTCATACCTTTTGGCACGGCAGCGCAGGTGATCCCTTCCATAGGCCGGATCACCCTGGCGGCTAAAGAAAAGTTTGGAGAAGTCGCCTTAGGCGGGGACTCGGCTGGGGGCCAGATTGCACTGTCCGCGGCCCTCGAAATAAGAAAAACTGCCACCATGCCAATCGTTCTGATATCGCCCGCCCTCGACGCCACCTTCTCGAACCCACATATCCCCGCAGCGCAGCAGGCAGACCCGTGGCTGGGCGTACCCGGATGCAAAGTGTTCCTAGAAGAGTGGGCCGCAAGCACCCCGCTAACCGATCCGAAAGTCAGCCCTCTACTAGCACCCGCAACGGAGCTAGCCTCGCTAGGACCGGTCACGATCTTTACCGGTACCGCAGACATCTTCAACCCGGACGCCCACCTGCTCGCGCACAAGATCGCTGCCGAGGGCGGCCACTATGATCTGGTAGAAGAACCCTCAGGACTGCACGTTTACCCGCTTTTGCCAACGCGCGCCGGAGCTGCTGCACGGGCCCAAATCTGCGCCCTCATGCGCACCCATTAAGGCCTCCACCACCTACCCGCCTCCAGCGTTAGTTGCCCCGCCCTCGTTCTTTGGTCGGACCCCGAACGCGTGCTAAACCTGTATGCATGAGCGCAACAGCATGGATCATCCTATTCATTGCCGGCATTGGGGCGGGCCTTTCCAAAGGACTCATCCCAGGAGCGTGCATGATCGCGGTAGCACTCGCCGCGATCGTCTTGCCAGCGAAAGAATCAGTAGGGGTGCTACTGATCATTTTGCTGTTCGGCGATCTGCTAGCGCTGTGGTTTTACCGAAAGGACGCTAACTGGCCGATCCTGAAGAAGCTAATGCCCGTTGTTGTCCTAGGTGTCCTCTTGGGCACCGTGTTCTTACGCTTAGCCTCCGACGCGGTGGTTCGGTACGGCATCGGCATTGCCCTGATCGTCCTTACGCTTATGCAGCTTGCGATCACCTATATGCCGCACAAACATAGGGCGCCAAAGTCGCCTACTCTGCGCAATGTTTCCAGCGCCTTCTACGGCACCCTTGCCGGATTTGGCACGATGGTAGCCAATGCTGGTTCGCCCGCGCTGACCCTGTATCTGCTGTCAAGGCGAATGGATGTGAGGGCGTTCCTTGGCACCTCCACCTGGTTCTTCTTTCTAGTAAACGTAATCAAGACACCATTTTCGGTTTTCGCGGGCGTGCTCAGCTGGCACGCGTTCACCATTGCCCTACCGCTAATACCGGCCGTGGCCATCGGCGCCGTCATTGGCTACCTGCTGGCAAAACGGATTGACCAAAAGCTCTTCGACTTCCTTGCCTACGTGGTAACTATTGGCGGCGGCATCGTGCTGCTGGTGGCTTGAACTGGCCTCCGTCTGCCTCTCCCTTGTCCGGATCGGGGGCAGCATTAGACGCAGCTCCTAACATCCATACAATAGTTGACATGGATGCGATAATAACCGTGGCGGGAGTCGATCACACTGGAATTGTGTCGGCTGTTGCAAACGCCCTGGCTGAAGAAAAAGTAAACATTGTAAATATTTCGCAGACGCTGATGGACCAGTACTTCACGATGATCTTGCACTGCGAATTTGACGCCGACCGCCTGCCCATTTCTGCTTTGCAGGAACGCATGGGCAAGGTTGCCGCGGCCGAGAATCTGATCATCAAGGTTCAGTCCGAGGCCATTTTCGACGCCATGCACGAGGTATAACTTGGCTACTTACAACAAGATTCTAGATACGCTGCAGATGATCGAAGAGGATCGCCTGGACATCCGCACCGTAACCATGGGGATTTCGCTGCTGCAGTGTGCCGATCCCAACCTGGACCGCCTGTGCAAGAACATTTTCGACCGGGTAACCACGCAGGCGCAAAACCTAGTGCAGGTAGCCCGCGATATCGAGGGCGAACTGGGCATTCCCATTGTGAACAAGCGCGTGTCCGTGACTCCTATTGCGCTGGTGGCAGCCAGTGCGGCAAAGTCTGCCGAGGACATGGTGAAAGTGGCGCGCACTCTGGACGCTGCAGCCCGCGAGGTAGGAGTCGATTTTATTGGCGGCTACAGCGCCATTGTTGACAAGGACGCGACAACAGCTGACAAGCTGCTGATCGATTCGATCCCCCAGGCGCTGGCACAGACTGAATACGTCTGTTCGTCGGTGTCGATTGGTTCCTCGCGCTCCGGGATAAACATGTCTGCCGTAGCAAAGATGGGGCAGGTAGTGAAGCAGGCGGCCGAGGAGACTGCCGACCGCAGTGCCATCGGGGCTGCCAAGCTGGTCGTGTTCTGCAATTCCGTGGGCGACAACCCGTTCATGGCAGGCGCCTTCCACGGCGTTGCCGAACCGGATGTGGTGCTGTCCGTGGGCGTATCCGGGCCGGGGGTGGTGCGCCGCGCCCTCGAGAAGGCTTCCGGTCTGTCTTTTGGCAAGTGTGCCCAAACTATAAAGAGGGCGGCGTTCCAGATCACTCGCGTTGGCCAACTAGTTGGCAACATGGCGGCCGATCGGCTTGGGGTTCCCTTCGGCATCGTAGATCTGTCGCTCGCCCCCACCGCCGAGGTCGGCGATTCGGTTGCGCGCATCCTCGAAGAGATGGGCGTAGAGCGCGTGGGCGCACCCGGAACCACCGCCGCCCTCGCCCTGCTTAATGATGCGGTAAAGAAGGGTGGGCTGATGGCGTGTGGCCACGTGGGCGGCCTTTCTGGTTCCTTCATTCCCGTTTCGGAAGACATTGGCATGATCGAGGCAGCAGAAATGGGCGCGATCACCATCGACAAGCTGGAAGCAATGACGGCGATCTGTTCGGTGGGGTTGGACATGGTTGCGATCCCAGGAGACACCTCGGCCGACACTATTGCCGGCATGATCGCTGACGAGGCAGCCATCGGCATGATCAATCACAAGACCACCGCGGTGCGCGTAATTCCCGTACCCGGCATGAACGTGGGCCAGACCGTAGAGTTCGGCGGATTGCTGGGGCGCGCGCCAATTATGGAAGTGTCTAAATATTCCTCTAGTGCACTGGTAGCCCGCGGCGGTCGCATCCCCTCGCCAGTGCACGGCTTTAAGAACTAAACGCTAGCTGCGGCCGGTTATAGAAACTAAACACAGTTAGGAGTCCGGATGGATTTCAGCCAGTTCACTGCCCTGACCGTTGCCTGGGTGGCAATCATTATTACGCCCGGGCCGGATTTCTTTCTGACGTTGCGTTCTGGCACGATTTCCCGCCTCCACGGGCTAAAGACTGCGGCGGGAATTGTGCTGGGTGTACTGCTGTGGCTGGCTGCAGCGATTGCTGGCTTGGGCGCTATTGCGAAGGCTTTCCCCTGGGCGATCACCATCATTTCGGTGCTTGGCGGCTTCTACCTGATCTGGTTGGGGTGGCAGGCTATCCGTTCTGCTCTTGCTGCGCGCCGTCCTGCCGAGGACGGCAAAGAGGAGGTCAAGGACTACCTGAATTCGCACCCATTCCGGTCCGGGTTGCTGACTAATCTGACTAACCCGAAGGCGGTCATCTTCTTCGGCGCCATCTTGTCTAATTTCCTGCCCACGAACCTATCTGTCCTGTCCATGAGCGCCATGGTGGTCTACCTGATCAGCATGGAAGTGATCTGGTTTGGGGCGGTAGCGCTGCTAATTTCTACCCCGAAGGTACAGCGGTGGGTAAACCGCTACCGTTCTGTGATGGATGGGGGCACCGGCATCATCATGCTGGTGCTGGCTACCGTGCTGTTGGGTAAGGGCGTAGCCGAAGTGTTCTAGCGGGCCTCTGAGGGCGACTAAGCCGCCCTAGGGTCGGGCCCGCCAGCTCGCTTAGTTCAGAGTTCCTGGCGGATTGGCCAGTTCTTCGGAGGGACGCCAGTCGCGCCGCACGTGTTCTTCTTCGTGTTCGATGGCGGCCTGCGGGTTGATCCACCCGCGTCCGCTCTTGCCCCAGTAGAACAGGCCGGACAGCACTGCGGCTATGAAGATGATGCTCATGACGATCAGCACCGGCCACGGCCCCACCGAGAAGATTAGTGGAGCAACCATGGCGGTAATGATGCCGCCGCCGAAGAAGGGTTCGAATACCAGCTGTTTGAAGCCGAACGCTTCGAAGCAGGGCGACTTGCCTTCCGGGTCGACGATGCGCATCAGGATCAGGCCGGTGGCGGTAACGCCCATGCCCTGCCCGAAGTCGCCAATGCCGCGTTCAAACCAGTATTCGGGGATGGTGCGTGGGGTCAGCCACAGCAGCACAAACAGGTTTAGCACCACGCCGCCAAGGCACAGCACGAGGAACGGCACCAGGTTGTCTGAAATGGCCTTGATAGAGATAGTTGCCATGGCAGCCAGAATCAAGATGTCCAGTGCAAGGCCTTGAATACGAAGCATCATTTGCGAATCGATGATGTGCGAGTAGCCAACGGCTTTCAGCAGCACCTGCACAATAATGCCGCCGATCATTGCCAGCGGGAACAGGGGCACGAAGGCCATCAACTTGATGTGGTCAATCCACAGCATCTGTTCCATCCACTGCAGCCCGGAAAGCATTGCCTGGCCGATCAGGATTGCCAGTGCAAGGAACGCTACGTGCAATGACAGGGGTTCGATCGAGGACGGACGCACGGTCATGTGTGCTGCCACGTAGTTTTCGTCAGAACGGAACAGACCCTGCTGCTCTTCGACAGAGCGGTTAGCCGTCTCTTTGACAATCTGGGTGCGGCCGGTGCGCACGGCCCAGTTGATCAGCGCAACGCCTAGGACTACGCCCCCTACGAGGCCGACAGTAGCAACACCGATGGAAAGGTCGCCGCCCTCGGACCACCCTAATTCTTTGAACACGGGGATCATGCCGGCGGCGGTACCGTGTCCGCCCTCGTAACCAATTTCGATCAGTGCGCCCGCCATTGGGGAAATACCGAACAGTGGCACCAATATGGCAACGGTCAGTAGCAGGCCGGCAACGTATTGGCCAGTTGCCATTGCCACGCCAACCGATAGCTGGGGGCCCGCAATATTGACGATGCGTTTAGGACCCGGCAGATCCTGGCCCATGAACAGCGTGGCAAACACTACTGAGATTAGCAGCCCCGGAAGGGTTGACCAGATGCTGAGGACGTTTTCCCCTAGCAGCCCGCCGTCGGCAAACTGGTGGTAGCCGAGCTTGTCAGCGATCGCCCCAAAAACGCCGGGCCCAAGAAAGAGCGCCACGAATCCGCCTACGATTGACGAGGGGAGGAAGATCTTTTGAATCCACCTTACTTTTACGCGCAGCACCTTGCCGATAAGCAAAAATATGCCCAGCAACAGCAATGCGAAGCCAACTTGTTTTGCGTCCATTACCTGCTCCTCTGCTAGTTAACGGGACCCCTGTAGCCCTGGGATCAGCTAGCGCGAGGCGCAGCAGATTAAGGTGCGTGGGTCAAGACACTGCTTCAGTTGTATAAAATCTTTCTAAAGAATGTCAATTTTTAGCCATGCCTGCATGACTCCATGTCACTAAAGCAAAATGGTTCCCAAATTTGCCGCCAAGGCAAATTTACTTAGTCGCCTTAGATTCAGTAGCAGCGTACAAATCTTTCAACTGGGTATTGAAGTAGGGCGAGCCCATGAAGGAATCGTCCTGCGGACCAAAGGAGGACAGTCCGCGAACATAGCCCACCTCGGCCGCCTTGCTGTAGTGAGCAAGCCACGGCCCACCGGAGGCGCCGACGCCAAACTTCGAACCGGCAATGGTACTAAAACGCCGCTCCCCCCAGTCGTAGCTCTTGCCGTCGCCCTCGAAGAAAGACACCTGTTCGCCCTCCTTAATGTCGCTGGGATAGCCCACCATCAGCGCGTGGAAGTTCAGCGGACCCCCTGCAATAAGGCCGTGCCCACCTACTTCGTCAACTACCTTTTTGCCCTTCGAATTCGGCGCGGTTTCTACCATAGCCACATCGCCTACTACCCCATCCACACTAAAGTTGTACTTTGTCCACTCGGGGGTGGTGCGCATCTTCTTGGCAGCGAACTTGCCGTGCGGGGCCTGCCCATCCTTGTATCCAGGCACGAACACCCAGTTCTTCACCCACTTCTTCGACCGAGCCGAGATCACGCAGTGCCCTGCGGTCAGCACCACGGTCTTCTTTGGGGTATTCACGGCAGCGGCCGAGCAGCGCGAATCGTGGTCGAGCGCCGGATCCCGGTAGAACACTTTGCCATTTACGGCTCCCACCGCCGTCACCTTCGTGTCATCACTCTTGGAATACGCCGCCTTGCCGAGGGGAGCTTTCGGCTGAGTGAGCACCGTTTCCTGCTCCGTATAGTCTGCGGGCATCTTCGCTGTTGGCGCGGCGCTACGGGTGCGGATTCGCGTCCGGAAGGGTGTCGAGGGCGACTCTGGCGGCTGCGCGGCACGCATCCGCTGTGGCGTCCAATATTCAACCGTGAGCTCCGGATCGGCCTGCTCGGGAGAAGTAATAGTGCCATCCGCGCCGCCGACGGGTAGCTCATCTGCTCCTGCTGCCGGGACCATAACAACTGTAGCGATCATTGCGAGCGCTGCTACTGCGCCCAGCGAAGACTTCCTTGCCGACATCGCGACCCTTTCCATTGGGAGAACATTTACCAGAGTATAAGGTGCGCGAGCGTATGCACAGGGGTTAGGCGCGTGAGAGTAGGTACATTAGTCCAGGCCGGCGCCCTAATACGGCCAGCTAGTTGGCATGCATGGCGGCTTCGTGGTGCTCGTGCCCAGGTTCTTCGAGCTGGAAGGTGCAGTGATCAATCCCCCACTGATGTTGGGCCGTATGGGTCAGCTCGTCCAAGATGCGCGGCCCGGATCCATCAACCCACGCCTGCTCGCTGACGCGCACGTGCGCACTCAACACCGGCACGCCTGAGGTCAGCGCCCACACGTGCAGCGAGTGGATTGCGTCTACGCCCTTGGCGGCAGCTAGCGAGGCGCGGATTTCCTTGACATTCATACCTTCCGGCACGCCTTGCATGATGATGTTTACCGCCTTTTTCAGCAGGACGAAGGTGCGCGGCAAGATGATCAAGCCCACGGCGGCCGCAGCGATGGCGTCGATCCGGTTCCACCCGAAGGCAACGTTCAGCACCCCCGAGAGGATGATACCGGCGGCGCCGATGCCATCACTCATGACTTCGAGGAAGGCGGCTTTCACGTTCAAAGATTCTTTTTGCCCGCCGGCCAGCAGGAAGAGCGACACGGCCGAACCGATAACGCCAACTACCGCAAAGCCGATCACGCCCACGCCGTGCACCTGCGGCGGGTTAATCCAGCGATCTACCGCCTCGTAGGCAATGAAGACACCCACCCCTAGCAATAAGAAGCAATTGATGAGGACGGCAATAATCTCCGCCCTCATCCACCCGTAGGTGCGCCTGGGGGAAGCCTTGCGGGTTGCCAGCCAGGCAGCTATCAGGGCGATCAGAATGCCCGAAGAATCGACGGTCATGTGCATCGCTTCGGCGACTAGGGCCAGGGAGTTTGCCCACCAGGCGCCGATCAGTTCAGCGAGGATGATTAGTAGGTAAATAAAGAAGACAATTAGTAGGCGGCCCCGGTGGGCGCCGGTGGCGGTTTGCTCGCCGACCCCGTGATCGTGGCTGTGGCTATGGCTGTGGCCCATTACAATTCCTAGTTCTTTAATTCGTTTCGTGACGCACGTGATCGAGCGTGAGCTGCAAGGATGCTTTCACGTGGGTGTCAATAATGCGGTAGTAGGCCATGCGGCCCTCGCGACGGACGGCAACTACGTGGTGCGCACGAAGTAGCCGGAGTGCGTGCGAGGTGGCCGATTCGTTCATCTGGGCTAACTGTGCCAAGTCCCCTACGCACATTTCGTCGACCTCTAGGAGTACCAGCAGCAGCCGCAACCAGGCCGGATCGCCAAACAGTCGCATAATCTGCGCAATCTGCTGTATTTCATCTTCGGCGGGCAGGGTGGCCCGCAGTAATTCAAAACGCGGCTTGTCTGCGTCACATTCGGCTTGCGCATTACTCGATGCCACCACAAGCACCCCTTTTAGTTTCACACCTGAACAACTGTTCAGACATTAAGATAACTGACTTGGGGGCGGCGCGCAAGACGCTAGCGCACCCACACTCGATCGCATGCATATCTTGCCTTCCCCTCGCCCCTACCAAAAAGAAGTCTTGCCGCTAGCGGGCGCACTGATCGCCGCGGTGGCGGAGTGCCCCGATCGCTAGCGTCAAGACTGTTGTGGCAAACGCTTAACTCAAGCAAGCAGCTGCGCGGTTTAGGCCGGCGGAAAGAAGCCCACGTGCGAATAGAACACGGTAAACGATAGGAACACCCACGTGACACCGCAACCCCATGTCAGCAGGGTGGCGATGCGGCCGACCCACTTATTTTCGGGGGCGAAGGGGGCAAGCATCGCCGCAATCCCACTGAAACCGTACAGGCACATAACCATAAGTGGCTCCCAAATTTGCCCCGCCATCAAGCGGGCGATGGGTTCAATGTCTGGCGGCCGCCACATGCCGAAGTGCATTCCTGCGATGGCGAACATGACTAAGCCGACACCTCCAACCGCGGCCACGTAAAGGATTGGGCGCAGCGTGCCGACTAGATCGAGCGGCCGCTCCTTGCGGTCAGCGGCCTTTTGCGCGGCAATAATTGCTAGCCCGGCAATAAAGGTGAGCAGTCCGTATAGCGCTGCAGGCTCGCCGAAGGTGACGTTGTCAACGGTGCAGCAAAATGCGCCGTCGACCTCTTTTAGCGGCCACATCAGCGTCATGTACATGCCGGTCACGCCCAGATATGCGCCGAGGGCGACGAAGGCCCACCCCCAGCCTGTCAGGGTGCGTGCCTTTCCTGGCACCGCTGCCTGCGCGCGGGCTGCGGTGCGGGCGAACACGACTGCCAGAATCATGATGGTGCCGGCTACCAGCGCCATTGTCGTATTGAAAGTAACCCCCTGCATTATCATGACTACCTCCTTTCTGCCAGGACGGCCTGGCGGATACTAAGGAGGGCCACACTAGCCCCGAAGGTGATGCACCAGCAGAGGGCGCCAATGTCCCTGCCAGTTTCACTGGATGCAGTTACCCAAAAGATGATTCCAACTAACACTCCAATCACAATCACGGGCCAGAGTATTTTCACGATCAGGCTTGCCCAACGCCGCGCGGCTTCGTCGTCGACCTCGGCGTGCAACCCGGTAAAGCTATCTAAGTTGTCCATACCTGTTACCTTAGTCCTATAAAACCGCTTTGACCAGAGCATTATGAGAATCTTCTAATTAAATATCTAATTTCTGCCACTGGCGATACCGCCTCTCATCCGCTAATTGACGGTGCACCAGGTCACCTTATTTCCTAGACTTTTTGTATGAACATTGGAAAATCTGACTTGGAAGTTTCTGGAATTGCGCTGGGCGCAAACCCCTTCGGGTGGACCGCTGACGAAGCTACTACCTACAAAATTTTGGACGCCTTCGCCGATGCGGGCGGCAACATGATCGACACCGCTGACGTGTATTCGGCGTGGGCGCCAGGCAACCAGGGCGGAGAATCTGAATCCGCCATGAAGCGTTGGCTCTCTGCCAATCGGGAGAAAGTGCTGGTTGCCACCAAGGTCGGCCAGAAGCCGGACAGGAAGGGGTTGGCTCCCGAAAATATCCGTAAGGCGGCGCAGGAGTCAGCCGAGCGCATGGGGGTCGAACAGATCGACTTGTATTACGCACACGAGGACGATCCCGAGGTGCCGATGGACGAGTTCGCCCACGCTTTTTCGGAGTTGGCCGAGGAGGGCCTGATCCGCGAGATCGGGATATCGAACTTTGAGCCGACTCGCTTTACCGAGTGGATGCAGATCGCGAAGAAGAACGGATTCCGCGCTCCGGTGGCGATGCAGCCGCATTACAACCTGGTCACGCGCGCCGATTTCGAGGACGAGCGCGCCCCGATAGCCCGGGAATACAACTTGGCGGTGTTCCCCTACTTCTCGCTCGCTTCCGGCTTCTTGACTGGCAAGTACAAGCGGGATGAACCTGTGCGCGGGGACCGCAAGGACATGGTTGCGCCCTACCTGAACGACCAGGCTTTCGACACGGTTGACCAACTGAAGGCCATTGCCGACAAGCGGTCAGTCACTCCGGGTGCGGTGGCGCTAGCGTGGCTGCACGCTCAGGACACGGTGGCGGCCCCGCTCGCTTCAGCCCGCAACACCGAGCAGCTGGAGCAGATTATGGTTGGCGCTACCTTGCAGCTCGACCCGGACGAGGTCGAAGCACTAACTAAGGTGTCCCAGGGACTATAACCGTCCCTTTTGCCACATCTACCGCCCTCGGCGCGAGTCTGCCACCGCCCCGAGGGCGGTACTTTTTAAACCGATTTGCACGGTCGATGGTAAGTCGCCCTCGCATGCAAGAATTCACATTTCTGACATCTCCGCAGCACATGGCCAATGGTGACGCACTCCACATTCTTGAATGATTTTCATTTTTCCGCAGCGCCGCGCGAAAGAGTCCCTGAAGGAAAAATATGGCAACTTTTCCATGTGGGCGTGTAAGTCAAAAAGCTAATCACATTGATGTAACCTACCTATGTGCCAACCACTAGATATGGGGTCTAGGGCGTCTGGCTAACACAAGATATTGCTTCTACCTGGGGGGTTACGAAATGGTTACCGCGGCTGCTAACACGAAGGAAACGACACTGGTCGAAAAACGTGATGGCCGAACGGTAACTTTCGACGCCAGCAAGATTTACCGGGCTGTCTACCTAGCCATGAACGATCAAGGGATTGATGATCCAGCATTCGTTTCCGACACCACAGAGGACGCGATCGCTTCCCTGCCGGACGGCACATTAGACATCCCCACCATTCAACGTGCGGTCGAGGATGCGCTCATGTCCTCCAGGTACCCACAGGTTGCGCGCGCCTACATCGAGTACCGCCACGACCGCGACAAGGCACGCGAAACCGCGATGGACGTTTCCGCCTCCTTAGATAAGCTGATGCGTCGCGACAAGACCGTGGTAAACGAGAACGCGAACAAGGATTCGACCGTTTTCAACACCCAGCGCGATCTGACCGCCGGTTCGGTGGCGCGCGCCTACGCCCTCAAAAATTTACTGCCCCCCGCAGTGGCGAACGCGCACATTAAAGGCGAGATCCACTTCCATGACCTGGATTACAACCCGTTCCAACCAATGACTAACTGCTGCCTGATCGACATCAAGGGCATGTTGGCCGAGGGCTTCCAGATTGGCAACGCGCGGGTAGAATCTCCCCGTTCCATCAATACGGCTACGGCGCAGATTGCGCAGATTATCGCGAATGTGGCGTCCTCACAGTACGGTGGCTGCTCGGTGGATCGCGCCGACGAAGTCTTGGCGCCGTACGCACAGATCAACTACGAAAAGCACGTACGGGATGCGGAGCAGTGGGTTGCCCCCGAAAAGCAGCACGACTACGCCATGGCGAAGACCCGCAAGGACATTTACGACGCGATGCAGTCTTTGGAATACGAGATCAATACGCTGTATTCCTCGAATGGGCAGACTCCGTTTGTCACTTTAGGCTTCGGCCTGGGAACCTCCGAGTTTGAGCGCGAGATCCAGAAGGCCATTTTGCAGGTACGGATAAAGGGGATCGGAAAGGATCATTACACTGCAATTTTCCCGAAGCTGGTGTTTGGGCTGCGCCGCGGCGTCAATTTGGATCCATCTGACCCGAATTATGACATCAAGCAGTTGGCACTTGAATGCTCCACTAAGCGCATGTACCCAGATGTCTTGTCCTACGACAAGCTGACGGAAATAGAGGGCGACTACAAGGCACCCATGGGTTGCCGTTCATTCTTGCCGAAGTGGGTGGATCCAGAAACCGGCGAGGCAGTTAATGCAGGCCGTAACAATCTTGGCGTGGTCACTTTGAACGTGCCGCGCATTGCGATGGAGGCGCACGGAGATCAGGATCGTTTCTGGCAGTTGTTCGATGAGCGCATGCAGGTAGTTAAGGAAGCCCTTGTCTTTCGCGCGAAACGGTGCGAGGACGCTACCCCGGACAACGCCCCGATCCTGTACAAGCATGGTGCCTTTGGGATTCGTGCGGGCGAGGGCGAGCAATCCGTTACGCAGTTCTTCCACAACCAGCGTTCTACGCTATCTATTGGTTACATTGGCCTGTATGAGACGGCTACTTGCTTCTACGGCCCGAATTGGGAATCTAACCCGCAGGCGAAGGATTTCACCCTGAGAGTAGTGCGCAAGCTGTCTGCTTACGCCGATCAGTGGAAGCGCGAATACCCGTACTGGTTTAGCGTCTATTCCACTCCCTCGGAATCGTTGACGGATCGTTTTTGCAGATTGGACCGGCAAAAGTTTGGCTCAGTGCCGGATATTACGCAGAAGGACTACTACACGAATTCCTTCCATTATGACGTGCGCAAGAAGATCACGCCCTTCGAGAAGATCGATTTCGAGTCCCCATATGAACCGTACACAAAGGGCGGTTTCATCCACTACTGCGAGTACCCAAAGCTGACCCACAATGCGAAGGCCCTGGAGGCCGTATGGGATTACGCCTATGACAAGGTGGCGTACCTGGGCACTAACACGCCGATCGATAAGTGCTTTGTGTGCGGCTTTGAGGGCGAGTTCCTGCCTACCGAGGAGGGTTTCAAATGCCCTGACTGCGGCAACGCTGACCCGAATTCGTGCGACGTAGTCAAACGAACCTGCGGCTATCTTGGAAACCCGCAGAAGCGGCCCATGGTGCATGGACGCCACACTGAGATCGCTTCGCGAGTAAAACACATGGATGGACCCACCCGATGACCGTCCCTCCGTCTACCCCGTCGGTCCGCGAGCAAGTCGATTATGCTCGCGGCCACGGGGTACGCCAACCGAAAATTGGCCAGTGGGACGGCCGGTTACTTTCGCGCAACTACGTTGCCGACTACAAGCCATTCAACTTTGTTGACGGCGAAGGCGTGCGCTGTTCCCTCTATATGTCTGGGTGTCCCTTCAAGTGCCCGGGCTGCTACAACAAGGCGGCGCAATCCTTCCAGTATGGCAGCCCTTACGATGACCGGTTAGAAGAACGGATTTTTGCCGATCTGGCCAAACCTTACGTGGCTGGACTGTCACTACTGGGCGGGGAACCTTTTTTGGCAACCCCCGTCCTACTTCCGTTACTACAGCAGCTGCGCACCAAGTTCGGCGACACCAAAACAGTATGGGCTTGGTCTGGATACACCTGGGAGCAGTTGCGGATGGAGAATAAGGACAAGCGGGAGCTGCTTGCTATGTGTGATGTGTTGGTTGATGGGCCATTCATTCAGGCGGAATTTGATCCGAACTTGCCTTTCCGTGGATCAGCAAACCAACGGATAATTGACGTCTCTGCGTCCGAAATAGCTGGTAGGGCTACTATCTGGCAGAGTAAAGCCACAGCTCGCAGTATTGTTGATTAACATCACATAAATTAATATGAATTAATCTTTTAACCCGACTAATAGCTCACGCAGCCGCCTCTCACGCACTATTCAGCGACTTTGGGAAAAATTTAAGATTGGAAGGTTTTCATACGCGCACCCCCTTTAATATTAGAAATTTTCATCTTCTTGAACGTGTGGTGTCGCTGATAAATACCTGTTTAGAATGGTCGCGTACCGATCACCTCCACCTGGTAGGTTTTCGGTAGTTTTCCAGTGGTGCGCATGGCGTGCCTTCGTAACCGACTCAGAAAGTTCGACCGATGAAATCTCGAGTTCTCGTAGTACCCGCCCTCGCAGCAGCCCTACTTACCCCCGTTCTGCCCGCAGTTGCCTCCGCTGAAGCTGCTCCCGCACCGGCCGCTGTTGCCTCCGCTCCCGCAAAGACTAAGACCGAAGCTAAGAAGATGCTGACCAACGTCAACGGCCGCATCGACACCCTGAAGAAGCAGGAAGCCGTCCTGCCCACCGGTGATTACAAGGCCCAGGTAAAGGACCTTCTGAAGACCGCCTTCGACCTGAAGGACACCCTGATTGCCATCGCTAAGGGCGACATCAGCGCGTTCGACATGCAGACCATCGAGGCCCGCTACCAGCTGACCCTGACTATTGCGGACACGATCAAGACTGCTACCACCAAGCTGACCAACAAGGTGCAGGCCACCCACATTGAGCTCGGACTGGCCACCACCAAGGCTGTCCTGAAGTTGATCAACCTGACCAACTCCTCCGCCGATCTTGAAGCCGCTCAGAAGGAACTGAAGGGCGTGCTCGCCAAGGTTTCCCAGTACCCCGACCTGACTGCCAAGGACACCGCCACCATCTACGTGAAGGCGAAGCTTGACAAGGTCATCTGGAACACCCGTTTCGACCGCGACAAGCACATCCTGGGCAAGAAGTCCTTCGAGACCTACAACACCTTGAACTCCAACATCACCAAGGCTGTTGGCGTTTGGTTCAACGCTCACGCCACCGTTGCTGACGTTGACAAGGCTATTGCCGATCTGCAGGCTGCTTACAAGACCGCCGAGGCCGGCAAGTAAACCTGCACTAATTTAGCTAAGGCTTTCAGGCTTTAGAAACTCTGGGAAAGGTGGGACCCTTCGGGGTTCCACCTTTCCCACATTTAACAGGCAAATCAGGCAGCGGACTTGCCAGCGATTCAGTACGTGCCAGCTGGCAAGATTGGCGCAAATGGGAAGGCTGGTGAGCTTCGCCCTCGATGTGGGATCGGCGTGCGCGGGCCTTGGCATTATTTCCCGCCCCTTAGTGTTTTCCGCGAAACATGGTGTAGATCGCCAAGGTTCGACGAAACGCCGAGGTTCACGAAAGCACTGAGGGACTACAGTCCCCTGGCCGAAACGCCCAGGACATGCACCATTCACTCTCCAATTGTCACGAATTGGCGAATAGGTATTCCTTGCGGGCAAATATAATCAGAACCCGCCATTATATGGCTCCGTTTTCCGGCAGCCGAGCTACACTATTGCACCCCCATAAGGCCAGTAATGCCACTATTTGGAAGCGCCAACTCTGGTACGCTCCACCCCTAACTAGGATCGCATCATTTGACCCTAGGTGGAGTTTATGCTGATCAGCACGCACCAATTTTCTTCACATTCATCTCTTCAGGGAATTTTAACAATATTTTATGTTGCAAAAGTTTCGTGCATTACCTCGATCTAAGAATTAGAACTATCCAGGCTTTTGGCGGCAGAGTACTGGTAGTAGATGCGCGTCCAGCCTGGCCGCGTACCGTTCACCACCACCCGGTAGGTTTTCGGATGTTATCCAATGGTGCGCACACCGTGCCTCGTACCTCTACTCAGAAAGTCCGATCAATGAAAACTCGATTTCTTGTAGTTCCAGCCCTCGCAGCAGCCCTGCTGACCCCAGCTATGCCCGCGGTTGCTACCGCTGGAGTTGCTCCCGCACCGGCCGCAGTCGTCGCTGCTGCCCCGGCTAAGGCGCAAGCCCAGCAGATGCTGTCCGAGGTAAATGACCGCATTAACACCATGCAGAAGCGGCAGGCTGTTCTTCCCACCGGCGATTACAAGCCTCAAATCAGGGACCTGCTAACGACCGCGTTCGACCTGCGCGACACTCTGACCGCCATCATCACGGGCGACGTTTCTAAGTTCGACATGAACACTATCGGCGCTCGCCTCGAACTGACTCTAACTATCGCCGACACCATTGAGACTGCCACCACTAAACTGACCACCAAGGTTAAGCCGACCCACGTTGAGCTAGGTTTGGCCACCACTAAGGCTGTTCTAAAGCTGATCAACCTAACCAATTCCACTTCGGCCTTGCAGGCTGCTTCCCAGGAGTTGAAGGATGTTCTAGCCAGGGTTTCACAGTACCCCGACCTGTCCCCTTCGGACACCGCCACCATCTACGTGAAGGCGAAGCTTGACAAGGTCATCTGGAACACGCGCTTCGCTCGTGACAGGAATATCTTGGGCAAGAAGTCCTTCCGCACCTACCATACTTTGAACCGCAATATCACCAAGGCTGTTGGCGTCTGGTTTAATGCTCGCGCCACCGTTGCTGACGTTGACAAGGCTATTGCTGATCTGCAGGCGGCTTACAGGGTTGCCGAGGCCGGCAGGTAATCTACTTCTTAGGCATTAGTTTCTAAGGTCGAAAAGAGGGGGGACCCATCTGGGTTCCACCTCTTTTTTCTGTTCTAGCGCTGCTTTTCCGCCTGGGTAGGAACCTGAGGGCTGCCTTTCCACCTGGGTGGACACCGGCATAGGCGCGCTGCGCCCCACAGGTCCGGTCTTAGTGTTGCCGTGTAAAGGCACCCTTGTTAGGTTTTATTGCGAGGCCTACTACAAACCAGGCGATGCCCATGAAGATCCACGTTCTCGTGTTTGGGGCGCTGGCCGCAAAGAGGCTGACCAGGAAGTTGCCTAAGTAAAATCCGCCGTGCAGACCGATGGCGGGCCACAGGTTAGCCGTTTTGAGTCGCACCGCTCCGGCGGCGAAGCCGAACCCTAAGGGCATGGTTAGGTAGGCTAGCTGTTCGCCAACTTCTGCCCCACCGCCCTGGAAAACTAGGTGTAGGCCGGCAAATGTGGCGGTGACAATGAACAGCCCTAGGCAGGGACGGAATCGAAAAAAGTGCAGCAACCAGCCCCGGAAAACCAGTTCTTCGGGGATGGCATGCGCGAAGAACCCGCTGCTCAGCGCCGCCACCGCCCCTAGACACGCGGGCAGGTGCGCGGGGGCGCGATACCCGCCTAATCCGCCGGTAAACAACTGGGCAACTAGCGCGATTAGGGCCGCCAGTACAAGCATTGCCGTAAACCAGACGACACCTTTTGCGGTTGGTCTCAGCCTCAGCACGTCCAGGGTGGTTTTGTCCCAATAGTGCACTAACAGGGCGAGGGCGAGGGCAACCAGTACCACTATGAGGGCATGTACCCCCACAGCGGTCATTACTTGCCCGTATGGGCCCATCTGGGTGGTGCCGGAAAAGCGGGAGCGCAGTTCGGGGATCGCACCTACGATTGCCACCGGACCAACCATCGCTACTAGGAGGACGCTGACCGCTACGGTGGTTCGCAATGCAGCTTGTAGAACAAATATACAAGCAGATTTTTGGCGGATACAAGTGTTCTTCGGTAGGGCGATCGGGATAGGGGTGGGGGCGGCGCTGTTCTCCATATTTCTACTCAATCAGGTGGGAGGCGCTATTTATATAGGGAATGCCCCTGATTTCCCACTAGGGGATCCCTTGCCCGGTGAGCTGATCCCAGCTACAGGCGGCGTAGCCACCCCAGCTATACACCGCGCGAGCGCGCTTTTGCGTGTCAGCAAATGTTCGATATCCCAGTTCTGCGCCAAGACTGGACTCTAGTTTATTAGAACTTTTAATATAAAAGCAGTTTCTTGCGTAACCGCCTCAGCTGTATTAGTTGGCTTTTACCGCATAGTTTTGCCAGTTTCTTTTGATTTTGGCAAGCGCACAACCCCATGTTGTTCCGCTCGCGTTTCGGTTTCTATTCCGCGCTGCGGGACAGATTATCTGTACTAATCGAATCCGTAAGAACTAAAGTGAACGAATTCCTTGGAAAGCCGCCCTTGCCCTGTGCAGTTTCACCAAAAATCTTCTCGCTCAGATCAAAGTCGGCCGCAACAAAAGTTCTAGCCGGCTGCGATTCTTTACCATACTTAGGAACATTACCCCAATCCGGGTGGTACTCAGGGGTATCCCAGGTGTACCCGTACAGTTCGCTAGCTGACCCGGAAGGACGAACCCGAATAATGTCAGCCATACCCATCAACTCGCGAGCCTCACGGGTCTTGTTCGGGTGGTGGTAGACCTTCAGATTATTCTGTTCCCGCACGTCGGCATTTGCACCAATATTGGACTTCAGCACGATCGGTTCGGCGCCAGTACGCGGCGTAGTAGTAATAATCTGGTTCGCATCCAAGCCCTTAGCAGGAACCAATTGGCGCAGCTTCAGCCCAGAAAGCGAACGAACGACCGTACCCTCGCCGTGGTAGTCAACGCCACGGGTGGACAGTGCCAGCCCGCGCAACCAAACCCCATAATCGTCCTCAGGAGGTAAACCCGGTTTCAAAATCGGAACGGACCAACCAATGATCCCCTTGCAGAATCTTATCCTCCAGGAAATCCCCAAAATCGACAATATTCGACTTGAAGTCGCCGGTCTCGCCCTCGATACTCACAGAAGCGCGCCCCTGGATTGCTAGCTTCGCGCCAGACTTGCCCTCACGCAAATCCCGCAACTGGGCAGCAGTTACGTCCGGCTTAACCTTCACGGGAATAATCGCAGTGTAGGTTTGCCCGCTCTTTGCAACCGAGCCATCACCGAGCACGTTGCCGCTCTCGGGAATAGCGCCAATAGCCTCGGCTAGCTTAGGCATCTCAGCATCGAAATCCCCAGCCCATTCGTTGTAGTTGAAGTAGATGTCGAACAGCTTATTGCCGTCCTTATCCGTACCCGCATCCACAACCTTGGTCTTTACCGGGCCTGGGACCTTCACGTCGTCAATATTTACGTCGAAGATCTTCGGCACAGCTACTCGCACATACGGGCTGAAAACCTCCGGATGCTTGCCCTGGTGAACGTCAAAACGTATGTCAGCCTTAACATACATTTTCTGCCCCGGCTGAACAGCGCCTCCGTCATACTTGAGCGTGGTGGTAACCTGCGGCTTCTGGCCGTCCGGGGTGCCCCAACGCTGGGTCGGGGCCGGAATCAGGTCCCCTACCTTGTCGCCTTAAGGTGCTGCCAGCGCTGACAGCGAAGACGGTACCGTAAGCGCAAGCAAGGCCACAAAGCCCATTCCTCGCGCAAATTGTCTTGATAGTGCCAAAACAATCGCCACTTTCCTTCATTTAATATTCATGGCGCATTTTTAACACGGTGTCAGAAAATACCCTTCATTTAAATACTATTAAGTATATTTAATCAATCTTTAAGAAATAGGATTAAATAAACAGTTACTAGCTCTCATCCCTGCACTAAAATGCCACCCCAGGCGGGCAGTCGCCGGCGAATCCGCACAAAACGCCCTTACATGCGCCTTCGAGGCCAACTTTTTTGCGTTCGAACGCCACAATCGCCTCGGCCACACACCCCGAAACTAGCTCACACAAATTTGGCAACGGTTTCCATCGGTCCCACAATTTCACACTTTCTGCACTCGCTTAAATTGACGTTAATCTTATTTTTAAAGCCGAAACTATCCGTGGATCTAAAACACGGCCTACCGCCCAAAATGCCCACACACGAGTGGCAGGGGCCAAAAATCCCCAAACTACAAGTTTGGCGCCCTCGGCGGCACAAGTGGAATACGTTTCAACACTCGAAAGCCACCAGCACATGACTAGGTCGAAGGTCTAGCGTTTTCCCCAACGAACAAAGCGTTCGTACTACTAAAACTGCGAACACAAAGAAAAGGAGTTCCGCATGAAGCGATCACGTCTCATCCCCACAGCCGCAACACTAGCTATGGCCATGATGTGCATGTGCGCTTGCGCGGGACCCAACGCGGCAGAAGGAGCCAAAGGCAAAGACTCCAAGGCGGCCACCATCAACGTAGGCTCCCTATACGAGCCCACCAACCTGTCTAACACGGGCGGTGGCGGCCAAGGCGTAACCGAGGCCCTAACCGGAAACGTGTACGAAACCCTCTTCCGCCTAGAAGACAACGGCAAAGTAAAACCCTGGTTGGCCACAAAAGACGAGGCCTCCCCAGACGGTTTAACCCACACCCTGTCCCTGCGCAAAGGCGTCACCTTCTCCTCCGGCAAAGCCCTCTCCGCGAAAGACGTGGCAGCCTCCATCAAAACTGTTCTGTCAGAACAGTCCCAAGCTGCCAGCAAAAAAGAGCTCTCCGTAATCAAAGACGTCACCGCCCAGGGCGAGGATGCGGTAAAACTCACCCTGTCCGAACCGTCCGTATCTTTGCAATACAACCTGTCCGGGCTGTGGATCGTTCCCGAAGGGCTAGACACAAAGAAAAAGACCGAAGGAACCGGCCCCTACACGCTGGACAAATGGACCAAAGGCTCCACCCTGTCACTAAAAGCCCGCAAAGACTACTGGGGCGAAAAACCCGCCAACTCGGCGGCCGTATTCCACTACTACACTGACGCCACCGCCCTCACCAATGCGCTGAAAGCTGGAGACGTCGACGTGGTAACCAACGTACAATCGCCAGACGCACTACCGGAACTAGAAAAGGACGCCAAGTACAAGGTCGCCTCTGGTAACTCCACCACCAAGGAACTGCTGGCCTTCAACGACCGTGTGGCCCCCTTCGACGATGCCCGCGTGCGCCAGGCAATCTACTCGGCAATAGACCGCAAAAAACTGTTGCACTCCATTTGGAACGACAAGGGCCAAGTAATCGGATCCATGGTTCCACCCTCGGACCCGTGGTACGAAGATCTGAACTCGCTAAACCCCTACGACCCAGCCAGGTCGCAGAAACTACTGAAGGAAGCTGGTAAGGAAGGACTGTCCTTCACCCTGGACGCTCCCACCTACGACCCGCACCCGCTAGTAGCCGAATTCGTAAAATCCGAGCTGGCAAAGATAGGCGTAGAAGTAAAGATCAATTCGATAAGCGCCGACGAGTGGTACTCCAAGGTGTTCAAAGACCACAACTTCACCGCCACCTTGCAAGAGCACGTCAACACCCGCGACGTAGTCTGGTACGGCAACCCCGACTTCTACTGGGGCTACAACAACCCCCATGTCACTGACCTAGTAGCCAAGTCACAAAAGGCCGCGAACGTTAAGGAACAAACCGAACTGCTGCGCAAGGCAAACCGGATCATAGCCACCGACGCTGCTAGCGCCTGGCTGTACCTGTACCCGCAAGTAGTGGTATCGAAGGCAGGCGTTTCCGGCTACGGTGTGAACGGGCTGAACTCGCAGTTCTTCCTGGCGCCAATTTCTAAGAAAGCCTAAATGCTTTCCTACCTAATTCGCCGCAGCGCATTGCTAGTTGGCACAGGCGCAGCAGGACTAATCCTAATATTTGTTCTGCTGCGCCTACTGCCCGGCGATCCGGCCAACGCACTCCTGTCAGCTACCGCCACCCCCGCCCAAATCGCGGCAGCGAGGGCACAAGTCGGCTCCGATCAGCCCGTACTAACCCAATTCACCAACTGGGTAGGCGGGCTAGCCCACGGGGATCTAGGCACCTCGTTCACCTCGGGGAGGGACGTGGCCTCCGAAATTTCCTCCCGGCTCACCGTCACCCTGCCGCTCACCCTCATTGCCTTCACCTTCGCCCTGGCGGCCGCCATCCCCCTAGGCTACGCAGCCGCCCGGTGGCGGAAAGGCACAATCGGCGCAGCCATTTCAGCCTTCCTGCAAATCGGGATCGCAATCCCCGTGTTCTGGATCGCAATGATGGGCGCCCTAGTCTTCGGCGTACACCTCAAATGGGTCCCCGCCTCCGGCTTCCCACCCGAAGGATGGAACAGTCCCCTCCTCGCCTGGACCGCACTCATCCTCCCAGCAGCCACCATCGCGTTCGTTTCCTGCGCCTCCCTAACCCGCTACACCCGAGCGGCAACCCTAGACGTACTGCAGGCCGACTACCTGGCCCAGGCGCGCGCCCTCGGACAGAGCAAAACCCAGGCAATGCTCACCCACGGGATCAGAAACGCCTGCGTACCCGTAATATCCGTAGCCAGCATAGAACTGGCCACCACGTTCATAGGCGCCGTAGTAGTAGAACAAGTCTTCGCCCTTCCCGGGCTCGGCTCGATGCTCACGCTCGCCATCACCCAGCACGACTTCCCCTCAATCCAGGGAGTTCTAGTGGTATCTACCGCATTAGTACTGCTGATAGGCTTCGCAGCCGACGTGCTACAGCGACTCATAGACCCACGCCTGCGCAACTCCCTGAGCGGAGGATACCAATGAAGCGAACCAACCTGTGGGTAGGAATCACCCTACTGTCATTGATAGCGCTGGCCGCCGCCGTCTCGTTTTTCTGGCTGCCCTACCCCGTTTCCGATACCTCCGGAGGGCGCCTCGAAGGGCCCGGTACCCAGCACCTGCTAGGTACCGACCGGCTCGGGCACGACCTACTCACCCGCATGCTACTAGGAGCGCGTATAGCCCTGGGAGTGGGACTTGGCGCCTCAATAATAGCCGCCGCCATCGGGGTAAGCTTCGGCCTAGCCGCAGCCCTAGCCCACGGCTACCTAGACGACATCGCCTCAGTCACACTCGACGTTCTAATTGCCTTCCCCACCCTACTGCTAGCAATGCTCATGGTGGCCGTAGGCGGGGCCTCACTAGTGACCGTAACCTGCGCAATTGGTATTTCGGCCTCGGCAGTAATCGCAAGGCTAACCCGCATACTGGCCTCCCGCGTGCTGCGCGAACAATACGTCACCGCAGCCCGCACCGCCGGAGTGGGCACCCTCGGCATCATCGCCCGGCATGTGCTCCCCAACATCTGGCAATTCCTGGTAGTAAACGTGGCCCTACTATTCGGCTCCGCAGTACTTGCAGAGGCCGGCCTCTCATACCTCGGGCTCGGCACACCCCCACCAAACGCCTCCTGGGGGCGCCTCCTGCTAGATGCCCAAGCCACCTTCACCGTGCAACCGCTCGGCGCAATAATCCCGGGGGTGGCGATTCTCGCCCTCGTGATAGGCGCCAACCTACTATCTGACGGGCTCCGCGCCATAGACCCCACCTTAGAGGAGGCATAATGGCCCCCACCCTAAGCGCACAAAACCTTTCGGTCCGCATAGGAAAGAAAACCCTTTTGGACTCGCTCACGTTTACCGTTCAGGCAGGCGAACACCTAGGGCTAATCGGCCCCTCCGGATCCGGAAAATCTATGTTCGCCCGCACTGCCATGGGCCTGCTGCCCGCCCGCGCCAACGTGAGCGGCTCCCTCCAAGTAGCCGGCAAGCAAATAGTAGGCGCCACCGAAAAAGAAATGGGCGAGGTGCGCGGCGCCCTAGCCGCCATGATCTTCCAAGACCCACTCACCGCCCTCGACCCCCTTCAACGCATCGGCCGCCAACTATCCTGGCCAATCCGCCACCACCAAGGCGTAGAAAAAGGTAAAAAGCTGCGTGAAGCCGTCCGTGCCGCCCTCACCGAAGTACACCTGGCAGACGCAGATCGCATAGCCCACGCCTACCCGCACGAGCTCTCTGGAGGCCAACGCCAACGCGTCGCCATCGCCCTCGCCCTCGCGTGCCAACCCCAAATCCTGCTGGCGGACGAACCCACCACCGCCCTAGACGTAACAGTGCAACAGCAAATCCTCCAACTGCTAAAAGAAATTACCGCCGCCCGAAAAACCACCCTCATTTTCATATCGCACGACCTGCCCGTGGTCACCCAACTCGTGGGGCGCACGCTGGTGCTCAACCAAGGCCGGGTAACCGACGACGTACCCGTACCAGCACTGCTCGCCGGGGCCGGAGTAAGCCCGCGCGCCCGCGCAATCGTGCAGGCCGCAAGGAACCTGGAAGACGCCCTTGCCGCCGCACAGCAAGGAGACCGCCCATGAGCGAGACCATACTCCAATTCGACAGCGTCACCTACACCTACCCCAAATCAGAGCGCGGTATCGCAGGCTTTAACCTCTCCCTTGCCGAGGGCGAACGCATAGCACTAGTGGGCGAATCTGGCTCCGGCAAATCCACCGTCGCCCGTCTGGGGCTGGGCTTGTTGCGCCCAAAAGCCGGCCGCGTCAGCTTCGCAGGCACGAAAATACCCGGCCGCGGGCGCCGCGGACGCCGGAAGTTCCGCGGACAAGTTTCCGCAGTCTTCCAAGACCCGTATTCTTCCCTAGATCCGCGCATGCGCGTAGGCGAAACAGTAGCCGAGCCACTACGCGCACTACATCTGGCCAGCGGCCAGGCAGCCCGCGAGCGCGTTCGGGAGGCTTTGGCACTCGTGGACGTTGATCCGGACCGGGCCGACGAATATCCGCGCACCTTCTCGGGCGGCCAACGCCAGCGCATCGCCATTGCCCGCGCCCTGGTGAGCCAACCAAAAGTGCTGGTAGCGGACGAGCCGGTGAGCGCCCTCGACATGGCCACACGTGCCTCCGTAATGGAAATGGTCGAACAGATTACGCGCAGCCGCGGCACCGCCCTGCTGCTGGTGTCACACGACCTGGCTACCGTTGCCTCAACATGTGAACGCATTCTGGTGCTACAGGGCGGAAGACTTGTCGAGACCGGCACCACCCAACAGGTGCTAGGTGCGCCCAGCCAGGACTACACCCGCCAGCTGTTAGCTTCAATCCCCCGCCTGCCGGCCTAGGGGTGTAAGTGTACTGGCTGGCGCAAAGCTCAGGCCCCAAAAGCACACGCGCGACCTGATGCAGCGCAGGCGCGTCCCATCAGCTATATTTCACTCAGAATGGGCCGGGCCTTGGTTAGAATTTCTTCCCATTCTTCTTGCGGATCCGACAGCCGCGTGATGGCACCCCCGCAACCGTAGCTGGCCTTTCCGCCCTCGATGAGGGCCGTGCGGATCGTGATGGACAGGTCCATTGCCCCGCTGAGCGAAATGTAGCCAATTGCCCCCGAATAAATCCCGCGAAGGTGGCCTTCTTCTAGCCGCTCCAGGATCCGCATAGAACGCTCCTTGGGCGCCCCGGTCATGGAACCTCCCGGGAAAGCCGCCCGAATACAATCCAGGGCAGACACGTCGCCTCTCTTGCGGGCCCTAATTGTCGACACCATCTGGTGCACGTAGCTGAAACTCTCAATGCCGCAGACCACCGGCACTTCGACACTGCCCGGCACCGCCACCCGGCCCAGGTCGTTTCGCAGCAGGTCGCAGATCATCAGGTTCTCGGCCCTATCTTTGACGGAAGTGGCCAAGTCATCGCGCAGGGCTTCGTCCTCGGCCGGGGTGTGCCCGCGCGGGCGCGTCCCTTTGATAGGTTTTGCTTCCAGAACGCCACTCGAGCTAAGGGAGAGGAAGCGTTCCGGCGAGGTCGAAAGCACCGCGCGCCCGCCGAAGCGCAAGAAGCTGGCAAAAGGCGCTGGATACTTTGAACGCAAATGCAAGTAGTAACGGTACGGGTCACCGAGGGCGGGGAAACTAATTGAGTTGGTAAGGCACAGCTCGTATGCATTCCCTTTGGCAATTTCCTCTTGCGCCTGGGCGATCTTGGCCAGGTACTGTTCGCGACTAAAACGGAACGTGCGCGGCGTATCCGGCAGGGCCAACGCGCTGACCGGGCTGGCGGCAGTATTCACTTGCCACGGCTCATACCCCAGCGCCCACACCTCACCATTCGGGCTGATCGCAAGGCATTTGTCTACGCTTATGAAGTGGGCTTTCCCCTCGTAGGTTAGGTAGCCCACCATTCCGAGGGCGAAAGCGCACGGCACACCGGTCGTATCCGCCTCGGGCAGAGGCGCCCGTTCTAGGGAAGGCACGGGCGTACCCGAGCACAAATAGTGCCAGCCGGAACCGTCAGAAGAATCGAGCCAGGCCGCGTGGCTTTGACCAAGGAAGTTGGCGGCAAACAATGCTTCGGGCAGCAAATCGGTGTCAATCTTTTCGTACCACACCTTCACCGGCGCCGACGAGGGCGGGCCAGGTGTAGCGGGCGGGTGCGGCGAGTCCGACGTGGCGGGCGATCCGGGGTAAGAGGCAGGCCCGGCTGGCGCATGGCCGGTTTGCGCTTCGCCCTGTAGGCCGGCCCCAACTTGTTGCGCAGACGCGCTAAGGAAGTTTCGCATGAGCTCTACCCCACCGGTAGAACCTACCGATTCGGGGTGATATTGCACGCCCCACAGTGGCAAAGACTTGTGTGCCACGCCCAGCAACGTACCGTCCTCGTCCCATTCCGTGGCGGTCAGGCAAGCCGGCAGGTCCGTTATTTCCAAAGAGTGATAGCGCATCCGCCCACCGGTTACCTCGCCGTGGCGCGGGTAGCGGGCGGTGCCCAGTTTCGCTCCGTAGGCCTCACACAGGCCCTGAAAGCCCAAACAAATTCCCAATGTGGGGGCGGGAGGATCCAAGAAAATGCCCGGAAACCAAGGGTATTCTGCAGGTCGCCCCGGCCCCGCGGAAACAATAATGCGGTCGGCGGCCGCCAGGTGGGTATCGGTTACGTCCTCGGCAATAACCACCTGCGGCATCTGCCCGCAGGCAGCAAAAACAAGGTGTGCCAGGTTGTACGTAAAAGAATCATGATTATCAATCAACAAGACGCCCACGGGCAAAGATTATAAAATCAGTCTGCTCAAGTAAGTAACCAGGATTCTTCCGGGAAAGGGTGCAGCCCAATGGAAGCTGACGTCGCCATTACCCAGGCGCTCAAGGGAGACGGGCACTTCACCACGATGCTCATCGAGGGCGGCAAAGTGCGCGGGCCCCAGCTGCACGCTAAGAGGTTGCAGCGCGACCACCGCACTCTCTTTGGCACCGACCTGGATTTGGCGTCCGTCGCAGCCGAACTGGAAAAACTAGCCGCGCAGACCGGTAGCTTCGTTGCCCGCGTGAGCATGTTCGAAACCGAGCACCTGATCACCACCCGCAGTGCGCCCTCGACTGGGCCGATCAGCTGCGAGCTGTTTCCGCTGCAGCGCAACCTGTCCCACGTGAAACACTTCGGGTTGGCCCCGCAGTGGCATGCCCGTCGTGCAGTCGCAGCCGACGATGCCATCTGTTGCACGGGGCTCGATAAAGACGACCTGGTATTGGAAGGCACCATGTTCAACGTCGGCTTCATTCGGGCCGACGGGCGTTTGGTGTGGCCGGAAGGGCCCGTGCTGGCAGGCACAACCTGGAAACAGCTCGAGGGCGTGTGGGCCTGCGAGAGCCGGCCTGTACGCGTGGGCGAGATCGGCAATTTTGTGGGGGCGATTGCCACTAACGCAACTAGCGGGGTTCGCCCCATCACCACAATTGGTCCGCGCCTACGCTGCAGTCTGGAAGGCTTGGCTTGGGCTAATAAGATTGCGAAAGCCTATCAAGCAATTCCCACCGAGGACGTAACCCAACTAAGTCAGGCCGTTTAGCCAATCCGGGGCGCTCCCGGCAAGGGCGCACGGCACGTTTCGGCGGTACTGAAACTTATTGCCGCCCTTGGGATTTCTTCGAAGCTTGCCTAGCCACAAAGGGGATCCCTACGAGGCAGATGATCCATGCGACGACGATGCCAGCGCGCAGCCCAGTTTCAGTAGGAAAAAGATAGGACACTATATAAAACACCCCGACCGTAGAAATTAGCGCAAACAATCCGTAGCCGAGTGTTTTTGCCGCTTTCACTTGCATGCAACACTCCCTGTAATCGTTCCAACCCAAAGGGTCGGCTTCGCAGTATGTCTTGGACCTGGCCTGAACCAGCTTGGCAGATACTACTCTATGGCCGCTAGGCGGGTCTGGTCGACCCGGATGCCAACTTGTTCGCCCTCGCTAATAGCCTCCGCCTCGTGAGTCAAAGGCGCGCTCGCCCCGGCCAACTGGCCATCCGGGAGGATCACCTGCACGTTCACGCTGCCGCGGCGCACGTGTACAGAATCGACGGGCAGGTGCACGCCCTCGCCCTCAAAGCACACCCTTAGCGCCCCCGGAGCCAACCCGATGAGTGCCGCCCCCCGCGGCACCCGGGCTCCCAACTTGGCCGCCAACTCGGGGCTGACAAACGGCCCGTAGCCCAAAAATTCTGCGACCGATCGCGTTCCCGGCTGCGTCCACACCTGTGCCGGCGTACCAAACGCCGCCAGCCTGCCCGTAATCAGCACCCCGATCTTGTCGGCAACTGTAAACGCCTCATCCTGGTCGTGGGTGACATAGATGCCCGCCGTGCCCTCCGCGGTCAAAATCTGCCGCAGCTGCACCGCCAAGCCTTCGCGCAATTTGCGATCGAGGGCCGACAGCGGCTCGTCCAGACCCAGCAGCTTAGGGCGGGGGGCAAGAGAACGGGCAAGCGCCACCCGCTGGGCTTCCCCACCCGAGAGCTCACTGACCTGACGCGAAGCGTAGTCTTTCAGGCCAACCAGGTCCAACAATTCGCGTACCCGCTCCTGTTTTTGCGCCCCAGAGCCCTTCAAACCGTAAGCAATATTGCCGGCCACGTCCCTATGCGCAAACAGCTGCCCATCTTGGAACATCAGCCCAAAACCGCGCTGATAGGTGGGCACCCCGGACAGATCGCGCCCATTCCAGAGCACCTGCCCCCCGGCCACCGGCTCCAACCCCAGCACTGCGCGCAGCAGCGAGGATTTGCCCGAACCGGACGGTCCCAGCAGAGCCACAATTTCGCCCTCGGCAACGTCCATGGACACCGAATCTACGGCCACGGTGCTCCCGTACTTTACGGTCAGATCTTTTACTTCCAGCATCTTTCCTCACATCATCGGAGTCGCATCGTTCGGGCGGAGCCGCTCAACAACAACCATCAGGGTAGCCGTGACCACCGCTAACAGCACCGAGGCGGCCATGGCCATGCCCTGCTCGGTGGCTCCCGGCCGGGACGCCAACGAGTAGATGGTTACGGGCAGCGTTGCCGTCTGCGGGCGAGCCAGGAACGAGGTCGCCCCAAATTCGCCCATAGAAATGGCCAGCGCAAACCCAGCTGCAACCACTCCCGTACGCCACAGGTAAGGGCCGTCGATGGTGGCCAACACGCGTTCTGGGGAAGCCCCCAAGGAAGCGGCGGCCTCACGCTGGCGGGGGTCAATCGCCCTCATTGTGGGCAGGACCGTGCGCGCCACCATGGGGATTGCCACGATCGACTGAGCGATAGGCACCAGCCACCACGACGTAGCCATATCCAGAGGCGGGCCGGACATGGTCACAAGGAAGCCGAAACCAACAGTCACCGCGGACACCCCAAGCGGCAACATGAACAGAATGTCCAACGCCTTCAGTGCACCCTTCGCCACCTTCTTTCGCGGCCTGCGCGACAAGATTACCGACAGGGACACTCCCACCGCGAGCGCGAGCAGCGCCGCCACCACCGCCGTGGCGAAAGAGGTGCCCAGTGACGAGAGCACGGAAGTTTGGATGGCGGCAGAAGCATCCGCATCGGCAAGGTCGGCATAGTTTTGCAGGGTCCATGTTCCCCCGCGTCGCAGCGACCTAGCCACCAACCCCACCATGGGTGCGGCCAGCAGAAACACGACGGTCAAAGCAGTTACTACCAGTGCGGGGATGTCCCCGGTCCGAGGGCGACGTGCCGCCGTGCGGGTTATCTTTTGGTTGCGCTCTACTCGCCCTCGCAAGATTTCAGAAACGGCAAGTGCGGCAACCACGATCACCAGTTGCAAGATCGACAGGATGGCCGCCGCCTGATAGTCCATGTAAGCCACTGTTTCGTTGTAGATTTCGGCTTCCAGAGTGGTTGCTCCCGGCCCACCCAGCACTTGCACTAGGGCGTAGGCGGAGGCGCAGAACAGGAACACCATCGAGGCGGCTGACGCGATTGCGGGAACTAGCCGTGGCAACACCACGGTGAAAAATACGCGCGCTGGCGAAGCTCCCAAAGAGGCGGCAGCTTCTTCCGCGCGCGGATCCAGTCCCGCCCACATTGGCCCCACTATGCGCACAACCAGCGAGTAGTTGAAAAACACCATTGCGGCCACCACCAGGGTTTTTGTGCCCATTAGGTGCCAGGATTCAAGCGGTCCCCCCGGCCCGAACAGGGCGCCAAACCCCACGGCCACTGCCATCACGGGCAGCACGAACGGGATAGACACGAAGGCCCGCAAACCCATCCGCCCCGGAATCTTCAACTTGTACAGCACGTACGCGCCCGGCAAGCCAAGCAGCACCGAGCCCACGGTTCCGCCCGCAGCCATGCCCACGGTCATAGCCACCACGTCCCACACGCGCCGGCGCCCAAGCGCCTCGGTGAAACCTGAGCCGCCGCCCTCGCCAAAAAGCCCCATCGAGACCATGGTCAGCACGGGCCACAGGAAAAACACCGCCATAAAAGCGAGCGGGGCGGCCACGCCCAAGGCCAGAGCCAAGTAGCGTGCCGCCCACCGCAATTTCGTCAAGGGAAAACCCTTCGTCTAATCCTGTTTACATTCCCATTGCGTCGGCCCAAGTCTTCAGCCACGCAGTACGATTGTCCGCCACCTTCTTCGGGTCAATGCTGAGCGCGTCCTTCACTTCGGCGCCGTGCTTAGCCAAGTCCTCGGGCAGCTGCGCCTGCGAGTTCACCGGGTACATGTAGTTGACCTTCGAAACCAATTCCTGCGCATCCTTCGACAGCAGGTAGTCCATCAGTACCTTCGCACCCTGGGAGTTCCTTGCCCCCTTCAGAGCTGACATGTACTCGACGGCCGCGTAGCAGGTCGAATCCAGATTCTTCATGTTGAAGACATCCTTGCCGGCCTCGTCTTTACCAGTCGGGTACGCGGGGGAAGAAGCATAACCGGCCATCACCGGCTTGGTGCCGCCGTCAGAGGTAGAGAACTTGGCGAATGCGTCAGTCCAGCCGCCGGTTACTTCCACGCCGTTGTCCTTCAGTTTCTTCCAGTAGTCGGCAAAAGCGTTTTCGCCCTGGTCAGCAATGGTAGCCGTCAGCAGCCCCATGCCCGGAGTGGACTTGCGCGGATCCTCGACCACCACCAGGTTCTTGTATTCCGGCTTAGTCAGGTCTTCAAACGAGGTCGGTGCCTGCTTGCCCTTGTCCTTAAACCACTTTTCGTCATAGTTCAGGCAGTACTGCGACCGATCGAAGGGCACCAACGCCTCCTGGCCCTTCACCTGGTACTTGTCTGCGCCCTCGGGCAGCTTCACATCCGCCTTTTCGAACACGTCCTTAGCCGCTGCCGTAAGTGCCACGTTGTTATCCATGCCGAGGGCGACATCCGCCACCGGGGCGCCCTTGGACATGACCAGTTTGTTGGTGAGCTCGGCACCATCGCCGCCGTCAACTACCTTCAACTTGTAGCCAGTCTTCTTTTCGAATGCCGGCTGAATGTCCTTAGTGGGGAAAGAATCGTATGCAATCAGAGTGACCGTCTTGTCAGCCTTCTGGTCTGCGGCCGACTTGTCAGAAGAGGCCTTGTCGGTGCCGCCATTGCCAGCGCCACAGCCGGAAATCACGATCGTTGACAGCGCCAGCACTGCCACCGCAGAAAACTTTTTACTCATAAAATCCTCCGTTCGGAGGGGACCACATACGTGGCAGAGCTCGACCACCTACGCCAGCATTACCCGGATCAGGTTCGAGGGTCTGCGGACCATCCGCACTCTCAGCCAAACAGCTCCCCTGTCGGGGACAATCATAGCCCACCTAGAGGGCACCTTGCCCAGGCGAGGCCCCCGCCCTCTACCGCCCCGCCGCCGGAAACGGACTAGTGCACACCGGGAATGCCTAAATGGGCGATCATCAACTAAACTCGGGAAGGTGAGCACTTCCGAAGGACTAACCGGGCGCCAACTGTACAGGCGCAAACGGCAACAACGCGAAACCGTCGTCTTCACCATTAGCGCTGCCCTAATGGTTATAGCGCTATTAGTGGGCATGCTGATGGCGTTAGGCATCATTCCCCTGCCCTTCGGTAACACGTTCTCGGAAAAGAAACCCGTAGCCCGCATCAGCCAGGTGCCCTGCGTGCCCGAAGGGTCTAAGCCGACCAATCCGAAGGACTCCACGGTGGTCGTACTAAATGGTACGGATAAGGCCGGTCTAGCAACCGAGGTGGCCGGCAATTTGAAGGGACGCGGCTACAAGATTGGTGAAACCGGCAACGCCCCCACCGGCGAGTTCACCGGCGCTGCCCGTATTCGCACGGGCACCAGCGGTGTCGCGGCGGCATACACGTTGGCCGTGGCCGTACCCGGCTCCTCGGTAGTGTTGGACGGGACGGCCTCCTCCGGCCTAGAGCTGACGCTAGGCAACGAATTTGCCAAGCTCGAGGACGCAAAGCACGTTGAGCAGATCCTGAAAAAGGAAGGCCTCAAGTCGCCGCGCACCTGCCTACCTATTGGCCAAAAATCAGTCGAGTAGCGGCACATTTGCTCCGGCGCCCCGCGCAAGCTCTGGAACTAACTTCTGCGGGCTTGCCTACCAACCTGGCGCGGCTATAGGCCATGCCGGTGCTGCTTAAACTTTTGCCGCCAGCATCCGCCTTCCCAGAGGCTGCCGGATGCTGGCGGCACTTTATTTTGGTGTTAGGCCCCGCCCTCTGCTGGCAGGGCCGCCACCTACTTCACTACAGGAGGCTCGACGCCACGGTCGGCTTCGATTTCCTCGGCCTCATGCTCTAGCTTTTCGGCCTCGGCGTGAAGCTGTGCCGCTCGGTACCGCTTAGCGTAAGAGGGCGAATCCAGTTCCACGCCTGCGGGTGCGGAGGCGGGCGAAGCCTGCTCCAGGTTGGTCCCGCGCACCTTCGAGATCCACCGCATGATGTGGTAGATCAGGATCGCGGCGGCAGAACCGAGCGCGATGCCTTCGAACACCATGTCGCCCCAATGCCAGGTGTAGTTGGCGATGGCCACAACCATGGACACGGCTGCGGTGTTCAGGTTGACGGGATCGGCAAAATCAACCTTGTTCTGTACCCAAATGCGCACGCCCAGCATGCCGATCATGCCGTATAGGACGGTAGAGGCGCCCCCCAGCACTCCCGGCGGGATGGTCGCAATGATTTCGCCGAACTTAGGCAGCAAGGACAGGGCGAGGGCGACGATGGCGGCAATAATGTAGGCTGCGGTCGAGTAGACGCGGGTGGCAGCCATAACGCCAATGTTCTCCGCGTAAGTGGTGGTACCGGAGCCGCCGCCAGAGCCGGCAAGCATGGTCGAGAACCCGTCGGCCATTAGCGCCCGCCCGGTCACATCGTCGAGCTGCTGGCCGGTCATTGCGGACACGGACTTGACGTGGCCGACGTTCTCGGCGATCAGCACTAGTACTACGGGCACGAACAGGCCCAGCAGGGACGGGTCGAAAGCCGGCGCGTGGAAGGTAGGCAGGCCGATCCAGGCTGCCGAATCGATCGCTTCGAAGTTCACTTCGTGGCGGATCACCGCGCACGCGTAGCCGATCAGCACACCGAACAGGATGGACAGGCGGCCAATGATGCCTTTGAACAGGACGGTGATCGCCAGGATGGAGACGATGGTGACCAGCGCGGTCACGGGCGCCTGTTTGACGTTGTTCCAGGCGGCAGGGGCCAGGTTGAAGCCGATCAAGGCCACAATCGCGCCGGTGACGATCGGGGGCATCACACGGTCAACCCAGTGTGCCCCAGCAAAGTGCACGATCACACCCACCACGAACAGGGCCAGACCCGCACTAATTACGCCCCCTTGAGCCAGGGCCATCTTGGAGGCGTCGATGGGGGCGCCGCCGCCAGAAACGTATCCGGTCACTGCCCCAATGGGGGCAATCAGCGCAAATGAAGAACCCAGGTAGGACGGGAGCCGCCCAGAAGTAATAAGGATGAACAAGATTGTGCCCATGCCCGTAAAGAACAGGGTTGTCGAGGGCGGGAATCCGGTCAGTAGCGGAACCAGGAAAGTAGCGCCGAACATTGCCACCACGTGCTGGGCGCCGATGCCAGCAGTGCGGGGCCAGGAGAGGCGCTCCTGCGGCATAACCACTTCGCCGGGAGCAATAGATTTACCGTCGCCGTGAAGGCGCCAGTGACCAAGAATAGGCATTTGGGGATCTCCGATCAATAAGGTGCCAGTTGATGCACCGACCGGGATACCAGCCTAACTGTTTTCCCTGCCCAGATGGAAGCCATTTTGCCCTCACGTGCGCCGTCTAACATCCCTGCATCAGCGCCTATGCGCGCGGGTTTTCGCCCTCGAATTGGTGCGGTGGCGATATGGTGAAGGCATGGCGCAAAGGGATTTTGAAGCACAGTTGGACGAACTCGCATCGCTCATGAAGGGCAAGAAAACGGTGGTGATCGCGGGAGCCGGCCTGTCTACGGATGCGGGCATTCCGGACTATCGGGGCACCGGCTCGGGGGATCGCCCGTCAGTAGAATTCGACGATTTCGTTGCCGATCCGGTGTGGCAGCGCTGGGTGTGGATGCGCAACCAGCAGACATGGCGCACTATGGAAACCCTCTCTCCCACCCCCGGCCATCAGGCGTTGGCGCAACTAGAAAAGGCGGGCCTGGTGAGCGCAGTCGCCACCCAGAACGTCGACGGGTTAGACGCGCGGGCCGGGATCCAAAACCTTTATGAGCTGCACGGCTCCTTCAATCGCGTCCGCTGTCTGAAGTGCGGTCAATACTTTTCCCGCGATGTAGTGGACAAGGAATTGCGCCGCCTAAACCCGGATCTGAAACCGGATTTGGACCCGAAGCACGTGGCCATTCTTGCCGAAGCCGACCGCGCCGCCGCCGAGGCCGACGCCAAAGATTTCGTGCTGGCCCCCTGCACCATTTGCGGTGGGCTGCTAAAGCCGGACGTCATTTTCTTCGGCGAACAGTTGCCCATGGATGCCATGGAAAATTCTTTCGCCGCAGCGGCCGCAGCGGACGTGGTGCTGACGGTGGGCTCGTCGCTAATGGTGATGACCGGCATGATGGTGCTGCGCGAGGGCGCCATGCGCGGAGCAAAAGTAGCGATCATCAACCGGGGCCGCTGCCAGGGCGATCCCTTCGCGGATGTGCGAATCGAGGGCGGCGCTTCCGAGGCGCTCACCGGCCTAGCTGAACGGCTGGTCGGCCAGCACGAAAAACCGGCTGCAGCCCGGTAGCTGCTGACGTGTCTCCGGGCGCCGGGTCCTGCCGCGGTTCCACCCTTTCGCCCCCGCAGGCCCGGCCCTGCCGAGCTGTCCTCGTATCCGGACAAGCCCGCCCTAGCTAACTGCCCTTTCTGGCCCTGACCCCTTGCATAGGCTTATCGCTATTCGATATATTATTATCGATAAACGATAACTACTAGCGGTGGCTGCTGCACGCAACCGCCAGGGAGGTAAACCATGAGTTCACGCATCAGACCACACACGCTCCTAGCTCGCATCCTCTTGGCAGTGCTTGCAGGCGCCATAGTCCTATCCTGGCCGGCTTTGTGGTTAGAGAGTATGGCCAGCGCGCAATCCTGGCCCGAAATGGCTCACCTGCAATACCCGGTGCTCGTGGGGGCAATTATCGCCACCCTGCCAGGCTTAGCCATCCTGGGACTCGCCTACAAGATGCTACTGCTGGTGGAACAAAAGAAAGTATTTTCGCCGCGCGCCCTGCAGCTGATCAGTTACGCCCGCCACATTTGCCTGGCCGCCACCGTTTACTACCTTGCTGCCTCCATACTGTTCAACGCGATCAGCCCCCTGAACCACATCTCGCTGCTGGCTTTAGAAATTCTTGCCCTCGCGCTAGCAGCGGCCGGGTGGGTGTTTTTCCTAGTTACGGGCACAATTTTCCAGGCCGCCACCGAGGCCTGGGTCGAAAACGAATTGACGGTGTAGCCATGGCCATCAAAATAACTTTGGATCAGATTCTGCTCGAACGGCACATGTCCCTAACGGAGCTGTCCAAAAAGGTTGGCCTCACTATGGCCAACCTGTCCAACCTGAAAACCGGGAAGGCGCGAGCCATCCGCTTCACCACCCTCAATTCCCTGTGTGAAGCACTAAACTGCCAGGTCGCGGACATTCTTGCCTACACTGACGTCGAGTCCGACACGGCCGCAAAATAGCTAAGCAAACACCGGGCGGCTGCCAACGCCGGCTAGGTAGCTATTTAGCACCCCGGTTGCCGCTGCGGTTTCGCACCCTATTGCCGAGGGCGGAAAGTCCATTCGCGCTCGCTAATACCAGCTAGCGGATGCTTGCCCGGGCGGGCTGCCATTTCTTCCAGCAGTCCGAAGGCTGAATCCACACCTTCGAACCCCAAGGAAGCTGCGATCATAGAGATAACATCCCCAACTGACATGCCCCCTTCGCGCAGCTGCCGCAAGGTGACTGCCCCGTCCCGTTTGGCCAGCCGCACCCCGGACGGGCCCAGCACCAGGGGCACGTGTACATATTCGACCACCTTCGGCAAACCGAGCAGGTGCGCCAGGTAGGCCTGAGCGGGCGCGGCCCCAAGTAGGTCGGCCCCGCGCACTACCTGATCTACGCCCTCATCGCCGTCGTCTACTACGCACACCAGGTTATAAGCCAACTGCCCATCGCCGCGTCGCAACACCAGGTGGTCGACTCGCCCCGTCACGTCTCCGGCGTACAGGTCGTGCACCCGCCAAATTTGCCCCCCGCGCAGTCGCAGCGCAGGGGCGCGCCCCGCCGCAGCCAAACGCTTCCGCGCGGCCTGCCGTTCGTCCTCGGCAAGGCGCAAACAGGTGCCCGGGTAGAACCCTGGCGGCACGTGGGGAGCTGAGGCTGCCTCCCGAATTTCGCGGCGCGAACAGTAGCACTCGAACACGTGCCCACCTGCAAGCAACTGTTCTAACGCCCGCTGGTGGCGGGGGGCCGCCTCACTTTGCCAGTACAGCTCGTCCCAATCCAGGCCCAGGGCGGCCAAATCTTGGAGCTGGCGTTCTCCGGCGGCGCGCGAAGAACGTTCCGCGTCAATATCCTCCACCCGCATCACAAAGCGCCGTCCGCTGCCGCGAGCGCCCACCCACGCCAGCAGTGCCGTGCGCAAGTTGCCCACATGTAGATCCCCCGAGGGCGAGGGCGCGTACCTGCCTGCAGATTTTTTCTTCACGCCTCGACTATAGAGCCCCACCCTGGTGCTTGCTTGCCACATTGGTGCCTGCGAGTTTGGCCGGCTTGCCCGACGCACGGCGCGCGTATGCCGCTTTCCCCAGGTCAAACGGCGCAGACGGCGGCGATTGGGAAGGCTCCTGTTACCTAATTCTGGTATTTTCGACGGGCCCAGCGAGCAACACGCCTCTCTTTAAACCTACTGCGAGCTGGACTTTTAGCGCAGCTTCCCAAACGTCCCAGACGTATACGTCACCTGTCACTTAGTCTCGTATTTCACCAGGTGGCCAGCCCATGTAGAAAGGAGCAGTCATGGCTAATCCCTCCAGGAGGCAGTTTCTGAAGTGGTCCGCACTAGCTGGGAGCACGGGGGCGCTCGTGGCTTGCTCGTCCAAGCCGGGGCCCGTCCCAAAGAAGCTAGTTGCCAACGGCACGGGGGCCACTAACGCCGACAAGACTGTCTGGAGCGCCTGCACCGTCAACTGCGGGTCCCGCTGCCCACTGCGCCTGCAGGTCAAAGACGGGCGAGTAATCCGCGTGCTGCCGGACAACACCGGAAACGACACGCTCGGTTCACAGCAGGTGCGTGCCTGCCCTCGTGGGCGTTCGATACGCCAACGCATCTACAACCCGCAACGGCTAAAGCGCCCTATGAAACGCAAACCCGGCACGAAGCGCGGCGACGGGAAGTGGGTGCCAATCAGCTGGGAGCAGGCCCTCACCGAAATCGCAGACAAGATGAAACAGCTGAAGGCCGACTGGGGCAACGAATGCTTCTACATCCAATACGGCACCGGAGTCTTGGGCTCCACGATGGCTTGCTCGTGGCCGCCAGAGCAGACGCCCATGGCTCGCCTACTCAGCACTTTCGGCGGATACTTGGACCACTACTCTGATTATTCGACCACGAACATCACCCAGGCCTACCCGTACTTTTACGGCGAATGGCAGGCTGCCAACAGCTTTGACGACGCCGCGAACGCAAGACTGCAGGTGATGTTCGGCAACAACCCGCTCGAGACCCGCATGTCCGGGGGCGGGCAGACCTTCGTAACGCAAGCCACCAAGCGCAAGAGTGGGGTCAAAACCATTGTGATTGACCCGCGCTATTCAGAAACGTCGGTCGCGCTTGGCGACGAGTGGGTGCCCCTGCGCCCGGGCACGGACGCCGCTTTGGTGGCGGGAATGATTTACGTAATGCTGCAAGAAAACCTGCACGACCAGGCCTTTTTGGACAGGTATTGCGTTGGCTTCGACGAAGCTCACATGCCCGCTGGCGCCCCCAAGAACGCCTCCTACCGCTCCTACCTGGAAGGGAAGGGCAAAGACGGGATCGAGAAAACTCCGCAGTGGGCTGCGAAGATTACGGGGGTGCCCGCCGGGCGGATTCGCCAGCTGGCACGCGAGGTTGCGGGGGCCAAACCGTGCGCTATCACCCAGGGGTGGGGCCCGCAGCGGCACGCCAACGGTGAAAATGTTGCCCGAGCTATCTTCCTGTTGGCTTGCGTAACCGGGAACGCGGGCATTGCCGGGGGCGGTCCGGGCGCGCGCGAGGGCGGGGTGTCCCTGCCCGTGACAAAGACTTTTTACGAGGATGTCAAGAACCCGTCCATGAAGATCATTTCGGTCTTCAGCTGGTTAGACGCCATTGAACACGGGCCACAAATGGACACCTTCAATTCCGGAGTTGGGCTAAAACCGGAGCTTGGGGTGCGCTCCCTGAAAGTACCGGTTGACGAGGGCGGCAACCCCACCAACACCCGCCTTGCCACGCCCATCAAAGCGGTGTTCAACTACGGGTCGAACTCGCTGGTAAATCAGACCGGCGACAACAACCACTCGGTAGAAATCCTGCGCGACGAATCCAAGTGCGAACTGATCGTAACGTGCGACATTATGCAAACAGTTACAGCACGCTATTCGGACTACCTGCTGCCGGGCACGTCCACCGCCGAAGAATCCGACTACCACCCCGGCGAAAACGCCACCCCCATGGCCTACGGCATCGTCTCCGAACAGGCCATCGAGCCGCTGTACGAATGCAAATCCATCTTCGACATTTGCACTGCCCTAGCCGAAAAACTCGGCATCAAAGACCAGTTCACCGGCGGGAAGACCCGCGAACAGTGGCTGAAGGAAACCGTCGACACCGGCCATGCCGAAGACCCAGATTTACCCACCTACGAAGAGTGGAAAAAGATGGGCATCTTCCGCAAAAATATGGGCGCCACCATATCGATGGAAGACTTCCGCAAAGATCCGGACGCAAACCCGCTGTCTACGCCCTCGGGAAAAATAGAGATCTATTCTGAGCGCCTTCAAAAGATGGCCCAAAAGTGGACATTCGGCAAATTCCGTCCCAAGCTGGCCGGCGACGTTATTACGCCTCTCCCCGAACACGTCAACACCTGGGAAGGGGCCGAGGACGCCGCCACCAACAAGAAGTATCCGCTGCAGGTTATCGGCCACCACTTTAAGGCACGCACGCACTCTTCGTACGGCAACGTGGCATGGCTAAAAGAAGCGCACATCCAAACCGTGTGGATGAACCCGGCAGACGCCAAGGAACGCGGGATAGAAAACGGGGATCTGGTGTTCGTCTACAACGACCGCGGTACCATCCGCCTGCCCGCCAAGGTGACCACCCGCATCGCCCCGGGAACCATGTCTGTGCCGCAAGGAGCCTGGTACGATCCCCGTCCCGCCTCCGAAGTTGCCCCTCCCGAGGGCGCCAACCCGGACAAGCCTGTAGACGTGGCCGGATCAGTCAACACCCTGTCCTCACTGCATCCCACTCCCATAGCCAAAGGGATGGGCGTACACACGATCTTGGCGCAGGCCGTCAAGGCGTAAGATCGCAGCCGGTAATCCGGCAGCTGGCAGGATTCAAGATGCAGGTAGACTATTTCGGGAAGGAGGCGCCATGTTTGGGATAGACGGAGCAGAATTTCTGATCATCCTTGTCTTGGCGGCTCTACTGTTAGGCCCTAAATCTGTGGCGCAAGCGCTACACGGGCTGCGTACACTGCTGGCAGCTTTCCGCAACTGGTCGGCGCGGCTGCGAGCCGAAACGCTATCCAATTCTGCCGGCCTTACCGAACAAGACATAAAAAACCTGCAAATGCTACGAGACTTCGACCTTTCGAAGTACAGTCCGAAGCAAATGGTGCGCGAGGCCGTCCAGGAGGAACTGAACGAATGGATGAAGCAGGCGCGCAGTTCAAGCCCCGCCAGCGATGCTGGCACCGCCGCTGGCAGCAATCCCCCAGTTTCTGGGGAACAGTCAGCCCCCGATGGAGGTAAATAGTGAGACCCAGCCACATAATTGTCATCGTAGTTATTCTGCTAGTGCTGTTCGGCGCCTCGAAGCTGCCGGATATTGCCCGGTCGTTAGGCCAGTCCGCCAAGGTCCTGAAGAAGGAAATGCGCGAACTTTCCGAGGACGACGCGGCACCCTCCCAGCAGGCGCAGGTACAGGCGCAGCCGAGTCAGCAAAGCCAGCCGGTGCAGCAGTACCAGCAGCCAGCGACGCAGCCTGGCCAGCCGGCAACGCAAGTGCCCCCGGTACAACCGACTCAGCCGATGCAGGCAACCCCGCCGGTGCAGCAGTACCAGCAGCCCGCACAGCCGCAGCAATACCAGCCGCAGCAGAACCCGCAGATTCCGCTCCAGCAGCAGCCGGTTCCGCCGCAGCAGTTTCAGGAAGGGCAAGGCCCGGCCCAGCCTCAGAACCCAGCTAACTAGTAGGTCATGAAGCGAAACAACCCGCAGGGACGCATGCCCATTGCGGCCCACCTAGCCGAACTGCGCAGGCGCCTTATCTTCGCCCTCGGGGGGATTCTACTCGGCGCAGTAGCAGGCTGGTTCCTTTACGACCCGGTCATGGCATTTATGACGGATCCGCTGAGGGAGCTGCGCACGACGGGCACACAGATCAACTTTCAGACCATCGGAGCAGCTTTCGACCTGAAATTGCAAGTATCCATTTGGCTAGGCGCACTGCTTTCTTGCCCGTGGTGGATATTTCAGATCGGCGCGTTCATCGCCCCCGGCCTACGCCGAAAAGAAAAACTGTATGTCGCCATCTTCGGACTGGTAGGCGTCGCCCTCTTCGTAGCAGGAGCAATCACCGGCGTTTGGGTAGCCCCGAAGGCCGTGCGCATCTTACAGTCATTTGTACCGGTAGGAGGCGTCTCCCTACTACAGGCCTCTAGCTACATCAGCTTCTACATGCGCCTAGTAATCCTATTTGGGCTGTCCTACCTGCTGCCCGAGGTCCTGGTACTAGCTAACTTCATGGGTGTACTATCCGCGCGCACCATGCTGAGGGCATGGCGGTGGGTGGTGCTCGTCTGTTTCGTGTTTGCGGCGATCGCGAACCCGCTGCCGAGCCCGTGGCCCATGACCGTACAGGCGCTCGTGCTGGTGGCACTATACCTGTTTGCGATACTGATCTCGTGGATACGCGAACGCTACCTTGCCTACGGGTGGCGGCTCCGCCCAAAGGCGGGGGCCAAGGCAGCCGAGGGCGAGCCGGTGCAAAACTCACGGCGGCAAATCCCCCGCAAACGCGTCGACTAGTTTGCCCTTCCCCGGTAGAAAGCCGCTGCGGATTAGTGTGTGCATAATGGTATGGACTTATCGAAGGAGACATCATGGCAGACCCAGCAAAGAGCCCCCAGATGGCCGAATGGCTACAAGACGTCGCAAAACACTTGCAGTTGCAGGACAATCCCCTACCGGAGGCTCAGGAAGAACTACTGAACATGGTGGGCAAGGTTGCCCACGGCCCATCCCGTCCTGGCGGACCGCTGACCGCCTTCCTAATCGGATACGCAGCAGGCAAAGCCGACATCGATCCGGCAAAGGCTGCCCGCGAAATTGGCGAATTAGCCCAAAACTGGCCGGCTTAACTGCTGGCAGGTGCGCAGCCGGTAGGTGTTAGTAGGCAAGCTGGCCGAAGCGACTGTGCTTTCGGCCCACTTTTGCTGCCTACTTGAAGCGCACGCCCTCGGCGAAAGCACACGCCCTCGGCGAAAGCACACGTCCTCGTCGAAAGCACACCAAGCAGTGCAAATTTCGATGAGCCCTCGACCATCCGATGTGTTTTGGAGGGCTCAATGCGCTTCGGACCATTCAATGCGCTTTGCAGCGAAGGCTAGAGTCGACCATTTTGCCGGCCACCACGGCCACCACCTCAGTGGCCACCGCGCCAAGTCTTGCCAAGCCCCCGCGTTTCCAGCAAATCCTTAACTTACCGCCCGCGTTATTTATCGCCCTCGATGAAGCCACGTCGTGGCATCGAGGCCTTGCCAGATTCATTTAGGTGCACCAGCTGCCATGGCGGGGCAAGCGTCAGGTAGGTAGCAACAACCTCGCGGGCGCTCGCACTCATTCCGGTACGCAGCCACGCAGTAATGATGGCGATCATGTTGTGTAGCTGTTGCGACACAGCCATTTCCACCCACAAGTCAGTAGCCTGCCATTCCAGGCGCGCAGCGAAATCGGCAACGTAGGTGCGGAACACTTCCTCTAGTCGGGTGGCAAATAGGGCCCGCACTGACGAGGACGTATTCTTCACAAACACTTGACTGTAAATTTCCGGATCACGAGCGATCACTTCCATGATAGCCACATATATGCTGGTCAGGCGCTCGCGGGTATCTACTGCGCCCTCGCCCAGCAGTTTGGCCAGGGCAGAAAAGTGCGGTTCCAGTTGGCCCGTCAGATAGTCCGCCAGAAGATGAGCGGGACTGGGGGCATGCTTATAGAACGTTTGTCTTGCAACCCCGGCTCGCCCCGTCAGTTCAGAAACAGAAATGTCGTCTACGTTGCGTTCCTTAGCTAGCTCAACCAGGGCACTAACGAGGGCGGCCCGCACCCTCTTATACCGCGGATCGTCTTGGGGGCTGCGACGCACGCCGACACTCTGGGGAGCGCTCACGCGACCTCCTTCACCGATCCGCAAATTTTGCCAACACAAAGCACCCGTCAGTTTATACCAACTATTGGCGCCCCTCCTGGGCCCGGGCGCACCGTGCAGGTAGCCGACCGCCCTCGCCCATTAAGGAAAGGTGAGCGCTGCGAAAGTCGCCGTCTCTTTACAGCCTAAAACCCACGTTCGTGGGAGGCTCTGCAACAATGAAGCCAAGCACTAATAGACACTTGTCGTTAAAGCAAAGAGGTAGCGGTGAAAGATTTGAAATCGGCTTCAGGCCCAACTCGTCGTTCCTTCCTAAAATGGTCGGCCGTCGCGGGAGCAAGCGCCGGACTGGTGGCATGCGCCAAAGAAGACGTGAAGTACTCCCACCCTGGCAAGGGCAACCTGGTAGCCAACGGCACCGGGCGCACCGACGTTGACCGCACAGTTTCGTCCGCATGCGTGGTCAACTGTGGCTCCCGCTGCCCGCTACGCTTACAGGTCAAAGACGGCACGGTCGTGCGCGTCCTGCCGGACAACACCGGGGACAACACCATCAAGAACCGCAACATTCTTGCCTGCGTTCGAGGGCGAAACATGCGCGAGCGCATCTACAACCCCGACCGCATCAAGACCCCGCTAAAGCGTGTCGGAAAGAAACGCTCGGATGGCAAATTCAAGGCAATCAGCTGGGATGAAGCCTTCGACATTATTACCAAACAGCTGCGCTACACCTACGACAAGTACGGCCCTGAATCGGTATACAAAAACTATGGGTCGGGCGTATGGAACGCGCACGTGGCCTACTCGGGCGGCTGGCACCGCCTCTTCAACCTGCTCGGCGGGCACCTGGGCTACTACGGCAACTACTCCTACCTGCAGATTTCCCAGTGCACCAAGTACGTCTACGGGGCGGCGGACGAACAGATCTCGAACTCGTTGGAAGATTCCATCGACAATTCCAAGCTGATCGTGTTCTGGGGCAACAACCCCCTGGAGACTCGCATGTCCGGTGGCGGCATCGCCTTCACCGCCACGCAGGCACACAAGGCGGGCGTGAAGATCATCGTGGTGGACCCGCGGTATTCGGATACGGCCTCGACCATCGCCGACCAGTGGATCCCCATCCGTCCCGGCACCGACGCAGCGCTAGTGGCCGCCATGGTCCACGTAATGCTGAAAGAAAACCTGCACGACCAGGCCTTCCTTGACAAGTACTGCATCGGCTTCGACGAGGCACACATGCCAAAGGGTGCCCCCAAGAACGCCTCCTACCGTTCCTACGTGGAAGGAAAAGGCAAGGACGGGGTGGAGAAGACCCCCGAATGGGCAGCCCCGATTACCGGTATCCCTGCAGACACCATCCGCAAGTTTGCGCGCGAGGTCGCCACTTCCGGCCCCGTAAATATCAACCAGGGGTGGGGCCCGCAGCGGCACGCGAACGGCGAAAACCAGGCCAACTCGATCTACTTGCTGGCATGCGTTACCGGCAACGTGGGTATTCCCGGCGGCGGCACCGGCGGACGCGACGGCTACTACTGGCCCAAGTCCGTGTGGATGGACGACGGGGAAAACCCGGTTGAAACCACCATTAGCTGCTACAAGTGGACCGACGCCATCGACCATGGGCCGGAAATGACCGCCCTGAAGGATGGGGTGCGCGGCAAGGACAAGCTGGACGTGGGCATCAAGTTCATGGTGATTTACGGTTCCAACATGCTGTCTTCGCAGCACGGCGATATAAACCGCACCCGCGAGATTCTGGATGACGATTCTAAGTGCGAATTCATCCTGGGCATGGACAACCAGATGACCGCCTCCATGAAGCTGTGCGACCTGGTTCTGCCCGACACTACGACCTCGGAAAGATGGGACTTGATCCCCAGCGAATACACGGGCGAACTGGCCTACGAAATCATGGCAGAAAAAGCCATCGAACCGCTATACGAATGCCGCTCCTCTATTGACGTGACTGCCGAAATCGCCCGCCGCATGGGCATCGGCGACAAATTCTCGCAGGGCAAGAAGACCACCGAAGATTGGGCACGCGAAATTCAGGATGTCACCCGCAAGGACAACCCGGAATTCCCCACCTTCGACGAGCTGCGCAAGATGCGTGTCTACCGCTACCCCTCCAAGGAGCACGTGGTGCCGCTGAAGGAATTCCGCGAAGATCCCAAGGCGAACCCGCTGGATACGCCCTCGGGAAAGATTGAGCTATATTCCTCCCAGCTGGCAGAACTGGCAAAGACCTGGCAGTTCCCGAACCCGCTGCCAGGGGACGAGATCACGCCCATTCCCGCATACGTTCCAACGCGCGAGGGCGTCGAAGAGGCACGCACCAACAAGAAGTACCCGCTGCAGGTCATTGGGCATCACTACAAGTCCAGGACTCACTCCACCTACGGAAACCTGTCCAAGAACCGCGAGGCACACCCGCAAAAGGCGTGGATCAACACCGCCGACGCGAAGGAACGAGGCATCCAAAATGGCGACCAGGTGCTCATTTTCAACGACCGCGGCAAGATCCAGACGCAAGCCTTCGTATCTCCGCGTATCGCCCCCGGCGTCGTGTCAGTACCGCAGGGCGCTTGGGTCGAGTGGGATAAGGACGGCGTTGACCACGGCGGCGCGATGAACGTGCTCACCTCACTGCACACCACTCCTCTGTCGAAGGGCAACGGGCAACACACAAACCTGGCTCAGGTGAAGAAGGCGTAATAACACATCCCGCTACTGCGTCCGGCTCGCTTCCGGCCGGGCGCAGGCGGGGCCATATTTTTTAACATCAGCGCAGGATTTCGGCACTACCGCAGGCTTTATGGGACTGCTATACTCGGCTGTGCAAACGTTTGCATACGCATCTACGCAGGCAAGCAAAACTAACAACTACATAAACGCTAAAGACTCAGACTGTTCCATATGGAGGCAACGATGCCACGGAAGATAATCCTGGACTGCGACCCAGGACATGACGATGCGGTAGCCATGATGTTGGCGTGGGGCAACCCGGAAATAGAACTCGCGGCGGTAACTACCGTGGGCGGCAACCAGACACTGCAGAAAGTAACGCGCAATGCGCTCAGCGTCGCCACCGTGATCGGAATGCACGACGTGCCCATCGCGGCCGGTTGCAAGAACCCGCTGGTGCGTCCTGTAGAAATTGCCGAGGACGTACACGGAGACACCGGCTTAGATGGGGTAGACCTTCCCGAACCGGCAATGCAACTCGATCCGCGCCACGGCGTGGACCTGATCATTGACACCATCATGCAGGCAGAACCGGGCGAAATTACCCTGGTTCCCACCGGTCCTCTAACCAACATCGCAATGGCCGTTCGCAAGGAACCGCGCATCGTGGAACGCGTGCGCGAGGTCGTCCTCATGGGCGGCGGCTACCACACCGGCAACTGGTCGCCAGTTGCCGAATTCAATATCAAGGTTGACCCCGAGGCCGCCCACGTCGTATTCAACGAAAACTGGCCGGTGGTAATGGTGGGCCTGGATCTGACTCACCAGGCGCTGGCAACCGACGACGTGGCCAAGCAGATCGCCGCACATCCTGGCCCGGTATCGGACTTCACCCTGGGGCTGTTTGCCTTCTTCCGCAAGGCCTACAAAGATGCCCAGGGCTTCGACTTCCCGCCGGTGCACGATCCGTGTACCGTCGCCTATCTGATCGACCCGGCAATCGTAAAGACCGTGAAGGTTCCAATCGACATCGAATTGACTGGCACTCTTACCCTGGGAATGACGGTAGCCGATTTCCGCGCTCCAGCTCCAGGGGACTGCCACACTTGGGCAGCAACCGAGTTGGACTTCCACAAGTTCTGGGACGTAGTCACCGATGCCATCGATCGCATTCAGAAACAGTTGCCCGCCCACCAATCTGCAAACTAACCCGGCAAACAACCCATCGATAGCAAGGCGAATAAATGAATTCGACTAAGACCCGTTCCGTAGCCGCAGTGATGACTGCGCTGCTCATTGCCTGTTTTGCGTTCCAGCTGAACGCCTCCATGCTCTCGCCGGCACTGGTGACCATGGAGAAGGAACTGCACACCGACGCCAACACCATTGGACTAACCCAAACGGTGTTCTTCACCGGCGCTGCCCTCTTCTCACTATTCCTCCCTCGCCTCGGCGACATCATTGGCAGGCGCAAGCTGCTGGTAGCAATGATGACGCTGACCGGCATCGGCTGCGTGCTTTCTGCCCTGGCAGGCACTTTTGAATCCGTGGCGTTGCTGATGATCGGCCGCCTAATTCAAGGCGTCGCCGGCCCCACAGTGCCGGTGTGCCTGATCATCTTGCGCCAGGCAGTTACTGACAACAAGCTCTACGGCACCCTAATGGGGGTTATCACCGCTGTAAACGGTGGCATCGCCGGCGTAGACGCCCTGGCTGGCGGTTACCTGGCTGGCCACTTCGGCTTCTCCTCGGTCTTCTGGGTAATGGCCCTTATCGCCCTCATAGCGGCGGGATGCGTCCTGGTCATGACTGACGAAACTAGCATCGACACGCCTGTTCCCATGGACTGGCTCGGCACGCTACTGCTGGTCATAGCCGTAGGTACGGCTCTTGTAGCCATCAACGAGGCGGCCAAACTCGCCGCTGCCAAGTGGGTGCTAGTCGTGATATTGGCGGTCGTTTGCGTACTCAGCGCACTCACCTTCTGGCGGCGCGAGGGCGCCACGGCTCACCCGCTCGTCACCACCACTTACCTGAAGGCCCGCTCCACCTGGGCATTGTTGACCACCACCCTACTGACCATGACCGGCGTCTTCGCCATCATGAACGGCATCATCCCCGCCCTCGCACAGGACGGCGAGGTAGGAGCGGGCATGGCCGCAGAGGTCGTCTCGTTGTACACCTTGACGCCCTACGCGATCGCCGGGCTAGCCATGGGCCCAGTCGCTGGCACGCTGGCAGGCCGCATCGGCTACCACAAAGTGCTGCGCATCGGGCTAGCTGGCACCATCATCGGACTGATACTGACCATCTTCAGTGTTTACCACCCCACCCCCGCATTCTTGCTGATCATTTCCATTTTCGTGGGTATCACCTACGCGGGCATTGGAAACATCATGCTAAACGGGCTGGGCATTGAGCTCTCGCCCGCTGACAACCCCGGATACCTGCCGGGCCTGAACGCGGGCGCCTTCAACCTAGGCGCAGGCATGTCATTCGCGGTACTGTACGCGATCAATACAGCTGCCGGCATGGGCCAGCACGGCTACGTCGTTACCACCGTCGCCGGCGCCATCCTGCTGTGCGCAGCCTTCGCGTTCTCTCTATTGATTCCGAAGCACGCACCCCAGCAATGATCACCCAAAAGGAACTGGCTCAAAGGCTCGGGCTTTCCGTATCCACGGTGTCCCGAGCCTTAGCCGGCTCCACCAAACTTCCTCCCGAAACCGTAGAGCGCGTGCAGGGACTAGCCGCACAAGTCGGCTACCGCCGCTACCGTCCCGCCTCCGCACTGCGCACGCGCCGCACCGGAGTAATCGGCCTGGCAGTGGGCGACATAGACAACCCCTATTTCGCTTCCTTGGCCCATCACATTGAACGAGAAGTAGACAAAGTCGGCCTCTCACTCCTAATCGCAAACAGCCAGGAAGACCCCACGGCGCAAGAAAAAGTCATCGGTTCCATGCTTGCGCAGGGCGTAGACGGTCTCCTGCTGGTGCCCACCGGAGAGGCGAGCCCCCTTACTATCCGCCTCATCAACCAGGTACCCACTGTGGCCGTAGACCGCGTCCTGGATGGGACCGAGTTGGACTGCGCCCTCGTCGATAGCGCCCTGGCGGTGGTCCAGTTGGCCGCGCACCTGGCCCAAAATGGCTACTTCCGTCCCGCCATCTTGTGCGGTCCCACCGACACGTCTACCGGGATCTCGCGCGCCGAGGCCGTAGCCGCGGCTTTGCGCCGACACTTTCCGGATGCCCCTATCCCCACCGGGCACGTGCCGCACAACCCGAATCTTGCCAGGGCGGCCTGCGCCAAGTTACTTTCTAGCAACGACGTTGACGCACTAGTAGTGGGCGGGAACATGATTGCCCTCGGCGCATTGCAATGTTTACAGGAGACGAGAGCACAGATCGGCCTCGCCACGTTTGATGACCTGCCCTGGTTTAGCTATTTGCGCCCGTCTTTGACCGCGATTGCGGCTGACCCTGCGGCACTTGCCCGAGCCGCTACCACACTGCTGCGCCGGCGCATCAATTCGCCCTCTGCCAGTCCAAAGACCATCTTTCAGCCCGCAACGCTGCGGCTGCGAAACTCAACAACCCGCCTCTCTTAGGAGTAAAACATGCAGCTCAATTCCCTTTTAGAAACTCTTACCGCCACGCCCGGCAAGGTCGCGGTTGTGGGCTCCCTGAATGCTGACCTAACCGTACGCACCGCTGATTTTCCGCGCCCCGGACAAACAGTTACCGGCCAGGACCTGGTGATCCTGCCCGGCGGAAAGAGTGCCAACCAGGCAGTGCAGGCGGGCCTGTTGGGCGCGCATGTGAGCATGGTCGGTGCCGTGGGCCGCGACGCCAACGGGCAGCTGCTGCTGGATTCACTCGATCAGGCCGGGGTGGACACAGCCGCCATCGAGCGCATCGATACTCCTACTGGCACCGCCATCATCACAGTGAACGATCAGGGCGAAAATACGATCGTGGTATCGCCGGGAGCCAACGGCAGCGTGGATGCTGCCACCGTTTCGAAGCACGCCCACCTGATTGAAGAGGCCGACGCCTTGGGGATTTGCCTGGAGGTCAGCTTGGAAGCGGCTTGCGCTGCCGCCGCAATTGCTCGCGCGGCTGGCACGGTCGTGTTTTTCAATAACTCTCCGTTCCGCCCCGACCTTCCCACGGAACTGATGCAGAACGTCGATGTTCTGATCGTCAACGAACATGAGCTTCGGGACATGCTTGCCCACCAGGATTTAGAGTTCTCAGACTGGGAGCAGGCTGGCCGAGCTCTGTCCACTTTGGGCGTGGCCAGAGCCGTGATCACTTTGGGGGCCGAGGGGTCGCTAGTGCTCGCCGGCGAGCAGATAACTAAGGTGGCTCCCTATCCCGTGAATGCGGTGGATACTACGGGCGCGGGCGACTCCTTCTTTGCGACCTTGTTGGCAGCCACTGCTGCCGGCTTAGATCTTGCCGAGGGCGCCCACGTCGCCTCCGCAGTTTCCGCTTTTTCAACCCAGAAACTGGGGGCGCAAGCTTCCTACGCCGAGGCGGGCACAGTTTCGGCGGCGTTCTGCCGCTAGCCAGGCACGTTCTACCCGGATAAGTAGTGCCTTCGCCCTCGCCCAATAAAGAAACACCTGGGTGCCCTTAAAGTAGCCGGACTTGGCCCATTTTCTGCGGCAAAATCCCTGCTTACTATAGTTGCCCATATACGTAAGCGACACCTGTCGCCGAAACTTCGGATAGAACATGAGGAGGAAGCGATGGCGCAGAACGTGATCCCCCAACCGGGCAGACACGACACGGCAGACGAACCATTCACGCAGAAAGACGCCGGGTACGGATTTGTTTTCGACCAGACTCTGTGCAACGGATGCAAGGCCTGCCAAATCGCTTGCAAGGACAAGCACGACCTACCCGTGGGCATGAACTGGCGCCGCGTGATCGAATACACAGGTGGATCTTGGCATACCAACAAACAAGAAGGTACCTTCACCCCATCGGTATTCAGCTACTACACCTCCATCTCATGCAACCACTGCGAAAACCCCATCTGCATGCGAGTTTGTCCGACCACCGCGATGAGCCGCCGCGAGGATGGCACGGTCTACGTCGACCAAAGCAAATGCGTTGGTTGCCGCTACTGCCAGTGGGCGTGCCCTTACGGAGCGCCACAGCTTGACTCACGTACCGGACACATGTCAAAGTGCGATTTGTGCTACGACTACCGAGAGCAGGGGCAAAACCCAGCTTGTGTCGACGCCTGTCCCACTCGCGCTCTCGGCTGGGGGCCCATTGACGCGCTTCGCAAGGAATTCGGGTCGGAGGCAGGTATTGCCCCGCTCCCTGACCCGTCCATTACCAAGCCACACCTGGTAGTGAAACCGCACCGTGATGCTCAGAAGTGGGACGAAGGCACGGGCACTATTCAGAACCCTAAAGAACTCTAGTTAGGGACTTCGAAAAAGGAGCATCATGCACATCGGCGAACTGCCAATGATCATCTTCACCACCGTGGCACAAATGTCAGTGGGGGCGTTTTGGATCCTTGGCATAATCCAGTTCATTGGCCGCTGGACCGGGATGCGGCACGTAACCATCGATCGCATCACTAACGCTGGCATGTACGCGGCCGGCCCACTACTAGTCCTGGGCTTTTTTGCCGCGTTCTTCCACCTGAACGATCCGATGCACTCGCCATACACCCTGTTCAATATGGGTTCCTCGTGGCTGTCTCGCGAACTCATATCCGGAGTGCTGTACGCAGCCCTAGGCGCATTGTTCGCAATCACCCAGTGGTTCGACCTCTTTTCTCGCAAGGTACGTGACGTGCTGGCCATCCTGACGGCACTAGCAGGGCTAGCCCTACTGGTATCCATGTGCGGGGTTTACTACTTCACCGAAACCGTGCCCGCCTGGCACTCTTGGTTCACCTGGGTATCTTTCTTCTGCTCCGCGTTCTTTACTGGGGCGCTGGCAGTGGCCGTTGCTCTGTTTGCTGCTTGGAGCGTACAGAATAAGCGTGATGGCAACCCCACTCCCCTGGTCTCCGGTTCTCAGATCCAGGAAGAGGACGTAGCGAAGGGCAAGATCACTAAGGAACAGTGGCGCGAATATAAGGCCACTGGCACTACCGACGGCAAGGGCGATTCCGTTTCGACCTTCCGCAAGGCAACCGGCCTTATTTCCCGAGGGCTATTCCCTGAGGGGCGTATGACCATCGAGATGGTGTCTTTGACCCAGCGGTCCTTGCGCATGGCTGCTTCCATTGCCGCTGTTGCTGGCGCTATTTTATTAGTCGCCTACCCGTTCCACATGACTGGGCTAGGGCTTGGCTCCGAGGTGGAACGCCAAGTAGCGCACGCGATGATGGACCACGGGTACCTAGCAATTCGCCTGATTACGTTAGCGCTCGCCGTACTGTTGATCGCGCTGGTTCTGCGCAAGCAACTAGAAAAGGCCACTAGCCCTTCTACCCTGCTAGTCGTCCTGCTGGCAGTCGCTTTCATTCTGGCTATTGCCACCGAGCTTTTGGGTCGCGGCCTGCACTACGAAGGCCTAATCCGTGCTGGCATCAACACCACGATGGGCTAGCGAGCAAACGACAGCTCCTACCCGGGTCGGTTGCAGTCGCATCTGGCCCGGGTTTTTACATGTACAAGCAGAGGCCGGCAAGGCCTACGGCTCCGGCGCAATAGCAAATGGCAAGAAGTTTTAAATTTAATTTTCCTAGTCATTTTATTGGCCAATATTAAAAATATGAATATTTACCTGAGTCAGAGCGATCTTGTGTGTTAATCTATTTTTCACATTCCTTAATGGCACCTTAATCTAGCTACTCAAAAATATCTTTTTCTTGCGCAGCTACTCTATGATGCGTATTGTGTGCGGCGAAGCGCACTTTCACACCTCGAAGGAGAGGAATATGAGACCATCGATCCGCTTAGGCATCGGAACTTTACTCGCAATAACGGTGCCCTTCTCTATCGCCGCACCTTCTAACGCAACTTCGGCAGAGCCTAGTCCGGCCAGGACCACTACCGTCACAACCACTTCACAGGTAGCCGACCAGATTTTAAATAGGATTATCAGCGTACTAGATTCGCTACCTGAAGACATAAAGAACGGGAACCCATCTAATCCTAAGGTAGCGGCAGCTGTGAGAAATGCGCTTAAAGGAGTGAACACTTAAAGGAGTGAACACTGTTGGCATCTCCCGAGCCGTTACGGCGACTAACTGGGCCCTTTGCGCATCGCAGGTAGCTGCTACCGTACTCCAATATGGCATTCCAATCGCGAAAGTAATTTCTTGGTTGAAGAAAGCGAGAGCACTCTGGGGCGGCTTGCGCGGAATCTATTATGCGATAGCTAGCGGTAGCGCTGCAGCCGAGATAGGTGAGGATGCGGTAAGTATTATTGAGGGCATCTTAGGATTAGATGCGGTAAAGAAAGCTTGTTTTTCTTAAAACGAGGCAGCAATGTTTAAGAACCAGAATCCTGACCAAATTGAGTTCCAGCACGTCCTTGCCGGACATCTATTTATAGGCGCAATAAAGACAATTACAGCGTTGGCAGTTTTCGCTCTAATAAATCTGATTTTAGGTACGCATAAGATTACCGCAGAGAACTTTGTACCTGGGTACATAATAATTGCCATCGCGACCGAAAGCTTTGCCTCAATTTTGCTCTATACGTTGCAGCAGCGATACCACAGTACCCAACCTGGAACAAAGTGGAATTATTTCGCAACAGTCTTGTTTTCCCTGGCCATTAGCCTCATAATCGCGTGGTTCGCCAGTAAGGACATCAACGCAACAGCCGTAATGGCGATCATTTATCCGGTTCTTTCTCTAGTTGAGATCCTTACCATGAAGCCGTGGGATACGGACCTATCCCGCACTGAGGTACACCAAAAGTGGGAAGAAACTAAAGTAATGACCCGCGAGCACTTCCAGTCAGACTCCGATACCTACTCCGATGAGCGGTACTAAGAAAACCGCTTCGCCCTCGAAAGAAACGTATTTTGAGAAAACCTAACCGAAAATTCTCTGACTACGTGATAACCCATGTGGTATTCGGCTTGTTCGCCATGCTTCCTATGGGCTTCATCATCACTGCTATAAATCTGACTTTTGGCGCACACAAGATAAGCTTCGCGACACTGTGGGCAACCTACATAGCGATCATGGCCGCCACAGAATCCGTCGAAGCCACACTAATTTATATGGCGCACCGCCGCAAACTAGGTACAAAATGGTGCTTTCTAGCGGGAATTGGGATTGCTTGCTTTGGAGGCTTCGCCCTCGCCAACACGTTTATAGCACCCCTGTCCCCAGCGCTGCTCGTCGCCTCGGCGTATCCACTGACACTTACGCTAGAGGCAATCTTCATCCGACCCTGGCGGGAGCTGCCCACAGGCCAACCCCACTCGGAATCGATGCGTGTCTTCGCAAGTGACATGTTCAAAGAGGCTCAAGATAGGTAGCCTACTAGGCGTCTTAAATGCCTACCCTTCCTAGCTGCACCTTCGAAACTACCCCAAAGATAACCAAATCTGTCAGCCGCAGACGAAAGCACCTACTGCTAACAGACTGGTCGGGCATAACCCCTTATCATGGTACCTATGCAGCTTCCCAGGAGCAGCGGCACCCCGCCAGTTACCTGGGTCGACCGCTATATACCAACGATAGGATCCTATGCTCGACGTCAATAAGCTTGATGCTTTCAGCGCGGCTTTTGCCGTGCTTGCCTCTTTGCACCTGCAACCCGCCAAGGACGACACGGCCTCCTCTATGCGGAACATGATCGGTCAGTGGCCTCTGCCCCTAGAAGGAGACACCAAAGACGGAGCCCGCGAAATCTCCCATAGCACGGACGAGGACGAAGACGCTAGATGGGCGGATCAAAATGAGGTTTACGGTATAGCTGCCGGCGCCAAGGTTGCACCCTACGAATCCGTTCACCGCGGTACTGACGGCCTAGTCTTCGACGAACAGACATTGCAGGTGAGGAAGTTTTATGCGGCGCTCGGCTACGAGGCTCCCCGCATGGGCCACGACCCGGATGACCACATTGGCCTAGAACTAGATTTCCTCTCCAAGGCCACCCTGGCCGTCCTCGACGAACTGGATGCGAACCAGCCCGAACGCGCACAGGCCGCCCTCGACTTGGCAGCTGCCTTTACTTTCGAGCACGTAGCTGCCTGGGCCCCACAGATGCTTGCCAGCGCAGCCGAGGCCGCCACTACCCACTGGCTTACCGGCGTCCAGAAACTTACCTGCGGCACCCTGGCACAGTGGCAAAATGCCCTCCAACAGGATGGGTATTCACCAGCCTGCGGTTGCGGTGAAAACTGCGGATGTGCTTCTACTCCCGCACCCGAACCGGTGAAGATCGAGGACAACCCGATTTCGTGGAAGGACCAGCTGTAATGGCTTTCGACCCATTCACTACCCCAGCCGCGGAAGATATCACCAGCCGCGGAGTGCGCGTCGGCACCGCAGCTTCTGTACTGCACAAGATTTTCGCAGCCATGCCTGACCGCGGCCTGTTGGAAAACCTTTCCAATCCCGCGCTTCTGCGCATGTGGCCGCTGCGGGACGAACAGTCAGTCCAGGCGGCAGCCATCTTAGAGAACGAGCACGAGCACGGACGCGACCTTTCAAACGAGTACGCCCGCCTGTTCGGGCCTTTGGGCCGCGTATCCTTGTTGGGCCAGGACCCGGATGCGGCCTTGCCCGCCCTGTACAGCAAGTTCGGCTTTGCCGCGCCAACGCCCTCGCTACCCCCAGCGCATTTTGCCACGCAGCTGGCGTTCATCGGTCACCTTGCGACTTTCCTTGCGGGGCTTTGGCGCGAGGGCGAAGCCCCGGACGCCCACCAAACTGGGGGCACATTGCAAACCTTCGTAGACCGCTACACTGGCCCGCTGGCTGTAGACGTGGTGGGCGGAGTGCGCACGCAGTCCGCCTCCCCAACGTATAAGGCCGCTGTAGAACTGGCCGCAGCTTTGGTGAAGGAAGCCGCCAGCCTAGCTGAGGCAGCCACTACCTTAGATCCGGCCACTGCTGGGCCCTCTGAAACCGAGCTATAAATGGATCTACGCCCGGCGTTGCAGTGGTTGGCCGCAGCTGACCCGGTGGAAAACCTAGTGCTGTTTTGCAAGGATGCTGCCGTACCCGCCCTTGGCAAGAAGGATGCTGGCCTTATTCTTCCCGGACATGCCCAGGACCTGACTGCGCCCCAAGCCGCGCAACTTCTGGTACAGGGAGCCTCCTACCTGCAACTTTACCCCTGCTCGACCTGTGCTCCGCTGCCGGGCTTGCAGGCTGTCCTGGGCGAATTGGTGCTCCCTTTCGCCCCACCCGAGCGAGCCAGCCGCCGCCCACAGATAATGGATGTGGCCACCGGGCTGGTTCCGCGCCGCACTCTGCTGCCGACCCGCTCCGATTCGGCGCTCACCATTTCGGCCAGTAATTCTTGGCGCAGCTTTGAAGCCTTTCACGACCTGGCCACAGCGCACGCCATCTTCCGGCCCACCGATTTTTCCGAGGCCGACGCCCTGCACTGCCTACGCTGTTCCACCTGTGCCACACTGATTGAGAAGTGCCCGGCAAATGCCGACCGCAACTTTACGGCCCGGGCCGCCGCCACCAACTTTCGCGCCCTCTGCCCGGCCTGCCAGGTGGCCGCACACTACTGTCCGAATCGTTCCGTAGCGGACGAGCAGGGGGCTACTGCCTTGACCTCTTTCACGGCCACCCAGCAGGACGGCGAGCAGCTCCAGCCCTGCGAGAAATGCAAGAACCCGCACCCGGCTGCCGAGGGCGAGCTGTGCCGCATGTGTGCCTACCGGGAGCAACACCCATTCACCGCCGCGATGCCCACCGAAGCGTTAGCTGCCCTTCCCGAGGACGTGCGCCGCCAGCTGCGCGGCATCTAGTAGCGGACATCGCGGTCGGTCGATCATTCCTCGAAGCGCTGGGCGGTACGCGGCTTGTCCCAACCGCGCGCGGGTTTGGCGGCCGAAATGTGCGGTTCACGCGACCGGTACACCACGTATGGCCTGGTCGTATACCCCATCGGGGCGCTAAATATGTGCACGAGCCTGGTCAGTGGCAGCAGCGCAAACAATAAGAATCCCGCAACAATGTGCATTTTGAAGCTGACGGGCACGTCTGCCATTAGTGACACCTTGGGGTGGAAGTAAAACAGCGATCGCAGCCACGGCGATATGGTTTCGCGGTAGTCGTAGCCGGCCGCTCCTGCCGGGGACTGGCCGAACACCTGGTTGTACAGTGTCGCCCATGCTCCGAGCAGAATGGGGATGGTGAGGAACACGTACATGATCTTGTCGGCACGCGTCGTTGCCTCGCGCACGCCCCGCACACGGAAGCGGCGGTAGAGCAGAATGAACAAACCGGCTACCGTCATCACAGCGGCGATCCGAGTCGCAGCAGGGTAGATTCGTGCAGCTGGGAGGAGCGTGAAGTCCATCCGAACTGGTCGTGACACCACCGCCACGCCAATCCGCCGATGCACAGGCTCATGCAGATATAGGGGAAGATTCCCCAACAAAAAATCTCTAGTGCGTTCATCGGATAGCCTCCGGGAAGGTTGGGAATGGTAAGTCGTTAACTTCTCGTACTCATAGGTCCACGGCTCGTAGTGATCCTGCAGGCCGGGCATGCGCGGGTTGGCGAAGATGGTCGACAAGAGGTGGGCGCGCCCACCCAGGCTCGGGGTCAATTTGCCGTGTTTGAGCTTCCACCTACCCCGGTACTTTTCCTGGTCTTCCCAGCGCTTCGAGTAGCCGATGCCGGGTTTTGTTTCCACGTTGTTAAACCAGATGTACTCCGTCCCGTCACGGTTGGTCCACGCCTGCTTACAGGTGACAGAACAGGTGTGGCATCCGATGCATTTGTCCAGGTTCATGACCATGGCAATTTGTGCCATGACCTTCATTAGAACTGCACCTCCTGGCTACGGAGGCGAAGTATTGCTACTTCGTCACGCTAGTTTCCGGTTGGGCCAATGTAGTTAAAACCGTAGGTGGTATGCCCGTAGCCACCGATCAGGTGGGCTGGCTTCAGCAGGATCCGGGTTAACGAATTGTGGGTGCCGCCCTTGCCACCCGGCTACTATCCGATGCCGGATACAACTGCGCTGCCCCCGTAGTAGTTGCGGAACGGGCAGCAGATTTTCGGCACGCCCTAGCCGGCCTATCGCGTGGCCTAGTCGGCGTGACCACAATCTGCACAGCAGGAACGGTAATAGCGAATTCGCCCTCTTCGACTGGGGGAATAAAAGACACCCTAGCCGTAATGCTTCAGGTACTGCCCTCGATCTTCAGGCAGTTAGCCGAATAAAACCCCGGACCGCCCCCTGTGCAGGGACGATCCGGGGCAAATAACTTCTTACCGCTATTTACTTGGCGGCACCTTCAGGGGCCTGGCCGTCGATTATGCGCTGAGCATCATCTTTGCTCAGGTCATATCCGTAAAAGTCCTTGTAGAACTTCTGCGTCTCCGCCACCAGATCAACATCTTTGAACTTGTCCGGGTAGAAGGTCTTCGCCGACCACAGGATCTGCAGTGCTTCTTCAGCAGAGTAACGATCCCAGTTGAAGGTGCCGACCGGGTTCTTGATGATCTTGTCGTCAGCTACCGCCTTCACGCCGGCCCATGCCGGGTCAGACTTGATCTGATCCACACCGGCCTGTGCCTTCCCGCCGCCGATGATGATGGCGTCAGGGTTGGAACCAATGATCTGCTCCAGGGTTACTTCCTGCATGTTTTCGACGTTGTCCAGAGAATTCTTCAGACCGGTAGCCTTCATCCATTCGCCGATCAAGGAATCTGAACCGTCAACCTTAGTCAGATCATCCCCACCAACAATGTGCAGCACGGAGGGCTTGTCCGAGTCAGCAACGTCTTTCAGGTGATCCCTAACCAGGTTCAGATTCTTGTTTAGATACTTGTGGAAGGCTGCGGCTCTCTCTTTGGCCTCGGCAGTCCCCAGCACGTCAGCGGTAATGTCGATGACTTTGTTCATGTCCGCAAAGTTTTGGAACTCAACGTGAACTGCGGGGATGCCCTTGGCGCGCACGGCCTCGACCTGCTCCTTATCGGAAGCAAGTACGACCTCGGGCTTTGCCGCTAGCAGTTCTTCCATGTTCAGGTCGGTCTTTGCCGCGGGAGCGGGCAGCTTCGAGATGTTCGGGTACACCTTGGCGAACCAGGGCAGCGCCTGTACCTGTTTGGTGGTTGCTACCAGCTTGTCCGCGCCTCCCAGAAGCAACACCACCTGGTTGTTGGCGTGCCACAGGTCTGCAATGCGTTTCGGCTGGGCGGGAATTTCAACTTTGGTGCCGTCCACATCGGTCACGGTGCGAGTCTTGGACTCGGTCTGTGTTGCTGACGGTGAGGGCTTTTCGCTCGCCTGGTTTGCCCCGCAAGCCGTCAGAGTCAGCGGCATTGCCACCAACGCACCAATTGCCACTACTTTCTTCAGCAGAGACATATTCTTACCTTTCTTCAATTTTCTTGGCCCCTAGGCACACGTGCCTGCGCAGCTGGTCGTCCCAGCGCACCTGGATGGGGGTTCCAAAAAGTTCCGTGAGCGAGTCAGTGGTCAGCACTTCTGCCGCCTCGCCGACTCGCACGGGTTTGCCTTTTTCCATCAGGGCGACTTTGCCTCCCAGTAGGAACGCCTGGTTTGGGTCGTGGGTGGTGGCCACGACCGCGTATCCTTCCGCGGCTAGCTCCCGCATCTTCTTCAAGGTGCGTATTTGGTTTCCCATGTCGAGGGCGGCCGTCGGCTCGTCCATAACCACCAGTGGGGAGCCCTGTACTAGTGCGCGTGCGAAGCCGATGCGCTGCTTTTCGCCTCCGGAAAGTTCGTTGATGGGACGGTCCGCATAACTGTCCAGCCCCATTTCGGCTATCACTTCGCGCACGCGAGCCCGGTCTTTTTTCCTGGGCGAGCTGAAGGCCCCCAGATAGGGGGTTCGCCCCATCAGTAGATAGTCGGTTACCGAGTAGGCAACGGAGACATTTTCTGCTTGCGGCAGGTAGCACGCTAGGCGGGCCCGCTTGGCAGCGCTCAGGTGAGTGGTGGCTGCCCCGTCCAGGCGCGCTTCGCCCTCAGCTGGGGGCAGCAGGCCGAGTGCCACCTGCAAGAGCGTTGATTTACCGGCGCCGTTTCGCCCTAGTATCGATAGGGTTTGCCCGGCTGCAAGGTCTAGGTTTACGTCGCGGAATACCCACTCGTTTTCGCGGTAGTAGAAGCCGGCGTTTTCCAGTTGCAACAGGCTCATCGAATTTTCACCTTGCCCACCGCTAGCAGCAGCAGGAATAGCGGTGCGCCAATCATGCCCGTGACGACCCCAAGGGGCACTTCCATCTGGCTGAGCGAGCGCGCCAGCGTATCCACCACCACCATGAAAGAGGCGCCGAAGGTAACTGCCAGTGGCAACAGCCGCGAATTGTTCGGACCCACAACTAGGCGGCACAGGTGCGGTACTACTAGCCCTACCCACGACACAGTTCCCGCCAAACATACGGCAGCGGCGGTCAGCACGGTGGCGGCCAGAATTGCCACGGCGCGATCCCTGCGCAGATTCACGCCCAACGCCGCCGCCTCCTGGTCACCCAGAGAAATCACGTTGATGCGCCAGCGCATTGCCAGCAGTAGCGCAGCGGCGGGCACGGCGAGCAGCGCGCATTGTGCGAGCGAATCAGTACGCACATCCGAAAGGGAGCCCATCTGCCAGAACACGATCGCGGCAAGCTCCGTTTCCGGATCCGCAACGAACTTCAAGATTCCCACGAGGGCGGATCCGAAGCCGCCGATTATTACGCCCGAGAGCACCAGCATCAGGGTCGAATCGTTGTGCAGCAGGCGCGGAATGGAGGTAGCAAGCAGTACTGCCAAGATGCCACCTATTAGGGCCGCTACGGATACTCCCAGCGTAGTGAGGCCCAGCAGAATTGCTCCTGCGGCCCCCACTGAGGCGCCCTGCGATACGCCCAAGATTCCGGGCGATACCAGTGGATTGCGGAAGATGCCCTGATAGGACACGCCAGCAAGCGCCAGCGCGGCACCCACGAGGGCGGCACCCGCCATGCGGGGAAGGCGCACCTGGTAGAGGACAGTCGCATCTGCGGCAGAAAGGTCGGCGCTGGCAAACGGGTTGACCGCGGTAAAAATAGTGTTAGCGGGCAGCCCATATCTGCCTACAGTTAGACAGATAACCATGATTGCAAGCAACATCACAAGGGAAATAAGCAGAAGGAGGGCTAGCTGCACCCCGGCAGATCTGCGCATCCATCCCCCTCCGCATCTGCTGACATATTTACTATCTACTGTCGCACTTTCGGGCATAAAGCGGATATTTGAGCGCATGTGATTTATTTGGCTAAAAATTTTCCTACCCGCCTCAATGAGCGCTAATCCGCTACATCCTGGGCCTTTGGGTACGCCCTCCCAAAATCCGCCCCGATCGGACGCCCGCGAAAGTTTGTGCTTACCCCATCTTTTCCCCACCAACGCTCCCGCCCGCCCTCGGCTATGGTGGCAACAGAGACTGCATTTACGCAGCTCACCTACCCAACATACGCTTCCGCATTTGCGGCGTAAATGTTTGTCCTAATCCGCAAATACTAGATAAGGTGGTATTGATGAATTACCGTATTTCTGAAGTTTCGCGTCTGCTCGGTGTCTCTGACGACACTGTTCGCCGCTGGCTTGACGACGGCCGAATTCAGGCTGAAAAGGATTCTTCGCCGTTGCAGGTCAAAGGGGAATCTCTGGCCGAATACCTAAAGAATGCGAACACTCACGAACCGAGTCATCACGTATCTAGCCGCAACCTACTGGAAGGCCTAGTCCTAGAAGTAGTCTCGGACAAGGTCATGAGCCAAGTCGTAATGCAGTGCGGCCCCTACCGGGTCGTATCGCTGATCTCTACCGAGGCCGTAAACGACCTGGAGCTAAAGCCAGGCGTCATTGCAAAGGCGCAAATCAAGGCTACGAACGTTTCCATCGTTAAATAAGCACGCGGCTTGGCCGCGACGAAAGGCAGTTACATATGCTCCGCAAGTTTGGTACCGGTCTTGCCCTAGTGGCAGCCGCAGCCATGGCCCTATCTGGCTGTTCTTCTACCGACAACCAGAAGGCCGACGATGCCAAGTCGGAAACCTCCCAGTCTGCCCAGTCCGACCAGGGCAAGAACTACGGGCAGGTCACCATTTTCGCGGCTAAGTCCCTGACCAATGCCTTCACCGAACTAGGTAAGGAATTCGAGAAGCAGAACAAGGGCACCAAGGTGACCTTCAGCTTCGACGGATCCCAGAACCTAGTCGACCAGATCCACCAGGGTTCGCCGGCTGATGCTCTGTTCACCGCTGATCAGAAGAACATGGACAAGGCAGACAAGAACGGTGACGTCGAGGCCAACAAGTCTTACGCGACCAACACTCTGGTCATGGTCGTCCCGAAGGGCAACCCCGCCGGGGTGAAGGAATTCAGCACCAACGCTCTGAAGGATAAGAAGCTGGTAATCTGCGCTGTTGGCGTGCCCTGCGGCAACGCCACTAAGGAAGTTGCCGATATGGCGGGCGTAAAGTTCACGCCGGTTTCCGAAGAACAGAACGTGGGCGACACCCTGGCCAAGGTTGAAACTGGAGAGGCCGACGCCGGCATCGTCTACAGGACGGACGCAATGGCCTCCGACAAGGTCGAGGCCATGGACATGCCTCACGCCGACATGGTCGTCAACGACTACCGCGTGGCACTGACCAAGTCCGCTAAGAACAAGGATGGCGGCAAGGCCTTTGTCGATTACATCCTTTCCGACGCCGGGCAGAAGATCTTGAAGAAGTACGGCTTCACTGCTCCGACCAACAAGTAAAAATCCTTCAGTGGCCCGCTTCGGCGGGCCACCGGTGTATTTATGAAACTAAAGTATGCTCCCTGGTTGACGGTGCCCGGCGGGATCGCCGCCCTCTTCCTTGCATTCCCTCTGGTAACAATCTTCGTGCAGACGCCATGGGCGCGTTTTGGCCAGCTCGTCTCTACCGCAGTCTCCCAGGACGCCCTGTGGTTGTCGTTGCGCACATGCGGAACCACCCTTGCGATCTGTGTCCTGTTAGGGGTGCCGCTCGCCTTCGTACTTGCGAACCTGCCTGACCGCTGGTGGGCGCGCCTGCTGCGCACGGTGGTGACTCTGCCCATGATGCTGCCACCGGTTGTGGCGGGCCTGGCCCTACTGCTAACTTGGGGCCGGCGCGGGCTACTTGGCGAGCACCTGTCCGTTATGGGAATCGAAATTGGCTTTACCACCCTGGCGGTCATCATGGCCCAGACGTTTGTGGCCATGCCTTTCTTAGTTTCCTCACTTGAAGGTGCGATCCGGACGCGCGGTTCCGAATACGACCAGGCTGCCCGCTCTTTGGGGGCCTCACGCACCCGTACGTTTTTCCTGGTCACCTTGCCAGTCATGTTTCCCTCCGTCCTTTCGGCGGCAGCCATGTCCTTTTCGAGGGCGTTGGGAGAGTTTGGCGCCACTATCACTTTCGCGGGCTCGTTGCAGGGCACCACGCAGACAATGCCGCTAGCTATCTACTTACAGCGACAGTCCTCTACCGACGAGGCCCTGGCCCTCTCCGTAGTCCTGCTAGCATTCGCGCTAGCGATCTTGTTCGGAGCTAATGCCCTAGCAGCCCACCTACCCGGCGGCCGGACCGAGGCTGAAATGCAGGAACTGCAAAGGCGCAGCTCTAAGAAACATCCGGTCGAGGCGGAAGCGACTACTGAGGGCGAACTGCCCGTTTCTGCTTCGCCCTCGTCCTGCCCCAAAATACATGTAGACGCGCAGGTACAAGACCGCGGCGTGCACCTAAAAGTGAACCTGCCTGGCGGCGTGCTGACCGCAGTCATGGGCCCGAACGGGTCGGGCAAATCCACGCTGTTGTCGCTCATATCCGGGACTCTCACCCCCTCTGCGGGCGCGGTCAGTTTTACCCCGCCTAACCCGCGCATTGTGCTGCTGCAGCAGAAGTCGCTGCTATTCCCACACATGAGCGTGCGGCGAAACGTCGAATTTGGGTTGCGGGCACGCGGAGTGAGTGCCAAGAAGGCCTGCGAGCGCGCCACCGCCGAATTGCGCGCGGTGGGCATGTTAGCGCTGGCAGATCGACGTTCGACACAGCTGTCTGGAGGGCAGGCGCAGCGCACTGCTATTGCGCGGGCGATGGCGTTAGACCCCGATGTGGTGTTGTTGGATGAGCCGATGGCGGGCCTTGATGAGCCGTCGGCGCAGGCGGTGCGCAACGAGCTCGCGCGACGGCTGGCGGCTTCCCCGTTTACGGCGGTGCTAGTGACCCACGATGTCGAGGATGCGAAGCGGCTTTCCAGCTTCGATGTGCTGATCCGGCATGGCCGGGTAGATGGTGCCGAAACCAGGCCGTAGATAGCCGCAGGCGGATAGAGGCAGCCCCTTCCGCCTCTACTTTTCGTATCCGGCCCGGTGCCAGTCGCCGGAACGCCCGCCTGCCTTGTGGATGATCTTGCAGTCGGTGATCTGGGCGGAGCGATCCACGCCCTTGACCATGTCGACAATGGCGAGGGCGGCCACGGACACGGCGGTAAGCGCTTCCATTTCTACGCCGGTGCGGTCGGCGGTACGCACGATGGCAGTGATGGCCACGTGGTCTTCTTGCAGTTGCAGATCCACTTGCGCGCCGTGAACCCCTATCGTGTGGGCGAGCGGGAGCAGCTGCGGTACCCGTTTGGCTGCCGCGATCCCGGCGATGCGAGCTACGGCCAGCACGTCACCTTTGGGTACCGTGCCGTCGCGCAATGCCTGCATGACAGTGGGCGAACATTCGACCTTCCCGATTGCGGTCGCCTCGCGCACGGTGGGGGTTTTGGCGGTCACGTCTACCATGTAGGCGTCGCCGGATTGGGTAAGGTGAGTAAATTTCATCGGGCCCTCCCGAACCACATGACGGGTACTTCTTCGCCGGGCTTCACTTCGGCCTGGTCAGCGGGGATTCGCACTAGTCCCGTAGCTGCCGCTAGGGATGCTACAAAGTGGGATTTGGAGCCGCCGTGGCTGGCCGGGTGCACATGGACTTGTGCCGAAGTGCCGCCGTCTTCGCCCTCGCGGGCAGTAGCTGGCAGGAACTGGACGCGGCCGGTTTTGCGTTTCCAGCCGGTTCCCACCTGGGCGCGTACGAAGCGATCTTCGAAGGCCGGCTGGTCAACACCTGCTAGGACCCCCAATAGGGGGAGGGCGAACAGGTACCAGGACACCAGTACGGACACGGGGTTGCCGGGCAGGCACAGGATGGGAACCTGCCCCACTTTCCCGAAGCCCTGGGGTTTGCCCGGCTGCATGGCAACGCGGGTGAAGGTGACTCCCCGTTCGCGCAGAGCGGCTTTTACCACGTCGAATGCTCCCGCCGAGACTCCCCCGGTGGTCACCAGCATGTCGACCTGCCCGGCAGCGGCGTCGATGTCCTTCAGGAAGCCGTCCACGGTGTCGGCGTGGAAGGTTCGTAGGATTGGGGATGCGCCGGCTTCACGGGCTAGCCCGGACACCAGCACCGAGTTTGAATCCGGGATCTGCCCCGGTTTTAGGTCTTCGCCAGCGCCACGCAGTTCCTCGCCCGTGGTCACTACTCCTACGCGCAGCTGTGGCGACACTGCTACCTGCCCGCAGCCGACGGACACGAGGGCGGAAAGGTGGGCTGCACTCAGCCTTGTGCCAGCAGTAAATAGCAGCTGGCCGGCCGCAATGTCTTCGCCAGCGCGGCGAACATTGGCGCCCTTTGCAACCGCATCGGTAAACGTAACTGTCGCGGGCGCGGCAGGTGCCATGTTGGCGGGGCCGCCCTCAGTAAGTTCCACCTGGATCACGGCATCTGCCCCCTGCGGCAGCGGGGCCCCGGTCATGATGCGCATGGCCGTTCCCTTTTCCAAGGTGAGGGCGTCCGTACGACCGGCGGGGATATCTGCAGCTACCGGGAGACCCACTCCGGCAGCTGTTTCCTGGGCCCGCACGGCGAAACCATCCATGGCCGAGTTAGTAAAGGGTGGGACGCTAAGACGGGCGGTGACGTCTTCAGCTAGGATTCGGCCCAATGCCTCGCCCACTGGCAGCGTTTCTGCTGGCAGGGCCTGCCCCAGTCGCAATACGTCCCGATAATGTTCAGCTACATCTTTCATTGTCTGTTCCTTCGCTGCCACTCACTTGGCACTTTTGAACTGAATATCGCGCATCTGGCCAGAAGCGGTGTCAATGTAGGCCACGCGCCCCAGCAGTAACTCCCCGTAGCCAGCAACCAGCTTTGTCACCTCGCCGGCCATGAGCGACCCGATCATGCCCGTCAGCGGGCCAATCACCGGGGAGGCAGCCCCCACTGGGATTACGCCCTCGGGCGGGGCAGCCGGATGCAAATCCCGCAGTCGAGCCTGCACGGGCGCCCCGGCCGCTTCTGCTTGCTGGCCCGACCAGAAGGTAGAAACCTGGCCGGCCGCACCCAGCACCGACCCCCATACTTCGGGTTTACCCGCTCGCGTTGCCGCCTGGTCTATCAAGTAGCGCGTCGCAAAGTTGTCAGTTGCGTCAACAATCACGTCCCAGGCGGCGAAGATGTCGTCGATATTCGCCTCATCCAACCGGGTCGTGTAGGTAATAACCTGCACGTCCGGGTTCAGCCCGCGGATGCGCTCCGCCGCAGACTCCACCTTTTCCTTCCCCAAGGCGGCCGTGGAGTGGATGACCTGGCGGTGCAAATTCGAGGTGTCCAACCGATCCGAATCCAGCACGCCCAGATGGCCCACTCCCGCGCCCGCAAGGTAGAGCAGCGCCGGCGAACCAAGCCCACCGGCCCCCACCACCAACACTTTAGAGTTAAGGAGGCGGCGTTGCCCCGCCTCCCCCATGCCTTCCAACAGCATGGGGCGGGCGTAACGGTCACGCTGAATTTCAGTAAGTTCGGGACCCATCTGGGCTACAGGTGTAATGCTCATCGTGCTCAAGCCTATAAGCGTGCGGACACACTTTCCACATGCGCTACGACGTATTCGCTGATAGCAACTACCATGTATGCATGCCAAAAATTTCTGTCATCACCGTTTCTGACAGGTCTGCAGCCGGGACCCGCCCCGATAAGTCCGGGCCGCTGGCATGTCAGCTGCTGGCCGACTACGGCCAGGTAGAGGCCCCTACTATCGTCCCCGACCAGGTCACTGCCATTCAGGACGCCATCAAGGCGGCCGTTGCGGGCGGAGCCGACATCATCTTCACCACCGGGGGTACCGGGTTCTCTACCCGGGACGTCACCCCCGAGGCCACCGCGCCCCTACTCAGCAAACGCGCAGGCGGCATCGAGGCGGCTCTCCGAGACAACCCTAAGGTGCCAGCCGCCGCACTCTCGCGGGGAGTCGCAGGAGTCATAGACCTAGATGGGACGCGCGCATTCGTCGTGAACGCACCCGGCTCCACCGGCGGTGTGAAGGACGCTGTGGCAGCGGTAGGCCCCCTCATCTCGCACATCACGGAGCAGCTAGCAGACGCCGACCACACCGCCCCGGCAGAAAAGATTGGGCTTACCCCGCATCAGCGGGCCACCCATGCCGTGCAAAACCGGGGTTACAGCGACGGGTCTGACGCCCAGGTGGTGTGGGCAGGCGTTACTGACCAGCCCATTGACGTGGCTGCACTCCAGGAAGCCGTACGCGACCCGCAGGCGGGGGCTGTCGCCCTCTTCGATGGGCGCGTGCGCAACCACGACGACGGGCAGGGCGTAGTGTCTATCGACTACGAAGCCCACCCGGACGCTGGCAAAGTTGTTGAACGGATCGCAAAGGCCTGTGCCAAAGGCTCCGGGGCAGCAAAGTTGGCCATCGCACACCGCTACGGTCACCTCGAGGTCGGCGACGTCGCCTTCGCAGCTGCTGCCTCCGCCGCACACCGCCGCGAAGCTTTTGAGCTGCTAGAAAAGGCCGTAGAACAGGTGAAAGCGGAACTGCCAGTGTGGAAGAAACAGCAATTTACTGACGGTTCGCACGCTTGGACGGGCAGCGCCTAGCGGTGGAAGGGTGCCCTCGGCCGGCTTAGTGTTGAAGTCATGATCGAATACAGACTTGGCACCGACGCCGACCGCGCCGGCATTGTGGCAGCAGTATCCACTGCGTTCTACGACCAATTCAAAGCCCTGAGCTCAGACAAGAACAAACTGATCGAGGGACTATCCCACGCGGTAGTGCCCGACCGCTTCGTGATTGCTATCGAGGACGGCCAAGTGGTAGGCGTAGTGGCAATTGCTTTCGCCGGGCGCAATCCCTTCAACGTAGATTACTCGCAGCTGGCTAAGGTTCTCGGCCCCATCTATGGGCACATCGGCGGGCGCGTGCTGGAACGCGAGGTACGCCCTCCTGTGAAAGTTGGCACGAAAGAGGCGTTTATCAGCTGCGTTGGCACCATTCCCGCCGCGCGTGGCAAGGGCGTGGCAACGGGAATGCTCCGCAAGGCACTTGAAGTGGCGCCTGCCCGCACCTACATTTTGGACGTGATGGAAGGCAACGAAAAGGTTCTTCCCCTATACGAGGGCGTCGGCTTCCGCATCGTCGACCGTGTGAAGGAACCCTTTGGGCGGCTCCGCGGAATGTACTTCCGCTACATTCTTATTCGGCCCGGTCAGCGCGGCGGGCGCAAGTAAGCGCCGCGGCGCGGGGTCTTTACCCCCCGGCGAAGGGCGGCAGCACCTCTACCGAGATCTCGCCATCTAGGCGCACCGGGTCAGCGCCCAGCGCCTGCCCGCCCACAATCAGGGCGCACACATCTACCACCTGGGCGAAGCGTTCAGATTTTCCCACCTTCAGGAGCTCTCTGAGGGAAGCGGCATCAACCGTTTCAGGCAACTGCACACTCTCTTGGCGAGTCCCGGCGGCGTCTGCCACTCCCGCAAAATAGGTCACGTTTGCTGTAGGCATTTATCCTCCAATCGCGCTCATGGGCCGCGAAGGGCTCAAGAAACTAGGGTCATTTATACCGTGCCCCGGCTGCTTCTCCCACATCGCAGCCTGCCACACGGCGGCGATTTCCTGATCTGTGGCGCCCCCGCGCAGCATCTTCCGCAAATCTGTTTCTGAACGCGCAAACAGGCACGAGCGGATCTGCCCATCCGCGGTAAGCCGGGTGCGGTCGCAGTCCCCACAGAAAGGCCGCGTCACAGATCCAATAATGCCGATGCGACCACCCGGATGATCCGCGCCAGGCATCACATCCCACTCTTCGGCAGGGGACGCGCCCCGTTCGCGCTCCGGACGGTGGCATAGGTCGAAGTGAGGGCGCAGAAGATCCAAAATATCGTCGCGCGTAACCATCTGTTCGCGCTTCCAAGACCCACGTGGGCCCAGTGGCATGAATTCGATAAAGCGCAGCTCGTAACCGCCCCGCAGCGCGTAGCGAACGAGTTCCGGCGCCTCGGATTCGTTCACGCCGGGCATCAGCAGCGCGTTCAGTTTTACCGGCCTCAATCCGGCCCGAACCGCAGCTACGGCGCCCTCGGCAGCATCCTTGAACCGGTCCCGCCGCGTCAACTTCAAATACCCGGCGCGGGTAGCCGAGTCCATCGAAATATTCACCCGATCCAAGCCGGCATCCGCCAAGCCTTGGGCGCGATGCTTCAGCCCCAGCCCGTTGGTGGTCAGGGAAATATCTAGTTTCTTTCCCCGCCAAGTGCGCAAGTTGGCCGCCGCTTCCACCAACTTTTCCAGGCTGCGACGCATGAGCGGTTCCCCGCCTGTAAAACGGATCTCTTCAATGCCGCACAAGTCAACTCCGATGCGCATCAGGCGTACTATTTCCGCATCGGTCAGAATCTGCTCGGTAGGACGGAAGGCCACGCCCTCTTCGGGCATGCAGTATTGGCAGCGCAGATTGCAGCGATCCGTCACTGAGATGCGCATGTCTCGAGCTACTCGGCCATGCTTATCCACCAATTCGGCCACGTCTGGGCGATCGCGCGGATCAAGCTTGGTTTGCACTAGTGGCAACTCGACGAGTGTTGACAAAAAACCTCCCTATCCAGGGCTTTAGTCTAACTAGCCTAGTTATTCAGTGCAGTTTTAGTAACCCTTCTAACGTTTTGACATCCGCCCACGTATCTACATCCGTGCAGTTGCGGTTCACATCCGGCACAAACGCCAGTTTTGCAGGGGAAAAGGTGCGTTTGACCGACACGTTTCGGGCGTTTTCAGGCAAGATTTTGCCCAGCGCGCCGGCCCGATATACGCCAAGGGCGTACTGGGGGAACGTACCATCCTCAGCGGCGGTGGTGGGGGCGGCCCCGTCCAGCCCCGGTTCGAGGGCGGCAACCAGGCCCAGGTAGTTCGCTGGGGCGAGGGGCGCATCGCAGGTGGCCAGGCCGATCAGACCGTCGGTAACCCCGGCCCTTCTTAGCGCTGCCAGTCCAGCAGCGAAACCGGCGACCGGGCCGCCAAAAGGCGGGTCTTCCAGAACGCGCACCACCGCAGCTGGCACCTGCACCTGCGGCGGGGCCACCACTACCACGGTGGCCTCGGGCGCCACCCTGGACACCTGATCGAGCTGCCAGTCCAGCAAGCGCCTGCACGCCACCTCCAAGTCCGGCTTCGAAATACCACCCAGCCTGCGGGCCGTGCCCCCCGCCAGGATAACGACGCCTTCAATGGTCACCGATTCCAACCCCGGTTCCCTTCGGCCGGCACGTGTACGCCCTCCAGCTGTGGTTCGAATTCGTGAGGGCGGATCGGCGCCCCCGCCTTTAGTTCAGCCCGGAGGTAGGCAACTACGGCCTCCAAATTGCCGGTAGTATTCGCAACCTGCAACTGCCGCTGGTAGCCAGCCCCTGTGGAGACTATCTCGTGAATAAATCCCAAATCGTCTAGGCAACCTAGGTCAGTGGCGGCAGGCTCAAGCCAATCGAGCAGATCAGGAAGAGTATCGGTGATCAGCGCTTCGTCGCCCTCGGCATTTTCGATAAGAATCGCATCCATACCGTAGCGGGCGGCCCGCCACTTGTTCTCAGCCAAGAACCAGTCAGGCACCCTGGCCAGCGCACGTCCCGCATCCAGCTCCCGCGAAGCCGTTTCCACCAGCGAATGGATCAGCGCCGCAAAGGCACGCAATTCGGCCAAGTTGGAGGCAGCATCGCACACGCGCACTTCGATCGTTCCCAGCTTTGGCGAAGGGCGAATATCCCACCGAATCTCGTTGAAAGAATCAATCACGCCGGTCTTCAGCATGTCCGCCGTATACTTTTCTAGCCCCTCCCAGGAATCGAACTGGCGGGGTGCGCCCGCAGTGGGAAGCTGCTGGAACACCATCGCGCGGTTGTCCGCATACCCCGTGTTGGTCCCCGCCCAGAATGGGGAGGAGGCGGAAATGGCCTGAATGTGGCCCAGCTTGGTGGCCAAGAAGTTCTGGATCGGCATCACCTTGTCCCGATCCTCGATGCCCACGTGCACGTGCGTGCCAAACAGCAGCATCTGCCTGCCCCAGAACTGGGTGCGATTTACCAGTTCGCCGTAGCGGTCAGAATCGCTGACACGCTGGTATGAGGGCTGGGCAAAGGGGTGCGATCCCGCCGAGGCCAGTTCAATGCGCAATCGCGAGAGGGCTGGCTCCAGCTGTTCCAGAGCCTCTTCCATGTCGGCTGCACACCCGGCAACCGTCGTGTTCTTACGCGAGACTAGTTCGACCGTGTTACGCAGCATTTCGCCGTATATCAAAGTTGTGTCGGGGTGCGCTTTCTCAGCCTCAGCAATCACCGTATCCGCACATTGGCGCAGGTCATCAGAGTCTTTGTCGATTAGCTGGAGTTCCCACTCCAAGCCAATCGTCGACCGTTCCGAGCAAGCAAAGTCAATAGCCATGGTTACATGCTCCCGTAATTTCTCTAGCGCCGCCAGCGATCCAGACAAGTGACAGCAAAATCGTACTTGGCATCCCACGACCGCGCCGCCGAGTGTCCAAAGGTAGAAACCACGCCGCATTGGCCCTGCCTGCACAGTTGCGGTAGCGCGGCCGTGTAGCTGTAGGTGCCGCCCTCGGGGGAGGTAATTGGGAAGCTAGCCGGGCATGTCGAATCTTGGTGCTGTCGCCGACCTCTGGTGAAAATTGACGAGCCTTGGTGTTTTCGTCGAACCTTGGCGATCTACACCATGTTTCGCGAAAAGCGCCAGGGTTGAAAAATAACACCATGGCTCGCGGGTTCTCCCTTTTCGAGGGCGAACTCCCCAGTCACTTACAGCCGCCCCCAGCGGCTACTAGGCGGGGAGTTGGCAGCGGAAGCGGTTGGCAAATTCGGTAATTACCTGGTTTGCTCCTTTGACGTCAGCTGCGTTGCAACGGGCTATGACCTGGGATTTCTGAGCAGCCGGGTAGTAGGTGTCGCCGTATGAATTGATGCGTATATGCATTCCTGCAGTGGTAATTTCGGGGTGGAATTGGGTGCCGTACACGTTCTTACCCCACCGGACCATCTGCACGTGACAGAACGAGCCGGACGCCAGCAGGGTGGCGGTGGCCGGAAGCTGGCCGACCGCATCCGAATGCCCTGTGTAGGAGCGGAATATGGCGGGCAATTTACCTGTTAGCGGATCGGCTTTCCCCGCATCTGTAAGCCTGATTTCTGGCGCCTGCAGGTCTTCAGCAAAACCGCCCACCAGCATTCCGCCGGTGGCTCTTGCCAACGTCTGCAGTCCGAAGCAGATACCTAAAGTGGGAAAATCCTCCGCTACCACGCGGCGAGCTAAAGCAGACACGCGTTCTTCTACCAGCAAGTGCTGGGCGCTTTTCGTTTCTTGAGGGTGGGCGTAGCCAAACGGCGAGCCTGTAATTATGACTCCCGAATACTTAGTCAGTTCCAGCTCTGTGGCCGGATTAGGCTCAGAAGGGTTCAGGAGGGAAACTTGGTGGAGCTCCGTATCCGACATATTGCCCCATTCTTTAATTACAGCCACCTCATCCTCCGCTATGAGCCCAGGTGGGCGGCAAACGGCAAGCAGGAATGGCTTCGAATAGGATCGCGGGGTGTCATTTACGTGCTCTGCCATACCGCCACCCTAGTCGAGCTGGTATTACCGGCGCGAACGGTGTCCATATTCCTTCGCAGGTGTCTAAATTATTAGCCCGAGGGCGGGCTGGTGTCGCCTTTTTGTGCCTTTGCTTTTTGCGCCTCGTCTAAAAGTTTTGGAAGCTCGTAGAGACGAAAAATTGTCGAACCCCACCGCCAGGGCGTGGTAGGGGCCGGGAGGGAACCCCGCACCCCGCGAGCGCGGACGCTTATGCGTTGCTTATGCGTCGACAACCGCAATAGTAAAGCCCCTAACCTGTTTTCCCAGGTCAGAGGCTATTTAAATAGCGGTGGAGGTGGGATTTGAACCCACGGTGGCTATTAACCACACAGCATTTCGAGTGCTGCACCTTCGGCCGCTCGGACACTCCACCAAAGCTCACTAATAGTGAGCCCAGAGACTCACTATACAAAACCGCAAGGGTTGACCTCAAATCGGTTGACAGTGAGACGTCCCACCCGCGCCGCGCCGGCATATTGCCTAACCGCGAACGCGAGTTTCACGCCAAGTAACTAACTAGTCGACAATGCCGTACAGGCGGTCGCCTGCATCGCCAAGACCAGGGACGATGTAGTTATGCTCGTTGAGCCCTTCGTCCTCGGCAGCAACAACCACATGCACGTCGGCGCGGTCGCCGATTGCTTCCTGCATGGCCTTGATTCCTTGTGGGGCAGCCACCAGCGAGGTGCAGGTGACGTCGCGAGCCCCGCGCTCCAGCACGTAGTTCACAGCGGCTACCAGGGTGTGCCCGGTTGCGAGCATCGGGTCTACCAGGAATACCTGCCGATCAGTCAGGTCGTCAGGCAGGCGGTTCGCGTAGGTTTCCACGGCTAGCGTCTCGTCGTCACGGACCATGCCCAGGAAGCCAACTTCGGCTGTGGGCAGTAGGCGAGTCATACCGTCGAGCATGCCCAGGCCGGCACGCAGGATTGGGATCACGATGGGGCGGGGTTCAGATAGCTTCTTTCCACCAGTCGGCGCGACCGGGGTTTCAACCTGCACGTCCTCGACGCGCACGTTGCGGGTGGCCTCGTAGGCTAGCAGAGTTGTTAGTTCGTCTACGATCATGCGGAACGTGGACGAGGGCGTGTTCTTGTCACGCAGGACGGTCATCTTATGGTTTACAAGGGGGTGGTCAAGCACTTTCAAATCCATACCTTTAGGCTACCGCGTTGCCCCTGGATACGGGTAGACAAGGCCCTGGTACCTTAAAACCATGAATTGCCACTCCCGCTGGACCCCACTTCTGCGCCGTACTCTGGAACTTGCCGAGGACGGCGGCTCTTTTGGCGAGGTGCCGGTGGGCGCGCTAGTCGTCACGGCCGATGGGCTGGTAGTTTCTGAGGCGCGCAACGCCCAGCGCGCCCCCCATTTCGATCCGACTGCACACGCCGAGGTGCTGGCGCTGCGGGCTGCTGGGGCCGCCCTCAGCAGGCACACTCTGCAGGGCTGCACACTGGTGGTGTCGCTGGAACCTTGCACTATGTGCGCCGGGGCGGCCGTCCTGTCCCGCGTGGACCGCATTGTCTTTGCCGCATGGGATCCGAAGGCTGGCGCGTGCGGGTCGATCCGCGATGTGGCCCGCGATTCCCGTTTGAATCACCGCCCCGAAGTGATTGGCGGGATTTTAGAGGGCGAAGCCCGCGCCCAGCTGCACACTTTCTTTTCCGATTTACGCAGCTAGAGCGGGCTTTGCCGCAATGGTTTAGGCTACTTGGAAGCGGCGAGTGCTTCCTTCACGCTGGCGAGTAGTTCCTCCCAGGCGACCTCAAACTTCTTGACGCCCTCGTCTAAAAGCTGGCGGGAAACGGCACTAAAGTCGATTCCCGCTTCTGCTAGCGCTGCGAATACCTGATGGGCTTCGCCGATGTTCGCGCTGACCGCGTCTCCGTGCAATTCAGCCGATTCAGCCACCGCTTTCATGGTTTTTTCGGGCATCGTGTTGACGGTGTCGGGGGCGGCCAGTTCGTCAACGTACAAGGTGGGTTTCAGCGATGGATCCTTCACGCCCGTCGAAGCCCACAGTGGCCGTTGTTTGGTGGCACCATCCCTCGCCAGTTCTGTCCACCGTTCCTGCTGTAGCGATTCCTGGTAGGCCTCATACGCTAGGCGCGCATTGGCAACCCCGGCCTTGGAGCGCAGCTGAGCTGCCTCTTCGCCACCCTTCTTGTCCAACAGCGAGTCGACCAGCGCGTCTACGCGCGAAACAAAGAAGGAGGCCACAGACGTAATAGTGGAAAGGTCGATGCCGGCCTCGCGCGCCTTTTCCAACCCAGCCCAATAAGCTTCGACTACCTGTCGGTACTGCGGTACCGAGAAGATCAGCGTCACGTTGACGGAGATGCCTGCCCCGATTACCTCGGGAATTGCTTCCAGTCCCGCGGCAGTGGCGGGGATCTTGATCATCGCGTTAGGCCGATCCACTACCTGCCACAGGTTTTTCGCAGCTGCTACTGTTTCTTCTGCCTTGTCGGCTAGGCGGGGGTCCACTTCGATGGACACGCGTCCATCGCGGCCGTGCGTGGCTTCGTAGATGGGCGCAAACAGATCGCAGGCAGCGCGCACATCATCAGTAGTCATTGCTTCGATGGCAGCGCCCACGTCGGCGCCTTTGGAAGCCAATTCCTTGATCTGGTCCGCGTATTGACTACCCGTTCCAATTGCAGCATTAAAAATGGCCGGATTTGTGGTCACACCAACCACCGAGGACGAATCAATCAGTTCGCGCAGATTGCCCGATTCCAGTCTGCCTCTGGACAGGTCGTCCAGCCAGATAGAGACGCCAATTGAAGAAAGTTCTAAAAGGTTACCGCTCATTAGTGCTCCTTCGCCGTAACACCAGTTACAATTCACAGCGCTGCTGTTACTTTTCGCAGCTTCGCTGTTAATTATACCTGCCGTGAACACTTCCGGCTGCAGTTCTTAGCTTTCTAACTCATCCAGCACGCCCGCGGCCAATTCCCGGCCGTAATCCATCATTTCTTGGGCCCGGTAGAACTCCAAAGTTCCCACCTTGTCGATGGGAATCTCGATCGTGGCGCTGACCGGATTAGAGGCCGCCCGGTAGCGGTACACCAATTCTTGCATGGTAGTCATAGACATGTCCGCCACCTGCCAGGTAGATATGCCGGAGGGCAACTTTTCCGGCCCCCAGTTCTCTTGCGGATCGTTGCCCGCCTCGGGATTGCCTGGTTCAGTAATCTGCCCGCACTCTTCTTTTTGCGGCTCTTCAAAATAGCGCGTGATCTTGTGGAACAGTTCGTTGTCCGTAAGCGCAGTAACGCCCTTGTTAATGGATTTAGCGAGGGCGGAGCCCTGCCTTTCTGCCTCTATTGCTTTTCGGAGGCGGTCCCGCGGGTGCGCATCTGGGTGGCCGTACAGGTTTACCGCAATGGTCGCATCCGATACCTGCGCCAGAGTAGGTTCAACCGGCACCGGATTTACTAGGCCGCCGTCTGCCAACAGTCTGTCCCCCATCAGCACGGGAGTGAAGATTGTGGGGATGGAAATGGAAGCACGGATCGCCGGATACAGTGGCCCCGATTGGAACCAAATTTCGCGCTGCGACAATAAGTCTGTAGCCACCGCCGTGAAGGGAATAGACAGCTCTTCGATGCGTGCCGACCCGGCGATCTCCTCGATCTTCTTGAGTACTTTCTGGCCGCGCACAATGCCAGCCGACCCCAGCGCCGGGTCTACTAGGCGCACCACGTCCGTGCGCGTCAAAGATGCCGCCCACTGCGCCACTTCGGGTAGCTTGCCCGTCCCGTAGACGCCACCCACTAGCGCGCCCATCGACGCCCCCGCGATCGACACGATCGTGTGTCCGCGCCGTTCGACTTCTTCGATCACGCCAATATGAGCCCACCCGCGGGCTCCACCCGAACCTAAAACCAAGCTGATGCGCATACCCCTACCCTACCGGCCCAAAGGCAAAGCTACTCTGGACAGCACAAAAGTTGGATGGATCCCTTCCGCCACTGCGACACACCAGAGCGCCGCCCCGCCCTCAAGAAATGGAAAACCCCCACCGGCAAAACCGGTGGGGGTCCGCTGCGCGGCACTAGCGCCTGCGTCAGCTCAGCTTAGAAAGCGGGGATGACAGACTTGTCAGGCCAGGTCTTTTCGATGAAGTCCTTGACCTCCTTGGAGTGCAGGTCCTTCTCTAGCTTCTTGACTAGTTCGCTCTTCTCTCCCTTACGCCACACCAGCAGGTTGGTAGCCGGGTTGTTTTCGGTGGATTCTAGTGCAATAGCCTCGGACTGCTTCAGACCGCCAGCCTGTGCGTAGTTGCCGTTGATGACGGCAATGTCAACGTCTGCCAAGGAACGAACCAGCTGCGGGCCGTCTACTTCCTGGAATACTAGCCCCTTCGGGTTGAATTCCTTGGAATTCTTCACGTCGGCAACTGCCAGGTTCTGCTTCTTGGGTAGCTTGATTAGTCCCTGCGCGCCCAGCAGGCGTAGAGCACGGTCCTGGTTGGTGACGTCCTGAATGATGCCTACCTTGTCGCCTTCCTTCAGGTCGTTTACGTTCTTGACCTTCTTCGAGAAGATGCCCACCGGCTCTAGGTGAACGGATTCGCCCGGCTCGAACTTGTAGCCGCGCTGCTTAGATTCGTTGTTCAGGAAAGGAATAGTCTGGAAGTAGTTGGCATCCACCTCGTGGGTTTTCAACGCTTCGTTCGGCTGGACGTAGTCGTTAAATTCCTTGATGTCAATCTTGTAGCCGTGCTTGGGGGCGACTTCCTTGTTCAAGAACTTTAGGATCTGGGCGTGCGGGGTGGGCGAGGCTGCCACCACAATTGTGTCAGACTTGCCGGAAGCAGATTTGCCTTCCTGGCCGCTGTTAGAGGAGCCGCAGCCGGTCAGTGCTACGGCGGTTACGAGGGCGGTGGTTGCTGCTAGGATGTTGCGAATTTTCACGATTTTGCTTCTTTCTTGGGAATATAAAGAGTCCGAAAGTCTAAGTGTTGTCAGCTAAGGCGCTAGGGCCCGACTAGTAGAGCCTTAGCGGTGATCTACTAGCCGGCTGAGCATGTCACCGATCAGCTGAATAACTTCAACTATGACGATGACTACCAGCACTGCCAGAATCATGACGTCGGTTTCGAATCGGTTATATCCGTAGGAGACAGCCAAGAAGCCTAGGCCGTCCCCACCCAGCATGCCGGTGATGGCACTGTAGCCAATCAGGGTGATGACAGTGACGGTAATTGATTGGATGAGGGCGGGCAGCGCTTCGCGGATCTGCACGTCGAACATGATTTGCCGACGGGAAGCTCCCATCATTTTTGCCGCTTCAATCTTCCCGGGTTCAATCCCCAGCAGGTTTGATTCAACAAGACGCGCAAAGAAGGGAATTGCGCCCACGGTTAGCGGCACGATCGCGGCTTTCCATCCGATCGAGGTCCCGGCCACCATCCTGGTGAACGGGATGATTGCCACCACCAGGATGACAAATGGGAAAGATCTGCCAATGTTCACGATTGTACCCAGGATTTGATTCACTGCCCGGTTCGGGAACAGGCCCCCTTTGCCGGTGCCAACTAGCACCAGGCCGAGGATGACGCCGCCAATTACGGTGAGCACCGACGAGATTGCGGTCATAGCCAAAGTCTGCCAGGTGGCCGTCCACAGTTCACCGCTCTGAATCACGGGAATATCTGTGAGGCCGGATAGTAGGGAGGCGTTCATTAGATGTCCCTCACTTCCGCGCTGGTGCCTGCGTTACGCATGGCTGCAATGGTTTCGTTTACTTGGTTGGGTGGCACAGCTAGAGCTAATCGGCCTACCTGTGTCTGCCCTACGGTTTCGAAAGTGCCCGCAACAATGTCGGCTCCAATTCGGGCGGCGGCACTCATGACCGCCGATCCCTTAGGTTCGCCCGGGTGGGCGGTAAATGCCACGTCGACGACTGCGGCAGACTGCCCGTTCAGCACGGGCTCGTCCTCTATCGAGGGCGGCGGCACTAGTTCGCGCGACAGTCGCGACTGCGGGTCTTCAAGGACATCTTCGATACGTCCGGATTGAATTACCTGGCCGTTTTCCAGCATGGTAACCGAATCGCAGATTTCGCGGACAACACCCATTTCGTGGGTGATGATCAGGACGGTCACGCCCAGGCGGTCGCGCACGTCCGAGATCAGCTGCAGAATCTGCCTGGTGGATTCACTATCGAGGGCGGAAGTCGGCTCGTCGCATAGCAGCACGGGCGGGTTGGTAGCGAGGGCGCGGGCAATACCGACGCGTTGCCGTTGCCCGCCGGACAGCTGTGCGGGGTACGAGGATCCGCGAGCGGAAAGGCCAACCAGATCCAGCATTTCCTGGACGCGCTCATGCCTTTTGCCGGATTTTACTCCGGCAAGCGATAGGGCGTAGCCGATGTTGCCAGCGGCCGTACGCGAATCCAGCAGGTTTGCGTTCTGGAACACCATGCCGATGTTTAGTCGCGCCTGCCGCAATGCCGATGAACGCAGCTTCGACAGGTCTTTGCCAGCAACGGTAATTGATCCCGACGTCGGCTTTTCCAGCGCACACAGGCATCGGATCAGGGTTGATTTACCGGCACCGGACTGTCCGACGATGCCGTGAATGTCCCCTTTAGGAACGGAAAGGTTGATGTTGTCGAGGGCAATTACGTCCTCTTCTTTGCGGCGCGGATACCGCTTAGTAACATCGCTGAGTTTAATGAGTGGCGAGTCGTCCGTTGGGTTATTCGTCATCCACATCCTTCCATCGGTCCTGGCGGAAGCACCCTCACCACGATGGCGGGTTGCTGCAGCGTACGAGCCAGGTCTCTGCGCTACTCTTGATGGTCCGTTTTGAGCTTAAGGCCCTTACTATCTTCACGCAAACTCATCTTGGTATTTAGTAAGTGAGCCCACTCACCTGCACCCTTAACTGCCGCCATTTACCTTAGAGAGGTCAGACTTGTGTGTTTAAAGTGCCTTATGTGGCAAAGTAGAATCATGAATTCTAATAATGCCCCTCAAGGCGGCGAGGCAGCCCATACTAATTCCACCCTTCACCTAGGCGATCCTAAGATGGCTAACCTCCGCACTGACCTGGGCAAAGCGTTGCTCGTATTGCAAGAGCGTCTGCAGGGCCAAAACAGCCTGAGCCTTGTCGAGGACGGGAAAGTGTTTCTTCCCGACGCCCAACGTGTAACGATCGCGGTAGCCATGATTGTTTCTAACGCAATGCAGGCGTTAGGCGTATCCGAGAAGGATCTGACCGATCTGATGGCGCACATCCACGACGATCTGGCAGCAAAGTTTGAGCAGGGCGACGAGGCCGCCCGTGCCTCTCTGCCTAGCTTTGACGCGATCTACTTTTCTCTTTTGGGCAAACCCGACCAGTGGCGGGAAATGGTTGACGCCATGAGCGCCCTAGAGTTCGGCACGCTGATGCTGATGCTGCCCGAAACCGCCGTTGGGCTTATGACCATTCCTACTGGTGGGGATCGGGAACCGCTCAAGCCACTGCTGGCTCGCGCCTACGAAGAACTTGCCAAGATCGATGCGGCTTCCCCTCAGGCGAGCCAGGATTTGCAAGCCGATCTTGCTAAAGCCCAGCAGGCTGGGCGCGAGGCGGAAACTGGCGCACAACAGGAGGGGTAGGCACCCGGTTTCTGTGCTCGCCCCCCCTAGCCTGGATAGTCTCCGCGAGCTGCCAGGATGCATATATTCGCATGTCGGGTAACAATGAGGTTATGAATACCTCAGGGCCATACCGGATTGAAATGGTTTGCACGGGCAACATCTGCCGTTCCGTAATGGCACAAATTGTGCTCGACACCCAGCTGCGGAGCGCGGGCACCCAGGGCGTGATCGTGTCGTCCTCGGGAATCTCCGACGAGGAGCACGGCAACCCCATAGATCGGCGAGCAGCTAAAGCGCTGCGACAGGCAGGCTACCCAACCCCGTTGCACCGGGCCCACCAGTTGGATGCGAACACGTTTGCGTCTTCGGATCTAGTGCTGGCTATGACGTCCACTCACTTTGCCCGCCTTGAGCAGCTGGCGCGGGAGGCGGGGCTTGAGGCTTACCCGGGTGCTTCCGGGCCGGGCCGCGTAGACCTGCGAATGTTCCGCAGCTTTGACCCTAACCTTGCGGTTTCCCCAGCTGAACGGGGCGAGGGCGACCCCTTCGCCGACGCTGAACCGGAGGGGGACGCACAGTGGCTACGGCGCCGCGAATTAGACGTGCCCGACCCGTGGTATGGCACCGCTGCCGATTTCGATCAGACTATGCAAACGGTCGAAGAGATATGCCCGCACATCGTTTCCTACGTGCGCAAGGTGACCAACCAGTAAAACTGCCCGCTAACGCCGAGACCGCGCTTGCCCCTATGGTGCCGCCGTGGCAGGCATGCCGGGCTACCATATTCCGGCTACGCTCCGCCCCGCCTGTAATCGGCATCTGGCAGGGGAAACTGCCACACCGGGCGGCCGGCAGTTAGCAGGGTACACAGGCATAGCACAAACAGGGTCAGCTCGGCCAGAGCTGGCAGTACGATCTTGGTGTCATACAGGCGCAGCGCCTCAAAGATGCCGCGAGCGCAGTCCTCGTTCGCAATCACCCATACTCCCCCCAGGGCAAGGCCGGCGTTCATGACTCGCATTCCCTGACAGCCCCACAGCACCGGGCCCCAGGAAGGGTTGCTCTGAAACAGGTAGGCACCCAAGAAATAGGTCACTTCGGTGGCTGCGATCAGGAGCGCCAGGGGGCGACACAGCCACGACACCGCATTTTCGGGCCACATCACCGTGCCCACATAAAGTAGTTCTATAGCTACCAGCGCGACCAGATCCAGCCGCTCGGCGAAACTTGTCAGGGTTTTTCCCCGACCAAAAAATCCTTCGGTAAACACGGGCGCCCCTCCTTGGTTTTTCCGGTTCCTCACTGAACCTTGCCCTGTTTGAAACCATTATCTATAAGGGAATTCGGCCTAGTCAACAATCTTTTGGGCCGGCAGGTAAAAGTTGGAAGCCCCCAAGCACTTGCCGATCGCCCTACAGGGGCTAGGAAAAACTTGGGGGCTGACAACGCCGCTCCGGAAAGGTTAGAAGTCCCAGTCTCCGTCCTCGGTATCAACAATGTCACCGATTACGTAGGAGGAGCCGGAGCCACTGAAGAAGTCGTGGTTTTCGTCAGCGTTTGGCGACAGTGCCGCCAAAATAGCCGGGTTCACGTCTACCGCTTCGGCGGGGAACAGCGCCTCGTACCCCAGGTTCATCAGGGCCTTGTTGGCGTTGTAGCGCAGGAACTTCTTTACGTCCTCGGTCAGTCCGAGCGGATCGTATAGGTCCTCGGTGTACTGTTCCTCGTTCTCGTACAGTTCGTCCAGCAGGTCAAACGTATATTCCTTTAGTTCTGCCTGCCGCTGCGGCGATGCCTCATTGACGGCCACCTGGTACTTGTAGCCAATGTAGTAGCCATGTACGGCCTCGTCGCGGATGATCAGACGGATCAGGTCGGCCGTGTTGGTCAGCTTAGCGTGTGCCGACCAGTACATGGGCGCGTAGAAGCCGGAGTAGAACAGGAAGGACTCCAGCATGGTGGAGGCGACCTTACGCTTTTCCGGGTCATCGCCCTCGTAGTACTTTTCGACGATCAACGCCTTGCGCTGCAACGCCTCGTTTTCTTCGGACCAGCGGAAGGATTCGTTGATCTCTTCGGTGGAAAGCAGGGTAGAGAAGATGGAAGAGTACGACTTGGCGTGCACAGATTCCATGAACGCAATGTTGGTGTAGACAGCCTCTTCGTGCGGGGTGCGCGCGTCCGGGATCAGCGAGACCGCCCCCACGGTGCCCTGCAACGTATCCAGCAGAGTCAAGCCGGTAAAGACGCGGTTGGTCATGGTCTTTTCGTCGTCAGTCAAGGTCTTCCACGAAGGAATGTCGTTCGAAATCGGCACCTTTTCAGGCAACCAGAAGTTACCCGTCAGGCGGTCCCACACCTCGACGTCCTTTTCGTCCTCGATCTTGTTCCAGTTGATCGCCTTGATTACGTGATTATTGCCGAACATGTTTCCCTTCTTCTGCCGTCATTCCACTACCAGATAGGTGCCACTGATTCTAACGCGGCTGCCATCTGCGGATTCCAGTAGCCATAGTCGTGTCCGCCACTACCTTCAGTGTATTCGTAGGCCACGCCAAGCTCTTTAGCGAGGGCGGCAAAACGCCTATTCATATCTAGCAGCCTATCTTCGGTGCCGCAGCAAGCCCACAGTTTTGGCAGCGCCGCCGGGTCTGCCTTCTTCAGCTGCGCCAGCAAATCGTGGACAGACCCGCGCGCGTCGTCGAGGCCGAACACGTTCCGGTATAGGTCCGGGTGGCGGGAGTGGAAGGCATCCTCGGTAATGTCGGTGGTTCCAGACAGGCTGATGGCCGCGCGGTAGAAATCCGGTTTAGCCAAGGCCGCTTTCAAGGCCCCATACCCGCCCATAGAAAAGCCGGCCACGATCCTGCGCGAGGGCGAAGCTGCCCCCAGCGTCGCCTCTATGTATTGGGGCACTTCGGTAAAGGCCCAGTCCGCCCATGCCAACCCATATTTCGCGTTCGTCCAAAATGAGCGTTCGCCCGAGGCAAACACGAACAGTGCGTTATATTTGTCTGCCCACCGTTGCACGGGCGCATAGGTAGACCAGATGGACTGGTCGCCGCTCAGGCCGTGCAGCATGTAGGCAACTCTGCCGGGGGCGGGTGCGTCCTCGGCCAGGTCGCGCTCGTTTGGCGCTATCACCGTGATAGAAGTGGCCATCTGGAGGGTAGCCGAGCGGATCCCGTCAATGCTTATGCGTGCCATAGCACAACCATATCGGCCAACCCTGTGTGGTGGCAGCTACTCCTTTCTTAGTTTGTAAGGCGGTGGCGCGCCCGCCCTCGCTTTTTGGCAAAAGAAGACAAAATTGCACTAATGCATAAGAAATGTTGTGACTTTACACTGCGACCGGGTGGGATTGGTGCCGCTGTCCTATTGTGGAGGCATGAATAATTTTCGCGGCAAACGAGGAAAAGGTAACCATCACGGCAAAGGACGCCGCGAGCCCTTTGGCGGGGGTACCGCAGACCAACTGATTGAACATCTACACAAAATGGACGGTTCTTCCTATGGCGCCTACAAGCAATTGGTGGGCGCATGGGATTACGGCGATTTCGTTCTTCATATTGAGCGCGTCCAATCTGACCCGTACGCTCCACCGTCAACCGTGCGCGCCGAGATCCCGGCCGAGGTCGCGGGTCTTCCCGACTTCGCTACTGCTTCTGCGCATGCCCGCCTTGCGGCGGCCGACTACTTCCACAGGGATTTTTCTGCCCGCATCCGTCCGGAACGCGACCTGCGGGTGGCTTACACCGGCCAGACGGTGCTGAACCGTGGCGCCGTAACAGTAAACGAGGACGGATCTATCCAGATGCGCTTCCAGGTGCAGTTCGCGGCACGCGGACGCCGTATTCTGGGACACGCAATGGCAAACCTGGTGGATGGCCCGCTCCCCGATTCGGTGCTGGACACCATCGATTTCGCCTCCGACGAGGCCGTTGCAGACGAGGCGGCGCTGAAGAAGCACGTGGAATCGGTTGAAGACTGGTTCGCGCTGCAGCAGGTTCTAAAGGAGAAGGATCTGCTGGCTTTCATTGCGGACGATTCGATCCTGGCGCGCGCCTCCGGCGTTGACGAGCACCCGATGGAAAACGCGGTGGCTACTAAGGCTCCCGAGACTTTGGCACTGCAGGTGGAGCTCCCGCACGCCGGCAAGGTCCGCGGCCTGGCGCTACGCCCAGGTGTCACCCTGATTGTGGGCGGCGGCTACCACGGCAAGTCGACGCTATTGGACGCCCTCATGAATGGCGTGTACCCGCATATTCCCGGTGACGGACGCGAGCTGGTGGCCACTACGCCGCTGGCCGTGGCTGTGCGTGCCGAGGACGGCCGGGCAGTTACCGGCGTGGACGTCTCCGCGTTCATCTCTAACCTGCCGTCGGGCGGAGACACTTCCCGTTTCACTTCCCCAGATGCTTCCGGTTCTACTTCGCAGGCTGCTGCGATCGCCGAGGCCGTCGAAGCGGGCTCCAACTGCCTGCTGATTGACGAGGATACTTCGGCTACCAACCTGATGATCCGCGACTTGCGGATGCGACAGCTGGTACCAGATTCGGGCGAGCCTATTACCCCGTTAGTTGACCGTATCCGCGGACTGGTACGGCGGGGAGTTTCCTCAATTGCGGTTATGGGCGGTTCCGGCGACTACCTAGATCGGGCTGACACGGTCATTTGCATGGACAACTACGTGATCACCGATGTGACCGAAAAGGCGAAGAAGATCGTGCAGGATGCTCCCAGGCAGACCGCTGCGGACTTGGATTTCCCTGAAGTCGCAGCTCGCAAGCCCCTGGCCAACCCCTACGAGGGCGATCGCGGCCCGAAGGTGCGCGGCAACACCTCGCGCATCTCGCTAGACCGCCAAGACATCGACATTACTGCCCTCGAACAGGTCGTTGAGGCAGGTCAGGCCGATGCTATTGGGTGGTCGCTGCGCAAACTGCAAGACGAGGTTTTCAACGGCGAGCGAACCCTGAAAGAGGCTGTCGACTACCTGTGGGAAAAGGAGTACAGTAACGGAGGTCTTGACGCCCTTCGACCTCGCTCCGGCTTCCTAGCAGAGCCGCGCACGATCGACATAATCGCTGCCGCTAACCGGATGCGCTGGCTAAGGCTGAACGAAGAATAACTGAGGAGCATATGTCCCAATCGCCATCTTTCATCAACCGCCCAAATCCGGATGACCCGAAATGGGTGCGCATCCCCGAGTCAGATCGGGTGTATAACCGCAATCTGATTCTGGTAGTTCTACTCATTCCGTTGGCCATGTCGCTGATTCAGGTGTCTTCGGTGAATGTGGCGTTAGAGACGATAGGCTCGGCTCTTAGGGCTTCCCAGACCTCATTGCAGTGGGTGCTATCTGGCTACGCCCTTTCCTTCGGAATTTTCCTAGTGCCGTCAGGCCGATTGGGGGACATTTTTGGCCGTTCCGGCGTGTTCACAATCGGCCTGGCGCTGTTCACCATCGCGTGTACGGCGTGCGGTTTTGCTACTAGTCCGGTAATGCTGAACGTGTTCCGCGTGCTGCAGGGCATGGCTGCAGGCATCTTCAGCCCGCAGGTAACCGGCATTATTCAGCAGTATTTCCAGGGCCAGGCCCGCGCCCGCGCCTTTTCTATGTTCGGCCTAGTAATTGGCGCGTCCGTTGCCGTTGGCCCACTGTTCGCAGGCTTCCTGATCGAAACTTTGGGGCCTACCAACGGGTGGCGTTCTTCGTTCCTGTTCAACCTTCCGCTGGGCATCATCGGCGTAATCGCAGCCTTCCGCCTTCTGCCTTTCGGCAAGGAACGGCGGCACTTTATGGGAGCAAAGAAAGTCAAATCTGACGCCTCCGAGTCGAAGACTAACCTTCCAGCCGAGCAGGCAAATGCCTCGCAGGCTACCCAGAAGATTGACCTGGACCCGGTTGGCATAGTCCTTCTGTCCTTGGCAGTCCTTTGCATCATGCTTCCGTTTATGAGCCACGGGCACCCGCTCATGTGGTCTTTGATTCCGCTGGCGATCATCCTGACCGTCGTGTGGATTTGGTGGGAGAACCGCTACAAGCGCCACGGGCACTTCCCCATGGTTGATCTGTCCCTGTTCAAGCTGAAGTCCTTCAGCTACTGTGCGGCCATTTCTGCCACCCAGTTCCTGGGCACTACATCGCTGTTCGTCATTTTTGCAATGTACCTGCAGGCCGGGTTGGGCCAGTCGGCTTTGGTTGCCGGTTCCATCGGCATTCCGAACGCTATCGTCTCGGCGCTGGCCGCCCTCTGGTCCGGCAAGCATGCTCTGAAGTCTGGCCGCCAGGTGCAGATTCTGGCTCTGAGCTTCCTGCTGCTAGGAGTCATTACCCTGATCGGCACCGTCTGGGCAGTCAACGCGGGAGCCTCGTTCTGGTGGATGTGCGCCCCGCTCATGCTGTTCGGCTTCGGGCAGGGTGCTATGGGCGCTGCAAACCAGACGCAGGCGATGCTGGACGTACCTGTCGAGCACGGCGGGATTGCCGGTGGCATTACCCAGACGGCACAGCGCATTACCACCGCTATTGGTAACGCGGTCATGACGGCAGTGTTCTTCGCAGTAGTGGGCAACCAGCAGACCGCTTCGAAGTGGGACTGGTCCATGGGTATCAGCGCCGCCTACGTCCTAACCGCATCTATTCTGGCCGTCGCATTGGTCATTGCGATTGTCTACTGGTGGGATTTGGCAGGCAAGAGGCCGCGCAACCGCAAGTAGTAGGCGCGCGGGGCAGCTACTGAAACGTCGAGGAGGGGGCACGTCCCCCTCCTCTTCTTTATCCCGGTTCTAGCAGCGTGGGAATTTCGCTGCCCGGCACCGGCCTACAATTGTTCCATGTCGAAAAAACGTGGCACAGGTAAGGTCGAGGCAGGAGCCGCCACCCCGGCATTGGAGGCCCTCGATAAGGCAGGCGTCAGCTACGAGGTGTTAGAACACCCCCATGATCCGCGCACCAAGCAAGGATTCGCCCTCGAGGGGGCAGAACTGATGGGCCTGGATCCGGATACCGTTTATAAGACGCTTATGGCCCGCGTCGATGATTCTGAGGATGTTGTGGGCATCGTGCCCGCTACCGCCACTTTGAATTTGAAGCAGCTAGCCAAGGCTGCAGGTGGGAAGAGGGCGGAGATGCTTCCCGTTGCGCGCGCCCAGGTTGTTACCGGCTACATTGCCGGAGGAATTTCCCCGCTGGGGCAGAAACAGCCTCACCGCATCTTCCTTGACGAATCCGCTATTTTGCAGGAAGCCATCCATGTTAGCGCTGGCAAGCGCGGCTGGTCGGTAAAACTTGAGCCGGACACTCTGCTAGCAGTGTGCAAGGGAACCTACGCGGCTATCGCCGATTTCAAACACCATTTCTAGGCTGGCTAGTTCTAGCCCGCGTTAGCTCTACGAGACGCAAAAATTTGCCAACCAACGTTTAGCGCGTGCCAAAGTGCTTCTTTTTTGCCGCCAAATCCCTGGCCTACCCCATTCCACACGACATTCACCCAGGTCAGCAGCGTATGAATAAGGTCATAGTAGTTGGCGCGCGCTAAAAAATCCTGTAACCTTTCGCCCTGGTTTTATATGTCCTAACATTGTTACCGACAGCGAGGGACAAGAGAGATCCCCCAGCAAATAAGCCTTTCAGGAGGAAAAATGACTCAGATGTACCTAGCAGGCGTGAAGCCCGAACTGACCACCGGCGCCCTGACCGTCGCACTCTTTGCGCTAATGCTCGCAGCCATCGTAGTCACCTGGATCGGTGTATTCACCTCGATCTTCCCGATGGCAATCATTGGCGGATTCGCAGTCGCCTTCACCGGCATCGCAACCGCCTTCAACATCGGAATCGCCGCAGCACACAAGAACTAGGCTGCGCCTAACACCTGGGCTACTCACAGCGGTGAGTGGCCCAATATTTTTGCCCTTTTGCATACAAATAGTCGGGGCCGACTAAGAGCCGGCCCCGACTACTTTTCGCTTTTACAGAGACATGTCAACGACCGCGCGCCCGTTTATCTTGCCTTCCTTCAGCAGCTGGTAGCCCTCGTTTGCATCCTCCAGTGCGAAGTGGCGGGTAACAACATCTTGGTAGTGGATGACGCCCTCTTCGGCTAGGCGGACTACCTCGGGCAGATCCTGGCGAGTGCGGGCACCGTAGGAGCCCAGGATGGACTGGCCACGGCGGACGGTGCGGTTGATCTCGACACCGGCAGTTTGCACGCCAGCGCCCAACCCGATCGGAACCATGCGACCGCCGTCGGATAGCACGTCGAGGGCGGTGGTCCAGGTTGCGGGGATGCCCAGCGCTTCGAAGGCCACATCTACGCCAGTGCCACCCACAATGTCGACGATAGCCTCGTGGATGTTATCCACCTTGGTCGAGTTGATTACGTCAGTTGCCCCCAATTCCTTCATGGGTGCCAGCTTCTCGTCAGAGACGTCGATGGCGACTACCTTGCGGGCGCCAAACGCGCGGGCGATAGAGATGATGTTCGAGCCAACGCCGCCGGTCGCAACAACCGCGCAGGTCTCCCCGTACTGCAGGTTCGCGCCCCGGCGAACAGCGCCGTAGGCGGTCAAGGCCGCACAGCCCAGGATCGATCCGGCTACGGGATCGATGTTGTCCCCTGCCTTGGTTACCGAGGTGGCCGGGATGACGCAGTATTCAGACAGGCCGCCCATGGAGTACATCCAAATCGGGTTGCCGTCCAGGTCGGCCAGGCGTGTCTCACCGTCGTACAGGGTGCCGTTGAGCCGGTTCATCGAGAAGAAGGGATCACACAGATCGTCGCGGCCCTTGGAGCAGGCTTCGCAGGTACCGCAGGGCATCAAGAATGCGCCCGCCACCTTGTCGCCAACTTTCAGATCGCGCTTGTCGTTGCCGGGGCCGATCTCGACGATCTCGCCTGCAACTTCGTGCCCTAGCAGAGCGGGCATTGGGAAGGCGATGGCACCGTTGATGACGTGCAAATCCGAGTGGCACATGCCGCAAGCTGATACCTTCACCAGTACTTCGCCCTCGCGCGGGTGAGGGGTGCGGATTTCTTCAACGTGCAAGCCCTTACCGGGTTCGCGCAACACTGCTGCCTTCATGGTCTGTGGAATGTTCGCCGACATCTATGTCTCCTCTTGCGTTTTGTGATGGCTCAACTGCGAGCGCTTAATTTGAATATAGCCCGACTGCGCCACCTTTGTAAATACATTCACACAAAAATATGTATTATGCGGGAATCGTAAGGCTCTCTTGCGCCCGTCCTCCTCCGAAAGTCCCACCACGGCCTCGCCCCCCACTATCACGAGCAAAAAGGGGGCGAAGCCGCAGCTCCGCCCCCTTCAGAAAAGCCACTACTTCGAATAGATCGAATGCATGTATTTTTCAATCTCGTCTAGCGACTTATTCGACGTTTCCGGCATGATCTTGAACAGCACTACCGCAATAATCAGATTCAGCACGCCGTAGAATGCGTACGTCATTCCCCCACCGAAGGTATCCATCATCTTCGGGAAGGTCCAGGTAATCAGCGCGTTCGAAATCCACATGCAGAACACAGCGAAACCGTTCATGACGCCGCGCACGTTTGCCGGGAACATCTCGCCCAGCATCGTCCACACAACCGTTCCATTGGTGGACTGGACGATCAACATGAACACGCCCATTACAGCCAGAATCAGGTAGGCCGCCCATGCCGGCGGTTTGCCAGGCCCGCCCATTACGGGCGCAATCACAAACTGGAACAACGCCGCAATGGTAAGCAGACACACGCCCACCCCGGTCACGTCAAAGATCAGGATCTGGCGACGGCGGAACTTCGTAATAAGAACGAGCCCGAGGGCGGAGCCAACCACAGACATGACACCATTGGCGACCTGTGCAGTAATCGCTGCCGACGTGCCCATCCCTGCAAACGAAAGCACCTTGGGAGCGTAGTACATTACCGTGTTCACGCCGGTTGTCTGATTCACGATCGCCATGAAAATGCCTACCGCCAACAGCTTGCGCAGCCACGGCGTTTGCAAGACTTCGCGCAGACCGAGCCTCTCAGTGGCATCGTGCTCCATGCGAGCGGCCACCATCTCGTTCAGTTCATCCTCGAGCGAACCATCCTTTTCAGGATCCCGCACGCGCTTCAAAGCCCCGATGGCCTGGTACATCTGATGCTTGATCACGTACCAGCGCGAGGACTCTGGCATCAGGTGCATACCTATCCACAAGAAGATGGCCGGTAGGGTGCACAGAATGATCATCCACCGCCAAGCAGAGCCGTTACCCGCAGTTACGCTCAGCTGCATCATGAAGTCGTGAATAGCAGCCTTATCTGTACCTACTTGCTGGGATACCATCTGGTTCAACGCATCCCAATCGTAGGTGCCCGGCTTGATCGTTCCGGTAGGATCCGCCGCTACCGTCAGCTGCGGGCCGCCATGGGCCGAGTTGATTGCCGCGTTCATCGAAAACGCCAGCAACTGGCCCACAACGATCATTAGCTGATCAACAGCTACGATCATGCCGCGCACCCTCTTGGGAGCAGATTCAGCTAAGAACACAGGAACCGTCGCGGATGCCCCGCCTACAGCTAAGCCTAAGATGGCGCGGAAGATGTACATAATCCACACGTTTGGCGAGAAGGTATTACCAACTGCGCCGATAATGAACAGTACCGCCAGCAGGATGATGTTATGCTTACGTCCATATCTATCTGACAGTCGCCCTCCAAGGAGCGCCCCGAAAGCTGCCGCGAGCGTGAGCACACCACCGATGGCGCCCTCTTCGAGCGCCGTCAGTGACATCCCGCCCGCCCCATGAGGCATATACATGTAGGGCAGGGCCCCCGAGATAACGCCCGTATCGTAGCCGAACAGCAGCGAGCCTAAGGTGGCCACTGCCGCCAGGGCTGCAATACCCCTCCTCTTTCCAGAGGGCGGCGTCTCGGCCACCATTTCCGTTATTTTCTGCGGCGTGAACTTACTATAAAAGTCGCCGCCTGTCGAAGTTGAATCAGTCATTTGCCTCTCCAGAACCGGGACAACCGCGCAGATTTCCGCAGCTGGCAGTCATGTTGACACCAGCACGCCTTCAATCTGCCTGCAGCAGCCCCCTCTTTCTATTTGTCGAAGGTGGTGTGCTCGGTTACCGGGGTCACTTCGTGCCACTTGCCATCGCCCGCCGAGGCCTCAACTGCGGCATCTACTTCTGCAGCGGACCACCCGTCGGCTGCCGAGGGGCCAATCTGCCTCTGCTCCAAAATGCCCTGGATAAACTGGGCAGCTTCTACCACCTTCATGTCGTCAAATCCCATCGATGTACCAGCTCCTGGCTGGAAGCGCATGAAGTCGGGGAAGTCCGGGCCTGCCATGGCGTTCGTGTAGCCCTGTTGGAAGCCATTCTGGCGCCCCAGGCAGATCTGCAGGTGATTCAGATCTTCGAAGTTCCACCGGATGGAACCGTCAGTACCGTAAATTTCCACTATGTATTCGGCGCGCGGCCCCACTGACACACGAGAGGATTCCATCGTTAGCAGCGCCCCGGATTCGAACCGGCCGATGACGGACACGTAGTCTTCGTTTCCTACCGGGCCTTTCTTCTCTGATACTTCCCAGCCCGTATGGCCGATGCCAGCCTTCAGGGGGATCGGACGTTCGGTAATGAACGTGCCAGTTTGTGCCGTTACCGCGCTGATGCGATCTTTCAGCAGATACTGCACTAGGTCTTCGCCGTGTCCTAGCAGATCCAAAATTACGCCCGCACCAGCTTTTTCCTTTGAATAACGCCAAGTCAGCGGCCCTTCTGGGCCGGATGCGTAATCAGCGATGAGCCACACGCGAGCATTGGTAATAGTCCCCAACTTGCCCTCGGCAATTAGCTTGCGCCCCAGTTCAATAGCCGGCGTGTGCCGGTAGTTGAACCCGACGGAAGTGATCAAGCCGGCTCGGGCTGCGCCCTCGGCAATGTCTTTTGACTGGGCTGCGGAAATGCCCATGGGCTTTTCAATCCAGAACGGCTTGCCTGCCGCAATGGTCGCCATCGCAATTTCGTGGTGCAAGAAGTTTGGGGCGCAGATCGACACAATGTCGACCTCTGGATCGTTTAGCACCTCGTGGTAGTCCTCTACCGCTTTCGAGAACCCTAGGTTTTCTACCGCTACGCGCCTGTTTTCTTCGATCAGATCACAACAGACCACAAGATCGATGTCCACTTCTAGCTCTGGATATTTCTCGCGCAGAGCCTTGTAGGAGCGGGTGTGCAGCCTGCCCATCCATCCAAGCGAAATTACTCCTACGCCAATTCGTTTCCTGGCCATGGTTGCTCCTTTGCACTAGGCCTCGCGTGGGACCAGCTTCCCAAGCGATATTTGTCACTACAAAAAAACATTAGTTCAAAGACGGTTTAGACACAAGGCCCTAAGACCTAGACTCCCCTCTCACCAGCATTAACGGCGCACATGCGCCTTTGGCGGAGACAGTGCCCTGCCCCCGCCAAAGCGATGTGGAAGAAACAAATCAGCGACCTATAGGCAACCCCCTAAGCGAATTCCTTTTGCAAGCGCTCCAGAATCCGCTTGTTAATCTGGTCCGCCCATTCATGCCAGCCGAAGACGCATACGCTCAGCACCCCGTCAAAGTTCATGTCGTGCAACGTGTTGAAGACGGCGTCCCAATCTACCTCGCCCTTCCCGATCTCGTTGTGCTGGTGCACGCGCGCGTCCACCCCCGGCGGGTTAATGATGTAGCGGTTGCCGTCGTTAGCAGCGTGATTGAAGACGTCGGCAACATGCACTTCCCTGAGCTTCTTCCCACTACTGCGCAACATCCGCTCCACATCTCCCTTACCTTCGGACAGGTGGAAGGTGTGCGGGCAACAGTATTCGTAATTTACCCACTCCTTATTCACCCCGCGCACCAGACGCAATGCTGCATCGTGAGTCTCGACGAAGTCGTAGGGGTGGGCTTCCATATTCAGCGCGATGCCGTACTTTTCGAAGTCACCTTCCAGTTCTGCCATGGACTTGTACCACTGGTGTTCACATTCCATGGGGGTGTTCGGATTCCCAGAAAACTCCGAGGTGATCTCGCGACAGTCCAGCTGATCGGCGATCTCCAGTAGCCGCCGCCAGTTGCGCACCTGTGCCATGCGCTCCTGCTCGTCCACAGAAGACCAGTTGAACACCGGATTGAGCGTGCGAATACGCACCCCTGTCTTCTTGGAAGCCTTCATCAGGTCGGCAACGTAGTCGTCATCTGCCTTTGGGTAGTGGTGCCAAAAGTGGAAGTCCGCGTTGGGGGAAAGCTCCACATTGTCATACCCCAGCTCTCGCGCCTTGCGAAGCGTATCGGGCACCGACATGGAAAAGTAGTACATATTTGGATCAAGGGCGATATCTACCATTTGTTACTCCTTTTAGCTAGAACCTTCCTACTTGCCCTTATTGGCCGCCAGCAGCGTCTTCGCTGACACTTCAATGCCGGCTAACTGGTCTAGGAATGGGTCCTCATGTTCAATATTGACGTTCATGTTTGGGTTTACCGCCTCGATGTGCCGCAGGAATTCTGCCCACCAGTCGGTATTATGCCCATTCCCAACAGCTACGAACCGCCAGGGCGCCGGCTCTGCCCAAGTAGAACAGTAGTGGGCCATGCCAGACGGATACGGGTTTTCATCAGGCCACTTGGTGAAGTTGTCATCGAGCACACCCCGTACATCGACATCCGGCAGTATCTTCGTATCCTTGGCGTGGACGTGGTAAATATGTTCGCCGAGGTAATCGATGCATTTGAAGATGTCCATGCCCTGCCACATCAGATGCGACGGATCCATGTTTACGCCTATGTTTGTTGGCTGCACTCGCTCAAGGAAATTCATGAAGCCCACCGGGGTGAAGACAGTATTGTGCGGGTGCAACTCCCACGCAAGTTTCACTCCCGCATCAGCCGCCCTCTTGTCCATCTCTTTCCAGTACTTATCTAGGACGGACTGCTGGTAGTGCAGCACTTCTAGGTAAACGCCGTTCCACGGATTTACCACCCAGGAGGGATACTTTGCATCCGGGTCCGAACCGGGTGCGCCCGACATACACACAATCTCGTCCACCCCCAGCTTGGAGGCCAACTCGATCGCCCTCTTCAAGTCGTAGTGATGGCGCGGCCCGACGTCCGAGAGGGGATCCAGAACGTTGCCCGAACAGTTCATCCCGGTTATCTGCATCCCCTTATCAGCAAACAGCCCCCTATATTCCTCGCGCGCAGTTTCTGAAGAAACTAGCAGGTCAACGTGGCAGTGTGGGGAAGGAATAAAACCGCCCACGTTCACTTCCGCGCCATCGAGGCCATACCCCTTCAGGATGTCCAAAGCTTCTGCCAAATCGTAGTTATGTAGGCATGCGGTATATGCCCCAAGTTTGAGTGACATCTTTGTCCTATCGGATCGTTACTTCAGCCCCGCCATCATTGGCGGAGCGCACTATTGCTTCTTGGATTCGCATTGCCCGGTAGCCGGCCTCGAAAGAAGGCACTGCGGGCAATCCAGTGTCTACCCCAGCGACCTGGCCTAAGAAAGCATGCGCCTGGTAGATGAACTGGTCAATCTGGGTTACTCCCACCCCGCCGAAGGCCATTGACGATCCCGCCCTAAAATACGGGAAATCCGGGTTAGCAAGAACCACTCGCGGCCCCGCAATGTCTGGGTCATCTGAACGGGTTTGTACCACAAGCTCCCCGGCCCGCGCCATGTCGAAGGCAGCGAACCCGTCAGTGCCGTAGACCTCAAAGCGCTGCGAGTTGGGATGTCCCAACGCAACGCGCGAACAGGTAAAGGACCCGACTACCCCACTTTCGAAAGAAGCAGTAAAGACCGCCACATCGTCGTTGGTCACCGGACCCATCTGGGCGCTTTGCACTTTCTTGCCGCGCTGCAGCGCCTGCGCCCCGGCGACAATCGGCCTCTCTTTGATGACGGTGGCAAACCCGGCCCCAGACACGGCCTTAATCTTGCCGCACACCAACTCGGCGGTGTTCAGCAGGTGCGAGCCCACGTCGCCCAACGCTCCCGACCCCATCGGACCGGTGTAGCGCCAGGCCAAGGGCGCATTGCGATCACAGCCATAGTCGCAAAGGTAGGTGCCGGTGAAGTTCACCAGTTTCCCAAAGCGACCTTCCTTCGCCAGCTCCGCCGCTTTCGCGATCGAGGGCGACCACCGGTACCCGAAGGCCGTACCGGTTTGTACTGAAGCCGACTTCTCTAGTTCCGCGAGCGCCTTGGCGTCCTCGATCTTGTCGGTCAGCGGCTTTTCGCAAAGAACATGCTTTCCAGCCTTCACCAGTGCTTCCGCCATTTCGCGGTGAAGGGCGTTTCCCACCACAATCGAAACCACGTCGATGCTGGGGTCGTCCAGAATGTCGCGCCAGTTTTCGGTAGCCTTTTCGTAGCCGTACCGCTTTGCAGCATCCTGCGCGAAAGGAAGGTAGGCATCGGCGATCGTTGCCAGTCTGACTGGGGGAAGATTGGTGTCGAAGACGGTGGTTGCTTGCCGCCAGGCATTGGCGTGGGTTGCTCCCGCCATGCCAGCACCTATGACTGCTACGGATAGTGGTTTTGCCATTTCGTCTCTCTCTTCTTTGAGAATGTGCTGCTTGGGCACCCAATGGCCGGGTCCTGTCTCGTTGACTTTCACGCTACCAAAGTTTTTAACGCGCGTCAACGCTTTGTAATATCATTTTTTCAAAAATGTAAATTCAGCCTCGCGAGGACGAGCGGACGATCAGATTTCCCTCTTCGACCAACTGCTGCTCTTTGCGACCGCCAAGCGCGCGCAGCAACGCCAAGCACCCTAGATTGAACCCCTTTTGATCGACGCTAGTCAGGTCAATTTCGGGGGCGGCAGCTATTGGAATATTGTCATAACCAACTAAGCCCACATCCAACCCGACATGCAGGCCCCGCACGGTTAGCCCCGACATTAGCGACAGCGCCAACATGTCGTTATGGGCCACAAAGGCAACGCTCTCGTGCTTTTCGATTCGAGTATCTATAAGACGCCCAATACCATCCCGACTTACCATCGTCAGCTCGTAGGTGATCGCCTTGTTCTTCTTCACGCTTGCACGGAACGCATCACGTCGATCGCGCGCCCCCAGTTCACCCGCGTCCTCGGAATAATTAACGTAGACCAGATGCTGCCACCCCGCCTCATACAAGTGGCCAACCATCTGTTCCATGATGGGATTGGGATCGGCATACACCGCCGGCACGCACGGATCCGGAGAAGGCCGGCCAACCACTACCAGCGGCGCCTTTCGCCCTAGCTCGATCAACTGTGCCTTGGTTTGCATAGGACTAACCAAGATCAGCGCATCCACGGCCAAATCAACAAACTTCCAGGCCGAGAACAATTCGGTAGCTGCTTCGGCGCCAGTGTCCGCAACCAGCACCAATTTCCCCGCATCCTTCGCTACCGTACGCGCCCCCGACACCACAGAATCGTAAAAGCTATTAGACAGATTGGGCAGGATCAGCCCCACAAGCCCAGATTTAGAAGAAGCCAGCATTGCCGCCGCAGCATTGGGCCGATACCCAAGCTTCGCTGCCGCCTCGGCTACACGCTTTTTGGTTTCGGGGCGAATCTTTGGGGAATCATGAAGCGCCATGGACACGAGGCCCCTAGAGACGCAGGCCAGATCTGCAACGTCCTGTTGGGTTACTTTCCTAGCCATAAAAATCATTTTACATAAACTCTCAGGAATAGTTCAGGTTTGTCTTTTCACTCCCCTGACTTGCCGCGGCCTGCGCGGACACCTTTAAAAAGACCTGACCAGAGATTTACTCCCTGGTCAGGCCCTATTCGCTAGGCTAAATTAGTCTTCTTTTTCGAAAGACAGCGTCGCGTCGTGGACGCCGTCCTCGGAGGGCCAGCGCGAAGTGATCGCCTTTGCGCGAGTGTAGAACTCGACGCCCTCGGGCCCGTGAATGTGGTGCTCGCCGTTCAGCGAATCCTTCCAGCCGCCAAAAGAGTGGTAGGCAACCGGGGTTGGGATTGGCACGTTGATGCCGACCATGCCAGCCTCAATCTCGTGCTCGAAACGCCGGGCAACCCCGCCGTCATTAGTAAAGATAGCCGAGCCGTTGCCGACGGTCTGGGCATTCATTAGCTCAATCGCCTCATCAAAGGAGTCCCGATGCTGAATCAGCAGTACCGGGCCAAATACCTCTTCACAGTATGCCTTGGCCTCTAGCGGAACGTCCTCGAGAATGGTTGGGCCCAGCCAGTAGCCGCCGTCGTAGCCCTCCACCGTCTGCTTGCGTCCATCCAGAACAACCTTGGCGCCCATCTTTTCCGCCTCGTCGATCCAAGAGATAATGCGCTCCTGGGCGGCCTTCGAGATGACCGGGCCAAAACCGGACTTCTTGTCATTCCCCTGCCCCGGAATAGCAATCTCGGCAGCCTGCTTCTTTACCGCCTCGGCCAGGCCATCGCCAGCCTCGCCTACAGCCACCGCCACAGAGAGTGCCATACACCGCTCCCCGGCAGCACCAAATGCGGCTGCAGCCAGCCACTTTGCTACGAATTCCTGATCGGCATCAGGCATCACCATAGCGTGGTTATTTGCCCCGCCAAGAGCCTGCACCCGCTTGCCAGCTTCGATCGCTCGCTTCTGCACCAGCTTGGCAACCTTGGTAGAGCCCACAAAGGACACTCCCTGCACGGCCGGGTTGTCGATCATGACGTTCGTGATCTCGTTGTCGCCAGGCAGCAGCGAGAATAGCCCGTCGGGAAGACCTGCTTCCTTCAGCTTCTTCGCCATATCAAAGGCAGCAGAGGGAACAGCGTTGGCAGGCTTTAGTACAATAGCATTTCCGGTGGCCAATGCCAGCGGGAACATCCACATAGGGACCATGGCGGGGAAGTTGAACGGCACAATGCCGGCTACTACGCCCAGAGGCTGCCGGATGACCTTCAGATCGACATTGGTACCTACGTTGTAGGAATACTGCCCCTTGGAATTGGCGCCAATGTTGCATGCATATTCGACCGTTTCCAGGCCGCGCTGAATCTCTCCGCGCGCATCCGACAAGGTCTTGCCATGTTCGTCCACCGACAGCTGCGCCATATTGTCAATATCGTCCATGACTAGCTGCCGGAACCTGTACATCACTTCCTGCCGCTTCGGAATCGACTTGTTGCGCCATTCCTTTTGCGCCTTGTCTGCCAAAGCGATGGCTTCTTCTACCTGCTCGGGGCTTACCAGCTCCAAGGTCCCAATGACTTCTCCGGTAGCCGGGTTGTCGATATCTACTTTTCCACCCTTACCGTCAACGGCTTTGCCGCCGATCCAAGGCTTGACAACGTAAGTCATAAAAGTATCTCCCCAATGAGTTGCTTTTTAAGTCTGCTAAGAGCCTCTAATTGCTTCGGTCTCTTGCTCCCATACTACGGTCTTTTGTCCTACCATTCAACAGTTTGTCCTATCAATACGCTTTTATTGTGAGCACGGGTTTCGCCATTCTTCACCCTTCTACATTGCTGTTGGGCCAAATGCCAGGCCACCCACACCCGGGCCCCAAGTCCGGGGTGAGAAAGGAAAATGCCCCGACGCTTGCGCGTCGGGGCATTTTCGAGCGAACCCAAGAAAGCTACTTCCTGGGGGTTTTACCAGTAATGCCGCTGATACTTGTCCTTGTATTCGATGTATTCCTTGTAAGCTTCATTGGTCGAATCAAGGCGGGAAGTCTGCGACACCGCCACGTCCCACCAGGACGAAGCCGGCGGATTAGGCCCGTACAGATCCGTTTCAATGTAGATCATGGTGGCCTTGTCAGAGGCAGCTGCCTTCGCGTAAGCATCGCGGAATTCCGCGATGGAGTGCACTCGAAGCACATCCAGCCCCCACGATTCGGCATTGGCCGCAATGTCAACGCTCAGCAGTTCGCCGTCCTCGTTATGGGCGTTGCCATCCCCCACCCTGTAGCGGGTGCCGAAGCGCTGCGAACCGTGCGACTCGCTAAGAGCGCCAATGGAGGCGAAACCATGGTTTTCCAGCAGCACGTAAATAACCTTGATGCGTTCCTGCACCACGGTAGCCAGTTCCATGGGCAGCATCTGGTAGGTGCCATCTCCCACTATGGCTACTACCTCGGAGTCAGGCAGCGCCAGCTTCACGCCCATTGCGGCAGGAACCTCATAGCCCATGCACGAGAAGGCGTATTCGACATGGTACTGGATCTCGGACTTGGCCTGCCACAGCGCCTGCAAATCACCCGGCATAGAACCAGCGGCGTTGATTACCACGTCGCGCTCGCCAAGCATCTCGTTCAAAGCGCCGAAGACCTCGGTCTGAGCCGGCAGCGGACCATGGTCCAGGTGGTAGCACTTTTCAGTGGCCTTCATCCAAGCTTCGCGCTCAGCCGCAATTTCCTTCGCGTAGTCCTCGTCCACCCTGTATCCGGCAAGGGCGTCCTTCAGGGCAACCAGGGCCTCGCGGGCGTCTGCAACTACCATCACCGCGGAGTTCTTCGCCGCGTCGAAGCTAGTCACGTTGATGTTGACGAAACGGACATCGGGGTTCTTGAACTGAGTCCGCGACGCCGTGGTGAAATCGCTGTAGCGGGTACCAATGCCAATGATCAGGTCCGCCTTGTCAGCCAGATGGTTGCCGGAATCGCCACCGGTCGAACCCACGCCGCCAACCGAGGACGGGTGATCGAAGGTAATAGCGCCCTTCCCTGCCTGAGTGTCAGCAACCGGCAGTCCCGTTGCCGTAGCCAATTCGCGCAGCTCTTCGTGGGCGTGCGAATACTTGACGCCACCGCCCGCAATGATGAGCGGCCGCTTGGAAGCCTTGATAGCAGCAACTGCCCGCTCCAATTCCGCCGGCGAGACAGCGGGCCGGCGCAGGTGCCAGACGCGCTTATTGAACATTGCCTCCGGGAAGTCGTAGGCCTCCGCCTGCACATCCTGCGGCAAGGCGATGGTCACGGCTCCAGTTTCGGCGGGGTCAGTCAGCACACGCATAGCGGCCATCAGCGAGGGCATCAACTGCTCGGGCCGGTTGATGCGATCGAAGAAACGAGACACCGGCCTAAAGGCGTCGTTGACCGACACGTCCAGGCTGGTGGGATCCTCTAACTGCTGCAGTACCGGATCCGGGAACCGGGTAGAGAAGATGTCCGACGGGAACAGCAGCACGGGCACGCGGTTGGTCGTAGCCAGCGCCGCACCGGTAACCATATTCAGGGAGCCGGGGCCAATCGAGGCCGTGCAAGCCAGGAACTGCGTACGCTCGTTAGCTTTCGCAAACGCTGCCGCCGCGTGCACCTGCCCCTGTTCGTTGCGAGGCATGATGTACTTCATGCGCCCACCGTCCGGTTCTGGATCGATCTCGTTTTGTAGCAGCGCCTGCCCCAGTCCAGCCACGTTGCCGTGGCCAAAGATACCGAAGGTGCCGGGCACAAGGCGCTTTTCTACACCGTCGCGCTCGGAGTACTGATTCACCAGGAAGCGGACAATTGCCTGCCCGACGGTTAGCCTAACTTTGGGTTCGCTCTTCATTGTTGTTTGCCTACTTTTCTACTGTTTTTGTCATGGGCAGGCGCGGATCTACCTGCTGCTCACCCCATGTTTCCTTCACCCAGGCGTGGACCGGATCGTCGGTCATTAGCCAGGTTGCGTCCTCGGCTGGGCCTGCCATCACATTCAGGTAGTACAGGTCGTAGCCAGGCGCGGCGGCGGAAGGACCGTGGTAGCCGTAGGGCATAACCACAACGTCGCCCGTGCGCACCTCTGTGCACACATCGATCGGGTGGCCCGGAGACGGGTAGACGCGCTGCAGGGCGAAGCCTTCAGAACCGTCCTTGCCAGGACGCACCTCAAAGTAATAGATCTCTTCGAGCTTGCGCTCATTCTCGTTATGTTCGTCGTGCTTGTGCGGCGGGTAGGAGGACCAGTTCCCGCCCGGGGTCAACACTTCGGTGACCAGCAGGTGGTCGGTCTTAAGCTCATTGCCGAGGGCGTAATTGTTCACCTGCCGTGAGCACGGGCCAGCCCCGCGCAAGGAGGTGTTGACGGCTTCCTTGCCCCAGTAGGACACCTCGAGGCGCTCGTTGCAGCGCGAAGTGGGCAGGCAGAAGCGGCCACCCTCTTTAGAGGTGATAGTGAAGGTGGTGTCGCGAGGAATGTACAGGTAGTCAGACACTTCGGTCCAAATATTCTCGCGTCCTTCGAGTTCATATTCCTTGCCCTCTACACTTACCGTGCACGCCCCCTCCAGCGGCAGTACCAGCAATTCGTCGCCATCAGAGTCCACCTCTTCACTTCCGCCGGCTGGCAGGTTCAGTACCTTGATGCCGGAAAATTCCCATCCTGCAATTTCGGGACAGACATCAGTGTCAAACTGTCCGTGAGCGGTGGAACCGGCTTTTTTCAAATACTTTTCGTTGTCACTCATAGCATCTCCACTGTCTGATCGACCGCCTTGGCGACATCGCCGTCAGGCGGAAATAGGAGCGATCTTCCGATCACTAGGCCTTTGACATTCGGTAGTTTCAGGGCTTTGCCCCAACCATTCATCGCAGCTTCGGGATCTGAGGAAACTTCCCCACCCAGAATAAGCGATGGAAGAGTAGTAGCCGCCATGACTTTTTCCATGTCAGGTACGCATGGCAGCTTTAGCCAGGTATATGCGGACGTCCGTCCTAGGCCCTCGGCGATCGCGATGGAGCGAATCACCGCCTGCGGCTCTAGGTTGTTCACAATCCGCCCATCTTTTGTTTCCGAGATGAACGGTTCAACCATGGCCATAACTTTTTCATCTGCTAGTTCGTTCACGGCCTTCGCAGCCGCATCTAGCGTTGCCGGGGTGGCGGGATCGTCAAAATGAATGCGCAGAAGCATCTTGCCGCCATCCAGCCCGGCGGCTTTCACGCCGGCCGCGTCGTAACAATTGAAGCGGTCGTCTATGCCGAAGCTGGCGCCGTCTAAGCCGGCGCGGTTCATGGAACCGTAAACCAGCTTGCCTTCCAGGGCTCCCATCAGCGCCAAGTCTTCGATCATGTCCGCGGTGCCAAGAAAACCGTGTACGCCGGGGCGTCCGAGGGCTTCAGCACAGCGCGAGAGCAGTTCTTCGCGGTCTGCCATTGCAGTGTTGTCGGCACCCGCTTTGAGCGCTCCGCGTGCCGGGTGATCACAAGCGATGATCAGCATTGCCCCGTCTTTGGGCACGCTTCCCTTCTTCCGGTTAGCAAGGGTTTGCGCAATCTTTTCGGGTTCAGTTGCGCGAATATCAGCTATTTTTTCGATGATGGACATGTCAGTTCCGCTCGGTTACTTGTGGTTCGGCCTCCGGGTGCGCCCTCATCATGTCGAGGATTTCAGGCTCGGAAGCCATAGCGGTCGAGCATTCTAGGCGGGTGCATACTAGGGCACCTGCCGTCGATGCCGCCGAGATAATTTCTGGTAGATCCCAGTCAGAAAGCAGCCCGTGGCACAGGGTGCCGCCGAAGGAATCGCCTGCCCCGAGCCCATTTACTACGTCTACTTCGGTGACTGGAACTTCAATGCGACGATCCTTGGTCTTGCACAGGGTGCCCTTCGGGCCCTGCTTGACAATGGCAATTTCTACGCCGCGATCTAGGAGGGCGTCTGCTGCCCGGTCTGGTTCCGTCTCGCCTACCGCAATGCGGCATTCTTCCTTGTTGCCCACAGCGATGTTGACGTATTGGAGGGCCTCTCCCACTCGTTCAGTGGCGAGCTTTTCGTCTTCCCAGAACATGGGGCGGTAGTCCAGATCGGCAATCACCCAGTGCTCGCGCCCGCGAGCCTTCAGGGCGTGCATGTGAGCGCCGAAGGAAGGTTCTTCAGAAAGGCCGGTTACCGAGATCCAGAAGATCTTGGCCTTCTGCAGGGCGTCCTCTGGAATATCCTCCGGGGTAATTTCCAGATCGGGGGCTTTCGGCTGCCGGTAGAAGTACAGCGGGAAATTGTCTGGCGGGAAGATTTCGCAGAAGGTGACCGGGGTAGATAGCGTCTTGCTGGTCTTCACGTAGGTGTCGTACACGCCGAGGGCGCGCATTTCGCTGCGCACGTACCTGCCGAATGGGTCGTCGCCCACCCCGGTGATTACCGCGGCGGAGTGGCGCAATTTTGCCGCTGCAACCGCAACGTTAGTGGGGGAGCCTCCCAGGAACTTACCAAAGGAGGTGACTTTTTCCAGTCCGACTCCCGTCTGCAACGGGTAAATGTCCACGCCAGAACGCCCTATGGTAAGTACATCCAGCTGCGGTTCCGGTATCCTACGCATCGACAAAACCTTCCTTCATTGTGCACGGTATGCGTGGCTGGCAGCTACGCTGCCTGCGCCATCGATGGCGCTTGCTCCGGCTTTTGATTGTGGGGCAGGTTTACTCTTTGCTGCCGCTCGGAGCAGGCGGCAGCGCCGAGCAAACCTGATTGTTTAGTTGTAGAAAGCAGGCTTTTCGATTAGCTCAACGGCAATCTGTTTGCCGCCCTCTTCCTGGGATCTAAGTGCGGCATCCACTACCGAGGTGGCGGCGTAGCCATCCCAGGCAGTAGAACCGGTGTGGCGATCTTCTGCTACCGCGTTGATCCACGACTGCACTTCCGTATCGAAGGCTGCCTTGAACCTGTCTATGTGGGATTTGCAGATGGCATTGCGGTTGCCGCTCGCGTCACGAATAACGGTCTTTTCCTGGTCGCCCAACCTGGCTGCCGCGCTTTCCATGACCACTTCACATTCGATGGAGTAGCCCCACCCCAGATTGACGTTCACCTCGTCATCCAAGCGGATTCCCGATTCGGTGTACATCACCAGCACGATCGGCTCTTCCAACCCGTCGTGGGCGCGGCTGGTCTGGCGGACGGGATCAACGCGCACAGCCTTAATCTCTTCGCCAGTCATCCACCGCATCGTGTCGATCTCGTGGATGGCCGTGTCGTCAATCAGCATCCGGGAAGTGTAATTGTCGGGCACGGTGGGGTTGCGGTGGCGGTTGTGCACCATCAGCACCGGGCCGTATCCGCCCTCGGCAATAGCATCCTTCAGCTGGTTGTAGCCCTGGTCGAAACGCCGCATGAAGCCAACGGTCACCAGCTTCTTGCCGGCTTTCTCCTCGGCCTGCATGATCTTCTTGCAGTCCTCGGCAGTAGTAGCCAACGGCTTTTCGCACAGTACGTACTTCCCCGCCTCGACGGCGGCGATTACGTCAGGGGCGTGCACCTTTCCGAAGGTCGCAATCAATACGGCATCGACGTCCGGGGCCGCGATCAGTTCTGCCCCGCTGCCGTAGGCCTTCCCACCTACTTGGGCTGCGACCTCTTCGGCAGCCTGTAAGTTCAGGTCAGCCGCGGCCACCACCTTCGCGCCGGCCAAATCATTCACTATGCGATCCACATGAGCCCTGCCCATGCCGCCGCATCCAATTAGTCCGATTCTTACTGTCATGGCATGCTCCTACAGGGTTCCCAGGCCGATAGAGGCCAAGTATTCGCGAGTCTTAATAGCATTCGGAAGCGGGAAATCCGGCGCGCACGGGTAACAATCCTGCTCGCACACGCAATAGATATCCCTGTCCAATTTGGAAAGGGCGTCAATCAGCGCCACCATGTCGGGCGCGCCCGCTGGAGGACGCACCGCGGCTCCCTTAGCGACAGCTTCACCAAACGGCCAATCCTCCACGTGCGCCTGCTTTGATAGGGCCACGTCAAAGGACTTGATGTGAACGTAGGTGATGCGGTCTGGGTAATCGCGCACCATCTGAATCGGATCGCCGCCGCCGTAGACAATGTGGCCGGTGTCAAGACACAGATTCACGTATTTCGGATCCGTGGCCTTGAAGATTCGGTCAATGTCTTCGGGGGTTTCGATGTGCGAATCCCCGTGGGGGTGCAACACCATCTTCAGTCCGTATTCATCCAGCAGCATCTGCCCCAGCCTGTTGGCGTTTTCCACGTACAGCTTCCAGGCGTCGGGGCGCAGGACGCGATCATCGGTCCACTGCCAGGACTTGTCGTCACGGTACAGCGGAGGTAGGTGCACGATGTATTCGGCTCCTACTGCCGCGTGTGTTTCAGCGATGGCGCGGAAGGTCTTTTCAGTTTCCGGCCATGCCTCAGCTTTGTGCAGGATACCCCAGCCGGTACCAGCTACAACTTTGAAACCGAATTCGTCACACCACCGGGTGAGTTCCTTCGGGTCAGTCGGGAAGTAGCCGTAGGGGCCAGTTTCCAGGATTTCGAAGCCGGCCTCTGCCATTTCCTTCATGGCTTGGCGAGGCTCTATCTGCTTTTCGTCCTGGGGGAACCAAACGCCCCACTGGTCAGGGCAGACACCGACTGCCAGCTTCGAGTACCTAGGATCGGTCAGATTTCTAGCTTTAGAAGTCATTTCCTCTCCTTTCCTTGAGCTGGGCGCCACCTCTTTGAAGCGTCGCGTCGTCGTCGACGTCACATCTCAATACTATGTTCTTTTGTTCTTACAAACAACCCTATCGGGCGTTTGCCTACGAAAAGCGCTTCTGCAAGCGTTCTTCGACCTCCTCTAGAGAGTACATCTTCGTTTCGGGCACAACCTTCCAGTAGAAGAGGAAGGTACCAATATTGATGAGGCCGAAGATCAGATACGTCTTTGACCCTCCCAAGAACTCCATCATCGAGGGGAATACCATTGCGACAATTCCGTTGAAGAACCAGAGTGCGCCTACGGATATGCCCTGCGAGATACCGCGAATTTTTGCCGGGAAAATCTCAGACATGAGCACCCAGTTGACCGTGCCCGCCTGCTTGGCAAACACAAAGAGGGAAACCACCAGCACAACCAGCCACGGAATGTAGGCAGGAATCGCCTTGCTAATATTGCCCGCCTCATCCGTGTAAGGCTGGATCCCAAAGTGGAAGATCGCGGAAAGGACTAGCAAGGAAGCAGCAATACCCGCCTCTTGGCCCATCCCCACATGGCGACGCATGAACTTGCCTACAAGCCACATGCCAATCAAAGACCCTACCGCCGAGACGAATCCGGTAACTACGTTCAAGGTAATGGCATCCGAGGTAGCAAAGCCTGCCGAGTGAAGGATCTTCGGCATGTACCACATGGCCGTATTGATGCCGGTAAGCTGGTCTCCGATACCAAGCACAATGCCGATATAAATAATTCGCCGCGTCCACTTAGTCTTGAACGCCTGCTTGAAGCCCCACTTTTCTTGATTCTCTTCTGCACGCTCCAGATCGATCATTTCGCACATTTCGTCAGCAACTTCTTCATCAGAAGTACGCAGACGCTTCATCGAAGCGATCGCCTCGTAATAACGCTTCCTGGTCGCATACCACCTAGGCGACTCTGGCATGACACGCATTCCCAACCACAACGCAATAGCAGGAATGGTTGCCAACACGAGCATCCAGCGCCAGGCGTGCCCATTGCCTTCCAGGACGGCAACATCCGTCATATTCTTTAGAATGTCCCAGCTGACCACATCACCGCGCTGGTAAGTGCCGGAAGGATCACTCCCAACTACAGCTTGCGGAGCGTGGTTGTAGTGAGCGATCACAGCGTTCATCGAGTAGGCAATGAACTGACCGAACACGATCATGAACTGGTCCAATGCCACGATCGGCCCACGAATGGACTTCGGAGCAGTTTCCGCTAGATACAGAGGAACAGTCGATGAGGCCCCACCGACTGCCCACCCCAAGATAAAACGGAAGGGATACATGACAATGACGTTTGGCGAGAAAGTGCACCCGAGCGTTCCCAAGCAGAACATGAACGCTAGGAACAAAATCGAGCGGCGACGCCCAATGCGGTCGTTGATTTGCCCCCCAAAGAAAGCACCGAAAGCTGCACCGAAAGCCAAAATAGCGGTGACTACACCTTCCGAGAAGGCTGTCAGCGCCAAGCCGCCAGCTGCATGGGGAAGATACATGTACGGAAGGGCCCCAGCAATAACGCCGGTGTCATACCCAAACAGAAATGAACCAATGGTTGCCACGATCGCAAGTACGATAGGGGCGCGATGCTTTCCGCTCGCCTTAATACGAGCAACAAGCCCACTTACTGCCGCCTTGTCCGGGACCATCCCATCTGGCAACTGCGCTCTAATATCAGACATCCTCGTCCTCTCATATCTTCGGCACTAGCAGCAGCCGAGGCCACCTTGCGCGGATGGCCCGGGGTGCCCCTGTACGGGTAGGGACATAGCATACTGCAACCAAGCACCTAGTTGAGTAACACAATAGCAGGCTTCACTTGTTTGTAAATACATTTTTACGTACAATTAATAAGGCTGATCTCTGCAGAGTATCCGCAACCGCCTACCGCTCACCGAATTTCCCGCTTGGCAGCGCAGTTAATACACGGTTATGCTTTGTGCGAGTTTGCCGCTACATTTTTCCAAAGCGACGCTTTATGCGTCCCAAATGCACCAGCGGCGGCACCCGAGGAGCACTCGCCCTCAATAATCAATTTGGAGGTAAATCGACAATGCCAGGGAAAGTTCCGGCTGCGCCACAGATCAGGGTTGACCACTCCCTACCAGTCCCCTTATACCACCAGATCAGCGAACCGTTGCGCAAACTGATCACCAGCGGGCAACTAGAGCCAGGAACCCGGCTCGAAGATGAGCTATCAATGGCTAAGCGGCTAGGCGTCTCGCGCCCTACCGCCCGCCGCGCCCTCCAAAACCTTGTAGACCTTGGACTCGTAATTAGAAAACGGGCCATCGGCACCATCGTCGCCCCAAAGGCTATCCACCGCGATTTAGAACTAACCAGCCTGTACGAAGATTTGTATCGCGCAGGCAAGAAACCCTCCACAAAGGTTCTGGAATACACCATCACGACCCCTCCCGCCCATGTCGCAATCTCGCTAGGCATCTCCGAAGACCAGCCAGTCGCCTATATTCGCCGCCTGCGTTTTGCAGACAATGAGCCGCTGGCAATTCTGACCAACTACATTCCCGAGGACATTGCCCCAAAGCCGGCCGAGCTCAGCGAGCATGGCCTCTACGCGGCCATGAAGAACAACTCCGTCTCAACCCACACCGCCCGCCAAAAGATCAGCGCTCGCAAAGCCACCCAAACCGAGGCCGAATTGCTAAAGGAATCGCGCGGGGCCGCAGTGCTGACCATGGAGCGCATCGGCTACGACGCTGAAGGGCGTGCAATTGAGTATGGGGCTCACATATACCGGGCCTCACTATATTCTTTTACCATGAGTCTAAACGCAAATTAACCTATTTTGTTAGGACAATGTATTGACATATTGTCTTAACTTTGCCTACCATTGTCATTGTTCACACGGAGACGCCAGCGCAGGCTCTCCAGTCCTGACTACCACCAGGAGATTCAATGACGAAGGAATACACCCCCGGGCCGCTCTACGAAGCATCCCAGAAGACCAAAACCGCCCTCTGGAACGACTCTTCCGACCTGCACGAACTGAGCGAATCGATCAAAATGGGCGGCGTGGGCGCAACCTGCAACCCATCAATCGCCCTCAACACTTTGAAAGCCCACCCGGACGTATGGGGGCCACACATCAAGAAATTGGCCGAGCAGATGCCCACGGCAACCGAGAACGAGATCGGTTGGAAGACCGTCGAAGACATGTCAGTCGAGGCCGCCAAGCTGCTTGAACCCGCCTTTGAAGAATCGAATGGCAAGAACGGCCGCCTGTCCGTGCAGACCACTCCCGCCAACTACCGCAACGCCGAAAAGCTGGTAGAGCAGGCAGTCCACTTCTCTGAGATGGCTCCGAACATCATCGTAAAGATCCCAGCCACTGCAGTTGGCATCGAAGCTCTAGAGGAAGCCACCTACCGCGGAGTAGTTTGCAACGTCACCGTATCCTTCACCGTGCCACAGGCAGTATCCGCCGGCGAGGCAATTGAACGCGGACTCAAGCGCCGCGAAGAAGAGGGCAAGGACATCTCAAAGATGTGGCCAGTAGTTACCCTTATGGTTGGCCGCCTCGACGACTGGATCAAGATCGTTGCCGAACGCGAGCGCCTAGTAATCGACCCAGGCCACCTGGAATGGGCCGGCATCGCAGCCATCAAGCGAGCCGCAGTCGAATTCGAAAAGCGCGGGCTCCGTTCCCGCATGCTCGCCGCTGCCTTCCGCAACGTCAACCACTACCTAGAACTGGTCGGTGGCGACCTAGTCGTCTCCCCACCGTTCAAGTGGCAAAAGCGCATCAACGATGGCGGCGCCGACATGGTGGAGCGCTGGGATGCCCCAGTTCCCGAAAACATTATGAAGACTCTGCTGTCCATCGACGAATTCCGGCGCGCCTACGAGCCTGACGGAATGAAGCCGGATGAGTTCCTCACCTTTGGCGCAACCGTTCGTACCCTGCGCGGCTTCCTTGCCGACAACGCAAACCTGGATGCGTTCGTTCGCGACATCATCCTTCCCCAGCCGTAACAAGTTCTAAAAAGGGGCTGATTTCGCTTACACACCACCAGGTGGAATCAGCCCCTTTTTCGATTCCAAAAGTCCCTAACTCCATTTCACCTATAAGGAGACACAATGATTAATTTCGGTCTAATTGGGGCAGGCCGCATCGGACAGGTTCACGCCCGCTCCCTGGCCGCCCACCCTAATGCGCGGCTAGTGGCAATCGCCGACCCGGTCATCGAAGCAGCCGAAAAACTTGCAAAGTCCTACGACGCCCGCGCAGTTGCCGACGCCGAGGAACTATTCCAGGCAGACGACATTGACGCCGTAATTATCGGCTCCCCCACTCCACTACACGTCGCTCACATCACCGCCGCTGTGAAAGCTGGCAAGGCGGCTCTTTGCGAGAAGCCAATTGCCATGTCCTCTGCTGACGAAGAAAAACTGATGAAGGCCATCGAAGGATACGACGCAAAGGTAATGCTGGGCTTCAACCGTCGTTTCGACCCCGCCTTCGCAGCCGTCCGAAAGGCTGTTTCAGACGGCAAGATCGGCGGCGAAATCGAACAGCTAACCATCATCAGCCGTGACCCAGCTGCCCCACCAAAGGAATACATTGCGGTTTCCGGCGGCATCTTCAAGGACATGACCATTCATGACTTCGACACCGCGCAGTTCATGCTCGGCCCAATCAAGACTGTTCAGGCCGTCGGCCAGAACCTAGATCCCGAACTGGCAGACACCGGCGACTTCGACGCCGCAGTAATCACTCTGATCGCAGAGTCTGGCGCGGTAGCAACCATCACCAATTCCCGCCACTGCTCCTCCGGCTACGACCAGCGGTTGGAAGCATTCGGCAAGGACGGCGCATTGTTCGCCGAGAACATTCGCCCCACCACCGTGCGCTTCTCCAACAACCAAGTCACAGACGCCCAGGACGTCTACCTGGACTTCTTCCTGGACCGCTACGCGGACGCATACGCCCTCGAACTGGGCCACTTCATCGACGCCCTAGAGGCCGGCGAAGAAATCTCGCCCTCGATCGCAGACGGCTTTGCCGCCCTGCGCATTGCTGAAGCCGCAGAAGAATCTGCACACGACGGCTCCAAACCCATCCACCTATAAAAACTACAGAACATAGAAGAAGGAAAAAATGAAGATCGCCGGAGCCCCCATTTCCTGGGGCGTATGCGAAGTCCCGAACTGGGGATACCAGATGAGCCCGGAACGCGTACTCACTGAAATGAAAGAAATCGGCCTAACTGCCACCGAATTTGGCCCCCAAGGCTGGCTGCCCGTTGAAGCGCAAGCCCGTGCCGAAGCCATCTCGAAGTTCGACCTGAAACCGGTTGGCGCATTCTTCCTGGCCATCATGCATGACCCCAACTACGATCCGATGCCCGCAGTGGAAAAGGAACTGGAAGCCTTCCGCGTTGCCGGCGGCGAATACCTGATCCTGGCATGCGATTCTGGCCGCGAAGGCTACGACAACCGTCCCGTCCTAGACGATGAAGGTTGGAAGACCCTGTTCCATAACCTAGATCGCATCAAGGAAAGGGCTGCCAAGGACGGCGTCACCGCCTGCGTACACCCACACTGGGGCACCATGATTCAGAACGTCGAAGAGGTCGAGAAGATGATGGCAGAATCCTCCATCGGCCTCTGCCTAGACACCGGACACCTAGCCGCCGGCGGCGCCGACATCGTCAAGCTAACACAAAAGTATGCAGATCGCGTCGACATTGTCCACGCCAAGGACATCCACAAGGACATGACCGACAAACTACTGCCACACGAACTGACCTGGTCCGAGGGCGTGCGCGCAGGCATGTTCGCCCCCATCGGCGAAGGCGACATCGACTTCCGTGCAGTAGTTGACGCACTGAACGAAGCCGGCTTCGACGGCTACTACGTTCTTGAGCAGGACATCATGATCGACGGAGAACCCGAAGAGGGCAAAGGCCCGATCGAGATGGCACGCCGCTCGTATAACGCGTTGAAAGCTCTGGCCTAGTTTGCGCTAACTAGTCCATTCCTTAGAAGAAGAAACGTCCCGGGGATCTCTCGCTTATCCCCGGGACGTTACTTATCCGTTTTGCGTTAGCTTTAGCAGCCGCCCTCGGCAGAAGGACGCAGCGCCGGCACGCGCACCACATAGATGGCGTAAGCCAGAATAATAGTGAGGCACAGGGCGGGAATTACGTAGCTGAAAGAGGCCGAAGTCTTGTCCAGCAGCCAGCCCTGCACCATGGGCATGACGGCTCCACCCAGGATTGCCATTACCAACCCGGCAGCGCCGAACTTGGTGTCGGCCCCCAGCCCTTCCAGGGCTACCCCGTAAATGGTGGGGAACAGCAAAGATAGGCAGGCAGACAGGGCAACCACACATACCGCCCCAACAATGTTGCCGGTTGCAACAGCAACCAAGGTGAGCACTACTCCCACCGTGCACATCAGCACCATCAGCTTGCGGGCATCGAACTTACCCATGATCGCTACCATGACGAAGCGCGAAACAAGGAAGATCAGCAAAGAGCCCTGCAGCCACCAGCCACCCTTCGTATCCGGGATGCCGAGGGCGTCGGTGACGTAGTGCAGCGTGTAGGTCCAGATGCAGGTTTGTGCGCCCAAGTTGAAGAACTGGGCCACCACCCCGAAGCTGTAGTGCCGGTTGAACATCAGCCGCATCAGCCGCGAATCGGCCGGGTTACCGGCAACGTGCTGTTCTTCTTCCACATTCCCACCACTGTGGGACTGGGGCTTGGTAAACCAGATGCCCAACAAAATCACCACGTACACCAACGCCAGCAGCAGGTACGGGCCCATGATGGCCTGCAATTCCACGGACTGGGTTGCGCGCAGGGCGGCAGGGGTCATGGACGCGCGCTGGGCGGGAGTGGCCGGGCTAATGTAGGGCAGGATAAAAGTGGCGGCCATGAATACGCCCAGGTTGGCGCCAATCGGGTTGAAAGCCTGCGCGAAGTTGAGCCGGCGCGTCGAATTCTGTTCCGGCCCCATAGACATCACGTACGGGTTCGCGGACGTTTCCAGAATGGATAGCCCCGAAGCCAGGGTGAACAGGGCAGCAATGAACATGCCAAAGGTCATTACTTTCGAGGCCGGATAGAACATCATGCCCCCGGCAGCAGCCAGGCCCAGCCCCACTATTACGCCCGCCTTGTAACCCAACCGAGCGTTCAAGAACGCTGCCGGCAAAGCCAGGAAGAAATAGGCACCGTAGTAGGCGGACTGCACCAGTGAAGATTGGAAAGCGCCCATCGAAAAGACCGACCCGAATACCTTGACCATCGGGTCCGTCATGGTTGCAGCTACACCCCATGCGGCGAAACAGATAACCATCAAAGCAAATGAGGCTCCAGCCCCTTCGTACACAATCCCTATCTTCTGGGAAGGGCGGGGCGAGGACGCAACCTGGCTCATGGGCGCTACCCTTTCGTCAGTTTTTTACGAACAACGAAAAACTTTCGCACACCAGAGGCAGTTTGCAAAGTTAAATGCCGCCTATACCACACTCGCTTTTCCGCTACCGTGAAGCATAGGCGGCAAATTATTCAGTTATGTGGGCCTAAAGAACCATGTCAGGATAGGTGCCAGTGGGCTCCATCGGCTCCATCTTCGACAACAATTCCGGCTGCCGTGAGTTGATCACGAATTGCATCCGCGGTTGCCCAGTCTTTTTCTGCGCGGGCAGCACCACGCTGCTTGATCAATTCGCCGACCAGAGTGTCGAGGGCGCCCTCGTGCGAATCCACTACCTGGCTGCCACCCCACTGGTCGCCCGCCGGATCCAAGCCGAGCGTGTCCAACATGGCGCGGACGGAAAGTACTGCCTCTCGTAGCGCGTCCTTGTCCCCGCTCTGCAACGCGGCATTGCCTTCGCGGACCTTCTCGTGAACTGCCGCGAGCGCGCCGGCCACATTGAGGTCGTCATCCAGTGCCTGGGCGAAAGCGTCCGTTACGGGCACGCCCTGCAGTTTCGCCGAGGAAGAGTCAGCGCCATACCAGTGCCGCCACACCTGGTCCCCACTAGGGGCCTGCACATCCTGCAGCACGTCCCCACCAAGGGCCTTCTGGGCGCGAGTGACGAATCCTGCCAGTTTCTGCCAGACGGCATCGGCAGCCTTCAGGGAATCTTCCGAGTATTCGACGGTGGAACGGTAGTGGACCGTGCCCAGTGTGAAGCGCACCAGCACGGCCGGGTACTGATCCAATATGTTCTGGACGATCAGGGAATTGCCCAACGACTTGGACATCTTCTCGCCTTTAATGGTTACCCACGCGTTGTGCATCCAGCGGCGGGCAAAGCCGTAACCAGCGCCGTGCGACTGGGCCTGCTCGTTCTCGTGGTGCGGGAAACGCAGGTCGATGCCACCGGCGTGGATGTCGAATTCGTCGCCCAAGTAGCGCCGCGACATGGCCGAGCATTCCAGGTGCCAACCTGGCCGCCCCTTGCCCCACGGACTGTCCCACTTAGCAGTGTCAGGTTCGCTGTCCTTCGCAGCCTTCCAGAGGGCGAAATCGCGCGGGTCGCGCTTGCCTGCTTCCACGTCCTGGTCGATCTGAGATTCGTCCTCGGTAGTAGCCAGGTCCTCGAGCCGCTGGTGGGTGAGCGAACCGTAGTCCTTTAGCGAATGCACGTCGAAGTAGACGCTACCCTGCCCGTCAGAATAGGCGTGGCCGGCGTCGATCAGCCGTTGCACCATGGCAATCTGGTCAGGGATGTGCGCGGTAGCGTGCGGTTCGTAGGTAGGAGTCAGGGTGCCCAAATCGCGGTAGGCCTTAGCAAATTCCTGCTCGTACTTGTAGGCGTGCGCCCACCAGGGCTGCCCTTCCTCGATAGACTTTGCCAAAATCTTGTCATCAATATCGGTCACGTTACGCACGTAAGTGACCTTGTATCCCGAACGCAGGAACCAGCGCACGGCAACGTCAAATGCCAGGGCGGAACGCATGTGCCCGATGTGGGGGCTGCCCTGCACTGTAGCCCCACAGACGTAAATACACACCTGCCCGGGCGTTACCGGTTCGAAGGGAGTGGTCTTACGGGTCTTGGAGTCATGAAGTTTCAAAGTCACAGTGCAAGTGTATCGAAGCAGACTAAAGCGCGGTTAATATAGTTCACATGCAGTGCGCCTACTTTGATGCCGGAAAGTGCCGCTCGTGTACCTTGATGGGCACTCCTTACGACGCGCAAGTTGCCTCTAAGCAGGCAAAAGTTTCCGCAATGCTGCCCGAGGGCGATTTTTGGGCCGAACCTTTCTGCGGCCCCGAAAGCGGATTTCGCAATAAGGCGAAGCTGGCTGTAGGACGAAAGGGCCGGTCTGGCCCTTACCAACTAGGCATTCTCGCACCCGGCAAGGGCGTGCAAGACCTAACGGCATGCGGCCTTTACGAGGCACCGGTACGAGCCGCCTTCGCCCCCATCAGGAGGGCGCTGACAAGGACCGACCTAAAGCCTTACGATCCGGCCACTCACAAAGGCCAGTTGCGCACCGTAATTGTCAGCGCGAATCCTGCCGGCCACCTGCAGGTCAGGTTCGTGTGCCGCACCGCCGCTTCGATTGTGCCGCTGCGGCGCGCTCTAGCCGGGTTGCAGGCAGAATTGCCGCAGCTAGTAGCGGCCTCCATCAACTTGCACCCGGAGCACGTTGCCCTTTTAGAGGGCGCCGAAGAAGTTCCCCTTACAGAAGGTGCCCGCCTGACCATGCCGGTAGGCGTCGACCTGCAGCTCGATAGGCGCAGCTTCTTCCAAACCAACACCACCGTTGCTCGCGGGCTGTACGCGCAGGCCCGCGATTGGGCAGGCACCCCGGACGGGAAAGCCTGGGATCTTTACTGCGGAGTGGGAGGCTTCGCCCTCACCCTCGCTAAAGCGGGGTGGGAAGTAGCTGGCGTAGAAGCCATCGACGCGGCAATTGCGTGCGCCCGCGACGCGGCCACAGCACAGGGATTGCACGCCCGCTTCGAAACCGGCGATGCCACCGAATGGGCGTTGGCGCAAACTGAAAAGCCCGCCCTCGTCGTAGTGAACCCACCCCGGCGCGGCATTGGGAAAAAGCTTGCCACAGCGCTAAACGAGGGCGGAGCCAGGCGAATCCTATACTCCAGCTGCAACCCCAAAACCCTGGCCAAAGATCTGCAAGTCCTTAGCAATTACCGGCTGCGCCGAGCCCGTCTCTTCGACATGTTCCCCCAGACGAACCACGCCGAAGTACTGGTAGAACTGCTGGCCGACTAAGCCTACAAAGCGCGGTAGCAACGGGCTGGCAGTGGGAGTCGGCGGCACGCCCGATCTATGTCGTTCACGTCCCAGCCACCAACGCAGGCCGCAAGCACAATATTGCCGTGCCTAGCGCGCTTCACCACCGCCGGGTCAGCCACCGCTACCACGGTCGGCCCGGCTACCTCGGTAACCCCCGCCTGCTTTTGCGCGTGATGGGCAGCGTCAAGCAGCAGCTGCAATTGCTCTCTGGCCTTGCCAATGCCATCAGCACTGGTCACGTTCGCAAGGAACACGCCCTCGCCCACAGCCCGCATTGCTGAGGCAAAAAATTCAGCGGTAGCGCACGCTTCCGGCACCTCCCGGTTCGCGAACACGTCCCGAATCACCACATCCCAGCTGCCTGGGCGGGTGGCGGCAAGCTCAGCCGCTGCCTCCCCAACTCGGATACGCAGCAAGGGCGAACGCGGCAGCGCGAACCACTCACGCACCTTCTCAGCCAAAACAGGATCGATCTCGACCGCCGTATTCTGACTGCCAGGGCGTGTCTTTGCCCATGCCCTCGCCAAAGCACAGCCGGCTCCACCCAGATGCAACGCCCGCACCGGCTGATCCCCAAACGCCACCTGCACCAGCAGATCCATGTGCTGGTGGTACTCAAACTCCAACAATTCGGGGCGGTCAGGATCAATGAAAGACGATTCGGCACCGTCCAAATAAAGCATCCATCCGCTCCCCCACTGGCGCACCTGCGCCAATTGCATCCCCGTATCAATGCGAGTCGGAAGCAGCTCCGATTCACTGGAACGCTTCGAACGCTTAGTCTTCTTGTGTGCCATCTTGCCTCGGAAATACTAGTGCCGTAGCAACTGCGGCTACGCCCTCGCCCCTACCTGTAAATCCCAGCCCATCGGAAGTGGTAGCAGAAACCGTCACCGGAGCGCCAAGAGCCTTCGACATGGCCGCATTGCATTCCGCATAACGCTTGCCCATCCGCGGCTTATTACCAATCACCTGCACGGCCACATTGCCGATCTGCAGCCCCTTCGCGGCAACCATCCGCGCCACCTCCGCCAGGAATGCGCCCCCGGACGCACCCGCCCATTCTGGCCGGTCAGTACCAAAGTTCGTTCCCAAATCGCCTAAAGCCGCAGCCTGCAACACCGCATCGCAGGCGGCATGGGCAGCCACGTCGGCATCGGAATGCCCCTCCAAACCCGGGCCATCCCACTTCAAACAGGCCAACCATAGTTCGCATTCAGGATCGGAAGAAAAGGCATGCACATCAGTGCCAATGCCCACGCGAGGAACAACGAAGCTCATGGCTCAAGCATATCCAACCGAGTAACTTCCCCGCCGCCGGCCCATCTATTTGCCAACAGATACCAATTAGTATCCCTACAGTTCACCTATTCGTTATAGCCTGAGCTAGTGTCTAACCGATCAATAAGCAAGAAGCAAGTTGCTGCCTGGGCAGCGTGGGACGCGGGCAGCGCAGGAATCAACGCGGTTGCCACTACCTTCGTTTTCAGTGTCTACCTAACCTCTTCAGGATTTGGCACCGAAAACCACACCACCCAAGCGGTCTCTTTCGGCATGGGCATTGCCGGCTTGCTCGTCGCCCTCACCGCCCCCATCACCGGGCAGAGGGCCGATCGCCGCGGCAAAGGCACGGCCTGGCTCGGGATCTTCTCGATGATCGTGGTGGCCGCTCTAGCAGCCATGGCACTAGTTCAACCAACCCCTTCCTACCTGTACTTCGGGGTATTCCTGCTAGGTTTGGGAACCGTCTTTTCCGAATTTGCTTCCGTAAACTACTACGCCATGCTCCCACGAGTTTCCACCCCACAAACCGTTGGACGCATCTCCGGACTGGGATGGGCGTCCGGTTACTTTGCGGGCATATTCTTGCTGCTCATACTGAACTTTGGGCTTATTTCCGAGGACGCCCTCATTCCCGTTTCCCGAGAAAATGGCTTGCCGGTGCGCGTGGCAATGCTAGTAGCGGCAATCTGGTCGCTGCTGCTTTACCTGCCCGTACTGAAGGCCGTTCCTGGCAGGGCGGTGCCGGGTGCCGATCAGATGGAACGCGAATCTTTCATCCAGTCCTACAAGAACCTGTGGCAGACGGTAAAAACTCTGTTCCATAAGTCGCCCCACCTGCTCTACTTCCTATTTGCCTCCGCTATCTTCCGAGACGGGCTTTCCGGAGTCTTCACCTACGGCGGCATGATTGCAGCCACCACGTTCGGGTTCTCCTCGGCCGAAGTACTTCTATTCGGCGTCGCCGCCAACGTCGTGGCCGGCATCTTCACCTTCGGACTGGGCTACTTTGACGACAAATTCGGCCCCAAGTCGCTGATGGTGTTGTCGCTCAGCTCCCTGGTGATCGCCGCCCTCGCCATCTTCTTCATGCACGATGGTGGGAAGGTCGTCTTCTGGGTGCTAGGCCTATTCCTGTGCATTTGGGTTGGGCCTGCACAGTCGGCGTCTAGGTCTTTCCTGGCCCGCCGTATTCCCAAAGGCAACGAGGGCGAGGTCTTCGGTCTGTACCAAACCACAGGTAGGGCGGCCACCCCGCTGGCGCCGGCCATGTTCGGGTTCTCGATCTGGCTGGGCGGCAAGATTACTGGGCTGCAGAACGCCACCTACTTCGGCATTCTAGGGATCGGTTTCGTGCTGCTGGTTGGGCTGCTACTGCTGCTGCCTGTGCGCGCCGCCGATGCTCGCCTAGAGCACATTAGCCACGAAAACTAGGCTGATTACGTGTAACTGGTGCCTCTATTCGAGGGGGGCTCCCTTATTGGGGGGGGGGGGCTCCCTGGTCGCCTTTTTCTTTTTT